>JBEPUT010000004.1:0-174015 GCA_041691395.1 Chitinophagaceae bacterium
CGGATTGGGTGTTCCGCTGGGGAGCGTGGTGGAAGTATTATAATGTGAAAATGTGAAAATGTGGAAATGTGAAGATGTGTTGATGTGCTAATGTGCTAATGTGGAAATGATGGTGCGAGTGCCCTCACATTTCCACATTTCCACATCTCCACATCAGCACATTCTCAATCAAACTTCCTTCCCCGTGTAAACCAGAAATCCCGGTACGAGAAGATAAAGCTGGCACCGGCGTAGTTTTCCTTCACCAGGTTATTGGCGGTGGTTCCCCGGATGCCGTATTGCAGCGATACATTTAAACTCAGGGGACTGCGTTTTGCATTCACGCCGAACCCGACGGTGGCGCCCATGTCTTCAATGGGACGTCCGTTGATCAGTACATAAGATTTATTGTAGTAAAGACCGGCCTGAAAAAAACTGGTTTCGAAATAGGTATTGTAAGCCGTTTTCTTTTTGGAGATTTCAAATCCAATGGATGCGCGCTGGCTGTTCTGATAGGTGAAATTTCCGGAATTAGAATTTTGCGTTCCCCAGTTTTGAAAACGGTAATCGGCCAGGAAAGTATATTTCCTGTTCCTGGTAAGAGCAATGCCGGCGCCATAGCTGGCAGGAATATCAAAGGTGCCCACGGTTTCCTTGTTGCGGATGACCATGGAATCAATATTGAGCACGTTGATCTCATGATCGGTATTGAGCCAGCCCGGGTTGGCATACACCAGCCCGAGGGAAATATCCCAGCGTTTATTAATCGCCGTATAATACTGGAGGCCGTAGTCGAAATAAAAATTACTGTAAAAAGTATTGTCGCTTTTGGAGATATAAATGCCGCTTCCCCCGGGATCCTGAATGATGTTCTTGGTATTGATCGAACCGAAAAGATAAGAAGACGTGATTCCTATGGATAAATGATTGAAAAATTCATAACTGTTTGCCCAGTAAACTTTATTGATGCCACCAAATCCCTCGTTGTAAGAGGGTATAACATCGCCGCCATAACCCACGGGTTTCTGACTGGTGAATTCATAATTTTCCGAGCTGTAAGGAGCCAGCCCCACTGCACTTCCCCAATGTTTGAACAGTTTGGTGCCCAGGGTGAATCTTTTAAAAGTGATGTCGCTGGAAGTGTTGTTGGTAGTACTCACCGGATCTCCGGAATAACTGATGAATTTTCCCGTTACGCCGATTTCGCCGGCAAAGAACTGATTATCCAGGGCAGACAGCGAAGCAGGATTGTTGGTGATCAGATAACGGTTGTTCCGGTAAGCGATTCCGGTAGAAGACATCCCGGTGGTCCGGTTTAAAAAACCATCTTCCAGATCCCCGATGCCCAGCAGGGAATAGGGGGAGTTGTTGTTCTGTGCCCGCAGATCGAATAGCATCAGCGTGGAAAATAATATGGTCAAAATTAATTTCATGAGAGGAAAACCGTTCGGTTTGATCATATTAATAATATGAGGCGTAATAGATTTTCAGTGAGATTTGATTTACTTTAAGCTGGCTGAACTGGTTTCCCACCACCACCCGGTTGAAACTGGTATTGTAAGCGGGTGCAGGAACCGTTAAAAACAAACCGTTATTTCTATTGTCTTCCGCGCCGAGCATGATCTTCTGTTGGATATAGCTGGTAACATCATAGGAATAGGAGGTGTTGGCTCCATAAAGGTAATCGACACTGAGGTTTCCGGTGCCGGCAGACAGGCTGCTGCCAATGGTATTAGCCTGGGTGCTCAGCGCCAAATTGATCTGCGGCGGAAGAGCAAAGACGGGGCTGTACGTTCCATCCACGGGCTTAATGACCAGTTGTGCTTTCATCACACTCAGATAATCCGAGTAGTGCAACAGGTCGCTGATGGTCGGAAATAATAATTTGACATACAAACTGGTTATGGGTTGCAGGAAAGCGGTATTGCCGGTAGCGCCGGAAGGGATTTCAATATTTTGCTGGCTGATGGACTGAATGGCTGTTCCCGATCTGTCGTAGGAAATCTGATTGAACTGGCTCCTCTTGTTTGCGTAAGGGAAATCAATATATTTAGGCTGATACACAACACCCGGATCGTGGTAATACATGCGTACAAAAATGGAATCCTTGAAACCAAATGCAGCTCCGGGTTTGCTGAGGTCGGGATATATGGTGAGCCCCTTGAAAAACCCCCTGAAAGTCTGTGAATTCTTCACCGTATCCGAATGATTGTATAGGAGATTGAAAAAAGTATGCCCCAGTGCATCCGGAAGTCTGATCTTAATGGAATCTCCCGTTCTCTGGGAAGTATAGCCTGCGGTTGGATTGATTCGCACATCTGTATATCCCAGTATTGCGGGGTCATAAGGAATGGAATCCTTATTAAAAAAAACGGTTTGTAAATACGGATAATCCAGCACGCTCGTCAGCTGGCTGACCAGATAGCGCTGCACCTGGGTGGTGTCCCCGTAAAAAGTTTTGGAGATCCTGAAAATGAGTTGCAGGGAATCAAAGCTGGTCAGGTTGGTAAAAGTGGGCAGCTGGGGGGGATACGAGATCTCCGAGAAACTCCTGGAAGAAATTACGCCCAGATAGGGATCCTTGTATTCGCCAATCAGCATGGTTCCCGTTCCGGAGGTAGGAAACGAATCGAGGAAAACCGTGGACAGCTTTACGGCAAACGTGTCTACCAGCACTACGTTGGTGCTATTGTCACTTCCGAAATTGTTGTCGAAGTTGATGGCTGGTTTGGTGCAGGAAAAAACCGCTCCCAGCATTAAAAGAATAGGTAACACAAAAAATGATAGTCGGTGCCTGAAAAAACTATTCCTTGTCATGCTGTGGTTATCTGCTGATTAGGGATCCGGCCAGGGATAAAATGGAGGATTGCTGGTGAAAAGGCAAAAGTATGTTTTTTGAATTCGATTAACAATTGAACAGGTTCGCGTTATTTGATAAATTTTTGTGAAATCCCCTGAATTGTCCGTATTTCGCGCTGCAAATAAAATACTTTTATCGCAACAAAACACAGTATCTATCAATTCACCAAATATGAAGCGGATCTATTTCCAAGGACTTTCTGCGATCGTTTTATTCACTTTATTTTCCTGCCATAGCAACACGATTCCCTACACCCAGAATGGAAACTGGGTGACCAGGTCCCAGCTGAACGGACCCGCCCGCAGTGAAGCGGTAGGATTTACCATTGGTGATACGGCCTACCTCGGCACGGGTTGGGATGGTTTGAACAAGCGCTATGGCGATTTCTGGAAATATGATGCCGTGAATGATGTCTGGTCCCAGGTGGCCAGCATGCCTGCCGGTACCGAGAGAAGTTCAGGCATTGGTTTCAGCGCCGCCGGGAAAGGATACGTAGGCACAGGCTATGATGGTTTCAACTACCTGAGCGATTTCTATGAATATGACCCCGCAACGGATTCCTGGGCCCGTAAAAACGATTTTGCCGGCAGTCCCAGGTACGAAGCGGTTGGATTTGGCATCGGTAACTTCGGTTATCTCGGTACCGGTTTTGACGGAGCCAATGCGCTGAAGGATTTCTTTCGGTACGATCCCCTCTCCGACAGCTGGCAGGATGTTGGTTTCAGCGGAAATAAAAGATACAGCGCCGCCACTTTTATTTACAACAACAAGGCCTATCTCTTAACGGGTATCAACAGTGGTACGCCGGTTACCGATTTCTGGGTATATGATCCGTCGCAGACTTCCGCCAACTGGACGGAACTCCGCCATCTGATCAACTACAGCAGTGATTCCTATGATGATGGTTATGTGAATATTGTAAGAAACAATGCCGCCACATTTGTTATCGGAGACAAAGGATATATCAGCACCGGCGAGAACGGTGTTGCTTTTACCTATACCTGGGAATATGATTTTGCTACGGATCTGTGGACCCCAAAATCCAGCTTTGAAGGTCCTGCCACCACCGGAGCAGTTGGTTTTAATGTTCATGGCCGGGGTTATATAGCAACCGGCAGAAGCGGACCCGGTCAGGCGGCTGCCTCTGATTTCCTGCGCGAATTCCAGCCCAATTTCGTGCTGAATCCAAATGACAATTAACAGGAGGAAATATTTTATACTTACCATCACCGCGTTGCTGATCGGCTGCGCGGTGATTTTTTTTATACACGACAAACGATCCCGCCAGGATCATGAAGGCCAGGTATTTCTGAAAGCGGTTGCAGTTCCAACGGCCAATGGATGGGGGTATAACATCATGGCCGATGATAAGATTTATATACATCAGGATTATATTCCGGCAGCCGAAGGGAAACGGGTATTTAAAACAAAGGAAGATGCGATGCGCGTGGCCAATCGGGTTATTGAGAAGATCAGCAAAAACGAGTTGCCCGTCATTACCCTGAGGGACCTGGATTCGCTGGGTGTATTAAAATAAATGGCAGATAAGATAAACAGAAAAGCCATCCGGCAATTGCAGGATGGCTTTTTCAATTCGTTAAACCGGGTAGTCAGGCTGTAAACGTTTTCATGATGGTAAAGGATTGTTGGAAGGTTCCGGTTTTTTACGATACTGGTTTTTGTTTTTCATAAGGATGGATCGGATAACAGTTTCGGTTTTCAAAGGATCGGTCGGACTGGTTTTCGGATTTGGATCTGGTTTCGGGACAAGGTTTCTGGTTTCTCTCGGACTGGATTCGGTTTTGGTTTTTTTCGGATCGGATTTGGTTTTCTTAGGATTCGGTTGGTTTTTTCAGGATCTGGATTTGGTTTTTTCAGGATCTGGATTCGGCTTTTTTCGGATTGGATTTGGTTTCGGATTTCTTAGGATTTGGATTGGCTTTTCAGGATCTGGATTTTTCTTCGGTCAGGTTTTAGGGGTTTATTTCGTTTGGGATATTTTCGATGCGTTAACAATACAAAGATGCTTCAGTTCTGCACCCTTTCAGAACTTATTCGATTAAGAGGATCAAACCTTCGATTTTTGGGGCAAAATGAACGATTAATCAAAAATCCTCATTGCCGATTCCTCATTACTCGATACTTTTGCCCCTCCTTAATTTACTTCAATGAGACAGATTGCGTTCCGGGAAGCATTGCGTGAGGCCTTGTCCGAAGAAATGCGTCGTGATGATCGTGTTTTTCTGATGGGCGAAGAAGTGGCCGAATACAATGGTGCTTATAAGGTCAGCCAGGGCATGCTGGATGAATTTGGACCTAAAAGAGTGATAGACACCCCGATATCAGAGCTCGGCTTTACCGCAATCGGCGTGGGGGCCGCCCAGAATGGCCTTCGTCCCGTGCTGGAATTCATGACCTGGAACTTCGCCACCCTGGCCTTCGACCAGATTCTCAATACGGCCTCCAAAATGCTGGCCATGAGCGGCGGTCAGATCGGCTGCCCGATTGTTTTCCGGGGACCCAATGGTTCAGCGGGACAACTTGGCGCCCAGCATTCCACCGCCTTTGAAAGTTACTATGCCAATATTCCGGGGCTTAAGGTAGTTTCCCCCAGTAACGGTTATGACGCCAAGGGGTTGCTGAAACAGGCCATAAGATATGAAGAAGATCCCGTGATCTTTATGGAAAGTGAAGTGATGTATGGAGATAAAAGTGAAGTGCCCGAAGAAGAATATTATATCGAACTGGGAAAGGCGGATGTTAAAAGACAGGGTACCGATGTGACCATTGTCTCCTATAATAAGATGGTGAAAGTTGCCCTCGGGGCAGCTGTCGAACTGCAAAAAGAAAACATCAGCGCCGAAGTGATTGACCTGCGTACCATTCGTCCGCTGGACTGGCACACGATCCTGGAAAGCGTTAAAAAAACAAACCGCCTGGTTATCGTGGAGGAGCAATGGCCTTTCGCTTCTATTTCATCCGAAATTGCCTATACGATCCAGAAAGAAGGTTTTGACTACCTGGATGCACCCATCCGGCGCCTCACGGCTGCCGATGCGCCGTTGCATTATGCCGCCAACCTGGTTGCCGCAGCCATGCCTTCGGTGGAAAAAACGGTAAGGATGGTGAAAGAGGTAATGTATCTGAAGAAATAAGGCAGAGACATCCGGGAGGAGTGAAAGATAAAATGAAAAATCCCGGACCAGTCAGGCTGATCCGGGAACTTATTTTTTTGTAAGGGGCTTTTAGTGAATGGCTTTTAAAGCATTTCCAAGAATAAGCAGGGAAACATAAGCAAAGCCAATCAGTACGAATCCAAAAACGGTCAGTTTGATAAATATCTTCGCCGGAGCCTTGGCGGATTGATCCATTTCCTGTTTCATAGGGTCGAGATTTTAATGTTGGTTTTTCAAAAAATAATGACATCACAAAATAAGTCCTGAATCCCGGATGTGCAACGTAATTTTACGATATCCAATAAGATCAACGGTTAAGCCGATAATCCGCCATTATATTTTTACATTTTCATACTTTCACGTCCTGATCCCCAGCCTAATTATAAATAATTGGACATCAGCGTTTTATTAATAAAATCATTTTAAAGCATGTCGAATATCCTCATCATTGACGATGAAAAGGCCATCCGCAAAACCCTCAGTGAAATTCTTTCCTATGAAGGGTATAAAATTGACGAATCCGGCGATGGGGAAGAGGGCTTCCGGAAATTCAGGGAAAAGGAATACGATGTAATTCTTTGCGATATCAAGATGCCCAGGATGGATGGCATTGAGTTCCTGGAGAAGGCCAAAGAATCCAACCCCGATATCCCCATCATCATGATATCCGGTCATGGTACCATTGAAACCGCGGTTGAGGCCGTCAAAAAAGGCGCCTACGATTATATCTCCAAACCGCCGGACCTGAACCGGCTGCTGATCACCATCCGTAATGCCATGGATAAGACGTCGCTGGTGGCCGAAACAAAAGTGTTGAAAAGAAGGATAAGCAAGGTGCAGGAAATGATTGGTGCTTCTTCTCCCATTCAGAAAATCAGGGAAACCATCGATAAAGTGGCGCCCACAGATGCCCGAATACTCGTTACCGGTGAAAATGGCGTGGGAAAAGAACTGGTGGCCCGCTGGATTCATGAAAAAAGTAACCGGGCTGCCGGTCCGCTCATAGAGGTGAACTGCGCGGCCATTCCGGGAGAACTGATAGAAAGTGAATTATTCGGTCACGAAAAGGGTTCCTTTACTTCAGCGGTCAAGCAGCGTATTGGAAAGTTTGAACAGGCGAATACCGGAACCCTTTTCCTGGATGAGATCGGGGACATGAGCCCGAATGCGCAGGCCAAGGTATTGCGTGCCCTCCAGGAAGGCAAGATCACCCGCGTAGGCGGGGATAAGGACATCAACGTGGACGTTCGGGTAATAGCCGCCACCAATAAGGATTTGCTAAAAGAAGTAGATGAAAAAAATTTCCGGCTGGATCTCTACCACCGGCTGAGTGTAATCATTATTCACGTCCCCTCCCTCAATGAAAGAAAGGATGATATCCCACTGCTTACCGATAAGTTCATGAATGATATCTGTAATGAATACGGGATCGCGCGGAAAGGTATTGAAGATGACGCCATCAGGTCCCTTCAGGAATACAACTGGACGGGCAATATCCGGGAACTCAGAAATGTGGTTGAACGGCTCATTATCCTTTCCGGCAAAACCATTACCCGGGAAGATGTTGCCAGTTATGTACTTCCCAAGAAATAACAGGAGCTCCTAAAATTTTTGTAAATATGCCGGATTCGTCCGGGAATCATTTCTGCCGCAGTACTTTGATGCTTTTATTAATAGGAATAATTTTGACCCAACCTAAATTAGTATAAATGACCGCCCACCAGCTTTTTGTGCTTGTTCTTATTCAACTCCTGATTTTACTCCTTCCTTCCATAGGCCTGTATAAAATGTTTGAGAAAGCAAAAGTGGCGGGATGGAAAGCTTTTGTCCCTTTTTACAATACCTGGATGATGCTGGATCTGGCTGAAAGGCCAAAACACTGGGTTTTCTGGCAGCTCATTCCCATTGTCGGCTGGTTCATTTCCATGGGCATCTACATTGAGTTTGTAAAGACTTTTGGAAAATATAAGGTCTATGAACATGCGCTGGCGGCTCTCCTGCCTGTTTTTTATTTTCCATACCTGGGGTTTAATCAACGGGACCATTTTATCGGCGCGGAAGGCGCCCGTAAATATAAAAAATCGGTTACACGGGAGTGGCTGGATGCGGCCGTATTTGCCGTTATCGCAGCTACGCTTATCCGCACTTTTATTTTCGAGGCCTACGTGATACCGACGCCTTCCATGGAAAAGACCCTGCTGGTGAATGATTTTCTTTTTGTGAGCAAGTTCAGTTACGGCCCCCGCATTCCGAACACCCCGATCGCCATGCCCTTTGTACATCATACCATGCCGCTGGGCAACATGAAGTCGTATGTGGAATGGATCCACATACCCTATACCCGCTGGTTCCCGGCGCCGGTAAAAAGAAAAGATGTGGTGGTGTTTAATTTTCCTGCCGGAGATACCGTTATCAATAAAGAAGGTTTCGAATCGGAACAACCTTACTATGAAGTGGCACGCGCGCTGGGCAATGGCAATATCGATGAGGGACGCAAGGTGATCCTGAATGACCCGGATGATTATCCGCTGGTGGTGCGTCCTGTGGACAAACAGGAAAATTACATCAAACGCTGTGTGGCCATTGCCGGTGATACCCTGCAGATTAAAAACCAGGTGGTATATATCAATGGCCATGCTGAATCCTTACCCGACTATTCAGAAACAAACTATATCGTGGTGACCGGTGGCCAGCCGCTGGATGAGACGGTGATGAAGGAGGAATACGATATCGATTTGGGAAATCCGGATGAATTCCAGCAAACGGGTTCACCGAACCGCTATCGCGTTCTGTTAACGGCCATTGCCAGAGACAAGATGCTGAAGAGCGGCCTCGCCAAACAAATCATTCCTGAAATTGACAGCACCCGCAGTGTTTATCCGTACGATTCCCACTATAATTGGTCACCCGATAATTTCGGACCCATATGGATACCAAAAAAAGGAGCCACCGTGCCCCTGAATGCAATGACCTATCCCGTCTATGAACGGGCCATCCGCGATTATGAAAAAAATAAACTGGAAATGCACGATGGCAAAATTTTTCTCAATGGTCAGGAGGCCACACAGTATACCTTTAAAATGGATTATTACTGGATGATGGGGGATAACCGGCACATGAGCCAGGACAGCCGGTATTGGGGCTTCGTTCCGGAGGACCATGTGGTGGGAGAGGCCTGGATGATCTGGATGAGCTGGAACAAAGGGGTTCGATGGAGCCGGCTTTTCAAAAGGATCAGATAAAGGAATTCATGCAAAAAAAAGAACTTACCATAAATGTCGACGTGTATGCTGATTCCCGGGAGCTGGAACCTGCAGATGCCTTTTTGCTGGACCTTGCGAGGAAAACTACCGCAGATGCTTATGCGCCCTATTCCCGGTTCCATGTTGCAGCGGCAGTCAGGCTGGCCAACGGAAAAACACTTACGGGAACAAACCAGGAGAATGTTTCTTTTCCTGCCGGCATCTGTGCAGAGAGAGTGGCCCTTTCAGCAGCGTCTTCTTTGTATCCCGGCATGGCGGTGACTTCCCTGGCCGTTTCTTACGCTCATGAAACAGAAAAAAATAATAATCCGATATCTCCCTGCGGCATTTGCAGACAGACCCTCATGGAATACGAACTCCGTGGCGGAGGGACTATCCGGTTGATCCTCGGCGGAAGGACCGGTGAGGTATTTGTGCTCCATAGCGCTGCGGACCTGCTTCCCCTGCATTTACAGCTGCAGAAATAACGGGTTGAACCATCCCTTTTCTAAATTGTTAAATCGGGTTTATTAAAATGCGTAAATACTTAATATTGCTTTTCACAAACTGTCTCGTGTAAATTACCCGCTATGAAAAGAATTATTTTTGCCGTGCTGTGTATGATCTCCATCGCCTATTTCATATCCTGTGTTAAAACGAATAGCGGATCCGGTTATACTTCCTGTACCGGTGTTGATGTTACCGGTGATTCCAGTGCCCTGCTGAAATATGCCGCTGATTCCATTCCAGTAACCAAAGACAGTTCGGGCTTGTATTTCCAGATACTCGATAGCGGCGTGGGCGTTAGTCCCTCCCCCAGTTCACAATTGCTGGTCAGCTATAAGGGCCGGTTACTGGATAACAACGTGTTTGATTCCACCGTTTCCAGTTCCAACCTGGGCGGAATGCCATTGAGTCAATTGATCCCCGGATGGCAGATCGGATTGCCGAAAATCAAAAAAGGCGGACATATTAAACTGCTGATCCCTTCTGCACTGGCCTGGGGATGTCAGGGCTCCGGTAAAGCAATCCCATCGAATGCGCCGGTATATTTTGATATTTACCTGCTGGATGTAAATTAATATTCCATAACTTAGGTTGAGTCAACACGTATAACTCAATGACAGTTAAAAAAAACAATTCCAGGAGGGATTTTCTGAAATCCTCGTCTCTGGCGGCCGCCGGATGGATGATAGTTCCAAGACACGTACTGGGCCGGGGTTTCACTGCACCCAGCGATAAACTCCATATTGCCGGCATTGGCGCAGGCGGAAAAGGGAAAGGTGACCTGTTTGAATTTTCAAAAAGTCCGCTGGTAAACATCGCTTACTTATGTGATGTGGATGATCGTCAGATACAAACTTCGGTAGAACGTTTTCCGAAAGCAAAGCGGTATTATGATTTTCGCGAAATGCTGGCAAAGGAACACAAACACATTGACGCGGTTTCCGTTTCCATACCGGACAATTGCCATGCGGTGGCCGCCATAGCTGCGATGCAACTGGGAAAGCATGTGTATGTTCAAAAGCCCATGACCCATGATATCTATGAGGCGCGGATGCTAACGGAAGCGGCTAAACGATATAAAGTGGTTACCCAGATGGGCAACCAAGGTTCTTCGGGAGACGGCGTAAGGACCATGCAGGAATGGTATAATGCAGGTACCATTGGCGATGCCACGGCCATCCATGTATGGACCAACCGGCCCGTATGGCCACAGGGATTCGGAACTCCGAAAACCACTGAGCCCGTTCCTCCTGAATTAAAATGGGATCTCTGGCTCGGACCTGCTAAGGATGAACCCTATCATAAAGAATATGTGCCCTTCAGCTGGCGCGGATTCTGGGCCTTTGGTACCGGAGCCCTGGGCGATATGGGTTGTCATTTAATTGATCCTGCTTTTAAAACCGTCGGACTGGGATACCCTTCGGAAGTGGAGTGCAGCGCGGTGGCGCTGATGGAGAAAATGTGGACGGCCTCTTATTTCCCGGAAAGCTGCCCCCCCGCTTCTAAAATTATTTTAAAATTCCCCGGACAAAACGGAAAGCCGGATGTGAAAATGTATTGGACAGATGGCGGCATTCTGCCGGAGAGGCCCGAGGAACTGGGCCCGGATGAACTGTTCGGAGATAATGAAGGCAGCGGTGTGCTGATCATCGGAACAAAAGGAAAAATGATGTGTGGCACCTACGGAAAAAATCCTACGTTGTTACCGACCTCTAAAACCAAAGAAATGAGTGTACCGCAAACGCTGGCCAGGGTTCCCGAGGGGCATTATCTGCAATGGGTCAATGCCTGTATAGCGGGTTATGGCCGCAAGGAACTGAGTTCTTCCTTCGATTATGCGGGTCCGCTCACGGAAACCGTTTTAATGGGCAATCTGGCCCTGCGAAGCTGGTATGTAAAAAATGGCGACCATTTCCCCGGAAGAAAAAAGTTGCTCTGGGATGCTGCCAATATGAAGATTACCAATTTTGATGAGGCTAATCAATTTGTGCGAAGGGAGTATAGGGCGGGATGGTAGTAATAAAAGGTTGACGGTTGATCGACCTTAGGTGCGAATTCGCAATAAAAGACCGTCAACCGTCAACTCTTTCCTCAGCTCATCGCAATTTCATTTTTCGAAAAAGATTCGAAAATATCGAGCATTAATTCGTTTCGCAATAAACCGGATTCGGAAAGATCAGAGACCCAGAAACTGATTTCAAAATTGACTGCATTGTTTGCAAAAGAATCTACCGTTACGGAGGGTGGGGGGTCTTTCAGCATTTTATCACTTTTCTTTAACTCCGCTTCGATCAGATCCCTGGCCTTTTTGAAATCCGATTTATAGGGGATAGCAATCAGGAAATGCACCCGCCTGTTCCTGTTGTGCAGTGTCCAGTTAATGAGCTGCTGAGATAACAGGTCGCCGTTCGGAATGATGATGTTGGCGCCTTCTCCGTTATTGATTTTGCTGGATCTTACTCCAATCTCCTGCACCGTACCTGTTTTTCCGGCTATTTCAATGGTGTCTCCAATCTGAATCGGTCGTTCGAAGGCAATGATAATTCCGGACACCAGGTTATTCACGAGGTTCTGCAAACCAAAGCCGATACCCACACCCAGGGCGCCAAGCAGGATCGAAATCTTGTTGATGGGTATGCCCGCGGCTGCAATGGCGATCAAAAATCCGGCGGTCCAGATAGCTATCCGCACGACCAGCGCCACGGAACCCAGTTTGCTTTTTTTATAGATGCCCTCCTGTCTGTTCTGATCAAAGAAAAAGCTTACAAACTGCGACAAAATCGAAGAAACCCAAATCACCAGCAGGAAAACGACAAGGCTGGAATAGCTATAAGAAAAACTCCCGATGGTCCGGTTCTTATTAAAAAAATGATCCAGGAAACGATACACGTCATCATAAAAAGTAAGGTCCCGGAGTATCGAAAATGACCAGGCCAGTATCGTGGCTATCCAGAGTATCCTTCTGAGTTTGCTTTTCAGATCTACAAAATTCAGGAATGCGGAGAAGCGGTTATTGCTGTAGGCTTCCGACTGAATATAAACGGCATCCACCAAAATGGCGGAACACACTTTCAGGGTAACGGCCAGTACCAGGCTGTCAATGGCGGTGATGGCGAAAAGTTTGGAAAGCGTCAGCCGGCCGGTAAAATTGCATGCCATGGAAAGGCAAATCAGGATCAGTGTAAAAGATGCTACCCATGGCCGCGCGGGTGAATCTTCCAGGTTCCGGAAGAGGAACGTTTTTCTTCGCAGCATCAGCAAACATAAAATGATCAACGCGAGGCTTCCAGCCATCAATCCCCATCTTTCTCCCCAGGCAGAATCAAGCAACAGGTCGTCAATGGCAAATGATATCCAGATCAGAGAAAGGCAAACCCAGATCCATCTGCCCGTTTTGGTCAGATAGGGGATAAGCAGGAAACCCAGCGCCAGCAGCCTGCACAGCCCGTTGATGTGCATGTACATGGCCGGGGTTGCTGCATATAAGTAGGTGCCGTAGGTAAACAGCAGGAGCAGGCTCGATATCCATACCGAATGTTTTAAAAACTTGACATTATTTAAAATGGTTTCGGTGTCCTTATTTTTTTTTATATGATGGAGGTTGATGATGAACCAGATCAGCAAAACGATCCAGATGATGATGTTAATGGAACGGGTATCCCAGGTAGTTACCATAAAAATCTTCACCACCCGGAACGACCTGATCAGGGCATCAGCAACTATGGCACACAGGGACGAATCATAATCCGAAGCCGAAGCAATCAGCAGGGGTGCCTCTTCCTGTTTCCACATGCCGGTCCGCAACTGGTTCAACCGGTATTGGATCTCTGACTTCAAGTCCCTGACCAGCAGATTATTGATGGAAACCCGGTTCCGGAGGGTATTGATCTTGATAATGGCCAGGTGTTGCAGGGAGTCAAGGGAAAGCGACCGGTCATACACCATTTTCATCTCTCCCTGCAGGATGGAATCCAGCGCAGCATTTAACAGGGTTGAGTCGTGTTTGATCTGCCGGATGTGATCATGGTTCTTATCCATTTCCAGGCTGAACCCATCCAATAAATACTGCCAGTCTGCCAGTCTCTCCCCGGTTTCATCCAGGAGAACGGAAGCGGTATTGAGGTTGCGCAGATTCAGCGGGTCGTCGCTTCGTTCGAGCCGGTTATGGAAAAAATTTAGCCCCCGCTCCATGCCCGATAACGCTTTCAGTATTCCTGCGGTGTCCAGCTTGCGGTTGAGGAAGGATTCAGCGCGGTTTAGTCTAAAAGAATAAGACTCCACCTTGTTTACCATGTTGGGCACCGTGGTGTCCTTGATCTCTGCTTCCTGAAGAAGGGAATCAGACAGCCTGGAATTCAGGACCAGAAGGGCACTGTCGCCTTTTTTACGGTGATGTACGTGTTTTTTTGCCTGGGCCAGTCCCACGCTGCAACAGACCGTCAGAGCCACCAGGCAAAGAAAACGCTTAGCCCGGATCATTTCAGGCATCATAATGCTGATTTAGGCGCAAATTACGGCAAAGGGTAGCTTGTGCAGCTCACAAAAAGCATTTTTCATGCCAGCTCTCAGTCATTCAGCATTCTGGAGAGCATGAGCAGTTCGGTCTTTTTGTACAAATTGGATTCATTATCGAAGCATTTGCTGAATTCATCCAGCAGGGTCTGGATGATGCGGATGTGATTGACCGGTTTGAAATGAATCGGAGACGGGGTTACGGCAATGCGCGTAAAATAATTATTGACATCCTTATGGGTAAAAACCTGTCCGCTCATGGGGTCAATAAAAAACTCGATCCGGTCCTGCGGATCTTTCGTAAACGCATCCTCACTGTAATCCGGTTTGATGTAAGCAAGCACGAACTGGCGTGGTATATTGATGGCTTTTACGGGAATGTCAAGCAACTCACACAGCAACAGGTAAACAATGCCATTGATGATGGTATTTCCTCTTTTGGTTTCTATCAGTTTATTGATCAGGAATTCCTCCGGATGCTGGTATCCCACTTCGGTTCCTTTCAGGTTGTAGTACCCGTATATGATACTGGTCAGCACATTGATCTGCTCCAGCGGCGTCAGGTAACTGTTGAGCTCGAGCCATACATTGCGTCTGAGCTTTTCCATTTCCTGAAGAACAGAACCGGTGCCGAGTTCCGGATATTGAAACTTGGACACCAGCAGCGTTGCCGTGAGCAGGTCCTGGTAACTGCTGCCCTTCCACCGTTGAAAGTCTTCTGTCAGATCCCGGTAATGCAAGCGGTGAATGAGCATTTCTATCCTTTCCTGGATGGTGGACAGGATGGTATTTTCCCAAAGGTATTCGAGGTTGGGAATGATGCCCCTTCCATAACTGATGATGCGGTCACTGATGGTGGTGAACACTTCTTCGTCAGGATCATCAATAAGATGAAACAAAGCTTTAATTTCTCTGGATTCCTGCATGGGTGGATGTTTTATCTTCAGGCGGTATACAGCCGGGATAACGGCGATGAATATCGCAGAAGTTAAAAAAACGGCAATGACAATCTTATCCACAAACGCTCTTTGGGTGTTTATTTCATGGATGGACCGTCATCCTTTGTATTGGATAACGATGGAATGTGAGAAATCTTATGAGGATTTCTTTTTCCGGGGAACTCTTTTCGGCGGGTTGGCCTTCACCTCTTCGATGATGGCCTTGATTTCAGGGAGCTCCAGTGTTTCTACATGTTCCTGTTTTTCTTTAGGGATCTTGTAATTGCGCAAACCCTGTTTTATATAGGGTCCATAGGGTCCCCGGAGGAGTTGTATCTTTTCTTTTTCAAACACTTTAATGGTACGTTGCTGCTTCGCGGCCCTTTTTTCCACAATGATCGGCGTGGCTTCTTCGAAACTGATGGTGTAGGGATCAAATTCTTTTCCTAGGGAAAAGAACATTTTGTCGTGCGCGATATAAGGACCGAACCTGCCAATGTTCACCGCAACTTCATTTCCCTCAAACAACCCCAGGTTCCGGGGAAGCCGGAATAATTCCATGGCGTCGTCCAGGCCGATGGTTTCTATGCTCTGGGTATTTTTTAATTTGGCGAACTTTGGTTTCTCTTCATCATGCTGTTCCCCGATCTGTACCATAGGACCGTAACGGCCCATGCGGGCAATTACTTTTTTGCCGGTTACCGGATCCTTGCCCAGTTCTCTTTCACCACTGATCCTTTCTGCTTTTTCAATGGTATTATCCACGTCTTTTTTAAAAGGCGTGTAGAATTCATCGATCATGTTGTTCCATTCCAGCTTGCCATTGGCCACTTCATCAAATTCGGCTTCTATTCGCGCCGTGAAATTGTAATCCATGATGTCGTCAAAGTAGAGTTTCAGAAAATCGGTCACTACCAATCCCAGATCCGTGGGGAACAATTTGGATTTTTCCGCTCCGGTGGTTTCCTGTTCGGTTATTTTATTAACCGTATTGTCTTTCAGTTTCAGGATCCTGAAATGCCGGATCACCCCTTCTTTATCACGTTTCTCCACATAACCCCTTTTTAATATGGTGGAAATGGTGGGGGCATAGGTGGAGGGCCTGCCAATGCCCAGTTCTTCCAGTTTTTTAACCAGGGATGCCTCGGTATACCGGGGAAGCGGGCGGCTGAATCTTTCCGTTGCCCGCATCTCCACTAAAGGAAGCAGCTGCTTCACCGTGAGCGGCGGCAGCATGTCGTCCTGCTGTTCTTCTTCTGATATATCTTCATCATCCCGGTCTTCCCGGTAAACTTTTAAAAATCCGTCAAATTTCAATACCTCACCCGTGGCTTTCAGTTCATCCTTATTGGTGGAAATCTGAATGACCGCGGTGGTTTTTTCCAGCTCGGCATCGGCCATTTGCGAAGCCATGGTTCTTTTCCAGATCAGTTCGTACAGACGGCGGCAATCTGCATCGTCCACACTCATGTTCTCGAAATACGTGGGACGTATGGCTTCATGGGCTTCCTGCGCATTTTCATTTTTATTTTTGAAGGCCCGTTGCTGATAATATTTTTTTCCAAACTTGTTGCTGATCTCAGCCTTCAGGTTATCCATGGCCGTTTCACTGAGACTCACACTGTCGGTTCTCATGTAGGTGATATTACCGCTTTCATATAATTTTTGGGCGAGCAGCATGGTCCTGCTGACGGAATATCCCAGTTTGCGTGATGCTTCCTGCTGCAGGGTTGAGGTAGTGAAAGGGGCTGCAGGAGACTTCTTTCCCGGTTTTACCTGGATATCAATAACGGTATATTGGGCGTTAATACAACTGCTGAGAAACGCCTCGGCACCGGTTTCCTGAGAGAACTTCTTGCCTTCGGCCTTAAAAACAACGTTTTTGCCGGAGATATCTTTTGAAGTAAAAGACGCTTCAATTTTAAAGGTGCCGACCGGCGTAAAGGCGTTGATCTCCCTTTCTCTTTCCGCAATGATCCGAACGGCAACACTCTGAACCCTTCCTGCGCTCAGGTTGTTCTTCATGCTCATTTTCCGCCAGAGTACAGGGCTCAGTTCAAATCCCACAATGCGGTCCAGGATACGGCGGGCCTGCTGGGCATATACCAGGTTCATATCCACCGTTCTGGGTTTCTGAACAGCAGATAGAATAGCAGGTTTGGTAATCTCGTGAAAAACAATCCGTTTGGTGGTTTTTGGGTCAAGGCCAAGCACTTCGCAAAGATGCCAGCTGATGGCTTCCCCCTCCCGGTCCTCATCCGTTGCCAGCCATACCTCACCCGATTTCTTAGCCAGGCTTTTTAACTCTTTGACTACCTTCTGCTTTTCTTCCGGAACAATATAACTGGGCTTGTAGTTATTCTTTATGTCTATCCCCATATCCTGTTTCTCCAGGTCACGGATATGACCATAACAGCTTTTAACCTCAAAATCTTCCCCTAAAATCTTTTCTATCGTCTTCGCCTTAGCCGGTGATTCCACGATCAATAAATTCTTCGCCATACTCTTAAATAATGCGTTTTACAGGCCCGCAGGCGTGCAATTTTACAGTATAACAGCGAAAGTAAAAAATTGATACAGCGGCAAGTGATGGGTGAAACCATCCGGAACTCATTAATTCATAGATCCTTCTGGTCCGTTTTGCTGTGAATCCTGGTCTGCTTTCAGATTTTTCCGTTTGAACAATGCCGTGTCAAATTTTCCAAACCGGTAATTGAACTGGACCCTGACAAACTGCGGGTCCCGAATGCGATAGGATTCCTGGGTGGAATAGGCGGAATTCACAAACACGTCATACTTCCGGGTTTTGAATATGTCACTTATGCTGAGGGTGATGCTGGCCGCTTTGTTTTTGAGGAATTCATATTTCACAGAAGCATCAACGCCTCCCGTTGGTTTGGAATATCCCTGGGCATTTCCGCTAACCGTTGGGCCCCATCCCCGTCCTCCCTGGCTTGACGATCCACCGGGCGGAAGAACTGTTTTGGAGGTATAATCTCCGGTAATCTGCAGGGTGAAATGCTTGTTCATTTTAAATGTGCTATTGAGTTTGGCGAACCAGCTGTAATTGGCGGGCGCCGTTTCAATGGAATCGTTGGTGAAAATTTTGGAAGTGAAAATGTTGAGGTTGCTGGTAAGGTCCCACCAGGGCGTGATGGCGTTCCTGCCGATCAGTTCCAGTCCGCCCACATAGCTGGCGCTGGCATTGATAAAGGTATTGATCAGCACCATGGAATCTGTAATGGGATTGATCTCTTTGGTCTGATACCGGGTAATGAGGTCGGTGGTGTATTTATAATAAACAGAAGCCAGAAAATTATTGTTTCCGTTGTAGGTCTTGGAATAATTCAGCTCGACGGAATTTGTGAACTGGGGTTTGAGATTTGGATTTCCCCTGTTCAGGTTCAGCGAGTCGGAATAATCGGTATAAGGAAAAAGCTGGAAGAAATTTGGACGGTCAACACGCCGGGTATAATTCAGCTGAAATTCATCGTTGTCACTGAGTTTATAGGACAGGTAAAAACTGGGAAAAAGACTGATGGGATAATTATTGCTGAAATTTCCCAGGGTGTCTTTCAAACCGTCGGTGCTCAGGCTGTCCTTGATGGCATAGGTGCTGGAGCCGTGATAGCTGGAATTTTCCGCGCGGAGTCCCAACTGGTAACCAAGTTTTCCCAGCGTATTGGAATAGGTTAAATAGCCGGCAATCACACGGTCATGATAATTATAATTGGAAGAAGCCAGCGGCTGAAAAATCTCTTTTCCGGCGTCACTGATGATGCTGCTGTTGTTCACGCTGTTTACATTCCGGGCCGAGATCCGTGCGCCGGCTTCCAGTTTGGATTTTTCTCCCAGTGGATTGGTATAATCCGTTTGGCCCGTAACATATTCATTGGTACCATTGCCATCCTGCTGTTGCCTGTAGATGCTGGATAGCGGGCCGCCAATGGTTTGGAATATATTTGAAGTGGTGCGGTTTAAATTACTGTTCGTTCCATTGCTGTAGTTGACGTCGGCCGACCAGTCTTCACCAGCTTTTGGAAAGGTATGTTTAAAGCTTAACTGGCCGTGTTTATTGTTGAATGCATTGTTGGTGGTGGAATAACGCTGGGTATAGGAACTGTTGCTATATCCGTTGTTGTATAGTGTGTCCAGGGTAAGAGCACTGTTGGTTGTAGGCAAAAACGAGCCGTGGACGAGGGTGCCGGAGGCAGACAGGGTGTTCCGGTTATCCATGAGATAATCGACCCCAAAACGGCCGAATACAAAATAGCCGCTGTTTTCATTGTCATCCACCTGGTGCAGTTTGTTTTTGGGATCGCTGATAAATGTTAGCCGGTCGGTTGTTCCGGGAGAAACCGTTTTCCGTTCCCTGAAGTTGCCGCTGGCGAAAAAATTCAGCTTGCCTTGTTTCACATTGACGTTTCCGCCGGCATTGTAACCGCCGCGTTTATCCACACCGGCCCGGACGTTTCCGTTATATCCCGCTTTCCTGTTTTTTTTCAGAACGATGTTGAGGATCCCGGAAGTGCCTCCCGAGGCATCGTATTTAGCTCCTGGGTTCGAAATGATCTCCACGCTTTCAATGGCATCGGAGGGAATCTGATCCAGGGTAAGGGTTGTGGGTCTCCCGTCGATAAAGATGGTGGGCGGCGCATTCCGAAGGGTAACATTACCGTCTATATCCACAGCCAGGGAAGGGATGTTTTTCATGATATCGACGGCGGTGCCTCCCTGGGCCGCAATGTCTTTTTCCACATTGTAAATTTTTCTGTCGATGCCGAGCTGGATCAGGGGTTTGGATCCGGTAACGATAACCTGGTTCAGCGTTTCGGCATCCTGTTGCATTTTTATATTTCCAAGGTCCTTTTCCACGGCGTTCACGCGCAGTTCCGGATCGGTGCTTTTTCCCAGTTTCAGATCGAACGCCACCTTTTCATCGTACAGCGCATAACCAATGGCGGTTACTTTCAGCCGGTAAGATCCCAGTATGGGCAGATTGGGAAAACTGAAATTCCCTTTCGATTGGGTGATCATGCCATCGACAACGGAATCTTTATTACTCTTGTTTGCAGGATCGTTTTTTGAGCGTATGAGCTGGATGGAAACGCCGTCTATTCCTTTATTTGTTTTTCCATCCACGATGCGTCCGTAAAAATGACCGGTTGCGTTAGCCTGCCGTCCTCCCCTGGGCTGGGCGGGTGTTCCGTTCTCGTCCTGTGAAAAAGCGGTTTGGGTAGCAAAAAAAAACAGGAGCCCCAGCATAAAACGGTTCAGGTAAACTTTTTTCATACGAGTGCAAAATTCGTCAAAAACTGGGAGGAGGAGTATTCATAGTTTACGAGCGGCCAAAATGCCGTGTGGGAGGGTGGGTTTTGTTAAAGTCTTGTAAATAGAGAAGAAAAAAATGGGTGACTGATGGGGTTCGAACCCACGACCCCTAGAACCACAATCTAGTGCTCTAACCAACTGAGCTACAATCACCGTTTGGGGAGGACAAAACTAAAGTAAAATCCTGAATTATTCATCGTCATCATTCAAAATTTAGCGGGCACCCCTTTCGATTCGCCGGTGGCCACCAATTCCAGCCGGTCAACCCGGGTTAAGCGTTAATAATTATTCAACTACAACAATAAGGGTGCATAAATCGTTATTTTTGGCAGGTATGTCAAAATTGATTACATATATGTTCAACAAAAGGAATTTGCCCATTGTCTTGCTCGTATCCGTTCTTGGAATTGCCCTGGCTCTGAAAACTTTTGCCTTCAGTTCCGAACCCCCCACCAAATATGAAAAGATCCTGAGGAATGTAGGTGAGATGCTGGAGGAAATCCACTACAGCCCGAAAAACATCGATGACAGTTTTTCCAGGGAAGTATTCAACAAATACCTCTCACAAGTGGATATGGAGAAGAAGGCATTCCTGCAGTCGGATATACAGGAACTTTCAAAATATCAAAACACGATTGACGATGAAATCCTGGGAAAGACCACCGTCGGGTTTGTTCCGGCCGTTGACGTGATCTATAAAAAAAGACTGCATGAATTGCAAGGTATTTGCCATGAGATCCTTTCCCAGCCTTTTGATTACACAAAGCAGGAAACAGTCAACCTCGACTACGATAAAATGGATTTTCCTGCCAATGCAGCTGTTCGCCGGGACGAGGTTCGGAAAAAACTGAAATACCTGACACTGGAAAAATATGCCGACCTGCTCGACCAGCAGACGGCCGCAAAGGGAAAACCGGATTATGTTGCAAAAACAAATGCACAACTGGAAAAGGAAGCGCGGGATAAGACGCTCAAGATCATGGACCGTTTCTATGATCATCAGCTGATTAAGGCCAACGACGACGACCAGTTCAACGCCTTCGTGGAAACCATTGTGCAATGCATGGATCCGCACACGGATTATTTTCCGCCGGTGGAAAAAAGATCATTTGACGAGGATATGAGTGGTCGGTTTTTTGGTATCGGCGCGGCCCTCCGGGATGAAGACGGAGCCATTAAGATCGTTACTCTGGTAACGGGAAGTCCTGCCTGGAAATCCGGCCAGATCAATGTCGGCGACGTTATTTTAAAAGTAGCCCAGGGCAATCAGGAACCTGTTGACCTGACCAGCTATATGGTGGAAGATGCCGTTAAGATCATACGCGGAAATAAAGGAACTGAAGTTCGCCTCACCCTCAAAAAAGCCGACGGCACCATCAAGGTGGTTTCGCTTATCCGGGATGAAATCATACAGGACGAAAAATTTGCCAAGAGCGTGGTTGTTCAAACAGCTAAGGGAAAGATCGGGTACATATTCCTTCCGGAATTTTATGCTGATTTTGACAATCCGAACGGAAACCGGTGTTCGGTTGATGTTGCCCGTGAGATTGTAAAACTCAAGGATGCCAAAGTGGACGGCATTGTTATGGACCTGCGCAACAATGGCGGCGGATCACTTTTTGACGTAGTGAAAATGGTTGGGTTGTTTATAGATCAGGGACCTGTGGTTCAGGTTCGCGACCGCCGCGGAAATCCGGAGATTTACAGCGATCACGACCGGACCGTTTTGTACGACGGTCCGCTCGCTGTGATGGTGAATGAATTCAGCGCCTCCGCTTCAGAAATATTTGCCGCAGCCATACAGGATTATAAACGAGGCGTGATCATCGGAAGCACCACCACGTATGGCAAGGGTACCGTTCAAAGAAATATTCCGCTGGATAAAAACATGGGACTCAGTGAAGTTGGCGGCCCCCTGGGTACCATCAAACTCACCCTGCAGAAATTCTACCGCATTAATGGGGGTTCTACCCAGCTCCGCGGCGTTTCTTCAGACATTGTTCTTCCGGATCTGTATGAGCATTATAAGATCAGGGAGAAGGATCAGCCGGACGCACTGCCCTGGGATGAAATGCCGAAAGCCGATTATGCCACCTGGAAATATGCTTATGATATCAACTATATCCGGAATGAAAGTGAGGAAAGAACAAGGCTGAATCCAACATTCAGTACCATTTCCGGCGATGCTGCGTGGCTGGACAAACAAAACGACAAGCAATATCCGCTGAAGCTGGATGAATATCAGGCAGAGCAGAAAAAGATCCGGGCAACGGTTAAGCAGATTGATTCGGTAAGTAAGCTGGTGGTGCCCATGAGCATAAGCACCATGCCCGAGGATTCGGCGAAATATGTTAAAGACAAAGACAAAGCTGACCGGTACAAGCAATGGCTCGATAGTCGGAAAACAGATATTTATTTAAAGGAAGCAGTAAATGTTATGGATGATATGATTTCCCGGAAGAACCTGGTGTATAATAAATAAATTACGGGATACTATGGGAACCATGCGCGGTGAGAATATATTCATCGCGCATTTTTTTTATCGGGTGTTTTGAATTCTTCCCGCCAATATAGCGATCATGATTCCCATGAGGGCTATCAGGGCCAGGGAAACGCGGAGACTGCTGACCTGGGCGATGAACCCGATAAAGGGCGGTCCAAATAAGAATCCCAGGTAGCCGATGGTGGAAACCGCGGCAATGGCCACACCAGGTGACATTTTTTCCGATCTGCCCGCAGCACTGTATATCATGGGAACCACGGAAGAAACGCCGGCACCCACCAGCAAAAATCCCAGCGTAGCGGTAACAAAATGCGGGAAACAAACGGCCAGTAATAGTCCGCTGGCCGTGAAAACACCACTCAGCTGCAGCATTCTTTTCATGCCGAGTTTAAACGCCACCCAGTCTCCTACAAACCGCCCCGTGGCCATGGTGCTCATGAAAGCCGTATAACCCACCGTTACCCAGGCTCGTCCGGGTTGAACTACGTGTTCGAAATAAATGCCGCTCCAGTCGAACATGGCACCTTCGCAAATCATCGAACAGAAAGCAATTAGTCCGAGTATGAGCAGGGACTTGTCGGGCCTGGCAAACAGGGGTTGCTTTTCATCCTGCCGCGGATCATGAACCACCAGCGAACGGGCAAATATCAGCAGGATCAGCAGGGCCAGCCCCGTGATGCAGAGAAAATGATATCCCGGCACTATGCCGAATCTGACCATAACAGTGCCGATGGCGGCTCCGGAAAAACCTGCTGTACTCCAGATGCCATGAAAGGAAGCCATGATGGGTTTATGGTAAAAGGATTCTGCGCCCACGGCCTGGGTGTTCATGGAAATATTCAGCAGGTTCCCGCCAAATCCAAAAGCAAATAAAGTGATCATTAATTGGGTGGTGGAGCTCACAAAACCAAGCACCGGCAAAATGCAGGCATATAGTGCGCCGGCGACCATCACGATTTTGCGGCTTCCGTAGCGTGCCACCAGAAAACCCGCCACCGGCAACGAGGTTAAAAGACCCACCGGGAGACTGAGCAAAACAGCGCCCAGTGCGGCATTGCCAAGACCCAGTTTAGACTGAATGGCCGGAATACGCGAAGCCCAGGAGGCAAAACAGATTCCTGCGAGAAAGAAAAAACAGCTGACCGCTATCCGGTGAACTCGGCGTTGGGGTAAGGGCATATTGGAAGCAAAATTGGGGGAATTCTAATTCCCCGTTTCAATTTCTTCCTTTTTCCAAAGTCGACTTTAAAATCTCTTTTTTCCTGGGATCAGACATGATAGAAGCCAATTTCACCGCTCCATAAGCATTGATGATGCCGCCGGATTCACTAAGGTTGGAGAAACTGACCATTTCATTTTCCGTTCCGGGTTTTTTTGCCTTAGCCGCCGGGACCGATACGGATTTTTCTATACAATATTTAACGTCGGCAGGGGAAAGCCCGGGAAAATATTCAAGGATCAGCGCAGCCACACCCGTAACTACCGGCGCCGCCATGCTGGTTCCATCCAGATTGCCGTATTTATTTATGCCCTTTTCCCTGGGAAGCGTGGAATAAATGCGCGCGCCTGGTGCAAACACATCAACTTCTTTCCTTCCGTAATTGGAGAACGAAGCCGTATAACTTCCGAATCCCTCTTCGGCCCGGGGATCGCTGCTGGCACCGACGGTGATCCAGTTGTCTGCCCGTTCCTTGGAGTTTTTAAAATTCGGGTTGGGAAAATTATCCGCCGTATCCACATCCTCGGCATCATTACCCGCAGCATGGATCAGCAGTACACCCCTGGATTCTGCATACTTCACGGCGTCATCAACCCAGGATTTTTCCGGGGATAAATTTTTGCCGAAACTCATATTCACCACCTTAGCGCCGTTGTCCACGGCATACCGGATGGCCAGTGCAATATCCTTATCGTGTTCATCTCCGTTGGGAACGGCCCGCACCATCATGATCCGCACATTATCGGCAATGCCGTTCATGCCTTTGCCATTATTTCTTTCTGCAGCTATAATGCCCGACACATGGGTGCCGTGCATCGGATCCCCGGCCATTATATCGTTGTTCCCATAAAGACTGTCGTAAATATCGTTTTCGTTATCCTTTACAATGTCCGCCCGGTAATTTTTGGGAGCAATTTCCCTGATCTCCATTTTCTTTTCTTCCCTGTCTGCTTGCTCCTTAAATTCACTGATAAAATTGGTATTGGCCATATCCATGATGTGATTCTCCTTGAAAAAATACAGCAATACGGATTTAGCCGTTTTGGCATCGATTTCATTTGCCTGGAAACTATCCAGATCGTTTCCGTTGTATTCGGATCTGCCCATGGCCTTCTGCAGAATGCTGTCGCTCTTGATGCAGGCAGTCAGCACCCTTTTCAGCATCATCAGGTCCGCACCGCTTTCCGGATTGTCGCCCATGATTTTCTTTTTAGCCTTTATCCACATGTCATAATGGTCGCGGTCCCCTGCATTCAGGCTGTCCGGCTGAATGTTCTTATTGTCGAATTGCGCCTTGTACTGATAATAAACGCGGCCTTCTTCCTGGGAGTCATCTTTTACATTGGCGCCGTCTTTGCCACCGATGAAGTTCCAGCCATGGACATCATCCACATAACCATTATGGTCATCATCAATGCCATTCCCCGGGATCTCTCCGGGATTCACCCAAAGAATCTGGGATAGGTCCTCCTGTAAAGTATCCACACCGGAATCGATAACGGCAACCAATACGGTCCTGCTTTTTAATTTTTTTGTTTTGAGGAAATCGTATGCTTTTTCCAGACTGATTCCGTATACACCATCTTTTTCCTTATCCAGCAGGTGCCAGCCCTTAGCCAGTTCTGTTTTGGAAGAATTGCCCTGGGCAAAGGTGGTTAAGCTGATCGCCAGGAGTAACAAGCCCAGCAACGCCGGTTTCAAACGCATCATTCGGATCATTTTCGTTTAGGTTTTATAAGACTGGTAAAAGTATTTTAAAGGATTTCAGCACACAAACTCCTACCTATATTTTACATGAATGGTAACAGTTTGTGATTGGATTTAACTGTTTTTAACATGCAGCCGGAATACAACACGCCGGTTTTGGGATTTGCCCTGTTCGGTGTTGTTGTCTCCAACCGGTTGGGTTTCCCCAAGACCTTCTACAGAAATACGTTCTTCCGGAATACCCAGTTTCAGCAGATTTTTTTTCACCTCCATTGCCCTGTGCAGGGAAAGCTGCTGGTTGTAGCCCGGACTGCCGGTATTGTCCGTATGCCCTTCAATGGTTATTTCAAGATCCGGATTTGCTTTCAGGGTGTCTGCCAATTCCCTGAGAGCAGGCATTGAACCAGCCGTTAACCTGCTGCTGTTGCTTCTGAATTGCACGTTCCGGGCCGCAAACAGCACTCGTTTGGCAAGGGCCGGTTTAATAATGGGGCATCCTTTATTTTCAGCCGGGCCTGACTGGTTGGGACATTGATCCGTTTCATCATTTACGCCGTCTCCATCGGAATCCGGAATGGGGCAGCCGTGATATTTAACCGTTCCCGCTGTTGTTTTGCAGGAATCTTCTTCATCATTCACCCCATCCTTATCCGTATCCGGAATGGGGCATCCATTATACCGGGCAGGACCCGCGAGGTTTTGACAGGAATCCATTTCATCATTTATCCCGTCATGATCCGAATCCGGAACCGGACAGCCATGATATCTGGGAACCCCTTTCACGGTTTTGCAGGAATCATCCTTATCGGCTGTACCATCCCCGTCACTGTCCCTATTTACCGGGGGAGCCGGTTTGGAATTGGTGAGCCAGATACCCAAAGAGGCCCCAATCAGTTCATGGTGAAAACTGGATGTATACGTTGCCTGATAGGCATTGGACAGTCCCCAGCTAAAATAAGCTCCCAGCATCACGTTGCCCAGCTCAAAGCCGGCTTTGATATTGATCCCGGCATCCAGGGTTTTGTATTTTCCGGCTGCATTGCCTACCGAAAGATCCAGCGTTCCCGAACCAAATGTATACTTGTCGTCACCATAATATTTTATCCTGTTCTGAAAGGGTTCGGAAGCGCTGATGATAAAAGCAAAATAGGGACCGGCACTGATAAAAAAATGATTCCGCTGATTTCTGGAAAGAGAAAATTTATAGGTAATAAAGAGCGGGATGTCCACATAATTTAATTTCAGCGTATGCTGATCATAGAGGGTGTCCGTTTTTACCTGGCTGGTATCGTAAAAGCGTTCGTACTGGTTTCCCCTGGCGCTGAAATTTAATCCGGGCTGGAAGAAAAAGTTTTTTTGTCCGATGGGGATTTCGGTAAGCACCCCGAGTTGAAAGCCTGTTTTGGAAGAAAAGTATTTTCCCTGCGTATTTGCAAATCCCGGAATGGAATTCGTTTCCAGCAAATTAGATGAATGAACGCCGCCCACAGCAGCCAGCCTCACCTGAGCCGGTGCGGAAATAAATAGAAGAACCGAGGAAAGACACAATAGGAGCCGGCTGCTTATCCGCGTAAGAATCATTTCAATCGATATCCTTTATTAACGGATGGATAATCATTATATTATATTACCTGGAGGTGCGTCAGCCTGTTTTGTTGATGATATATGGTGGACGGTGGATGGACTGCGGGCGGGAATGCGGAACTAAAATCCATCCACCGTCCACCAAATACCATCAACAACAATAAATGAGACTTACAAATCAAACCTAATCCCCTGTGCCAGAGGTAATTGAGTAGAATAATTAATTGTGTTGGTCTGCCGGCGCATATAGGATTTCCAGGCATCGCTGCCGCTTTCCCTGCCGCCGCCAGTGTCTTTTTCTCCGCCAAAAGCTCCGCCGATTTCGGCGCCCGAGGTTCCGATATTCACGTTGGCGATTCCGCAATCGCTGCCGGTGGCGGATAAAAACAATTCAGCTTCCCGCAGGTTGAGCGTCATGATAGATGAAGAAAGGCCCTGGGGTACTTCATTTTGTATTTCTATGGCTTCTCCAATTGTTTTGTATTTCAGTAAATACAGGATGGGTGCAAAGGTTTCCGTCTGAACCGTTTTGAATCCGGGCCTGGCCTCTGCTATGCATGGCCTTACATAACAGCCGCTTTCATATCCCTTGCCGGATAAAACGGCGCCTTCCACAAGGAAGGTTCCACCTTCCTTTTTACACGCCCCGATGGCTTTCAGGTAAAGTTCCGTGGCTGCTTTATCGATCAGCGGCCCCACGTGATTGTTTTCATCCAGGGGATCGCCAATACGAAGCTGACCGTAGGCAGCCTTCAGTTTGCTTTTCACTTCTTCGTAAATATTTTCCTGTATGATCAGTCTCCGGGTACTGGTGCACCGTTGACCGGCGGTGCCGACGGCCCCGAACAGGGCGCCGAGAATGGCAATGTTGAGGTCGGCATGTTCACTGATGATGATGGCATTATTACCGCCCAGTTCCAGCAGGGATTTACCCATGCGGGCAGCAACCTGTGCTCCCAGTTCCTTACCCATGCGGGTTGATCCGGTGGCGGAGATCAGGGCCAGTCGGGTATCTGCGCCCATCCAGGCTCCCACTTCCCGGTTGCCCGTAATCAGACAACTTACCCCTTCCGGTACGTCATTTTTCTTGAAGATACCGGATACCAGGTGCTGGCAGGCCACAGCACAAAGGGGTGTTTTTTCCGATCCTTTCCAGATGCCCACATTTCCGCAAACCCAGGACAGCATGCTGTTCCAGCTCCATACCGCGACAGGGAAATTAAAGGCGGATATAATGCCCACAATGCCCAGCGGATGCCATTGTTCATACATGCGGTGCTGCGGACGTTCGCTGTGCATGGTCAGGCCATGCAACTGGCGGGAAAGACCAACGGCAAAATCGCAGATATCGATCATTTCCTGAACTTCACCGAGTCCTTCCTGAAGACTTTTTCCCATTTCATAGGATACCAGGCGACCCAGGGCGGACTTTTTCTCCCGCAATGCTTCGCCGATCTGACGGACCACCTCACCGCGTTTGGGAGCGGGCCATGTTCTCCACACGGCAAATGCTTTTTGCGCCCTTGCCACCACTACATCATAAGAAGTTTTACTGGTCTGCGTTACCGAAGCAATCCGTTTGCCATCAACAGGGGAAAATGATTCGAGGATCGTTCCGGACCCGTCCAGCCAATCCGTACCGGTTGACGTACCGCTGTTTACGGGAAGGATATGAAGTTGTTTGAGAAAATCCATGGGATGAGCTTGATACCGCAAGTTATTAAGAATAGCGGTAAGGCTTAGATCCTATTGCAACCTTTGTTCCATCGCCGTAAAAAAACTTTCGCTGTAACTGATGCCTATCGGGATGTCTTTATTGGCAATGCGGATCTTGCTTTTGCTGATGTGGTCGATCCGGCTGACCGGCACAATATAGGAACGGTGCACCCGAAGGAATTCCCTGGAAGGCAGTTTCTGGGTAATTGTTTTGAGGGTCATCAGGGTGAGTAAGGTCCGCTGGGGAAGATAGATCTTGATATAATCATCCAGCCCTTCTATGTAGATGATATCCTTCAGGAAGACCTTCACCATCTGGTAGTCCGACTTCACAAAAATATATCCCTGGTGGAGTTCCTGGCTGTTGAGATAATCCGTGTATTCCTTTGCCTTGAAAACCGATTTGAGAAAACGGTCGTACTCTATCGGCTTCAGCAGGTAATCTACGGCGTCCACATTAAATCCCTCAATCGCATATTCACTGAAGGCTGTAGTGAAAATAACGGCCGTATGTTTAAGGCGCAGGGATTTGGAAAATTCAATGCCATTGACGTCAGGCATCTGGATATCGAGAAAAATAATATCCACCCCCCCGGATTCCAGGAATTTGCCGGCGTCTTCCGCATCGGTGAACAACCCTTTGCATTCCAGGAAATATATTTTTTCGATATATTTTTTCAATACCTGCAGAGCAAGGGGTTCGTCATCTATGGCAATACAAGTGAGCATCAGGATTGAATATTTAAGTTTATGGTGTAGGTGGATGGTTCATCTTTGATATCCAGTTCATATTTGCCGGGATACAGCAATTCCAGTCTTCTGCGGGTATTGTTGATGCCGATCCCGGTTTTGATCAGGTTGGTCTTTCCGTGATTGTGCTTTTGGTTGATGATCCGGAAATGGATATGGTTCTTATGGGATTCGATCAGGATATTGATCGGTGACAATTCCCTGGCGCTCACGCCATATTTAAAGGCATTCTCGGTAAAGGGCAGCAGGATCAGCGGAGAAATCTTTTTTCCGGAAACATCGCCGATTACGGTAAAGCCAACCGATGTTTTATCCGTACTGCGGATCTTCTGTAATTCAATATAGTCGTTGATGAACTGCATTTCCTTTTCCAGCGGAACACTGTCCTGCCTGGCTTCGGTAAGCACATATCGCATAATATTGGATAATTTCATAACGGCCACCGGGGTCAGGTCCGATTTGCTTTCCGCGAGGGAATAAATATTATTGAGGGTATTGAAAAGAAAGTGCGGATTGATCTGTGATTTCAGGAAAGACAATTCGGCATGCAGCTTTTCATTTTCGATCTGTTTATTGCGTCGTTCGGAATCCATCCATTTCTGCATCACTTTTATTCCGGTACTGAACAGAAACACCAGAAGGAATATGGCAATGGATCCCGGCGAAAGAATGGGGGGGTGAAATTCTTTGGGAGAATGCAGGTGCATGGTTATGGAAGTGGAGAATCTTTGAAAATGACCGAACCAGAATTGATACATCCTGGGCATTGTTCCAAAGAATATCATGATGGCGATGATGATCAGATAATAAGCCAGGATCTTCTTCTTTTCCAGAAGTCTCGGAAAAAGCATATAGGTATTGACATAATAAAATCCGATGTAGAAGAAATTGCTGATGAAGAAAAAAGGGGTCACTGACTGCTCCGGAATGAATGGCGCATTCACCGGTCGCGGATAAAAGATCAACGGAAGCATCAGAAAACAGCCCCAGGCGGCGATGTGAACAATAATCTGGGCAGCTTTTTTATTCAAGGAGAAAATCTTTAGGTGAGTGAAACCTGTCTTAATCCGTTGGTGTGACGAGTGTAAGGCCAAAACTAAAGCTGTTTTTGAATTTGATAAAGTTAAAGACTTGTTTCGCTGGCTATTTCACGGACTAATAGACGAATACCGGTTTAAAATCGGTGAATGATACCTTGTAATATTAAAACAAAAAGATCAAGGTTGATGCTGGTCAATAAAAGGTATGCCGGCAATTGTCCGGATTCGATGCGAAAAGGGCACGGGTCTGCCTGTCTGGTGTCCGGTTGTCCTTTTCGGGGATCCGGCCGGAGTCGATAAATTTTATTGATAATCAACGGGAAAGCAGCTGGCTGATTCACGATGGCCGTATTTCCCGAAATTTTTCCGCTCAAAAGTTATGCGGTCTCCCTTTTTATTTTATTCTTTGTGTACCCGATCTGTATCCATTGACGAACCTGTTGCCACAGGTTTTTTTATTTTGGCAATCCCTGAAATCCGGTATTCAATCAAGTTCCATACATCCGCGAACAGCCCTTTTTGAACACTTGATTAATATCGTACCATGAACCCTTTCGTCCGTATTTTTTTCGTCCTGTTATTTCTTTCCCTCTCCGTGATCAATAGTTTTGCCGCCAACGGTTCCACGATGCCCTTTCATCGTTTATCCGGGAACCAGCAGCAGATCCGAAACAGCCGGGATGTGATTCGTGCCCTGGATTCCTTTCTTTCCGTGTCCCTGACAGTTCTCAAAATACCATCGGCTGCAGCGATGAATGCGCCTGGCGCAAAGGGATCTTACGAAACAACTTCTTCCCGTGGCCGCATCTGCTCCTGCCAGATACTTAACCTGTCTTCTTCCAATTTTGACCATCGTCATATGGCTTTGCTGGCAGAAAAAACCAATCATGGTACTTCTTCCGATTTCAGTGCAGCAAAAAACAGTATTGAAAAAGAAAAAAAGCAGTTGAAGAAGATGTTTTATGATAAGGTGAAAGTGGTGTCGGAGTCTGCCGCTGTGGGAAGTTGCAAGGCCCTGTATGTCCGGTTGAAAAGCGGCGACAACAATCTGGAGCTGTATGAAATCCTGAATGCGGATGTCCGGTAAGCTGTTTTAGTATTGTTCCTGCTCATTGGGAAAGTCCTTAGATTTCACATCAGCGATATAACGTTCCACGGCATTTGTTATGGGTTCATGGAGGTTCAGATATTGCCTCAGGAATCTCGGTTTGAATTCTGTGTTTATGCCCAGCAGGTCATGCATCACAAGCACCTGTCCGTCGCAATATTTTCCGGCTCCAATGCCGATAACGGGAATGCTGATGTTCTCCGCCACTTCTTTGGCCAGCAGTGCCGGGATCTTTTCCAGTACAATGGCAAAACAACCGGCTTCTTCCAGCATTTTTGCATCCGACTTTAATTTGGACGCCTCCGTTTCTTCTTTGGCCCGTACATTATACGTTCCGAATTTATAAATGGATTGAGGGGTAAGGCCGAGGTGTCCCATCACCGGTACGCCTGCCGCCAGTATCCTTTTCACCGATTCCATCACTTCTTCCCCGCCTTCCAGTTTTACGCCATGGGCGCCTGTTTCTTTCATGATCCGTACGGCTGATATGAGGGCTTCCTTGGAGTTGGACTGATACGAGCCGAAAGGCAGGTCAACCACCACCAGACAGCGGCTCACACCCCGGATAACGGAAGATGCGTGGTAGATCATCTGGTCCAGGGTGATCGGCAGAGTGGTTTCATGACCAGCCATTACATTAGAAGCCGAATCACCAACCAGGATTACGTCAATGCCCGCCTTGTCGAACAACCTGGCAAAAGAAAAATCATAGGCCGTGATCATGGAAATCCGCTCACCGGCGGCCTTCATGTTCTGAATGATGTGCGTCGTGATTTTTTTGGGAACCATCTGGTTTCAGGTTGAGTGTATAAAGATAATTCCTCCATCTGAATGAAGGGAATTATTATCTTTCAGCCGGCGTTACTCAACGGGTTCAGCCGGACTCAATGCGCTGAGTTCCCGGTATAGGGCCTGGATCAGGCCGTCGGCCAAGCCGATTTTCGGAACGAAAATTTCCTGAGCATCGATCCACCGCATCACATTTATATAAATCTGGAGGGCGGGCACAATAACATCGGCACGGTCCTCTTTCAGGTTGTACAGCCGCATCCGGTCCGTCACGGAAAAACTATTCAGCTCCTTATAATAATCTTTCAACAGTTCGAGGGTTAGTGGCTTTCCGTCTTTTCTCTTGGACAGGGAAAATACCTTATTGATATTACCGCCCGAGCCGATGGCGGTGATGTGTTTAACCATTCCCCGTATTTCTTTTTTCAGAAAATCCTTCATCTGATCCCAGTGCGCTTCTGTAACCTGGTTTTTGATCAATCGGATGGTGCCTATGTTAAAAGATTTTTTAAATAACAGGCGGTTGTCGGCAAAACAGGTGAGTTCGGTGCTGCCCCCGCCCACGTCTATATACAAGTAGGCATTTTCCTTGTCGAGGTTTTCTGCAATGTGATTTTCATAAATGAAGGAAGCCTCATCATCGCCGCTGATCACTTCGATGTTTATCCCGGTTTCCGTGCGAACGGATGCCAGGATCTCCGCACTGTTGCGGGCGTCCCGCATGGCGGAGGTGGCTGCGGCTTTGCACTTCACCACGCCATAGGCATCCATCAGGTATTTGAAGGATCGTATGCAATTGAGAAACATGGAGGCTTTGGCGGGGGAGATTTCTTTTTGGTCAAATACATCAAAGCCGAGCCGGAGTGGCACCCGCACGAGGTTTAATTTTTCAAAGACCGCTTTTTTATCACTCACCATCACTTCCGTGATCAGCAGCCTTGCTGCATTGCTTCCAATATCTATGGCTGCCAGTATCATCAGTATGTATGGATTTTATTATACCGGAATCAGCAAATCGGTTACGGGTGCCGGACCCGGTTCGGCTGATTCCGGCAGCGTTCTGATGTTTTTCTGGTTCAGGTATTGATATATTTCAATCTGTGAACGCATTTTTTTCGACTGGTTCTTTTTGTATTTGTTCTGCAAACCATTATCCAGCCAACGGGCCTTTACATTATCTGCCAGCTGGATATTCAGGATATCCTTCAGCTCTTTGCGGATGTCCGCATCCGTTATGGGACAGGTTGCCTCCACCCGGTGGTCCATGTTGCGGACCATCCAGTCTGCCGAAGATATATAAACTTTTTCTTTGCCGTGATTGTGGAAGATGAATACCCGTGCATGTTCCAGGTACTCGTCCAGGATGCTGATGGCAGTTACCTGTTTTTTAAATTTTTTGTTTTCGGGAAGCATGCAGAATATGCCCCGTACAATCAGTTTGATTTCCACACCGGCGCGCGCCGCTTCGTATAATTTATAGATCAGTTCCTGGTCCGAAAGGGAATTTATTTTCAGGATGATCGAAGCGGTTTTCTTATTTTTTACCGCCTTGATTTCGGCGTTGATCATCCGGTATAGTTCCTTGCGCAGCATGATGGGGCAGGGGATAAGCGTTTTGCAGGCTTTTAAAGGGCCCAAGCCGTTTTTCCATTTTTCCATGTAGCTGAACATCCGGTTTACATCGGCCATGATGTTGCGGTTGCTGGTAAGGAGGCAATGGTCGCCATACATCATGGCGGTCTTTTCATTCAAGTTGCCGGTGCTTACAAACCCGTAATGAATGCTTCGCTGGCCGTTCTTTTTGCGTATGATGCAGAGCTTGGCATGCACTTTCATGTTGGGAATGATGTCTATCACTTTTACGCCTTCTTCCTCCAGCCTTTCCTTCCATTCCAGATTGGCTTCTTCGTCGAACCGGGCCCGGAATTCCATCATGGCGGTAACCTGTTTTCCATTTCTGACCGCGTTGATGAGGGCGTTGATCACTTTTGAATTCGGCGCCAGACGGTAACAGGTGATCTTAATGGAAGTAACATCGGGATCTATGGCGGCTTCCCGCAGCATGTCGATGACCGGGTTAAATGAGTGATAGGGAAAATGCAGCATCAGGTCCTGCTCCAGCACGATATCGGTAATGCGATGGCTCTTTCCGAGCAGGGGTGGAAGGAACGGTTTTTTCCGCTGACCCTTCCTTGGAAATACATCCGGAAATTCCATAAAGTGCCGGAAGTTGTGGATGCGTCCGCCAGCGATCACATTTCCTTTTTTGATGAGGGAAAGTCCCCTGATGAGAAAATTCAAAAGATCGGGATCCATTTCTTTGTCAAAAACAAAACGGACAAACTTTCCTTTCCGCCTGTTTCTGAGACCCTTTTCTATTTTTTCGATCAGGGTGGTGGATAAATCATTGTCAATATCGATCTCGGCATCTTTGGTGACCTTAAAAACCCAGGAGCGGTACCGGTCGTATCCAAAATAGGAAAATATGCTTTTCAGGTTATACCGGATCACATCTTCCAGCAGGATGATGTGGTGTTCGTCGGCGGCCAGGGACGGTAGGATCACAAACCTGCCCAGCAGGCGGGTCGGGATCTCGATCAGGGCATATTTTTTTTCTTCCGAGCTGCCCGTTTTACGGGAAAGCACCACGCCGAGGTAAATGGATTTTTCGCGCAGGTAGGGGAACTGCGGAATGCTCTGGATCATCAGGGGAATGATGTTGGGCCGCGCTTCTTCTTCAAAATAATTTTGTACGAATTTCTGCTGTTCCTTGTTCAGTTCTTTTTCGGTGATGAGGAATATTCTCTCCTGGATCATTTCCGCGTTGATGTTTTTCCAGATCTCATCAAAACGTTCCTGCTGAACCAGTACAATGTCCTGGATCTGGTCGAGGATCTTTTGCGGAGCCACTTCCATGTGCATGTTCAGCTTGCCTTTGCCACTGAATTCTTTCATCCGGTTGAGTGCGGCCACCCGCACCCGGAAAAATTCGTCGAGGTTGTTGGAGAATATGCCCAGGAATTTTACCCTTTCCCGAAGGGGTACCGAAGAATCGGCCGCTTCCTGCAATACCCGGGAGTTAAATGCCAGCCAGCTGATATCCCTCGGAATCGTTCTTCTTTTCATAACCGCCATAACCCTCCCTTTTTTGCAAAGTATTGAAAAGGAAAGGGATGGTAAATTAAGGAATTATTAATTCAGGGCGGAGGTAGGTGAAATGTGAAAATGTGAAATGTGTAGATTGGTAATTCCATAGTTAACACATTACAAAATTGTCTAATTTGAAAACTCCTTCCTTCATTTACACATCAGCATATCTTCATATTTCCACATTTTCCTCCTTCCTTTTTGAAATTCCCGGATTTTTCCCGACCTTCGCCGTCCAAAATTCCGATGGTATGTCCAGAGTATGTCAAGTGACCGGTAAGCGTCCGATAACAGGAAATAGTGTTTCACATTCCAAAATTAAAACGAAACGCTGGTTTTTGCCCAACCTCCAGCACAAGCGGTTTTTCCTGGCCGAAGAAGACAAGTGGGTTGAGCTGAAGCTATCTTCTGAAGGCATCAGGACGATCAACAAACGCGGACTGTATACCGTGGTGAAGGAATTGAGAAAAGCAGGAGTAAAAATCTGATTCGAAAAGTCCGCCGGATGGCGGAATTAATATTTTAAATTCAGCAAGATGGCAAAGAAAGGCAGCAGGGTTCAGGTGATTCTGGAATGTACCGAGCATAAAGCCAGCGGTAAACCCGGCACCAGCCGCTATATTACGGTTAAAAACAAAAAGAATACTCCGGAAAGAATGGAACTGAAGAAATTCAATCCCATTCTGAAGAAAGTAACGGTGCATAAAGAAATCAAGTAATTAATTTGAAAATGTGGAGATGTGGAAATATGCTAATGGCTTAATTCGGCGTTCCCTTTCTTCATTTACACAATATCACATTATCACATTAACACATCAATTGTATGGCAAAAGCAGCAAAAACCGCGATCAAAACCAAAGATGCCCGGGCAGCGGCAGAAGCAAAGAACTGGACCAAAGTGGTGAGGGCCGTGCGGAGTCCCAAGACCGGCGCCTATACTTTTAAAGAAGCCATCATCCATAAGGATAAGATCAAACAGTATCTTACCCAGAAATAATTAACCGGTTAAATCATTTAATAGAAAGCTGTTCCCTGTCCGGAACGGCTTTTTTACTTTTTTCTCCTGCATAAATACAGCATATGGGTTTCTTCGATAAACTTTTTGGAAAAAAAGAAAAACAAACCCTGGATGAAGGGCTTCAGAAAACAAAGGAAGGTTTTTTTTCCCGCGTCGGCAAAGCCATTGCGGGTAAAAGTACAGTCGACGAGGAAGTATTGGACAATTTGGAAGAGGCCCTGGTGAGTGCGGATGTGGGCGTGGACACTACGCTGGAAATTATACGGCGTATTGAAAAAAGGGTGCAGCAGGACAAATACCTCAATACCTCAGAGCTCAACGGGATCCTGCATGTTGAAATTGAAAATATATTCACGGAAAGCGGATCATCGGGCCATGGAAGTTTTGACCTTCCCCCTGTGAAACCCTATGTGATCCTGGTGGTCGGGGTGAACGGAGTTGGGAAAACCACCACGATCGGCAAACTCGCCCATAACTTTAAAAAAGCCGGGTATTCCGTTTTACTGGGAGCCGCCGATACTTTCCGGGCTGCGGCAACGGATCAGTTGAACATCTGGAGCGAAAGGGTGGGCGTTCCCATTGTAAAGCAGGGCATGGGCGCAGATCCTGCCGCCGTGGCTTTTGATTCTGTTCAGAGCGGCATCTCCCGTGGGTCCGATGTGGTTATTGTGGATACGGCGGGGCGTTTGCACAACAAGATCAACCTGATGGAGGAACTAAGTAAGATTAAACGGGTGATGAAAAAACTTCTGCCGGATGCCCCGCACGAAGTATTACTCGTGCTCGACGGCAGCACCGGTCAGAATGCCCTGGAACAGGCTAAACAATTTACGGCCGCCACCGAAGTTACGGCCCTGGCCATTACCAAGCTGGATGGAACCGCCAAAGGTGGTGTGGTTTTGGCCATAGCCCATCAATTTAAAATCCCGGTTAAGTTTATCGGAGTGGGTGAAAAAATGGAGGACCTGCTGGTCTTTGACAGCCATGAATTTGTGGATAGTCTTTTCAAACAGGCAAATGGCTGACCGGTTTACGGATGTTTCTTTTTAATATATACCAGCCCAGTACCGCAGCGATAAAGGAAGCCAGCAATACGGACACTTTTGAATATTGAATTTCCGTAGGATTGCCGCTAAAAGCAAGGTTGCTGATGAAGATGGACATGGTAAAACCGATACCTGCCAGCAATCCCACTCCGACCAGGGTCGCCCTGTTCATGCCTTTGGGTAAACCGGCAAAACCCAGAGACACCGCCAGCAGGCTGAAACCTACGATGCCCAGGGGTTTCCCCAGCAGCAACCCCAGGCCAATCCCGAGACTGTTGGCACTCCCGATTTCCCGGTGCCACCCGGCCGCCAGATGTATGGCCGTGTTCGCCAGGGCGAATAAAGGAATGATGAAAAAATTAACCGGCGTATGCAGGGCATGTTGGAGCTTGGCCGAAGGCTGGTCCTCCCTATTTTTCCGGAAGGGAATGGTGAAGGCCAGCAGGATGCCGCTGAGTGTTGGATGAACGCCCGAGCGAAACAGAAAATACCAGAGACATACACCTGCCGGAAGATAGATCCATAAAGAAAAAACATGTAACCGATTGAGTAAGATCAGGACCCCAAACAGTGCCAAAGCCAGGCCCAGGTAGAATCCTGAGAAGGATTGTGTGTAAAATACTGCTATAATGATCACGGCGCCGAGGTCATCGATGATGGCGAGGGCTGTTAAGAATATTTTTAAAGTAAGCGGTACCCGGTTTCCGAGAAGGGACAATACCCCCAGCGAAAAAGCAATGTCGGTCGCCATGGGAATACCAATTCCTGCCTGTTCCGGCGTGCCATGATTAAACAGGAAATGAATGGCTGCCGGTGCCGCCATGCCGCCTATCGCTGCCACAACCGGCAGAACGGCATTCTTAAATTCAGACAATTCCCCGATGAAAATTTCCCTTTCTATTTCCAGGCCTACGAGTAAAAAGAAAACGGTCATCAGTCCGTCGTTGATCCATTCTTCGATATTGAACGGAATACCCACTCCGGCAAGCGTTACAGAAGCGTCTCTGTGCCAGAAATGAACATACGCGTTTCCGGCGGGAGAATTCGCGATCAGCAGGGAAACAACGGTACATAAAATCAGGAGCAGCCCTCCTGCCTTTTCACTTTTAAAAAACTGCCGGAACAGGCTTGCTTTCATTGTAAAGCAAGATAGGAATTTGTTGACGGTTGACGATGACGCAAAAATGAAGTTGCCTAAAATTTCTGCGTACCTTCGCCGCGCATGAAAACAAAGTCAATCCGGAGGGATAAGATCAACATCATTACGCTGGGTTGCAGCAAAAACATGGTGGACAGTGAGGTGCTGAGCGGCCAGCTCCGCGCCAATGAAATGGATGTGGTTCACGAAAATAGCCGGCTGGATCACAACATCGTGGTAGTCAATACCTGTGGATTTATCGACAAGGCTAAAGCCGAATCGGTCAATACCATCATAGAGCAGGTGGCCCTGAAAAAGAATGGCAGGCTCGATAAAGTGTATGTTACCGGATGCCTGAGTCAGCGTTACCGGGATGATCTGGAGAAAGAAATTCCGGAAGTGGATGCCTGGTTTGGCACATTGGAATTGCCTTTCCTGCTGAAGACACTTGAAGCTGATTATAAAGCTGATCTGATCGGGGAGAGATTGTTGTCGACCCCCAGACATTATGCTTATCTCAAAATATCAGAAGGTTGCAACCGGACCTGCTCCTTTTGCGCCATCCCGCTTATGCGCGGCCGCCATGTGAGCAAAACCATGGAGGCCATCATTAAAGAAGCCGAGGGCCTGGTGAAGATGGGTGTGAAGGAGGTGATGCTGATTGCCCAGGAACTTACCTATTACGGACTTGATATTTACCACAAAAGGGCATTGCCCGATCTGCTGAACAGGCTGGCAGACGTGCAAGGGCTGGAATGGATAAGGCTGCATTATGCCTATCCTTCTAAGTTCCCCCTGGAAATCCTGGAGACAGTCCGTGACCGGGATAATATTTGCAAATACCTCGACATGCCTTTGCAGCATGCCAGTGACTCCATGCTCAGGGCCATGCGCCGCCAGATCACCCGTTCGGAAATGACCGAACTCCTGCAGGCTGTTCGCGAAACTATTCCAGGCATTTGCCTGCGAACCACGCTGATTGCCGGATTTCCGGGAGAACAGGAGCGGGACGTGGAGGAAATGAAAGTTTTTTTACAGGAACAACGGTTCGACCGGGTGGGTATTTTCACTTATTCCCATGAAGAGGGCACTGGCGCATTTGATCTGGAAGATGATGTTCCCGCTGCTGAAAAGGAACGCCGGGCACAGGAAGTAATGGAAGTGCAGCAGGAAATATCTTATAAGAAAAACCAGGAAAAAATAGGCAGCACCTTTAAAACCATCATTGATAAAAAGGAAGCAGGCCGTTATATCGGGAGAACCGAATTCGATTCTGTTGAAGTGGATAATGAGGTTATCATCGGGGCAGACAAACCCCTGACCATCGGTGAATTCGTTGACGTGAAGGTGACCAGGGCCTTTGATTTTGATCTGGAAGGAGAAGTGGTTGAAAAATAAAACGACCTACTGAACAAAAAAAACGTTCTGCTGTTAGATAAACGCTGAATTGGAATGTTAGGAGAACGTTGACTTAATCAGCTTATGAATTTTACCGCCAACAAACTGCCTTACGAACAAACAGGGTATTTTTCCAGACTGGTAACAGATTACCTGAAAGGCGGCGATTTCCTGAAATCTTTTTATGCACATCCCGTTTCCCTCCCGGGTCTGGAAGCGGCTATTCATGCCCGTGAAAAATTTCCCACCAGGAGGGATATGCTGGTGCAGGTGCTGCAGGATCAGTACCAGGATCAGCCCGGAAATGACCGCGTGAACAACCATATCAGGCAACTGTCCGAAAAAAATACGTTCACGGTTACCACTGCCCATCAACCCGCGATTTTCACGGGTAGCCTTTATTTTATTTACAAAATCCTGCACGTTATTAAACTGGCGGCGGAACTGTCTGTCCGGTATCCGGATAAAAAATTCATTCCCGTTTATTTTATGGGCAGTGAAGATGCGGACCTGGATGAATTGGGCCATATCTACCTGGACCAGGAAAAGATGGTTTGGAACACAGACCAGACAGGAGCCGTGGGGAGAATGCAACCAAAGGGTCTGGAAGAAATCCTGCAACGGATTGAAGGCGAATATGCGACACAGCCTTTCGGCCCCGAATTGATTCAATTGCTGAAATCGTGTTACCTGGAATCGGACACTATTCAGTCGGCAACATTCCGATTGCTTCACAGGCTTTTTGGGGATTATGGATTGATCGTGCTCATCGCAGATGATCCCCGGTTTAAAATGCAGATGAAAACTGTTTTTGAAGACGATCTGATTCGTCACACAACTTTTCAGATTACGCAGGAAACGGTTCAGCGTTTGTCAACGCAATATCCTGTACAGGCCAATCCCCGTGAGGTTAATCTTTTTTATATGAAAGACCATATCCGGGAAAGGATTGATGAAAAAGAGGGTCGGTATGGCGTGTTGAATACAGGAATTTCTTTTTCGCAGGATGCCGTGAAAGCCGAGCTGAAACAACATCCCGAACGGTTCAGTCCCAACGTTATCCTGCGGGGGCTGTTTCAGGAAACCATTCTTCCCGATATTGCCTTTATTGGCGGCGGTTCGGAAGCGGCATACTGGTTTGAATTAAAATCTTTGTTTGATCATTACCAGGTGCCTTACCCGGTAATTATTCTGCGTAATTCTTTTTTGCTGGTCCGAAAACCGTGGAGAACCAAAATGGAAAAGGCGGGTCTCAGTCTGGAAACTGTTTTTCAAAAGGAAGAATTGCTTTTGGAGCAGATGATAAAAAACCATTCCTCTCATCAGCTGAATCTGGAGAAGGAGATCCGCCAGTTGGAAACATACTATGAATCCCTGAAGCAAATTTCGGAATCTGTGGACGAGACTTTAGCCCAGCATGTAGAGTCCCTGCGCAGCAAGGCCCTGAAAGGCGTCATAGAGCTGGAGAAAAAGATCCTGCGGGCGGAAAAAAGAAATTTTGCCGACGCCCGGAGCAAGATTCAGGAAGTGCGTGCAGCGCTTTTCCCCCTGGATGGGCTACAGGAAAGAACGGGCAATTTCATTCCCTGGTATGCTTCCTACGGCAAGGCATTTTTTGATCTGATTTATGAAAATTCCCTCACCCTGGAAGGGGCGTTTGTTGTTTTGGTAGAGCAATGATTGACGTTGATGGATCCCGGTTGTAAATTCGCACCTGAAGTCCATCAACTATAAACCATATACCGTCAACAATAAAATCGGCCAGATTAAACCCACCCAAACGCCTCCCCCGAAGCCACATGGGTAATTTTCATTTCCGGAACTTTTGGCTGCAGCCATAGAACCAGCCATTCCATACCGGGTTCTTCGCTGAAAGTATGTCCAAGAACGATCAGGGATATGGACTGGCCAAAACTCCGGGCATCGCGTATATATTCTGGTGTTTCCCACTCACTGCACTCTCCGACAATCAGTAAATCCGTTTCGGATATTTCTGCCAAACCCACCTGGCGCTGACCGCCTGCAGCGCCGGGCAATAAAGTAACGCGACTGCAGGGAGACGATAGGTCACCAACCACCCGCAGATGTGGAATGCCGAGTGTTTTCTTCAGATGCCCAACAACGCCGCCCAGGGATAAAGTGGGAATCCGAAAGTTTACATCATCATTCGGAGAATGCGAGATCCAGCCGGTTTTCAGCAATACCCCGTGTAAAATCCCATCCGGCCTCATGCGGTGCCAGTGATCGTGAAAACGCCAAACGGCAATCTGGTGCCTGGCCAGCAGTTCCTGCTTTTGTTTTACCACCCGGTTATTCGGAACCCAGTTGATATCGTCGGTATGATTATAAAATGTCGGTTCGTGGGCAATGATGAAATTGGCTTTTAATTTTACGGCTTCCTCAATTACTTTCACGGTGGCGAACATCGTGGTCACTATTCCGGTTACCAACTGATCACCACGGCCACTTTTTATTGTATCCACCGTGGAGGACAATCTTCCACCGGGAACTTCTTTCAGAATCAGGTCAATTACTTCAGTAACGGTTAGAGATTTCGCCGGAACCAGGTTCGGCAAAGCCGGTACAACCAGTAAACCTACTGTTCCTGCCTTAACGAGGTCTCCCAGAAAATCCCGTCTTTTGTAAATTCTATTTGCCATTAGTCAAAACCGTTTTGCCAGCCTTCCTTCTTTAATTTCTCTGCTTTTTCAAGCACTTCTTTTTCGAGGGATTTTTTGAAAGACTGAATTTTTATTGAAATGGATTCATCAAAGGCGCCAAGTATGCTGGCCGCCAGAATGCCTGCATTCTTTGCTCCGTTGAGGGCCATTGTCGCCACCGGCACGCCGGCGGGCATCTGAAGTATACTCAGTACCGAGTCCCAGCCATCCAGGGAGTTGGAAGATTTAATGGGAACACCGATTACGGGAAGGGTGGTCAGGGAAGCCACCATACCCGGCAGGTGCGCGGCGCCTCCCGCTCCGGCAATAATCACCTTCAGGCCCCTTTCCTTTGCCTTCATGGCAAAGTCCACCATGCGCAGGGGCGTCCGGTGAGCCGATACAATGCTGAGTTCAAAATCAATTCCAAATGCTTTTAGTGCATCGGCAGCGGGCTGCATGGCTGGAAGGTCGCTGTCGCTTCCCATAATGATGGCCACCTGTATCATATTGGTTAATCGGGTTGTTTTGAAGTGATGCGTAATTTTTGTTTAATGGTTTTCGATTTATACACCAGATCGCTTTTGTCGGTACTCAGAATCGTAACATGACCCATCTTCCGGCCGGGCCGGGTTTCTCTTTTCCCATACAGGTGAAGAAAGGCGTTTTCCAGTTTCAATACATCTTCCAGTCCTTCGTAAATTGCCTCCCCCGATTGCCCTTTGCTTCCTACCAGGTTGATCATGGCCGCCGGTATAATTTGTTTTGGATTTCCCAGGGGATAATCCAGCATTACCCGCCACAACATGTCGAACTGGGAAGAATAACTGGCTTCTATGGTATGGTGTCCGCTGTTGTGCACCCGCGGGGCTGTTTCATTTACCAGGATATCCCCATTTTTATCGATGAATAATTCTACGGCAAAAATGCCCGGTGTTTTCAGATCTTTCACCACTTTCATTGCGATGGCTTCTATTCTCCAGAGTGACTGCTGTGGAATTTCTGCCGGGCTGAGCTGATAATCCAGCTGATTCATTAGGGGATCGAAAATCATTTCCACGGCGGGATACAGTGCCGTCTCTCCTTTGCGGTTAATGGCAATGATCTGAGAAATTTCCTTGTGTATGTTCACCTTTCTTTCCAATACGGAAGCCACATCAAACCCTTTATCCAGATCTTTCCTGTCGGATAAGAGCTGTACGCCCCGGCCATCATATCCGCCGGAACCGATCTTATGGACAGCAGGTAAAAATTCATCGTGCTTTTTCAAATCCTCCCTGTTTTGGGTGATGTGAAAAGGAGCAGTGGGAATATCATTTTCCTTATAGAATTGCTTCTGCAGGATCTTGTCCCTGATGATACGCAGGGCAGAAGGGGACGGGTACACCCTGACTCCCTCGGATTCCAGTTTTTCGAGGGCATCCACGTTCACGGATTCAATTTCTATGCTGATCCCGTCAAGTCCTTTCCCGAATTGATAGACATCTTCAAAATTCCGGATATCCCCAAGGGTGAACCGGTGGCATAAATGGGCGGCAGGGCATTCCGGGTCGTTTTCCAGCACATGGGTGATCACCGGATAGTTGGCTGCGGCCTGTAAAAGCATTCTGCCAAGTTGTCCGCCGCCTAATATTCCGATTTTGAGCATATTCCCAATTATGGCGTGAAGATAAAACAATCTGGTTTTCACCCTGATATTAAAGCCCGGGACATAATAATATGGTAGGATTTTTGTTTTAATGGTAACTTTATCCGTACCAATGCATAACCTTATTGCATGATGAAAACAAGATTCCTTCTTCGTTTACCCCTTTTATTGGCTTTCTGTGCATTGCTGTCGCCTGTTTTTTCGCAAACATCAGCCTATTCCGTGCATTTCCTGGATTACCAGAAATCGCTTCCCAAAGTAAGCGAAATGCTTCTCCGCAAACAGGATACGCTGATGAAACAGTTCCGCGCGAAACAGTTGATCTGGCCGGCCCGCTTTGTGTATATCCGTTCCTTTAAATACGATAGTGAACTGGAGGTATGGGTAAAGAACAGCCGGGCCGAAAAATATAAATTATTCAAAACCTATAAAATTTGTGCGCTGGCCGGTTCTCTGGGTCCGAAAAGGATGGCCGGCGATTACCAGGTTCCGGAAGGGTTTTATTGTATCAATGAATTCAATCCCAAAAGCCAATATCATTATTCGCTCGGTCTGAATTATCCCAATGCCTCGGATAAGTTATTGTGTGATCTTTCCCAGCCGGGTGGTGACATCTACATTCATGGAAGTTGTGTAACTACAGGATGTATTCCCATCACCGACGGACAAATTGAAGAGTTGTATGCCCTCACCGCTTATGCCAAGGACCTGGGTCAGGATTTTATTCCTGTTCACATTTTCCCCGTCAATTTCAATAACCCGCGGAGCGTAGCCTACCTCAATAAATTCCTGCAGCAGTTCAATGAATATGTTTCTTTTGAGAAGAGTATGCGGAATGCTTTTTTTTATTTTGAATTAAATCGTCAGGTGCCGCCGGTTGTTGTAAATGATAAAGGTGAATATGTGAACGATGATGTACCGGTTCCCGTAACGCAGGAACCCAGAGCCGATCTCCCGCGGATGGCCAAAAAATTGACCCATCCGGAGCAACCCATTTCGGATGAGGTGCTTTCCAGGAGCGTGGATAAACTGCCTTTGTATCCGGGCGGTAATGATGCGTTTAAGCTCTTCATAGATAAACTAAGCGCCAGTATGGTGAAGGAACTCGATCCGGGCCAGAGCAAGGCGTTTGTACTTATGGAATACATCATCGACGAGAATGGGAAAACCATTTATGCCAACGCCATCAGCGGAGGTAATGAAAAAATGAATCAGAAGATAGAAAATGCATTCACCAATATGGTTCTGTGGGCGCCAGCCGTGCGGCAGGGCAAAAACGTTCCCATCAAACTGAAGCAAAACATTATGGTTGAGGGCCATTAAAGCTCCGGAGCAGGGTCTGCACCGTTTCGCGGGACCATTGCTGCAGCACGATCTCCCTTCCGTTTATCAGCGACAGCAAGGTTTCAGGATGATGATGCCTGATGGTGAGCAAAGTCAGTCCTTTTTCCACGGTTACGTCAAAAATACCAGACGCCTCCAGGATCAGTCTTTCCAGTTTTTCCGTATCCTGGTCCACACAAACCTGCAGGATCACGGCTCCCGTCTGTATCAGGTTAGCCTGAACATGTTGTACGGACAGGATATTATACAATCGGGCGGCGCCTTCTTCTCCCACAAATGAAAAATCCCTGGAACGCAAATGGATTAGGGTTTGATCGTTTTTAAGCACGATGATGGGTGGCAGATGGGAAATATGTTTTGAATGAATACGCGTGCCGGGTAATGCCGGGTCGAGAAAACATTTCACCAGCAGAGGAATGTTTTTATTCTGGAGGGGCTTGATCGTTTTAGGATGGATCACCTGTGCCCCATAAAACGCCATTTCAATCACCTCATCATAACCCAGGTCCTGGATAACCTGTGCTTCCGGAAAAACTTTTGGATCCGCATTCATCACCCCCTGCACGTCCTTCCAGATCGTTACGCTGTCCGCATTCAGCAGATTGGCAAAGATAGCCGCTGAATAATCACTGCCTTCGCGCCCCAGTGTGGTGCTTTCATTGGCATCCGTTGAGCCGATGAATCCCTGCGTTAAAATGATTTCCGTTTCCCGGAAAAGCATGTCCACCTGATCGCCGACACGGATGCCGGTTTTGTGCCAGTCCAGATTGGCCGCCCTGAAACGGTCATCCGTTGTAAAAATATCCCGGACGTCCATCCAATGATTCTTTATCCCTGCTTCATTCAGGAAATCACTGATGATGGAAGTGGACAGCAGTTCGCCGATGCACACGATCTGGTCGTAATAATAATCAAAATGACGTACGGGCCTGTCGTGCAGCAGCCACTCGATCTCCGTGAAAATATCCTGAAGCCGGGAACGGGAGTCCTTTTCTTTGGAATCAAGCAGGGATGCCGCCATGTTCAGGTGGTCTTTTTTTATCTGCTCAAAATGCGAGATGGCTTTTTCGGTATGGCCGGCATAAAAGGCATCGGCCACAGCCTCCAGGGCATTGGTTGTTTTACCCATGGCGGAGATGACGATCAGCAATTTTTCTTTAGAAAATTCATGAAGCATTCCGGGAAGGCTCCGGATCCTTTCCGTACTGTTGACGCTGGCGCCCCCGAATTTGAAAACTTTCATCCTGTAAACGTTTTTGAACCCGGGGGCAAAGATAATATCCCTGGAACAGGATCGTGATAACTATGTTAAAAACATCCGCTGTCCGTGGGCACAACCCCAATTGTTTGTATTTTGAATGTCTATTTTATTTCCATGATTTGTTGTATTCCCAAACTGTACTTATTCCTGCTGGGTTTCGTTCCCCTGATTGCTGCACGTTCCGGGGTCATGCATGCCACAACGGGAAGTGTTGTTTTTCAACTGCCCGCTTCCATGGAGGCCGAAATATTAAACTATGTGAACGAAGACCGCGAACAACACGGACTGGCATCCCTGAAAATGAATGACGTGGAATCGGCCATAGCTGAAAAACACAGTCGCGATATGGCCAATGGAAAAACACCTTTTGGTCATACCGGACTTAACGCGAGGGCTAAAGCGATCCGTAAGGCATTGGGAGTAATCAGTTCCATAGGCGAGAACGTAGCTTCCGGTCCGATGAATGCCCGGGAAGTAGTGGATGGATGGCTGAACAGTCCCGGCCACAAACGGAATATTGAAGGCGATTTTACACTTACGGGAATTGGTTATGCGCGGGATAAAAAAGGGAATATCTATTTTACCCAGATTTTTTCCAGGTAAACGACCCGGTTTCATGTCCTTTAGCGTGTGTGCCGTAACTTGCCTCATCATGGAGAAAGAGGTTATCATTAAAATCGATCAGCTGACCAAAAAGTACGGAGATTTTGAAGCCGTAAAAGGCATCAGCTTTGAGGTTTACCAGGGCGAAATATTCGGTTTGCTGGGTCCCAACGGCGCCGGCAAATCCACTACCCTGGAGATCATTGAAACCCTTCGCCAAAAAACTTCCGGGAAAGTGATTGTGGGCGGCCTGGATCTGGATAAATCTCCCGAAGACATTAAAAAAATTATCGGAGTTCAATTGCAAACCTCCGGGTATTATCCCAACCTCAACCTGACCGAACTGCTGGTCCTTTTCGGGGGACTCTATAATCAGGATATCAAACCGTTAGAATTTCTGGAAAAGGTGAACCTGAAAGAGAAGGCCAGGGCCAAGTATAAAGAGCTGAGCGGTGGTCAAAAGCAACGATTTTCCATTGCCACCACGTTGATCAATAAGCCCAGCATCATTTTCCTGGATGAACCGACTACCGGCCTTGACCCGCAGGCCAGAAGAAATCTATGGGACCTGATCCTGGAGATCCGGTCTTCCGGCACCACCGTAATCATAACCACCCATTATATGGATGAAGCGGAGGTTTTGTGCGATCGCGTGGCCATCATCGATTCGGGGAAGATCATTGCCATGGATACTCCCGATCAGCTCATCGATAAACTGGTAGCCACCGGTTTTGAAAGACCCCGTGAGGTGAAAAAGGCCAACCTCGAAGATGTTTTTATTCATCTTACCGGAAAAGAATGGAGGGAGGATAAATGACAATGGACAATTTACGGTACCCCATAGGAAAATACCAGCCACAAGCTTTTTCCGAAGACCAGAAAAGAATTTGGCTGAATGATATCCGCCACCTCCCTGCAGAACTGGAAGATGCCATTCAGAACCTGGATGCTGCCCAGCTGCACAGTCCTTACCGGGAAGGAGGATGGACCATGCATCAGCTGGTGCATCATGTTGCGGATAGTCATATGAACGCTTATATCCGGTTTAAACTCGGACTTACGGAACAAAGCCCACTGATAAAATCCTATGAAGAAAAACTATGGGCGGAACTGCCCGACGTGCAGATACTTCCTGTGAATATCTCGGTTACATTATTGTACGCACTGCATAGCCGCTGGTATGAAGCAATAAAAAACCAGTCTGAAACAGGGTGGAACCGAACGGTGATCTATCCATCAACCCAAAAGGAAACAACCCTTTGGTATTTGCTGGGTATGTACGCCTGGCATGGGAAACATCATGTGGCCCATATCCTTTCTTGCCGTGAAAAAAACGGCTGGTAAAATCCATGCTCCTCCCGGGAAGGGCACCCTGGCTGGCGGCCTGCATAGAATTATACATCGAAAAATTGCAACCTGTACATGAAAGACCTCCGCTGGAAAAAGATATCATCCGAATATTTGCTGCACGATACCTGGGGAACGGTAAGAAAAGATGTTTGTGAAACCCGTGAAGGGAAAATCATTGACCCTTATTATGTATATGAATTCCCGACCTGGGTAACCGCTGTTGCGGTTACCACCGATGATAAGATCATTGTGGAAAGACAATACCGCTATGCCCTGGATACGGTGAATTTTGAGATTCCCGGCGGTTGTGTGGATGATACGGATGCCTCGCTGGAAGCGGCCATCGTCCGCGAGTTGATGGAAGAAACGGGGTACCGTTTCGATCATTTCGAATACCTGGGTAAAACATCAGCCAATCCATCCACCAACAACAACTGGATGCATATGTTCCTGGCTACCGGCGGACGATATGAACGGGAACAGCAGTTGGATCACAATGAAGAGATCGAGGTTTATCTTTTTTCCGTGGATGAAGTGAAAAAAATGCTGGCTGAAAATCAGATCATTCAGAGCATGCATGTCACCGCCCTGTATTACGGACTTTCTAAAATGAAATCTCTTTGATATTCACTTCGCCCGCAAGGAAAACACTGCCGCAGACCAGGATCAGGTCCATCGGACGGGCATGATCCACCGCTGCCTGCAAAGCCTGCCGTACATCCGGAAATGTTTTTCCTTTCAGGCCGATGATTTCCGCCTTGGCCGCCAGTTCCGATTCCGGAAGAGCCCGGGGGATTTGGGCCCGGGTAAAATAATAACTCGCCTGCGTGGGTAAGTGCCGTAGAATGTTTTCTATCGCTTTGTCCCTGACCATACCCACTACCAGGTGCAGGTTTTCGTGGGATGTCAGTTCGATCTGCTTGGCAATTTCTTTCATGCCCTCTTCATTGTGTCCAACATCAAGCACCAGCAGTGGTTCGTCGTGCAGGATATCCCAGCGTCCGTGAAGCCCCGTGGTTTTTTTTACATTCTGCAATCCGGAATGCATGGCGGATTCAGGAATGTGGAAGCCGCGCTGGTTTAATATGGAAACGGTTTCCGCTACAGTAACCAGGTTTTTGGTCTGGTAGATACCGGGAAGATCCAGACTATAATTCCTTTTTTCATTGGAATGTTTGTCGGTGAGCTCAATTTCCAGCAGGTGTCTGTTGAACTTCCAGTCTTCCACAAATCTTTTTTTGCTGGCGAAACTGATGGGCGACTGATTTAATTCCGCCGTCCGGATGAAAACTTCTTTTACTTCCGCCTGTTCTTCGCCGATCACCACCGGTATGCCGGGTTTGATGATGCCTGCTTTCTCATAGGCAATTTTCTGCAGGGTATTTCCCAGCAGGTCCATGTGATCATAACTGATATTGGTGATCACGGATAATTCGGGCAGAATGATATTGGTGCTGTCCAGGCGTCCTCCGAGTCCCACTTCAATGACTGCGATATCCACTTCCTGTTCCACAAACCAGTCGAAGGCCATCGCTACTGTAATCTCAAAAAAAGAAGGCTGGATGGATTGTATGGAAGGCATCAGTTTCCCGGTAAACGCGGTTACAAAAGATTCGGGGATCATTTGTCCGTTCACGCGGATGCGTTCCCTGAAATCATACAGGTGGGGTGAAGTATACAATCCCGTTTTATAACCGGCGCGCTGAAGGATAGCGGCCAGCATGTGGCTGGTGGATCCTTTGCCATTGGTTCCGCCAATATGCACCGACCTGAATTTTTTTTCCGGATTTTGCAGCAGTCGGCTGATAGCAAGGATATTGGTCAGATCGCTCTTATAGGCTTTGACCCCGATCCTGCTGAACATGGGCAGCTGATTGAAAAGAAAGTCGATTGTTTGGGAATAATCCATTTTAGCTCCGGAATGGGAGATCAGTTATTGTTCTTGAAATCACCCCTTTTCCAGGCCTGGATAAAATCTGCCCAGGCAAGTGGATTCAATATATTCATGGGTGGGCTTTGGCCCTGGTAGTAATATTTCGTTGCGCTTTGTTTCAGGTAAAGGTTTGCGGCTTCTCGGGCATCGGAAGGAAGGCCCCTGGCCAGCACCTTTCGTTTAACTGCATCATTATTTTGCCTGGCAATTTCAATCTCATCATCGGGAACCCGGGTATTTACAAAATCCCTTTCAAATTGCTCCCGGGTGGGCCGGGGTTTGATTATTGTAGCCGGCAGGTATAAAGTATCCGTAACCATCAGCTGGATGATGCTCCATTGGTTTCCTTCCAGGGTTTTAGGTACCTGGACGAGTTTGGGTTTATAGCCGATGCTGCTGAATTCAATTTCGTCGCCTTTCATCACCACAATGGAAAAGACTCCCTGATCGTTCGAAAAGGTTCCCCGGTGCTGTCCCTTGACCACTATGCTCACAGACGGGATGCCCTGGAGGCTATCGGCCGTCATTACCACGCCATAAAACTGAACCACGGAGTCCTTCAATTTGTCAAATTGCGCATGCAGGGTGCAGGGCGCGGACAGGATGATGAGGTATAGCAGATATTTCTTCAAAATGGAGTCAAAAATAAAGTTTATAAACCGTAAATCGTAAACAAATTAAGACGGCTATCGACTAATTTTGCAGCCTGTTTCATCTTTTTAACAAATAATTGAGCATGTCAGTTGAAAATATTCTGGAAGCTTTAAGTACGGTGCAGGAACCTGACCTGGGTAAGGATTTGGTCACCCTGAATATGGTTAGTGATTTGTTGAGCGAAGGCAATCAGGTTTCATTTACGGTCACGCTCACCACACCGGCCTGTCCCCTGAAGGACCGGATTAAAAATGACTGTATCCGGGCGATACATGCCATGAATCCGGAGGCCATCGTTCAGGTGAATTTCACTTCCCGCATCAATAGCAACAGAAAAGATACCGCAGCCGTTCTTCCGAATGTAAAAAATATTATTGCGGTGGTCAGCGGAAAGGGTGGCGTAGGAAAAAGCACGGTGGCCTCCAATTTTGCACTTTCCCTGGCGGCCGACGGGGCCCGGGTCGGATTGATGGATGCTGATATTTACGGACCCAGTATGCCCATCATGTTCGGGGTAAGGGGTCAACGACCCTTGATGAAAAATGTAAACGGCAAGGGCATGATCCTGCCGCTGGAAAAATACGGCATCCGCATCATGAGTATCGGATTGCTGATCGATGAAAAAGATGCCGTTGTCTGGCGCGGACCCATGGTAAGCAGTGCGATCAAACAATTTATTTCCGAGGTATTCTGGGATGAACTGGATTACCTGGTGGTGGATATGCCGCCAGGTACCGGAGATATCCACCTTACCCTGATGCAGTCCGTGCCCGTAACGGGTGTTATTGTGGTGAGTACCCCCCAGGATGTGGCGCTGGCAGACGCAAAAAAGGCCATAGCCATGTTTGCGCAGGCGCAGTTAAAAGCGCCCATCATCGGTCTCGTGGAAAATATGAGTTATTTTATACCGGAAGAATCACCACAGCATAAATATTATATTTTCGGCAGGGAAGGTGGCAAAAAACTGGCCGAGGAATATGATATTCCGTTTCTTGGTCAGATCCCTTTGATCCAGCGCATCAGGGAAGGTGGCGATGAAGGGAAACCCGTTGTGCTGGGGAATGATGAAGCTGCCCGCAGGGCATTCAGTGAGTTTGCGGGGAATGCTGCCAGGAGTATTGCCATGATCAATGCCAACGTCTCCCCGCAAAGAAGGGCCGAAGTGGTACAGGGATAAATGGAAACAGGACGGGCATTCTTATAAAAACATCATCACGCATTTACGGAACGGCGTGGGCCACGCGCAACAACCGGCAAAAATCATGGAAGAAAAAAAGAAAGAAGGGTAACTTTACCGAAACGGATTTCATGAACCGGAAGCAGCTTGTCAGCCAGATCCTGCAAAAGAAAAGTTATTTACTTGTCGGGCTGGATACAGATCCTTCCCTCGTGCCTGCTTTCCTGCATTCATTTGCCGATCCCGTTTTCGAATTTAACAAAAGAATTGTTGACGCCACCCTGGCGTTTTGTGTTGGTTATAAGATCAACACGGCATTTTATGAGGCCAGCGGTTCCCGTGGATGGGAAACGCTCCAAAAAACTGTGGATTATATACCCTCATCCCATTTTAAAATTGCCGATGCCAAACGCGGGGATATCGGGAACACATCCGCGCAATATGCCAAAGCTTTTTTCGAAACCCTGTTATTCGATGCGGTTACCGTGGCGCCGTATATGGGAGAAGACAGTGTGAAACCCTTTCTTGAACATCAGGATAAATGGACCATACTGCTGGCGCTCACCTCCAATGCCGGCGCCAGGGACTTTGAACTTCAGCCGCAGGGTGACCGTCCCTTATATGAAGAAGTACTGATCAGGGCCTCCCGGTGGGGCACAACCGAAAATCTGATGTTTGTGGTCGGCGCCACACAGGCAGACTCGTTCAGCAGGATCAGGACATTGACCCCGGATCATTTTTACCTCGTACCCGGTGTGGGCGCCCAGGGCGGCAGTTTAAAAAAGATTTCTGAGAAGGGCCTCAATGCCGACGGGGGACTGCTCGTCAACGCAGGCCGAGCCATCATCTATGCGTCTGCAGGGGAAGATTTTGCGGAAAAGGCGGGAGAAGCGGCCTCAGCATATGCCCTGGAAATGGCTGGATACCTGGCCGGGGCCGGCTTGTAAAACAAAAGCATCCGCCGGTTGCAGGATGCTTTTGCTATGCCGTAACAGGTATCAAAGATTTACATCGCCTGCATCATCGTCCTTGTCCTCCTTATTTTCTTTGTTCTTGTGTTTTTGTTTGTTCCCCTTTTTATTGTCGTTGTCTATTGAGTCATGATCGTCATCCCGTGCATCTCCTGCACCCGCCAGCCGGATGTTTCCAAAACTGCTTTTGATCCTGATCCGTGCATTGCCATTTCCTGAACCGCCCGAGTAGTCCTTGTCAAATTTAGGACCCGAATTATCATCTTCTTTTTCTTCGGACACCGGGATCCGGGAACTGTTTTGAAAACTTCCGAAATTGGTATGGACTCTGATATCCGCAGACAGATTATCGGGCACATTCAGCCTCAGGTTGGAATAGGATTCGAAGATATGGAGATCCTTAATATTACTATCAACGCTGAACTCCACGTTATTGCTGAACTCCACGTGTACTTTGGCGATTCCACTGATGTTCCTGATGAGGGAACTGCTGTTGAATTTAAAAGTGACGTCGGGACTGGTCACGGGACCTATGTCCGCTTTTCCAAACTCAACATGCAACACTTTAGCGTCGGAAAGTTTACCCGTGCTGAGCTCGCCGAATTTGCTGGTCAGGCTCACCGGCCCGTTAAAATCGCCGATAATGGTCTTTCCGAAGCTGTTCACTATGCTGAGCGGATTTCCCGAGGGCATGGTGATTTTATAGTTCACGAAGAACCGGCGCTGGTCGCCGCCATCCCCGTCCTTTTTACCGTTGCCCATATTGCCGACTTCGGTTTTAAAATAAATATCATTTCCTCCTTTTCTGTCGGTTACATTGATCTCATCCAGCATGCGCTGGGCTTTTTCATCTGTGGAGGCATTTACGCCGATCGCGATGCTCACCTGTACCTCGTTTTTATCCCAGGTACTCACCACCACATCCCCGAAAGAGTTTTCGATGGATAATTTATCGCTGGCGCCGACGGTATACGATTTACTGATATTTTTCCTTTTCTCCACGTTTTTGCCGTCGGACGCGGTGCTGAATAGCGGGGCCACCAGGAAAGCCAGGATAGTAAAGAGTTTACACGGATCTATATGCTTTTTCATATGCTGCCTTTTTGGAATGCTTGATTTGTTTGATAATGTGTAATTGCTTATTCAGTAATCCGATCTGAAGCTGCAGGTTTGAAATCATGGCTTCAATCAACTGCTCGTGGTTCGGATTTTCAGGAAGCTGTGTTTTCAGTGCCTGGTAAACGCTGTCCAGTCTGTTTACATCACCTGAGAATTTTTTGTACAACAGCGGTTCATCTTTTTGTAAAGCCTTCAGTTCATTATGTTTGATTTCAACGAGCCTGGCATAATGATACATCTCTTCTTTATAGTCTGCTCCTTCGGGATCAACACACCCGGCCCGTTTCACCATAGCGGGTTTCTTTGAACCGTCCGTTGATGTCTGTTTCAGGACGGAAAGATTACGGGTGGAGGAATCGGCCGGTAATGTTATTGTGGTTTGTTCCTTAATTGCGGGACCCTGTGGGTACACATTTTGGGCAACCGGTTGTGCTGCCGTTGTTTTATGCCGTGCATAATAAAGCCACCCGCTTACACAAAGCAACACTACTGCTGCAGCAGCGGAAAGCCAGCGTTTCAGGGTCAGGGAACGAATGGGCGTTTCTTGCGTCGTTTCCTGCGGACCGGCAGCGGATTGCAGGCGGTCCCGGATCTTCTCCCACAATTCAGGAGTGGGCGATTGATCGTCGAACGCATCCCGGTTTTCCTTTACAAATTTTTCTAAGTGGCTGGTCATGAATAGCCTCCTTGTTTTATAGATTGTAATATTTTTTGTTTGGCACGCATATATTGTGTTCTCACGGTAACGGGCGACACCTGCAGGATCTCCGCAATCTCCTCCTGGTCGTATCCTTCAAATAAATGAAGGGTCAGCACTGTCCGGTACCCGTTGGGTAATTCCTGTAGTGCTTTTTTTATTTCTTCCACTTTCAACTGTATGTCATTTTCATCTGCCATTTCCTCTTCGGGAAAATGTGCCACCGTTGTTTTTTCCATATCGACGATGGTCATTTTCCTTTTTCTCAGACCATTGATGCTCTTGTTGATCACAATCCTTTTGAGCCAGGCGCCAAATGTGGATTTGTAAGCAAAACTCCCGATGGCGGTAAAAGCATCACAAAAGGATTCCTGCAATACGTCTTCGGCGTCTCCGCTGTTGTTCATGATACGCAGACTCGTATTATACATCGCCCGGGAATATTTCTGATACAATTCACTATAGCTGCGCGGATCGCCCATCCTGCAGCGCTCCACCAGCTCGTCCCTTTGTATCGGTGCCGTCAACTCCAACAAGTTTGGTTTTAGTTCTTTATATAAGTACACAAAGAAAAGCAGGATGTTGCATACGCCCGCCTGCTGGGTGCAGCCAGAATAGACAACCATTTTCCCGGACGAGTACAAGTGATTATAAGTCAATATTATATAAGTTATCTGTTACTTCCTGTCACGGATTTGGCGTTGATTTGTCCAATGCTTGTCGTCATTGTTTATTTTCGCATCCAACACGTTAACCATGGCTTCCAAAACAGACATCTTCCAAAGTCCCGATTATTTCCAGCTGGACGACCTGCTCACGGAAGAGCATAAACTGATCAGGGAATCCGTAAGGGCGTATGTGAAAAAAGAGATCAGCCCGATCATTGAGGACTACGCTCAAAGGGCTGAATTCCCACAACATATCGTGCGGGAAATGGGTGAGCTGGGTTGTTTTGGCCCAACCATTCCGGAAACTTATGGCGGTGGCGGCCTCGACTACATCAGTTACGGACTGATGATGCAGGAGCTGGAGCGGGGAGATAGCGGGGTGCGGTCTACTGCTTCGGTACAGGGTTCACTGGTGATGTTTCCGATTCATGCTTATGGTACCGAGGAAATCAGGCGGAAATTCCTGCCTAAATTGGCAACCGGAGAATGGCTGGGTTGTTTCGGTTTAACCGAACCCGACCATGGGTCTAACCCCAGCGGCATGCTCACTCATTTTACAGATTCGGGAGACCATCTGGTGCTGAATGGAAGTAAAATGTGGATCAGTAATGCCCCTTTTGCGCAGGTGGCGGTGGTATGGGCCAAGGATGAAGGGGGGGAGATCCGGGGACTGATTGTGGAACGCGGAATGGAGGGATTTTCAACCCCCACTACCCATGGCAAATGGAGCCTGCGGGCCTCCGCTACCGGAGAACTGGTGTTTGATCAGGTAAAAATCCCAAAAGCGAATCTTTTTCCGGATATACGGGGATTGAAGGGTCCCCTGAGCTGTCTGACCAAGGCCCGATTTGGCATTGCCTGGGGTTCGGTTGGGGCGGCTATGGATTGTTATGATACGGCCCTCCGGTACAGCAAGGAAAGGATACAATTTGACCGGCCCATCGGGGGATTTCAACTCCAGCAGAAAAAGCTGGCTGAAATGATCACCGAGATTACCAAAGCGCAGTTGATGAACTGGCGGTTGGGTGTACTGATGAATGAGAACAGGGCAACCCCGGCGCAGGTATCCATGGCCAAACGCAACGGATGCGAAATTGCTGCGAACATTACCCGCGATGCCCGACAGATCTTAGGCGGAATGGGCATTACAGGAGAATACCCGGTGATGCGCCATATGATGAATATGGAAAGCGTGCTTACGTATGAGGGCACGCACGATGTTCACCTGCTGATCACCGGTATGGACGTTACGGGATTGAATGCTTTTAAATAGTGTGCAAATGTGATAAGGTGGAAATGTGTAAATTTCCTCACTATCACATTTTCACATTTTCACATTTACACATTAACTATGCGCATATTTCTAATCGGTTTCATGGGCTCGGGAAAAACATATTGGGGAACGAAGATTGCAGAATCCATGCAGTTTTCATTTTATGATCTGGATGCGGTAATTGTGGGAGAAGAGGAGATGGCGATAGCAGAGATTTTCAAGAGCAGGGGCGAAGAATATTTCAGGTACCGGGAAAAAATGGTGCTGGAAGAACTCGCTGCCAAAAAGGACAATTTTGTTCTTTCTACCGGCGGAGGAACACCCTGCTTTTTCAACAACATCAAATTCATGAAAGGTCATGGCAAAGTCATCTGGCTCAATACATCAACCTCGGTGATTCAGCAGCGGCTGACGAAAGAACGTTTAACGAGGCCGTTGTTGCGTAACATATCGGAAGCGGAACTGCATAGCTATATCATCCGCAAACTGGGCGAGCGAAAAATGTATTATGAACAGGCGGATGTAATCGTTACGGAGGAAGACATGTTGCTGGAACCTTTAATCCATTTATTAAAATAATCTCTTGCCATCATGAACAAGCTTTTTTTAGTTTTTGCCGCGATAGCTGGCTGCATAGCGGTGATCCTGGGTGCGTTGGTGACCCACCAGCTTCGTCAGCACATGCCTGAAAAAGCAGTGGAAGTTTTTGAAACGGGTGTGCGGTATCAGTTTTATCATGTTTTTGCGCTGCTCGCCGTGGGCATACTTAGTGAGCGTTTTCCCGGGAAATGGATGAATCGTTCAGGAAGCTGTTTTATTGGTGGAACCCTGCTTTTCTCCGGATCACTGTATATGATATCTTCTCTGATTGCGGTGGGTACTACCGTTCCGATGAGTCTGGGCATCCTGACGCCGGCAGGCGGCGTACTTTTTATTCTGGGCTGGATCTTTTTCAGTATTGCCGTACTCAAGGGACGTTCGTCCTGAGTTTCCTATCTTTGCCGCCATGGCTCAGCGTTCTAAATCGAAGAAAAACCAATCCTCCGGACCGGCCTCTCTGAAGCGTGAAAAGGATACTAAACTCACCCTTTCCCAGGTGATCCGGGACGAACGGACGCATAAAATCGCCGGCGCGGTTTTCCTGTTGATCTCCATTTTCTTATTCATAGCCTTTACCTCTTATCTCTTTACCTGGCGGGAGGATCAGTCAATCGTTCGGGGCATATCTGTTTTTTCCCCTGCTCAAAATGATAAAGTGGCCAACCTGCTGGGCAGCCTGGGTGCTCATGTTTCATACTTTTTCTTTTTTAACGGATTCGGTGTTGCCAGTTATTTTATTTGCAGCTTTTTTTTCATTGCCGGCATCAATTGGCTTTTTGCAAAAAAAGTTTTTTCGATCCGGAGAAACCTGCGATATGTGATCATCGGTTTATTGTTTCTCTCTGCTGCCCTGGCTTTTATTGCCGGCAGTATGGCCTTCCCCTGGGGGGGCGCCGTGGGGAATTTGATCAAGGACTGGATGGTGCGTTTCCTGGGCAGGATAGGGACAGCCTGCGTACTCTTTGCCGCCGCTTTGTCTTATTTTATCTGGCGGTTTAATCCCGAATTTAAAGTGCCTGAACTATCGAAAAAAGATAAATCTGTTGTTCCTGCTTCCGTAAATGAAGAAAATGACGGCCCTTTATTGTTCGTGGAAGAACCGGTGCTGAAAAACAAGAAGAATAAGCTCGGCAAAGAAGAAAACATCCCGCTGAGCTTTCCGGTGGAAGAAGACCTGCCCTCGAATGCGCCTTTTATTCAGGACGAGCATAAACCCCTGGTGCCGCTGCTGACTCCGGTTGTACTAAATAAAATTTCAAAGAAGGAACAGGTGCATCCGGACCTCCTGGAATTGGAAATCCGGGCCGTTCCCGAACCGGACCCGAAAGAAACGGATCCGGAGGAGCCGGGTACCAAAACTGAAAAATTACCAGACTATGAACCTACGCTTGACCTGAGATCTTATAAATATCCGACCCTGGATTTACTGGAGACGCATGGTAATGACCGGATCATACAGGACCCCGCTGAACTGGAGGCGAATAAAAACCAGATCATCAGCACGCTGAAGAATTATGATATCGATATTCAGAAGATCAGTGCAACCGTAGGACCGACCGTCACGCTGTATGAGATTGTTCCTTCTCCCGGTGTGCGGATCTCGCGGATCAAGAACCTGGAAGATGATATTGCCCTCAGCCTGGCCGCTTTGGGCATACGCATCATTGCCCCCATCCCCGGCAAAGGGACCATTGGCATTGAAGTGCCGAATGTAAAGAAAACAATAGTGAGTATGCGCACGTTGCTGGCATCCGAAAAGTTTCAGCATAATTCCTTTAATCTGCCGATAGCCATCGGAAAAAAGATAGACAACGAAAATTTCATCGTGGATTTGTCCACCATGCCGCACCTGCTGATGGCTGGTGCTACGGGACAGGGGAAGTCCGTCGGACTCAATGCCATCCTGGTTTCCCTCCTGTACAAAAAACATCCATCCCAGTTGAAGCTGGTATTGGTTGACCCGAAGAAAGTAGAACTCAGCCTGTATCGGGTCATCGAAAAACATTTTCTTGCCAAACTTCCGGGCGAAGAGGAGCCGATCATTACCGATACCAAAAAAGTCGTTTATACCCTGAATGCACTGTGCATTGAGATGGATAACCGGTACGACCTGCTGAAGGAAGCCGGCACGCGGAACATCCGGGAATACAATGATAAATTCATCAAGCGCAAACTCAACCCGCAAAAGGGACACCAGTACCTACCCTTTATCGTGCTGGTGATTGATGAGTTTGCTGACCTGATCATGACCGCCGGAAAAGAAATTGAAATGCCCATCGCACGCCTTGCCCAGTTAGCGAGGGCCGTGGGCATCCATCTCATTATCGCCACCCAGCGTCCGTCTGTCAATATTATTACGGGAACCATTAAGGCAAATTTCCCTGCCCGCATCGCCTTTAAAGTTTCTTCCAAAATAGATTCCCGGACCATCCTGGACACCGGCGGAGCGGAGCAGCTGATTGGCAAGGGAGATATGCTGGTTTCTTATAATGGAGAGATCACGCGGCTCCAATGTGCTTTTGTTGATACACCCGAAGTGGAGGAAATTGCCGAATTCATTGGGAAACAGGCCGGGTACCCGGAAGCTTTCTTACTACCGGAATATGTTGATGAGAGAGAAATGGAATCCAGGGATTTTGACGTAAACAACCGGGATCCCTTATTTGAGGATGCTGCGCGGCTTATCGTTCAGAACCAGGTCGGATCCACATCCCTGCTGCAACGCCGGATGAAACTCGGTTATAACCGGGCGGGCCGCCTGATGGACCAGTTGGAGGCAGCGGGTGTTGTCGGACCAAACCAGGGCAGCAAGGCCAGGGAAGTGATTATTAAAACGGAACTGGAGCTTACGCATTATCTGGATGGAATCAATAGCTGATCTTCATTGGCCCGTACTTTAACACCCGTGGCATACCGATTGCAATTTGAATGGGGTATCTTGGGCTTTCTTTTTAACTAAGAACCAGTATGAAGTTAATTTTATCTCTTTTATCCGCCTTCCTGATAACCATCAGTTGTCTGGGTCAGAATAACAGCCTGGGTCAAAACGATCCGGAGGCCAAGCAGATATTGGACAAGGCCAGCGCCAGGATCAGAGCCTATAAATCCATTCAGGCGATTTTTACTCTGGAGATCCAGGATGCCGATGGCAAGTCCCAGGACGTTAAAAAAGGAACGATCTGGATGAAAGGGAACGCATATAAAGTGGATATTACGGGCCAGGAAATATACAGCGATGGAAAAACGATATGGACCTATGATAAATCGTCCAACGAAGTCACCATTACCAAATCCGATCCATCTTCCAGTGCACTTTCTCCGCAAAAATTATTTACGAATTTTTACGACAAGGACTTTTTATATAAGGTGAACGGGGAAAAAAAACAGGGCGCAAAAACGGTGCAGGAAATTGAAATGACACCGATAGATAAAACCCGGAATTTCCATAAGATCTATCTTTACATAGATAGAAAATCCCACATGGTAGTGTCCGGAAAAATGCTGGATAAAAGCGGTAACCGATACCTCTATACCATCAATAACCTGAAAGGAAACCTGGCCTTAACAGATGGCAGTTTTGTTTTTGACAAAGCAAAACATCCGGGCGTTGAAGAAGTGGACTTGAGGCAATGAGAATGGACAATGGTCACCTGCCTTCCCCCCAGCGGAAAGTATTCAGATCAAATCCAGCCAGGTCAATTACCCGGTCGACAACGGTCGCCGCAATGTCATCCGGCGTTTGGGGTTTGCTGTAGAAAGAAGGGGATGCGGGACAAATAATTCCACCGGCCAGGGTTACGGTTTCCATATTGCGGATGTGAATGAGATTATAAGGGGTATCCCGCACCACACAAATTAGTTTTCTTCGTTCCTTTAAGATCACATCTGCGGCACGGGTGAGCAGATCGGATGATATTCCGGATGCAATCCTGCCCAAAGTTCCCATGGAACAGGGGACAATAATCATCGTATCGTATTTTGCCGAACCGGATGCAAATGGCGCTGAAAAATCATCTTTGCCATATAAACTTACCGGCAGGTGCTGATAATCCTTATTTCCGAGTTCGGTTTCCCATACGGTCCGCGCATTAACTGTCATTAATACAGATAATTCATCCCATTGGGCCTTGATCTTCACTAATTTATCTATCAGTTGACGGGCATAGACCGATCCGCTGGCGCCGGTAATAGCTACAACAATTTTTCTCATGGGTTTAATTGTCCTAATTACAAATTAGTTGATTTTCAATTGATGTGAATTTATTTTAACCCATATTTCAAAAAGGTTTGATGATTGGTATTATTTCTATTCAGAAACTTTTATATTTGACTTTTCATAGGATAAGGTTTAATGGTTAATGGTATTTGATTAGTGCGGCCTCCCTTCAACAAGGAGGTCTTTTTTTTGGTGGCTGTCGCGTTTATTTTGAAGCATGTGTCTGCATGATGGCGAGATGGGCCGGGTCCCATTTTTCGCGGGGTATTTCCACCATACCCGGGGTAAAGAGGGAACTTGCCTGCAATTTCAGAAAGATCTTCATTCTGCGGTTTGGTCTGGCCGTTATGATCCTGTCAAAACCGGCGCGGTTATAGATGCCCAAACAGTAGATATTGACATAATAGCGGCCTCTGGGCACCTTTATTTCCACCTGGTTATCCTTCGGACGGTATACCCGCCTGATTATTCCCGCACCCCGTTTGTCGTAGCGGTCAAAGATCAGATAAATCGAATCTATACGGCTCTGGCGGTCTGATGCATTTTGAAGCGTAATGATCACTGTTCCGGAATCCGTTTTGGGCACATCAGATGAATACGCATGGTGGGGCACGGCCGTGGTCAGCGTCAGGTATAATATGGTGTTTCGCAATATCAATCCGATCTTTTAAGTTTTCAACGGGTTTTCAGACAGATGTCATACATAACTCGTTTATTCATAACCAACTAGAGTATTATAACGAAAAAAGCCGGGCTTTATGCAAGTCCGGCTTCAATACTTTTATAAGGCGTTAAGCCTCAGCCATATCGGGGATCGCTTCCATTTTATAATCCCCGGCATCCAGCCTCTTTTTTGTAGCATCAAATGCTTCCAGGGTGGCCTGTATATCTTCATCTGTATGAACGGCCGTGGGGATCAGCCGGTAGATGATATGCCCTTTTGGAATCACGGGGTACACTACGATGGAACAAAAAATGCCATAGTTTTCCCGGAGATCCATGACCATCGCCGTAGCTTCCGGTATATCGCCCTTCATATAAATGGGGGTTACCACGGAATCTGTTTTTCCGATATCAAATCCCTTTCCTTTCAGACCGGCCTGCAGTTTCAGGGCATTCTTCCAGAGTTTATCTTTCAGGGAGGGGTTTTTTCGTAATAAATCCAGCCTTTTCAGATTGCCCAGCACCATGGCCATCGGAAGGCTCTTGGCATAAATCTGGCTGCGGATATTGTATCGGATATAATCAATGATGGCTTTACTGCCGGACACAAATGCGCCGATAGAAGCCATCGATTTGGCGAAGGTGGAAAAATAAAGATCTATATCCTGCTGAACGCCCTGCTCTTCTCCGGCACCTGCTCCGGTTTTACCCAGCGTGCCAAAACCATGGGCATCATCTACCAGTAACCGGAAACCGTGTTCCTTTTTTAATGCCACGATTTCTCTCAGCCGGCCCTGGTCCCCCGCCATTCCGAAAACGCCTTCCGTGATCACCAATACGCCGCCCTGGGATTGTTTTTCAATCAATGCATTGGCGCGCTGAACCTGTTTTTCAAAATCCGAGAGATCGTTGTGTTTAAATACAAAACGGTGACCGGCATGTAACCTTAATCCATCAATGATACAGGCGTGACATTCAGCATCGTACACGATCACGTCGCGGCGGTCGCACAAGGAATCAATGATGCTGACCATTCCCTGGTAACCATAATTAAGCAGGCAACTGTCTTCCTTTTTTACAAAAGCGGAAAGTTCTTTTTCCAGTTGTTCGTGTTGATGGCTGTTTCCGCTCATCATACGGGCACCCATAGGCGAAGCGAGTCCATAGGCCGCTGCTCCATCGGCATCCGCTTTTCTCACCTCCGGATGATTGGCCAGTCCGAGATAGTTATTAAGACTCCATACAATCATGTCCTTCCCCCGGAATTTCATCCGGCTGCTGATTTCTCCTTCCAGTTTAGGGAATGCAAAATAGCCATGCGCCCTTTCACGATGTTGCCCGATCGGCCCCTGATTTTTAGTGAGCTTTTCAAAAATATCTGCCATTGTTGTTTCTGGTTGAATTAAAAAATTGACGTAAAAATAATGCATTTGAAGAACAGGGCAAGTCGGAAAATCGCGATACATTTGTCAAAAAGGGCCGAAATGATTGGAAAACGGGTGTTGTTGTTTGTTTTAATTCCCATGTTTTTTATTCATCAGGGGTTTGGACAAACGGAAATGCCAGGTCCATCGAGACCCAAACTGGTTGTGGGAATTGTGGTTGATCAGATGCGGTGGGACTATCTTTACCGGTACTACAGCCGGTATGGCGAAGGTGGTTTTAAACGATTATTGAATCAGGGATTCTCCTGTGAAAATACGCTCATCAATTATTTACCAGCCTATACTGCCGTGGGGCATACCTGCATATACACCGGGTCAGTTCCTTCCATCAGCGGAATAACAGGGAACAACTGGACCGACCAGCTAACCGGCCGGATATCCTACTGTATAGAAGACAGTACGGTTCAATCGGTGGGTGCACCAACGGCCGGAGGAAAAATGTCGCCCCGTAATTTGCTGGTCAGCACCATAACTGATGAACTGCGCATCGCCACCAATTTTCAATCGCGTGTGGTCGGCGTATCCCTCAAGGACCGTGCGGCTATATTACCGGCGGGCCATACCGCGAATGCTGCATTCTGGCTGGATGATGCCAGCGGTAATTTCATCAGCAGCACGTATTATATGAGTCAACTGCCGGCCTGGGTGGAAAAATATAACCAGGATAAAAATATCAACTGGCTGATCAGCGACGGATGGGGCACGCTTTACCCCATCGGAACCTATGTTGAAAGTGATCCAGACAATCAGCCCTATGAAGGTAAACTCGGCGGGGAAATGACTCCTGTTTTTCCTCATGATGTAAAAGCGGATTATGCCAAGGACCGCGGTTCTCTGCGCAGCACTCCTTTTGGCAATACGCTGACGCTTGATTTTGCCAGGGCAGCGATGGAAGGATATCGGCTGGGACGCGGACCGGCAACGGATTTCCTGACCATCAACTGTGCCTCGACGGATTATGTGGGGCATCTCTTCGGACCGAATTCCATAGAAGTGGAAGATACCTATCTGCGGCTCGATAAAGACCTGGCCGCATTTTTTACTTCTCTTGACAACCAGATCGGTAAGGACCGGTACCTGGTATTTTTAACTGCGGATCACGGAGCCGCGAATGCCGTGGGATTTATGCAAAAACACCGCTTGCCCGCCGATTTTTTTGTTGTTGAAAATGTGGTTGATACCCTTAATAAACAGATCCGGGAAAAATTCGGGATAGAAAAAGCAATCCGCTCTGCAGAAAATTTTCAGATCAATTTTGATGTGGACAAGATCACTGCCGCCAAAACGGATTTGCACGAAGTAAAAGCCCTGGTGGTGGACTTTCTGAAAAGACAGCCTGGTGTAAACTACGCGGTGGACGTGGATCAATTGCAGTCCGCGGCCATTCCGGAGCCCATCAGGACCATGATCACCAATGGCTATAATTTCAAGCGCAGCGGACAGGTGGAAGTGGTTTTTGAACCGGGCTGGCTGGAAACCGCTGCGCAAACCGGAACTACCCACGGCTCATGGAATCCTTACGACACGCAAATTCCACTGATATTCATGGGTTGGAAAATTCATCCGGGCAGTACCAATACAACCGTTCATATAACCGATATTGCACCAACCCTGGCGGCGTTGCTGCACATCCAGATGCCGGATGGTTGTATCGGAACACCCATAACAGATGTTATAAATAAATGAAAAGAAGACATTTTATTAAAACTACGGGTCTGTTGACGGCTGCTTTGACCGTTGCGGAAACTTACGCGTTCTCCGGTCTCCGGACGGGGAACAACAACAAACTTCCCAAATGGAAGGGATTCAATATGCTGGATTTTTTTTCTCCTGATCCAACACCCTCCACGCATCCGGCTACGGACGAACATTTTAAATGGATGCAGGATTGGGGATTTAATTTCATCCGTGTGCCGATTGCTTATCCGTATTACCTGAGTTTTGACCGCAGCCGGAATATCCTGCCGGATGAAGTGTATAAAATCAATCCCGCGGCCGTAGACCGCATTGATGCCCTGGTGGCCCTTGCGCACAAATATCAGATGCATGTAAGCCTGAATCTGCATCGCGCACCAGGATACTGTATCAACGCCGGTTTTCATGAACCCTTTAATTTGTGGAAGGATGAAGCGGCGCAACAGGCATTTTATTTTCACTGGAACATGTGGGCAAACAAGTACAAGGATGAATCTCCTGAAAAAATAAGTTTCGACCTGCTGAACGAACCCAGCGTGCGGGAAGATATGAATGACCAGCATTCAAAATCGGGTCCCGTTCCGGGAGCGGTTTACCGGCTGGTGGCTAAAGCAGCTGCTGAATCCATCCGCAAAGAAAATCCCAATCACCTGGTGATCGCCGATGGAAACAATGGTGGAAACCTGGTGATCCCCGAGATTACTGATTTGAATATTGCCCAGAGCTGCCGGGGATATTACCCGCATGCCATTTCCCATTATAAGGCGCCCTGGGCAAATAAAGATATTGATCACCTGCCGGTTCCGAAATGGCCCGGACAAACCGGAGATCAATACCTCAGCCGTCCTATGCTGGAAACCTATTACCAGCCCTGGATAGAATTGCTGAAACAGGGCGTAGGCGTACATTGCGGAGAATGCGGATGTTGGAATAAAACACCCCATGACGTATTTATAGCCTGGTTTTCGGATGTGCTGGATATTCTTTCTTCCAATGGAATTGGTTTTGCAGTGTGGAATTTTATTGGAGATTTTGGCGTGCTGGATTCCCGGCGAACAGATGTGGTTTACGAAGACTGGCACGGGCATAAGCTGGACCGAAAATTTTTGGAACTGTTGAGAAAACATTGAGTATATTTTGTTGATTTGTTTTTACTATTCCTGTAGTTTATACTGCGAAAAATGGCAACACCTTTGGTCTCCGTTGTAATACCTGCCTATAATGAGGCAAAACATATTGAAGGAACGATAGGAACTTTGATGAATCAGACCCTGGCTGCTGAAGAATATGAAATTGTTATAGTCGATAATAATTCCACTGACGATACCTGGGAAATACTCGGCCGGTTTCCGGTGAGGGCATTCAAACAACCGATACAGGGTTGCGGACCTGCAAAACAAATGGGTTTGATGGAAGCCAGGGGAAAATATATCCTCAATGCGGATGCCGACGTCTATTATCCCGGGAACTGGATCCTTAAAATGGTTACTCCACTTATTGAAAACGAATCCATTGCCTGTGTATATTCAAAACACCGGTTTCTGCCGGAGCCGGGGTTCGGTGCATTCAAACTGTTTATGCTGAGAAAAATGCGTGACGTAATGGTCCTGCTCAAATCAATCAACCGGCCCTGGCTGAACTGTTATGGCATGACCATGGGATACCGCAGGGAGCAGGCACTGGCTGTGGGATTCGACATGCGAAACCTTCGGGGAGATGATGGCAGGATGGCCTATGACCTTACCAGGTTCGGAAAAATCCGGCAGGTAAATGCGCCGGTGTATACTCATGTCCGGACCCTGAGGCAGGATGGCGGCATGCTCCAGGTGATATGGAAAAGGATAAAACGGGAACTGCCCGGTATGATGGTGAATATTACCCGGCAGAAAGATCATGATACGAAAACCAGTGGCAATTCACCGGGTGGATTGAAGAATAAAGCCGAACTCTAGCCGCATGAAAAAATTAAATGCATCGGAAAGGACCTGGCTGATCATATTTATTGTAATCATCATTGGCCTCATGGCCGGATGTATGATCGAAACGGTATCGGACAGCAATACCTGGGGCCCGAGACCGGTCGAGCTTAATAAAACCAATTAAACCAGGGCAGGATCAGGCACCCATCTGACTGGGTTCAAAAAGAAGCGGATAAAAATCGCCTTCCAGTTTTTCTCCAATATTAAATTGCTTGGTTCCTTTGAGCATCGGTTCATTGGCATTCGATCGGGTTCCGTCTGCAAATGCATTGATCACAAATGCGCGTCGCTGGCGCCCGGTGGAATTAGCGTAAGAGCCATGGACCAGCAAAGGGTGATGAAAGCTGGCGTATCCCGCTTTCAGCGGAATGGGCACGGGTTTGAACAGGGATTTTTGTTCGTCGGTTAAACGGGTGAAGAGACCGTTGATGTCACCTGCCAGTTCCGGCTTTTCCAGTAAGCCCCAGCGATGACTTTTGGGTATATAGTGCAAACAGCCATTGGCTTCATCGGCATCATCCAGACCACACCAGCAGGTTAAATGTTGCATTGGAACACTTCTTGTCCAATAGGAATAATCCTGATGCCAGGCTACCACGCCGCCGTGCCTGGCCGGCTTGCAAAAAAGCTGATCATGCCAGAACCGGACGGCTTTATTGCCCAGCAACTGGCTGGCCGGAACCAGAAAACGGGGGTTCCACAAAACATCATGAAAACCGGGTGTGATGCGCCAGGCGCCCAGCGCATGAAAAAGGACCTTGGCGGGATCCGTTGATTCATTCGCCGAGAATTCATAAAACAGATCATTGCCCGGATGATGCGCATCCGCCAGTTCGTTTAGTTCTTCGCGCAGCGCGGATATCTGGTATTCTTCCAGTAGTTTAATGTCCGCGACATAACCGAATTCTTCGAAATGTTCAATTTGTTCCACCCTGAGTTTGTAAGGTTCCCAGTCTTTTATTCTTTCGGGTCTCGGAAATAAATCACCGATTACCTGATGTACTTTACTGAGGTCTCTGGTTTTCATAATCATTTCTTTATTCGGGTTATTGATAATGCTTTCCGGTTGACAAAAGCCGGGTCTATGGCTTCGGATCGGTACTTTCCATCTGGGCAATGATCTTATTCACCTCTGATTCAGTTGATTTGAGTTTCGTCTGACAGAAAGTAACGAGCTCGGAAGCCCTTTTTACCTTCTGGGCGAGAACGTCCACGGAAACAGATTCTGTTTCGATTTCCCTCGCTATCTCCGCCAGTTCCTGGTAAGCGCTTTCATAAGTTAAAATCTGATCCATCATACCTGGATTTTTGTTTCACGGTTGATTTGATCTGCGTACCGGAAAGGATGATGTCAATATCATTTCCAATAGCAATATCATCCGGATTGCTGGTTATTTTATTCCTGGATTTCACAATCGCAAAACCTTTACTCAGAATGTTTTCGGGCGACATCATCTTAATCACAGAACGGAAATGACCCAAATATCCGATTTTATTTCTCAGGTATTGCACCTCGAAAGTTTTTAAGCTGCCAACCAGCTGCCGGATGTCGTTCAGGCGATTGTAAATGATGATTTTAGGCCCTGACAGCATTTGGGATGACAGGTTGACCAAAACTGTTTTTTTTCTGAAGACTACAGTCCGGGTGACATGAATAACCGACCGGTTTATTCGCGTCAGCTCGTCCTTTTTTCCGGTTAGCATATTTCTGCCGTGGTTCACGACAAGGCTGTTAAGCGATGTAAGGGACTGAAAATGCCGCGAAAAAAGCTGCTGGGATTTGATCACGATATTGTGTTGAAGCGATAACATGTCATCCGCATATCTTTTGTTGTGGGCTATGATGAATTCAGCTGCCTTCGTGGGTGTTTTTGTTTGGGTATTGGCCATGAGATCGGCAATGGATTCATTTTTATGATGACCTATTCCCGTAATTACCGGAATGGGAAACCGGGCTACCGCCCTTCCGATTTTATAATTGTCGAAGATCAGAAAATCGGTCTGCGCACCGCCGCCTCTGGTGATGACCACGGCATCATAGGGCTTCCCGGAATAAAAAACTTCCAGCAATTTATTTAAAAACTGGTCCGCATTGTTTTCTCCCTGTACGGAAGTATAATAATCATCAATAAAAAATTGGTAGCCGAATGGATTATGCTGGAGGGTATGTCTAAAATCCTCTCCACCGGCTGACGTTTTTGAAGAAATAACGGCAATTCGCTGAATGACGGCGTTAAACTTTAACCGGATATTTTTAGTGATATAAACATCTCCTGCCTTTTTTATGTATTCCGGATTCTCAGCCACCAGCTTATCCAAAGTGGCCTGGCGTTGTTGCGCCAGAACGCCGAGCGTAAAGTTGGGATCGATGTCCAGCAGGTCCAGTTGCAATCCGTAAACAGCGTGGTATTGAACGGAAACATAAAGCAGCACGTTGATATTGTCGGTAAACGGTTGCCCTGTAACGGTTTCAAAATGGAGTATCCGGGTGGCACCGTCACCCCAGGCCTTGCCGGCGATCCGGGCCAGGAGCTGGTTGGAATCCGGATCCTTCTCCACCAGCTCAAAGTGGTGATATTTTTTTTGTGAACGGAAGCTGTGGTTGGTGATGTCTGCAATAACCCAAAAACCGGATTTGCCAAAGCTGGTATCAATGGCAGCATTGATTTTGCCGCTCAGCTCAGACAGGCGTATGTAGTTAATGGAAGACGCCAGACTGTTAGCCATTCACTGTTTCCTGGTTTAAATTTGAATGGGAAATTAATAAGTTAAAACGATATACCCGGTGTAGTTGATATTCCCATTTTGATCTACGCTCTTAAGCCTGAAGACCCCCTGGGTGGAAGAAGATTTACCCGGAACATCCGGATTGCCAGGTACTGTTGCTGGTTGAGCGGGATCTTTTTTACAGGAAATATTGAAAAACATAATGCATACCAGCAGGACTGATAATTTCCTGAGCGTCTTGCCCCAGCCCAAAAGCATTCCTGCCAGCAACAATAAGAATATTCCGGTAAATCCGACCATTAACGCCCTGCTAAAGGCAACATTTACGCTATATGTTTGCCCTGAAGTCTGAGTAGCTGCCACCGCATCTACATGCGCCAGTTCCTTTTCACTGCCGTTTATATTAACCACTTCCATCACCTCATAGTAAAACATATCGTTTTCACTGGAGGTAACCCAGTTAAAATTTAAGCTGTCGCCGGTTTTAGTGGCATTGAACGAGGTGACAACTGCTTCGGCCTTACCGGTGTTAAACGTCAGAAGGCCAGAGAGAACCGCAATGATTAACTTATTCATGTATTTATAGTTAGAGTCATGGTTTTTCCTCAACCGAAAATTACGACAATTCCCCGAAGTTTACGGGTAGGCAAAGAAGAGCCATTTCGTCCGTTCCCTTATGTTGATATCAATTTTTCGTCTGATTCGTTCTTTGTTTAAGACATCAAAAACCTTACCAGGCGGTCCCGTTTGACTTTCTTATCCAACGGGTATTTCTCCTTAGCAATTTCACTTACAATTGCCGTGTTATTCCCAGATGTCTTTTTCTACCAAGTTTTGGGTTTATCGGGGCCCGTCATGAGCGACGTGCTGTTGCCCGGCAGATCGGTTAATGATCATTATCTGTTCTGTTTTAACCGGTGGCGATCGAACCCTGGTCCTACTCTAGGTTTAGTGATATAAAAAATTTTTTATTATAGCAATTGCAGTAAATTCAAACTTCGAAATACGGCTGTTGCGACACCGATCAAAAATCAAATATCATGAGCGGATATCAAATATTGGCAGTACTCGTTTTGCCTGCTTGCTTTTTTTCCTGTGTCAGTAACAAAAAATTCGAACAGGCTCAGAAGGCATCACAGTCGAAATACGATTCAATAAATGGGGTCGCCAACCGTTTGCAGTCATCCCTGAACACGTGCAACGACTCAGCCACGGCAAGATCTAAACGCATTTATAATTTGGAAACAGACAATGCCTTTCTGAAAGAAAATAATACCCAGGCCCTGAAACAATTACAGAATTTATCGGTGATTACCGGCACACAGGCAGAGAGTATTAAAAAATCGCTCGAAAATATTGGAGCCAAAGATGTTTATATTATGGACCTTCAAAAAGAAGTGGCGAGGAAGGATTCACTGAATATGGCGCTGGTCATGAACCTGAAAGGGGCCATTGGTAATTTGGCCGATGAGGACATCAATATCAAGGTGGATAAAGATGTCGTCTTCATCGACATTTCCGATAAGCTATTATTCAAAAGTGGAAGTTATGATGTCACCCCCCGTGCCAATGAAGTTCTGGGCAAAGTTGCCCAGGTGCTTAAAAATCAGCCGGATCTGGAATTTATGGTGGAGGGTCATACAGATAGTATTCCTTACAAAAGGCCTCCGCTGCTAGATAACTGGGATCTGAGTGTTAAACGCGCAACAGCCGTTGTAAGAATTCTTCAGAATGAATACGGTCTCCCGCCGGAACATATTACCGCTGCCGGTCGCAGCCAGTACACACCGGTAACTTCAAATGCCAGTCCGGAAGGCCGGGCTATGAATCGGCGCACAAGGATTGCCATCCTGCCACAACTTGATCAGTTTTTTAAGCTGCTGGAGACTAAATAAGTAACGTCAGGATCCTTCTACCTGCTCAACCGTTGCCGGATTTCTCTTAAATAAGCAAAAGATTACTTAAACTAATTTATTAGTTATACATTCGAATCATAAACTAGTCTTTTAGTTGAAAAGAAACCATTGACTACCCTGATAAAAAGGAGCAAGCAATGAAACCATTTATGATCCTATTCATGAATTTGCTTTTGCTGACCCCTGCCCGGAGTCAGCCTGATCTGAATAAAACCGTGCTGTTTGACTATCTCCAAAATCACCAATACGATGAAGCGATCTCTTATATCAGCCTAACCTTAACCAAGGACACGAACAACCTGCAAATCCTGGGTTATCTGGGATACACAAATTTCATGAATGATAACAAGGGTTCGGCGCTGGGATATTATCAAAAAATCATCCGGCTCGATACAAATAATGTTTCAGCACTTGAATACCTTACGAGAATAGATAATGGCAGACATCCGGAAACCGACAGTATCTATATCCGGCGCCTGATTCAATTAAAACCGTATCATTCACTATATTATCGACAAATGGCGGGATTATTTACAAAATTACACCTGCAAGATTCTGCCCTGATTTATTACCGTAATGCGTATACGCTATCCCCAAAGGATTCAAAAAACGCAGTTGGATATGCCGATATTTTATTGAATGAAAAAAACTTCTCCAAAGCAGACAGTATATTAAAAAGCACACTGGACAGAGATTCCATGAATACGAATTGCCTGAAATTATGTGTCCGGTCGGCGTATGAATCCAAAAATTATCAGGCTACCATTCAGCCCGGCGAAAAGTTAATTGCGCTCGAAGAATGCTCCTTGGAAGCGATGACTGAGTTACTCATATCTTATTTTAACTTAAAAGAATACGATAATTGCCTCCGGATTTGCGAGAATCTGCTGCGAAATGATGTGCAATCGGAAACAGTTTATTACTATGATGCCAAGGCCTATGCTCAACTAAAAGATCCTGAAAAAAGTAATGAGTTACTGCAGATCTGCGTGGCTAAATCAATTTCAAAAACCGCAGAACTATATTATTTCTCCATGGGGGAAAATTATGAAACACTTAAAAATTATAAAAAAGCCATAGCCAATTATGATACGGCTTATTATCTTTTCAAAAATCCGGTCATGTTATATAATTCAGGCAGAATATCCGAAATGAATTTACATCTGGAGAATCAGGCAAAAAAATATTACTCTTTGTACCTGAAACAGGCAAAACCTCATACCCCTGGTGAAAGAAAGGCTTATGAATTTGTCAAAAGAAGATTTCTGAAAAAACAGTAGGGCGGATTAATATCAGGAGAAATTCCATATTCTTGCCGATTCTATTTCCCGGGCAATGATAAATAGCAGGCCCGTAAAAAAAACTTTCCTGATCATTTGTGAAGGTCAGACAGAGGAATTGTATTTCAAGGCTTTTCCGGCAATAACAGCGACTGCGAAATCAATGAAGATTGTGCTTGAATATACGAAGCTCTTCCCCTTACTTCGGTTCCAGCGCCTGCTTAATCCGTTCTGCAACATCCTGCAGATGATATTTGCTAAGGTTGTCGGCAATATGAGGGATGGCGGCCAGTATGCGTTTCCTCAATGCCACCAGATGCGCGCGGGCAATAGACGGTATGTCCGTATTTTTAATGTCTCCGCCGAACATCAGAATCAGCCCCCTCGGGAAATTCGCGGGCATTACCGGTTGTGTTGGGTTCATCAGTAAAATGAGGGATGCTGTGTATTCCTTTTGCAGATTTCTCCGGTATGGATCAATGGCCGCCGTGGCGCTGAGTTCTTTCCAGATTCCTTTTTCCAGATCGGAGACGAGATTCTCCGTGGTATAGGTACTCTTTCTGCCGTAACGGTTTTCCATGATGGACATGCGGAATAAACGGGAGCTCGACAATAAAGACTGCAGCACACTGCCCTGGGTGTTGATGACGTTTTCGTTGGAGGAGGGACTGTTGATCTTGTTGAGGATATCTTTATTCAGCAACCAATAGGGCGTTTCAAATAACTGGGTGTGTAAAAAAGCTACGGCCTCCTGCTGGATGGCCTTGGGCGTGGGCTCGTATACTTCGCCGGGTTGCTCTATACTTTTAAAGGTTTCATAGATACCACCCACATTCTTGCTCACATGATTCATATAGCGGCTAAACTGGATGGTGAGCTGTGTATACATGTCATCCAGATTATCATAGGTATCCGCTTCTTCCCTGGTCCATGCCGGCAACTGGACGAGTATTCTTTTCAGGTTCTTAATTCCGTATTCACCAGCCTTCATGTTGTTGTCGCCAAGGTCTTCGGTTTGGGAACGCGGATCAAAGTTCTGCGCCTCGCCGCCGAACCAGAGTCTGGGATTCGCTTTGAGGCTGTCGATGATCCACTGGTTCAGTACTTTTTTATCGGCTTCGGCATCCGCCGTGCCCCTAATGCCCTTGTATCCCCATAAGATCGCCCATTTGTCGTAGTCGCCGATGCGCGGATATAGTCCGGCCGGACCAATATGATCTTCGGGCTGCGCCACATAGTTGAAACGGGCGTAGTCCATGATGGATGCTGTATGTCCGTGAGCTTCCACCCAGGCTTTGTCGCGCAGCTTTTCCACAGGGGTGAGACTGCTGCTGCCCATATTGTGCCGCAGTCCGAGGGTATGACCGATTTCATGGGAAGAAACAAAACGAACGAGATCGCCCATCAAGCTGTCGTCAAACTTCATTTTCCGGGCGCGCGGATCCACCGCGCCTGCCTGGATCATGTACCAGTCGTGCAGCAGCTTCATCACGTTGTGATACCAGCCGACATGACTCTCGAGGATTTCGCCGGTGCGGGGATCCGCAATATTCGGCCCGTAAGCATTTTCAATGTCCGAGGCAAAATAACGGATCACAGAAAACCGTGCATCATCCAGGCTCATGGTAGAATCGTGTTCCGGCCATTCCTTGCCGGTGATGGCATTTTTAAATCCCGCTTTCTCGAAGGCCACCCGCCAGTCGTTGATGCCTGCAATTAAATAGGGCCTCCATTTTTTAGGTGTGGCCGGATCAATGTAATAGATGATGGGCTTTTTTGGTTCCACCATTTCTCCCCGGAGCCAGCGGGCGCTGTCTTCCGGACGCGGCTCCAGCCGCCAGTGATGGATAAAAGTTTCCGTTTTCACTTTCTGCTGGTCATCGCCGTATACGGTGTAGTCGCTGGCTAAATAACCCACGCGGTCGTCGAACAGCCTTTTTCGCATAGGCGTGCCCGGTAGCATGATGAAGGAATTGTTCAGTTCAACGGTTACCGCCCCTGCGGCTTCGGCGGCGGGCAAGCTGATCCCGGCGGCCGGTCCGAAGGCGATGCCCCCCGGGTTGGGAGAGGAACTGTAGGTTTTCACCGTGCGCACTTCGGTATTCAATGGGAAGGTATGGATATAGGAAATGTACGACCGGTCGCCGGCGAGCCCGCTGAGGCTGTATCTCCGCTTGATGCCCGGGCTCAGGCTCACCGGTTGGTTGTCTCCTTTGAAAAAATCCGTGACATCAATCACCACGCTGTTGGAATCCCTGCCGTAGGCTTTGATGTCGAAGGCTGCGGCAATGGGATCCAGGCTGGAATTGCGCACCGCGCGGGCGATGGGCTGGCTGGAATCCGTTGCCAGGCTCACCACGGTCACCACCCGCAGGAAGACCACATCGGATGGTCCTTTTTCCCACCGTATGGTTTGTTCGTTCACTTCTTCTCCGCCGTAACTGCGACTGCCCGCGGGTGACTTGCTGAAGCGCGTCACCGCCAGGATCTCCCGGTTGAACAGCGAGTCGCCGATCTCGAAATACCATTTATCACCTACCTGGTGAACGGTGAACAACCCGGTTTGGGATTTCGCGCTGTCTGGGATCACCTCTTTATATGGCTTGGGACTGGTGGGCTTGGGAAAGCTGGGTTTCTTAGCCAGGGCCGAATCCGAAGCCGGTTTATTAGCCGGCAGGTGAGAAGGCTTTTTTTGAGAAAATACGGACGGGAAAAGGCCTGCGCAGAGCAGGGCGGTCAGGAAAAATTTCATACAGGATGTAAATAGGGGATGAATGTAGGGGTTTTGATTGAATCGGTTGTGCCTGTAGTGGGTCAATGGTAAATATGTAGATGGTGGATGGATCTGTGTGGCCATCCACCATCTACATATTTACCATTAACCAATATAAAAGCGGGGCTAGGAATTCCGGTTTATGCAGTTCAGATCCTCAAAAGCAACCTGCAGCCGGCTGATAAAGCTTTCTTCTCCTTTGCGAAGCCATACGCGGGGATCGTAGAATTTCTTATTGGGGCGGTCGGCGCCATCGGGATTGCCCAACTGTGCCTGGAGATAGGCCTCGTTTTTTTTGTAGTATTTCTGAACACCTTCCCAAAAGGCCCATTGCAGATCCGTGTCCAGGTTCATTTTGATGGCTCCGTAACCAATGGCCTCACGGATTTGATGCTGCGGAGATCCGCTGCCTCCATGGAAAACAAAATAGACAGGTTTGGGTTTTGTTTTCAGTTCCTTCTCAATAAAATCCTGACTGTTCTTCAGGATAACGGGACGAAGTTCTACATTACCCGGACTGTACACGCCATGCACGTTTCCAAATGCCGCAGCTATGCTGAATAAACGGCCGACCTTACCGAGTTCGGTATAGGCATAAGCCACATGCTGCGGCTGGGTATAAAGCTTGTCATTTTCCACGCCACTGTTGTCAACACCATCTTCTTCTCCGCCTGTCACACCAAGTTCAATTTCAATGCCCATGCCCAGGGGTTTCATACGCTTGAAAAATTCTACAGAAGTATGAATATTTTCTTCCAGGGGTTCTTCGGAAAGATCCAGCATGTGGGAGCTGAAAAGCGGTTGTTTTTTTTCTTTGAAGTATTGTTCACCAGCATCAAGCAATCCGCTGATCCAGGGTAACCATTTTTTAGCGGCATGATCAGTATGCACAATTACGGGAACACCATAATATTTGGCAACGGTGTGAATATGCAGGGCTCCGGAAATCCCTCCGCTGATGTTGGCCTGCAGCTTATCGTTGGGCATGCCTTTCCCCGCAACAAATTGCGCGCCGCCGTTGGAGAATTGAATGATGATGGGGGAATTCACTTTTGCCGCAGCTTCCAACGCAGCATTTGTGGTGTCCGTTCCGGTTACGTTGACAGCGGGTATGGCAAACTGATTATCTTTTGCATCCTGGTATAAGGCTTCCAGTTCTTCACCGAATAATACGCCTGCTTTGTACTTGGCCATAGATTGTTTTTTATGAATAAGAAGCCGCAAAGATACAATAAAGTGCGGGGGTTTAAGCGGCAGGAAACGGACGTCTGGGCATCAGTCCTCGAACCGGCCCAGGTTCTTCTGGATGAGTGCGAGATTTTTCTGAAGGGTTTGTTTCAGTTGGCGTTTTACTAGCTGGCCCATGGAACGGCACTTGAGAAAAATGGGTGCATCGAACGCCACTGCGAGTTCCTGTTTTAACTGCTCCAGTTTTTCATTTGTGGAAATCTGGTCTTTCGACATGATGTTCAGCAAATGCATTAACCTGAACCGGGAGGAAGCCACCCGGAACGCCATCATCGTCCTTTCCTCCGTCTGGTATTGCGTTATGGAATCCCGGTTTAAATGATCTGTGCAGAGGGCTACAAAGGCTCTGTTCTCCTTAAAGAATTGCGGCAGGTAAAGATTCTTACGGCCTTCGTAGGATTGCTGATCAAAATCTATGGCCCTTATGCGGTACTGAAAATCCTCAATGTCCGGCGTTATGTTCACCACAAAATTATAGGAGCGCATATCGCCCAGCAGCCGGACGAAACAACGCTCGTTGAATTTGACGAATTCCTTGGCAAAACGAATGCGGTTCGTGATCGGCTCCTCCAGATATTTGGAAATGAATACATCTCCCGGAATGCCGGGAATATGCTCTTCCACCAGGGTGTGGTTATGGGAGAAAAAAGTGATCCGGTTGGGAGAAAGCAGGTGCTCCAGTTCCAGTCCATATACCCGCGAAGCATCGGCCTGCTTTATATAGAAATGATCATAGTTGTCGTTAAATTTATTCACGATCCGGATCCGGAACGGACTTGAATTGGCAAAACTGCAGAAATCCACCCGGGCCACATCCAGGTGCTTGCTGAAACTCAGATCGCCCTCGGTCTTCAGAATGGCATACATTTTCACCAGTCCGGCGCGGATGTACTGCCAATGCTGCATATCGTAAGAAACCGTTTCCCACAGCGTATCCTGGCCGTTTTTATCTTTCAGTGGCACGGCATAGGCAATCAGGCGCAGATCGTTATAGGAAACCGGAAGTTTAACTTCTCTGCCATGCTGCTTCAGATAATCTCTGAGCAGATCGTTCACCGGGAAAATGGGTTTTTTACGGGAAGGCTTATTAGACCCGTCTCCGGCACTCTTATCAAAGGCAAAGTACATGGGGCAAATATCTCGAATAATTGACAATCGGCGGTTGACAATTGACAATGGGTCATTAAAGCATCGGAGCAGTTCTTAAATGCGCCTCCTGCTAAATCGGAGATTCAAAAATTTAGCAGGAGGGTATTGGAGTAATGCAGTTGGTTTTGACAAGGAATTGGAAACTGCATACCGGTTTTTCTACGGATGTTGGATTTTAATAATTACTTTTTTCAGGACAGAATGCCTCATCCTTTAATGCCGGTTTAAAGGGTAAAGCCGGGTTTTTCAGGATCAGGGCGGTTTTTCAGGGACGGGATTCGGTTTTTCAGGATAAGGTCGGGCTTCTCTGGACGGATCGGATTTTCAGGATAAGCTCAGGTTTTTCAGGATCGGTTTTTGGCTGAGGTCTTTCAAAAGGATAAGAAAAAATGAAGTTGACTGATATCGGATTTCATCTGGAAATTCTATCGGATATTGGATAAAAAACTTTGGCTTCGGATTTTGGATATCGGGTGATGACTGTCTCAATCAACTTCGAAACAAAACTAATTTATCCACTAATCAACAACAATAGATCTTTTGCCTGATTTTAACAGTTCATCAATTACGGCAGATGCCGTAGAAATACGATGGGCTTTTACGTTCCGAATGACTGTATCACATCATATTTAGTAACAATGTGAAAATAACCGCTGTCGTCTTTTGCCAGCACAGCGCCGTTCTCTTTATTGATCAGTGAACTGATCCGCTCAATCGGTGTATCGAAGGCGACCAGCGGATAAGGAGTTTCGATTACCTGGCTGATCTTTTTATTCCGGAAGTCCACACCTTCGGTCATCATGTGGTTGAACAATCCGCTTTCGCTTACGGCGCCGGTGAGTTCTCCTTCTTTGATGACCGGAATGTTTTCGATGTGGTGACGCTTCATCAGGTCCACGGCTTCCCCCACCGTGTGATCCGGACTGATGGTGAACAACTTGTTTTCACCCCGGGCATGAACGATGTCGCGGAATGTTTTAACATCCAGAAATCCACGCTCCATCATCCATTGATCATTATAAATTTTGGCTATATACCGGCTGCCGTGGTCATGAAAAATACAAACGACCAGATCATCCTTTTTCAAATGGCTTTTCAATTGGATAAGGCCTTGAAGACAGCTTCCGGCACTGTATCCGCAGAATAAGCCTTCTTCCCTGGCCAGCCTCCGCGCCATCACGGCACCATTTTTATCACTCACCTGTTCAAACCGGTCGATCACCTTCATGTCATAATTTTCCGGAACAAAATCTTCTCCGAATCCTTCGGACACGTAAGGATGCACTTCATGCATGTCAATTTCACCAGTATTGAAATATTTGGTCAGCAGGGAACCTTCTACGTCGATGGCCCAGATCTGAATGGCAGGGTTTTTTTCTTTCAGGAACATGGCGGTACCGGTTACCGTTCCGCCTGTGCCGGCCGTACAAACCAGGTGTGTGATCCGGCCGTCGGTCTGACGCCAGATTTCCGGTCCCGTACTTTCATAATGTGCCTGGCGGTTGGCCAGGTTATCGTATTGATTGCAAAGAAAAGAATTTGGAATCTCAGCGGCCAGTCGCCGGGCAACAGAATAATAACTGCGGGGATCTTCAGGTTCCACGTTCGTCGGACAAACAATCACTTCCGCACCCACCGCTTTGAGGATGTCCATTTTTTCCTTTGACTGCTTGTCGGTGGTGGTGAAAATACACTTATATCCCTTGACGATGGCTGTCAGGGCGAGACCCATGCCGGTATTGCCGCTGGTGCATTCAATGATGGTGCCACCGGGTTTCAGCTTGCCTTCTTTTTCGGCTACGTCCACCATTTTGACGGCCATACGGTCCTTAATGGAATTGCCGGGATTAAAATAATCCACTTTTGCCAACACGGCGCAGGGAAAATCCCTCGTGATTTTATTCAGCCGGATAAGGGGCGTATTCCCGATCGTTTCGAGAATATTATTTTTAATATCCATGGCTGCGAAGATAATGTTTATAGGGCTTCCCCGTCAACCGTCAACTTTTAAATTGTTTCCCCTGTCCTCTCTTTCTTCTTAAACTGAAGATATTTATCCAGCAGGATGAAGCCCAATATTACATTGACCAGGATAAAGATATTCACGGAACTGTCATTCAGCAGCTTTCCCCAACTCAGTTTGTTTGCATCGATGTGATAGGAAGAGATCAGATTGTCCGTGGAAGCGGTTACCCAGTGAAACTGTCCGATAAAATAGACCAGGATACCGGCGATAATAATCAGAAAAAAAGCCATGATTCCGCGGATCACATTTTTATTGATGTAATTTTTGGTTGCCGGGGCAACCTGATAACGGGCGATCTGTTCCATCACATTTTTGGTAAAACGCAGGGATGGGGCATCCAGTTCCTGCCGGTTCATGGCCAGGTCTACGCGCATAAACTCATTGTGCAGACGGTTCCATTCGGGATCATCCGTGATGAGTTTCCGCACCAATGCCTTTTCTTCCGGCGAACTTCTTCCGTCAATAAAATCCCATAATCGTTCATTCATTTCCTGCGGGGTTTCCATGTGAATATATTTATTCGAACCAGAATAAGTTAAACCATTTTCCGTGCCATTTGCAGATGTTCGACATTTTCCGTCAATCACTTTGTATTTCCTTAACCTCATGACTAAAATATTTTTCCATTTTATCTTTCAGCCGCTGCCGTGCCCGGTGGAGTTTTACTTTCACGGTGTTGGGATCCATCTCCATGATCTTCCCGATTTCTTCCAGGGTTTGTTCCCCTTTATAAAAAAGAGTCAACACCTGGCTGTCGTCGGCTCCCAGCATCCGGATGGCTTCATTCAACACATCGTGGCGGGATTTCTGTTCTACGATATTGGCGCGGAATCCCGATTCCTTATTTTCCACCTGCAATCCGGTTGAATCATCGTTCAGGGACACGGTATGCAGTTTCTTTTTTCTTAAAAAACTGATGCACGTGGTTCGGGTAATGATAAAAAGCCAGGTGCTGAATTTCGATTCTCCCCGGAAGTCCGCCAGCGAACGGTAAGTTTTTACGAAAGCATCCTGTGCTACTTCCTCAGCATCTTCCCTGTTTTCAATCAGCCGGAGCACCAGCGAGAATACATAGTTCTGATAACGTTCCACCACCAGGGAAAATGCAGCTTGCTCCCCATGCAGTACCCTGCTGATGATCTCCGTATCGGTGAGTCCGGTTGTTATCACAATACTTTGACGGCAACCCCGATGGAGAGGTTACAGCCTAAGTAAGATACATTTATGTGCCAAAACCGGGAGAAAGGCATTTTCCGGACCGGCGGGGAGGGTGCGCCGCGGAAGATTCCGTGGGTGGATGTAACCTTTAAAGCCAACACGTAGTCTGATACTCGGAAGAAACCTGTATTTGATAAAAATAAAATAAACTAAAATGGGACCCGATCAATTGGTATTTTTTTGGCTCATCCTGAGCAGCCTGGGGCTTTTTGCGATGATATTCGGGCTCCGGTATATGAATAATAAGGAGAACATGGCCATGATTGAAAAAGGGATGGATCCGAAACTTAAACGGGAAAGACAGGCGCCTGCACCTTTCCGCAATCTGAAGTGGGGATTGGTGCTGGTAGGAGCCGGACTGGGTTTGTTTGCAGCCTATCTGCTGGACAATTTTTTGCTGTACAATATACATCAGCAGTTGGAGATGGGAACCAATGTACCCATTTATTTTGCGCTGATTGCCATTGGCGGGGGCCTTGGGCTGATCATCAGTTACCGGATCGAAAAAAGAGAAGTGCTGGATAAACCCGAACTGGTTTAAACCGGTTAAATTAACGGGGTTTGCCGGCAGAAGGCATTGGGCTATTGGTTTCCAGCAGCTCCAATGCTTTTTTCATAACCGGATCACGCTGATTCATAATCATAAAATAACCTTCTGAACGCCAGATCAGCCGGGCGAACAGGGCTTTTATCCGGGTTTGTAACAGGCGCTTATCGGGGGCGGAGATGCCATCCAGCGTTACGGAATCCTTCTTCACATAATGCTGCAGGTTATTCCATACGTCTTCATCCTGGTTGAACCGGGCGGAGAAATCGGGTGCGTTTTTATATTGCTTGAATTCAGGGAGGTGATGTATGTAATATTCATAAATAAAATTGCCCAGGGTTCCGTTAACATACAATGAGGTTATGCTTTTGGAAATGCGGTTGGTGTCAAAGGCAACAAAAACATCCGGGGTAATACCTCCGCCGCCGTAAACGATTCTTCCCTGCGGCGTTTTATATACCTGACCGGTATGCACCGTGGAAGTATCACCGTGGATGGCCTCTCCATTATGGAAGCGTTCGATAACCTCATCGTTATATGCTTCGCGTCCCTTATTATATGGCTTCTGAATACTTCGTCCTAAAGGGGTATAATAACGGGCTATGGTTAAACGCAGTTCACTGCCATCGCCCAGCATAAAGGGTTCCTGAACGAGACCCTTGCCAAATGTGCGGCGGCCGATGATGGTGGCCCGGTCCCAGTCCTGCAACGCCCCGGCCAGTATCTCGCTGGCGGAAGCGGTTCCTTCATCCACCAGCAGGATCAGCTTTCCGGTTTCGAAATTGCCGGGTCTCCGGGCATGGTATTCTTTCCGGGGGCTTTTTCTGCCTTCCGTATAAACGATGAGTTCGTCGTTTCCCAGGAATTCATCCGCCATGTTCACAGCTTCATCCACAATGCCGCCGCCATTATCCCGGATATCCAACACCAACTTCTGCATGCCCTGTTTCAATAATTTCTGAAGGGCATCCAGGAATTCGTCGTAGGTGGTTCTTGAAAATTTATTGATGCGGATATATCCCGACGCCTTGTTCAGCATATAGGCTGCGTCGATGGCGGGCAGGGGAATGCTTCCGCGGGTAACGTCAAACGTTTTCATGTTTTGTTCACGCAGCATATTCAAATGAGCGATGCTGGCCCCCGGGCCTTTCAGCAGTTTTTTGATCCGTTCTGCGGTAATACCATTGCCGGCCACCAGGGAATCGTTCACTTTGATAAACTGATCGCCTACCTGCAGACCCGCTTTATCGCTGGGGCCGCCGGCTAAAACATTGATGACGTTTACGGTATCGTTAAGGATCTGGAATTCAACCCCGATGCCCTCAAAGTTTCCCTCGAGGTCCTCATTCATTTCTTCCCTGTCCATCGCCGGAATAAAATAGGAATGCGGATCCAGATGGGCAAGGATGCCCTCAATGGCTTCTTCACTCATGGAATCCTTATATACCGTATCCACGTACTTATTGCTGATGATGTCGAGCACTTCCTGTACCCGGTTCAGCTTTCCCGTTTTAAAGAATCCGCCGGTACTGACATTGGGATAGAGCCTGAACCCAATCAGCATTCCCAGAATCATGGTCACCGCAAACAGCAGGGGTAGCCATACTTTGAGTTTTTTCATGTATTTGATTTCTCCGTAGTGGGCTGCAAATTAAGCAAATGAGCCGAACCAGATGGAAAGTTCAGGATGAATGGTTTGTCAAAAATTGCATTATATCTTCGTCCCGGCTATTTCAACGGATAAAATAAGAATGAATGAGTATACTGATCGCCGACAGCGGATCCACAAAATGCGAGTGGTGCCTGCTTCAGGGAGATAAAAAAAAGATTATAGAAACCCAGGGGGCGAGCCCCTATTTTTTAAATGAGGCTCAGCTTGCCGACATGATGGAGCGGGAACTTTTGCCCGCTATGAAAAATGAATGGCCTTCCGCCATATTCTTTTATGGAACGGGCTGTACGGCGGCCTCTAATAAGGCGCAGGTGAAAAGGGCACTGAAAAAGGTATTTCCGAAGGCAAAGGCCGAAGTGGAAAATGACCTGACGGGTGCAGGCCGGGGAGTTTGCGGAAACGAGAAAGGCATAGTGGCCATCCTGGGAACGGGGAGCAATTCCGGGTATTACAATGGCCGACATATCGTAAAAAACAGTCCCGGACTGGGCTATGTGCTCGGTGATGAGGGCAGCGGCGCTTATCTGGGGAGAATGGTTCTCCAGTATTACCTGTATAAAACCTTTGATGAGGACCTCGCCGCCAGGTTTGACCACGAGTACCATACGGATGCAGATGACATCCTGGACAATGTATATAAAAAGCCGCTACCCAACCGGTATATTGCCGCTTTTGCCATGTTCCTTGCCAAAAACCGGGGTCATTATATGATTGAGAACATCATTGAAGACGGTCTCCAGGATTTCTTCTTCAACCACCTTTGTAAATACCCGGAAACATGGAAATTACCGGTACATTTTGTCGGCAGCGTTGCCCATGGATTTCAGGATATTCTGAAAGAACTTTGCAGTACCTATAAATGGGAGTTAGGTAAAATATTGCGCAAGCCGATGGACGGTCTGATCGCTTATCATAAATCAAGCTAATGGGATTCGAAAAAATTACCGAAGAACAGGGGCAGTACAGAAATCTGGAAAAGATGAGCGTTCACGAATTGCTGACCCTGATGAATAAGGAAGACCGCCTGGTGCCGGTTGCTGTGGGCAGGTCGATACCGCAGATTGAAAAACTCACGGAACGCATTACGGACAGGATGCTGGGCGGAGGCAGGTTGTTTTATCTGGGTGCGGGAACCAGCGGCAGGCTCGGTATCCTGGATGCCAGCGAGATTCCGCCAACTTTCGGAATGCCCTACGGACTGATCATCGGGCTGATTGCCGGCGGTGAAGAGGCCATCCGCACGCCGGTTGAAAATGCGGAAGATGACCGTAGCCAGGGCTGGCTGGATCTGAAGGAATACGAGATTTGCGAAAAAGATCTGGTCATTGGTATTGCGGCCAGCGGTACCACACCCTATGTGATCGGCGCTTTGGAAACCTGCCGGGAAAATAATATCACTACGGGTTGTGTTACCTGCAACCGGGGTACGCCCCTTGCGGCAGTATCTGATTACCCCGTGGAAGTGGTGGTTGGTCCTGAGTTTGTTACCGGAAGCACCCGCATGAAAAGCGGTACCGCCCAGAAGCTGGTGCTGAATATGATCTCCACGGCCGTGATGATCCGGATCGGCCGGGTGGAAGATACGCGGATGGTGAACATGCAACTGACCAACAGTAAGCTGATAGACCGCGGAACCCGGATGCTGATGAACCAAACCGGCATCAGGGAGTATGAAAAAGCAAAAGCACTGTTGCTGAAATACGGGAGTGTGAAGCGGGCGGCGGAGAATAGTAAAGGATGAGGGATGACGGTCATCCGTCATCAATTAACACAAAGAGGTTGTAACATCATGCACGACATCGAGCCCTTCTTTAACTGGCGCCATATTTATGTGAGCGAAGAAGATGACCGGTCACCTTTTTTCGGAAGGGTATACTCCGAATTTGAGTTCAGTCTGGCCATTTATAATTACCTGATCCATCCGCAGTGGGATGATTTTGGATCACACACCCTGTACCTGAAAGTGCTTCTGGCTGATTATGAAGAGAAATACGTGATCATGGAATTGATTGGGGAATGGAACGATGCCATAGAAAACGACATCATGAACCTGAAAAGGGAAGTGGGCGACCGGTTTATGCTTCAGGGCATCTTTAAATTTATCCTGATCGCAGAAAATGTGCTCAATTTTCACAGCGGCGACCGGGATTATTATGAGGAATGGAGCGAGGAGGTGAAAGAGAATGAAGGCTGGGTGGTCTGTATTAATATGCCCGAACAAACCCAGTACGATTTCCGCAGAGCCAAACTGGACGGGTGTATTGACCTGCTGAACCAGCCCGACTGGCGGGTCTTTAAACCATTTCACCTCTTCCGTTTGGTGGAGGCGATTGAGCGCAATAGACCTGGAGAGTAGATGGGTTGACGGTCAACTTTCTTTCATGAAGACAAAAAATAAAACTTTGCCGGTTCGTCCGAAGTGATTATTTTTGACTACGAAAATGTCCAACGCAAAAGCATACCGTTTTTTTATTTTTTATTTTTTCTATTTTACCGGTAGACCGGGAAGGCTTTTGTTAATCACCAACTAAATTGAATTTTTAACAATAACAATCCCGGTCAAAAACCGGGATTTTTTTTTATTATATGCAGCAACAAATACAGCGGGTAGCCATTCAGGGATATGAAGGCAGCTTTCATCAGGAAGCGGCCCGTATCCTTTTCGGGGAGCATATCGGAATTCTGGCCTGTGCCCGGTTTCAGGAAGTGATCAGGGCAGCAGGCGACAAAACCGCTTGTGATGCCGCCGTTATGGCCATTGAGAATTCCATCGCCGGCAGCATTCTTCCCAATTATTCCCTGCTGCGTAACAGCGATCTGCAGATTTCAGGAGAAATTTATTTGCAGATCAGGCAGAACCTGCTCGTTAATCCTGGCGTAACGCTGAAGGATATACACGAAGTACATTCCCATCCGATGGCCATTCTGCAGTGTATGGATTATCTAAATCAGCATGATTGGAAACTGGTAGAGACGGAAGACACGGCGCTCAGTGCCAAACACATTCATCAGCGCAAAAGCAAACACATCGCCGGCATTGCCAGCGTACTGGCTTCCCGGCTTTTTGACCTTGACCTGATTGCGACGGATATCCATACCATGCAGAACAATTATACCCGCTTTTTGATCCTGCAGAGAAAGGACACCGTGCAGGAGGTGAAAGAGGCCAATAAGGCATCGGTTACTTTTCATACGGATCATTCCAGGGGGAGCCTGGCCAGGGTGCTTACCCTGATCGCGGGCGGCGGAATAAACCTGAGTAAACTGCAGTCTTATCCGATTCCGGGCAGCGACTGGAAGTACAGCTTTCATGCAGACATGGAATTTGATTCCCTGGATCAGTTTGAAGAGGTGATTGAAATCATCAGGCCGGAAACATCAGAACTTAAAATTTATGGTGTTTACCGGAAAGGAGAAAGCGTGGGATAATGCCTTGCCCTCCGGAGCTTCAGCGAAGGAGGGCTGATTGATAGAATTTTATTTACACCTTCCTTCGCTGAAGCTCCGGAGGGCAAAGCCATCAACGAAATGATACAGACAGCACAACGGCTGCATGGAATCGGGGAGTATTATTTTTCCGGTAAATTGCGGGAAATCGAACAACTCAACCGGGAGGGGAAAAACATCATCAGTCTGGGCATCGGAAGTCCTGACCAGCCTCCGCATTCCGACGTGATACGCGTTTTGAACGAGGAAAGCATGAAGCCCAACGCGCACAGTTACCAGAGTTACAAAGGTTCACCGGTGCTCAGAAAGGCCATGTCTGCCTGGTATAAGCAATGGTACGGCGTGGATCTGGATCCCGAACAGGAGGTCCTGCCTCTGGCAGGTTCCAAGGAAGGCATCATGCACATCTGTATGACCTATATCAATCCCGGAGATACAGTGCTTATTCCCAATCCGGGTTACCCCACCTACCGCAGTGCTGCTGCTCTGGCCGGAGGCAGTGTAACACCCTATCATCTGACAGAAAAAAATAACTGGTTGCCCGACTTTGGAGAATTGAAAAACCTGCTGGCAAAAAAGAGATCGAGCCAGGATGGGGTGCTGATGTTTGTGAATTATCCGCAAATGCCAACGGGACAATTGCCCGATAAAAAACTATTCGAAAACCTGGTTGCTTTTGCGGCGGCAAACCGGATTTTACTGGTCCATGATAATCCGTATAGCTTTATCCTGAATGAGGAGCCCCTGAGCATGCTTCGGGTGGAAGGTGCAAAGGACCATGTGATCGAGCTGAATTCCCTGAGCAAATCGCACAATATGGCCGGCTGGCGCGTGGGCATGCTTATGGCCTCACGGCAACGAATAGACGAAGTGTTGCGGTTCAAAAGCAATATGGACAGCGGCATGTTTCTTCCGGTGCAGCTGGCGGCAGCCAAAGCGTTGTCTCTTCCGGCAGCCTGGTACAACCAGGTCAATGTCATTTACCGGAAAAGAAGGGTGGCGGTGGAAGCCATGCTGGATGAACTGGGTTGCCGGTATTCGAAAAAACAGGTGGGTTTGTTTGTTTGGGCAAAGGTTCCCGAAAAAATAAAAGACGGCTATGCGCTGAGTGACCTGGTATTAACCCATGCCCGTGTATTCATTACGCCAGGAGGTATTTTTGGCAGCGCGGGAGATGACTATGTGCGGGTGAGCTTATGTGCTCCGGAGGAAAACATTCGGGAAAGTATTGAACGGATCAGACAGGCGGGCATCTTAAAATTAACACAGCATGTTTAATACCGTAACCATTGTAGGGGTGGGTCTGATCAGCGGATCCTTCAGTCTGGCCCTGAAAGACCATCAGCTGGCAGGTAAGGTAATCGGTGTGAGCCGCACCGGAGCCAGTGCGCAGAGGGCACTTGATCTGGGTATTGTGGATGAAGTGCTTCCACTGGAAGAAGCGGTAAGGCAAAGTGATTTGATTTACGTGGCCATTCCCGTGGATGCAACCCTTCCGGTCATGAGAACCATCATGGATTTGATCACGGAAGAGCAATTGGTGGCAGACGCCGGTTCTACCAAACATGCACTCTGCAATGAAATGGCGAACCACCCGATGCGCGCCCGGTTTGTGGCAACGCATCCCATGTGGGGAACGGAGTACAGCGGACCGGAAGCAGCCGTGCACGATGCCTTCCGGGGAAGGTCCTGTGTTATCTGTGAAAAAGAAAAATCGGCCCCGGATGCGCTAGCCACCATGGAAAAGATCTATACCGTGTTGGGGATGCCGCTGGTGTATATGGATTCCGGGAGTCACGATGTGCACGCTGCTTATGTCAGCCACATTTCCCACATCACTTCTTTTGCCCTGGCAAACACCGTATTGGAAAAGGAGCGGGAAGAAAACGCCATTTTCGAACTAGCCGGCGGTGGTTTTGAGAGTACCGTACGGCTGGCAAAAAGCAGCCCGTCCATGTGGGCCCCGATTTTTATGCAGAACCGTGAAAATGTACTGGATGTACTGAATGAACACATTTCGCAGTTAAAAAAATTCAAAAGCTGCCTGGAAAAGGAAAATTATACCTATCTGAAGGAACTGATGGAGAATGCGAATAAGATTAAGCGGATTTTGAGATAATGGGCTGATGTGAAAATGTGGTGCATTTTTAACGCATTTTCACATTCCCGCATTTTCACATCAACACATAGGCCCAAAGCCTCTTCGCACAGAAATCGTACCTTTGCGCAAAATTTTTGAACAGTATGAGCACATTTGAAGGGTTAGGTTTAAAAGCAGAGTTGCTGCAAGCCGTTGCGGCACTTGGATTTACCCAACCCACCCCCATACAGGAGCAAGCCATTCCTGTTTTACTAAGCGGTACGAAAGACCTCGTGGGTCTGGCCCAGACAGGAACCGGGAAAACCGCCGCATTCGGGCTTCCCCTGTTGCAGCTATTGAATCCGGAGCAACGGTTTCCACAGGCGCTCGTGGTCTGCCCTACCCGGGAGCTTTGCCTCCAGATTGTAAGTGAGATAGAACTTTTTAAAAAATTCATGCCCATCGTGCAGGTGCTGGCCGTTTACGGGGGTACTTCCATCGGCATGCAGATCAGGGACCTGCGCAGGGGCGTACACATTGTGGTGGCCACACCCGGCCGATTGATAGACCTGATTGAACGAAAGGCCATTAACCTGGAAGAAATCAAATATGTGGTGTTGGATGAAGCGGATGAAATGCTGAATATGGGTTTTCAGGACGATATAGAATTCATCCTGAAGAATACCCCTAAGCGTGATGCCACCTGGCTGTTCAGCGCAACCATGCCGGTGGAGATCAAGCGGGTAAGCCGGAAATACATGAAAGAACCCCACGAGATCACGGTGGGAAAAACGAACACGGCCAATAAAATGGTCGACCACCAGTATTTCATCACCAATGCGCATCACCGTTTTGAGGCGCTGAAGCGGCTGATCGATTTTAATCCCGGGATTTATGGCATCATCTTTACCCGAACCAAGGCCGATGCACAAAATATCGCCGAAAAATTAACCCGCGAGGGATATGATATCGATGCCCTGCATGGCGATCTCACCCAGCAACAGCGTGATAAGGTGATGGGCGAATTCAGGGATAAAACCCTGCAGCTCCTGATTGCCACAGACGTGGCTGCCCGGGGTATTGATGTTGTAGGCATCACCCATGTGATCAATTATGAATTACCCGATGATGTGGAAGTATACACCCACCGGAGCGGAAGAACGGGTCGGGCGGGAAATACGGGTATTTGCCTTTCCATTATCCATTCCCGCGAAATTGGAAAATTGCGCCAGATCGAACGCATCGTGCAGGTGCCTTTCCGTAAGGTGGAAGTCCCAACCGGGAAAGATGTTTGCCGTAAGCAGTTCTTTCATTTTATGGAAAAATTATTGCAGGCGGATATCAGTCACGGGGACTATGAAACCTATGTTCCCATGCTGGCTGATAAGTTTGCTGATATTAGTAAGGAAGAAGTTTTGAAGCGGGTGGCCGCCATGGAATTCGACCGCTTTCTAAAATATTATGAAAATGCGGAAGATCTTAATGTAAGGGCACCGCAGCGGGATGCACCCGTGCGGGGACAAAGGGAACGCATCCCGATCGGGCAGGACAGGCAACGGAAAACATTTTCTGCCGGCGATGGCGATTTTGTGAAATTGTTTGTGAACCTGGGCACCAAGGATGGCTTTTATAAAGCCAGTTTTCTTCAGTTTGTGCTGGATATGAGCGAACTGAAAAAAGATGTGCTGGGAAAGATCGATATGAAAGAAATGAACAGCTGGCTGGAGATCGACCGGAAGTCGGCTCCGCAGATGATCCGCGCCATAGATGGCAAAAATTACAGGGGTAGGAGGATAAGGATGAATGATGCGAATAGTCGATAGCTAATTTGAAAATTTGGAAATTTGAAAATGAAGGAAGAATGAATTTTCAAATTATTTGGAAGATTTCTTAATGATCAAATTTTCTAATTATTAAATGATTGTGCTTTGTAATTTTCAAATTTTCAAATCCTCAAATTCTCAAATTGGACCTATATGACAGAAACTAAAACAATGAAAGAAATTACCCAACAGGCCTGGATCAAAAGGCCTTTGATTATTTCCGGTCCCTGCAGTGCAGAAACGGAGGAGCAGGTAATGGAGACTGCCGTGCAGTTACAACGTACCGGCAAGGTTGACATCATGCGCGCGGGGATCTGGAAACCACGCACCAGGCCTGGCAGTTTTGAAGGCATCGGAACCAAGGGTCTGCCCTGGTTGCAGAACGCCAGGAAAGTTACCGGTATACCGGTAGCCGTGGAAGTGGCCACCGCCAAGCAGGTGGGAGATGCGCTTCATTTTGAAGTTGATGTGCTCTGGCTGGGAGCCAGAACAACGGTGAATCCATTCAGCGTGCAGGATGTGGCCGACGCACTGAAAGGTGCGGATGTTCCGGTGTTGATTAAAAATCCGATCAACCCTGATCTGGAACTCTGGATCGGCGCGGTGGAACGTGTGGCTAAGGCCGGCATCAAACAAATCGGGCTCATTCACCGGGGATTCAGTTCCTATGGAAATTCAGAATATCGCAACGCCCCCATGTGGCACCTGGCCATTGAAATGAAGCGTCGGTTTCCTGAAATGCTGTTCATCAACGACCCTTCACATATTTGCGGAAGGCGGGATATTCTGCTGGATGTTGCCCAGACCGCTATTGATCTGGACTTTGACGGACTGATCATCGAAAGCCATGTTGATCCCGATAAAGCCTGGAGCGATGCGAAACAACAGGTGACACCAGGGAGGCTGGCGGAGATGCTCGACAGCATCCGCTGGAGAAAAGAAGACGTGGCGTCTGAAGAATACCATACCGCACTGGAAAAATTAAGGCAGCAGATCAACCACCTCGATGATGAACTGATGCAGATTATCGGCGAACGCATGAAAATTTCCGAAAAGATCGGTTTGTATAAAAATGAAAATAACATCACGATCCTGCAGACCAACCGCTGGAACGCCATACTGGAAAGAGCCTTTAAAAAAGGAGACAAGCTCGGTCTGAGCAAGGAATTCATAACCCGGTATTTTGATGCCGTGCACATGGAGAGTATCAACCACCAGAATAAAGTGATGAATTCATAAACTTAATTCAGGTATGCAAAAAAAAACATTTTCCTTTTCTTCTTCCAGAACAACCTGTTATTTTGATGCATCCTTTGCCCAGATCAACAAGGTTACGGATAAGGAACATACCGTGTTCATCACCGACCAGCATGTTTTTGACCTGCATAAAAAATATTTCAAGGGATCCGGAACAATCATTATCCCGCCGGGAGAGTCGTATAAAACGCAGCAGACCATCGACCGGGTCATTGACCAGCTCATCGAATACGGCGCTGACCGGAAAACCGTAGTGGTTGGCGTTGGCGGCGGCGTGGTGACGGATATCAGCGGATATGCCGCATCCGTTTATATGCGCGGAATTACATTTGGATTTGTTCCTACCTCGGTGCTGGGCATGGTGGATGCCTCCATCGGTGGAAAGAACGGCATTGATGTCGGCCATTTCAAAAACCTGGTCGGAACGATCCGTCAGCCCCGGTTTTTATATTACGATATCAACCTGCTGCAAACCCTGCCTCCTGAAGAATGGATAAATGGTTTTGCTGAAGTGATCAAACATGCGGCTATTAGAGATGCAATCCTGTTTAAGGAACTGGAAAAGAATTCCCTGGCGCATTACCGGAAAAATAAAAAAGCGTTGTCCGCATTAATCCGGAAAAATGTGATGATCAAATCGGCAGTTATTTTGAAAGATGAATTTGAAACCGGCGACCGGAAGCTGCTGAATTTCGGTCATACCCTCGGTCATGCTGTGGAAAATACCTATAAGCTTCCCCATGGTCATGCCGTTGCCATCGGAATCAAAGCGGCCTGCCTGATTTCAGAGGAACTGCTGGATTTTAAAGAAACGGCCCGGGTTACTGCCCTGCTGGAGAAATATGGACTGCCGACGGACCTGCACATGGATTTCGGGAAAATCATGGAACTCATGCGCATGGATAAAAAGAAAACGCGGGACATCATGAATTATGTACTGCTGCAGAAAATCGGCCACGCGGTGGTGAAGCCCATTCCCATGAAACAGCTGGAAAAACTCATTTATTCCATTTCGAGAGCCAGATAAAATAAGATGAACGTTATCATTTCGCCTTCTTCCATCCACGGTTCCCTGTCTGCGCCCGCTTCCAAAAGTTCAATGCAGAGGGCCTGTGCTGCTGCCCTGATTTCTGCCGGTGACAGCATCATCAGGAATCCGGGTTCTTCCAACGACGACCATGCGGCCATCGGGGTTATCCGCGCACTGGGAGCCACTGTAGAAAATTTCAGGGATGGTTCCCTGCACATCAGCAGCCGGGGTATTAGACCGGTAAATGATTTTGTGAATTGCGGCGAAAGCGGCCTGGGGATCCGGATGTTTGCGCCACTGGCGGCACTCAGCGCACACCAGATCACTATGGAAGGTGAAGGCAGCCTACTGAGCCGGCCCATGGATTTCTTTGACAGGGTGTTTCCGCTACTGGGCATAGACGTGCAATCAAACCTGGGCAAACTTCCCCTGCAATTGAAAGGTCCGCTGGTACCCGCCAATATCCGCACAGACGGTTCCCTGAGCTCTCAGTTCCTTACGGGATTGCTGATGGCTTATTCAGCCGCCGGTGCCAAAGATGTTTCCATCGAAGTGACCAATCTGAAAAGCCGCCCCTATATTGATCTCACGCTGAAGGTTATGCGCGATTTCGGGTTGAAGGTTCCGGAGAACCGCCAGTATGCGTCTTTTTATTTTTCAAAAGAAAGTCATGTTAAGCCGGATGGGACTATTGAATACGATGTGGAAGGAGACTGGAGCGGGGCGGCCTTTTTACTGGTGGCCGCAGCCATCGCCGGCCATTGCAGGATCCGGGGACTGGATTCTGACTCCACCCAGGCAGACAGGGCCATACTCCAGGCCCTGAGGGACGCGGGGGTGCCCCTGCAGATTTCCAAAACGGAGGTCAGCGCAGGCGCGGACCACCCGGTGATTTTGAAAGGGTTTCATTTTGATGCAACGGATTGTCCGGATCTTTTCCCACCCCTGGTTGCACTCGCATCCTGCTGCACCGGATCCAGTTTCATAAAAGGCGTGAACCGGCTTGCGCATAAAGAAAGCAACCGCGGGCTGGCCCTTCAGGAAGAGTTTGCCAAACTGGGGGTGCCCATCCTGCTGAACGAAGATACCATGGGTATTCAGGGAACACAGGAACTGAATGCGGGTTCGGTCCATTCTCATCATGATCACCGGATAGCGATGGCTACGGCAGTGGCTGCCCTGAGGGCAAACGGTCCGGTCCTGATAGAAAAGGCTGATGCGATCAATAAATCGTATCCTGAGTTTTTCGGGGATCTCGAAAAGCTGGGAGCATCCATTCATGTTTTAGACAAGATTTTTTAACGTCATATAGATTATATCGTATGAACTCTTTTGGCCGTCTTTTCAGAATAACCATTTTGGGCGAATCCCACGGAGAGGTCGTGGGTGTGGTTATAGATGGCTGCCCGGCAGGACTCTCCCTGACTGTGGCCGATTTTCAGAAGGATACAGATAGAAGAAAAGGAGGCATTCAAAAGGGAACAACACCCCGTCAGGAATTGGATCTGCCCTTGTTTAAGACTGGGATCTTCAACCACAAAACCACGGGCGCACCCATTACCATTCTCTTTGAAAATAATAATACCCGGTCATCTGATTACGAAAAATTAAGGGCCATTCCCAGGCCGGGACATGCTGATTTTGTTGCCCATCAGAAATTTGGCGGTTTTGAGGACTATCGCGGGGGCGGTCATTTCAGCGGCCGGCTCACCGTGGCGCTGGTTGCCGCCGGAGTGATTGCAAAGAAATTATTAAAAACCGTGCACACGGAAGTGGAAGCAAAGATCACCGAAATCGGCGGCATGGCCGATTTGGAAGCGGGTTTGCAAAGGGCCATCGACGCCAAGGATTCGGTTGGCGGTATTGTGGAATGCAGGGTGCATGATCTGCCGGCTTCTTTGGGCGAGCCATTTTTTGACAGCGTGGAATCCCAGATCGCCCATATCGCCTTCGCCATTCCGGCAGTCAGGGGTGTTGAATTCGGAACCGGATTTGCAGCTGCAAAAATGTTTGGTCTGGACCACAACGATGCCATTCAGAATAAAGAAGGTAAAACCCTCACCAATCATGCCGGTGGTGTCGTGGGCGGAATTAGCAATGGCAATGATCTGGTGTTGCGTATAGCCATTAAGCCAACGTCTTCCACACCCCGCGAACAGCATACCCTCAATTGGGAAACCGGTGAAATGGAAAATTTTTCGGTGAAGGGGCGGCACGATCTCTGCATCGCTCTGCGTGTACCCGTGGTGCTGGAAGCGGTAACCGCTGTGGTGCTGGCAGATTTTCTTCTGCTCGAGCAAAGGATTCCAAAAATCATTCCGAAAATATAACCGGAGGACAGTGGCATGTGCTTTAAAATCTGCGGATCCAGCGCCATAAAATCTTGATACGCCGTATTGGAAAAATCCTTGATACTAACCACTGGAAGGCCGCTTATGTCAATATTTTGTTTTTGATGTAATTAGTCGTTTCTTTAAAGATCCGGTACGCTCTATTCAGTTATTCAACCCAGGTTCACACAGATGAGACAACGCAGTATTATTTTTTGGGTGATTATTATTTCCTCCCTGTTCCTTGTTCAATGTAAAAATAACCGTAACAAACCTCCGGGAAAGGACATCGTGGTCAATCCGGTTAAACTTTCCGAAAGAACTTCCGAAGATATCCGCAGTACCCTGGCTTTTCTGAAAGAAAACAAGGGGAGGTTAAATGATACCGTGAATTTTTCCTTCCCCGTGCTGGTGGATAGTTTTTACGAAGCCAACCAGTTCCGCCCGTTATGGTTCAGGGAGGACCAGACATTACCTGCCGGTGATTCCCTGCTGAATTTTATCCGGGATGGCCGTTTTCTCGGATTATTTCCGAACGACTATCATTATCGTTTGCTTTCTTTTATTCAGCGTGTTTTTCAGGCGGACAGTAATGCCAGGAAAAATGCGACTCTGTGGGCCAGGGCGGATCTGCTCATGACGGATGCTTTCTTCATACTGGTCAAAGACCTTAAGCATGGCCGGATACCGTTTGACAGCGTGACCCTGAGAACCGATTCAGTATTATCCGATCTGGTCTATACCAGCGCCCTTCGGAATGCGCTTCAACAGGGAAATACAGATTCGGTATTGCATGGCTTCGAACCCAAATATCCGGGTTACGACTCGCTGAAAGCCTATATTCCGGAATTCCTGGCCGGCGCCAGCTTTACCCCTTATACTTATCTTCCTTATCCTTATACTGATTCCGTCGCTTTTTTTAAATTATTTCAGAAACGCCTGGAAGAAACCGGGAACCTGGCAGACAGTACGCCGGCACTGGATACATCGGGATTTAAAATCGCCATCCGGAAATATCAAAAGAAATACGGGTTTAAACTGACCGGAAGAATTTCCGATCCGCTGATTGATAAGCTAAATAACACGGACGAGGAAAAATTCAAACGCATAGCGATTACCCTTGACCGTTATAAACACCTGCCGGATTCGTTACCCGAAACCTATGTGTGGGTGAACCTGCCGTCGTATTATCTCGAAGTCCGGGATCACGATTCAATTGTGTTTATTTCGCGGGTGATAGTTGGAGGTCCCCAGACGCGGACGCCTGTGCTGACCAGCGAAATCTCGAATTTCATCACGATGCCGCAGTGGACCGTGCCTTACAGTATTATCTTTAAGGAGATGCTGCCGAGGATTCTGGAAAATGTGGATTATCTGGATAAGGAAAACCTGATGGTGGTAGACAAAAATGACAGTGTGCTGGACCCCCATACGATAAAATGGTCCAGGCTCAACAGAAACCATTTCCCTTATCTGATCAAACAGAAACAGGGAGACGATAACTCCCTGGGGGTAATTAAATTTAATTTCAGGAATAAGTACAGTGTTTACCTGCACGATACCAATGTGCGGTGGATGTTTGGCAAATCTTACCGGGCCATCAGCCATGGATGTGTACGGATGAAAGAATGGAAGAAATTCGCCAATTTCCTGGTCAGAAAGGATACCCTGAAATATCCTTCCGACACGCTGAAGGCCTGGGTAGCCCGCCAGGAAAAGCATGTGGTCAGCGGATTCCAGAAACTTCCGTTGTTCATGCGTTATTTCACCTGTGAGGGAATAGACGGCCGGATCAGGTTTTATGAGGATATTTACGATGAGGACCGCTATTTAAGCCAAAAATATTTTGCAAATAAAAGCGTTGAGTAAATGGGCTGTGGACAATGCACAACTGTGCGTTGTACATTCAACTCAATCCTCATGAAAAAAATCATCATCCTCACCGGATTGCTCGCTGCTGTATTCCTGTTGCAGGCCCAGCAAAAAACGCATGCCTCTCCGCATGCTGTAAAACACAGGGCAAAGAAGCATGCTGCAGTTCCGGTTAAAAAGTACGCGACCCACTACGGAACGGCCAGCTATTACGCCAACAAATTTGAAGGAAGAAAAACGGCCTGCGGGGAAATATTCAGCCAACAGAAGCTTTCAGCGGCAAGCAACATCATTCCGATGAATAATTGGGTACGCATTACCAACCAGAGAAACAGGAAGTCAGTCATTCTGCGCGTCAACGACCGAATGCATCCAAAAAATCGCCGTCTCGTCGATTTAAGCCGGGCTGCCGCCCGCCGGTTGAGTTATACGGGACGCGGTATTGTACGGGTAAAGGTGGAGGTGCTTGGTTCGCACCTGCCCAGGAACTTTGTAAAAGACTAAAGGGCTTATGCCACAGCCTTGTTCACCAGGGCTGCCGCTTCACTTAATAAAATGGCGGATTGCACTTTCAGTCCGCTCTCTTCAATCAGTTTCTTGGCTTCTTCCGCATTGGTTCCCTGCAGGCGAACAATGATGGGTACCTTGATGGTGCCGATGGAATGATAGGCATCAATTATGCCCTGCGCCACCCGGTCGCAGCGAACAATTCCGCCGAATATATTAATGAGTATTGCTTTTACTTTTGGGTCCTTCAGGATGATGCGGAATCCGGCTTCCACCGTCTGTGCATTGGCGCTGCCACCCACATCCAGGAAATTGGCGGGTTCGCCGCCGCTGAGTTTGATCATATCCATGGTTGCCATCGCCAGTCCGGCTCCGTTGACCATACACCCGACGTTTCCGTCCAGTTTGACAAAGTTGAGGTTGTATTTTCCGGCTTCCACCTCTGTCGGATCCTCTTCGCTGATGTCCCGGAGGGCCTCCAGGTCCGGATGGCGCATCAGCGCATTGTCATCCAGGTTCATCTTGCAATCCACCGCAATGATCTTTTCGTCACTGGTTTTAAACAATGGATTTATTTCAAGCATGCTGCAATCAAGCCCGACGTAAGCGCTGTACAGATTGCTGACAAATTTTACGCAGCTTTTAAAAGCTTCTCCGGACAGACCGAGGTTGAATGCGATCTTCCTTGCCTGGAAGGCCTGTAGCGGACCTCCCGGGAACACCCATTCCTTAAAAATTTTATCCGGGGTTTTATGCGCCACTTCTTCTATATCGATACCGCCTTCGGTACTGTACATGATTACATTCTGGCCTTTGGCGCGATCGAGTAAAATGGAGAGATAAAATTCTTTTACCGGATTCGCTCCGGGGTAATATACGTCCTGGGCCACCAGCACTTTATGAACTACTTTTCCGGCTTCCCCGGTTTGTATGGTTACCAAGGTTCCCCCCAGGATATTTGAAGCAAAATTTCTTACGTCTTCCGCATTTTTTGCAACAGCCACACCACGCTGTTCCGTTCCCCTGATCTTTCCTTTTCCGCGTCCGCCCGCATGGATCTGGGCTTTCACTACGGCAAAGGAATTCCCCGTCTGCACCTTGATCTGCTTATAAGCCTCTTCGGCCGCATTGGCGGTATCCACCGGAATGCCTTCCTGAACAAGAACATGATATTTTTTCAATAATTCCTTGGCCTGGTATTCGTGCAGATTCATTGCGAAAATTTTACAAATATAATTGTTTTATAAACATAGACTATGGAAGGGGCTATTGCCGAAATTAATGGGGCCATATTAAATCTTATCGCGATATTGGCGTGCGGGTTGCCAGGCAGGTCTATTCCATGCTTCATCCATTTTATTTTTAAATGAAAAATCTGTTATTTGTTCTTGTCTCCTGCTTTGTGCACCCGGATTCCATACAAATTAAAGGGAAACCTTTAATGGAAGTGGCCCGCTTTGCTGAGATTTTTATTCCCGGAGACAGCTCGGTAAAAATAATCGATAATTTTTCTCAGATTAATTCAGTGAAGCAGCTGCTGGAAATCTTCCGGGGAAGGCCGGTCTTTATAGATGTGTGGGCAACCTGGTGTGAACCTTGTTTGGAAGAATTTAAATACAGCGATAGCCTTTATTCATTTCTTACAAAAAAACAAATAGCCTTGATATATCTCTCTATTGACAAAGAAGATCTTGATGAAAAGTGGAGAGGAATGATTAAAAGCAAACAACTTTCCGGAAATCATATCCGGGCAAATAAGCACCTGAGGGATGATTTGACGACCCTGATATGGGGCGCTCCGGATGTTTTTTCTATTCCGCATTACCTTTTTTTTAATAGAGAGGGGAAATTGCTGGATAAAAATCCACCCGGACCGGTGATAGATTCAACGTTTCATCAATATTTTGAACATAAACCATATCCATGAGAACAGGAATAATACTGCTTTATTTTTTACTGCCGGCGGTGGGCTGTAATCACCGGCCGGTTGCGGTAAAATCGACCGGGAAGGGCGGGGAGACGATTTATATAAGCGGAACCGCATGGCGTACCGATCTCCATTTGCCTGATGGCTCAAAGGTGCTGATGGGCGCTTCTTCTGTTGTCCGGATTCCGGTAGGATTCAATAGCAGGAACAGGGACGTGTTCCTGGAGGGAGAGGCTCTTTTCGAGGTTGCCGCCCTCGATAAGCAACCATTCACCCTGCATACGCGTGCCCTGATTACGGTAGTCAATTCTTCCACCGCTGTTTTTAAGGCGGAAGGTTTTCCGGCCCAACCCGGCGAGGAAGTCGATCTGATTCGGGGTGAATTAACAGTGAGCCGGACGTATCACTCCAGTTCAGACAATACTCCGGAGAAACTGACTGCGGGCGACATGGTGATGATCAATACCGATATTGACCTTATGGAAAAGGAAAAATACGACAGTGCGGAGTTGAAACCATGGACGGAAAAAATCAAAATGAACGAATAAAATAGGAGGTGACGGAGGGCGCAGCAAAAAAAAGCAAACGTTTGCGCCTAAAAAGACTAATGGATGCAATAGTTTGCATAGGCCTGAACACCGCGCTGACGGCGTTATGGGCGAACTGTCAAAAAAAAAAATTAAAAGCCGAATTAAATCTTTTACCTATCTTGACCACCCGAGGCCAAACTATTTTGCTTAACATTTATATAATTTACGTATCAAGATTTCTTTTTGCAATTTGCATGCTGTAGTTGAAGGCGTATAAATTATATTCCGAATGAATGAGATTACTGCTATACGAGAGGGAATAGACGCTGCTTTTGTTAAGGTTTATGAGGAGTTTCATGTAAAGACTTTCCGCTTTTTCTTAAAGCGCGTTCGTACACATGATAATGCCAGGGAACTAACACAGCAGACCTTTATTAAGTTATGGTCTTCCCGCCATACCCTGCAGGATGCCTACAGCATTAATACACAACTTTTTACCATTGCCGGATCCGTATTGATTGATCATCTCCGGAAACAAGCCACCCTGAATAAAATGCATGCGGTATTGAGGGAAGACAGATCCGGCGAAAGGAACCAGCCAAGCCCTTCAACGGCTTCTGCACTGGAAAAATCGGATTATTTATCGGTTGTGGTGTCCAAACTACCTCCCGTTCGCAAAAAAGTGATTTTACTGAAAACCATGCATGGTTTTTCCAATAAGGAAATTGCCAGGGAATTGTCCATTTCCGTAAAAACCGTGGAAAGTCATGTTACCAAGGCCATCCGGCACATCAAATCCCTTTCGCTTTTCCTCTTCAGCCTGCTAGCGGTCTTTCTTGCCCGATAAAAAATTATTTTCAGGTAAGGGTTATCTCTCCTCCGGCCCGTATACAGTTTAGGACCCGTTTCTAGATACCATTCCATGCACATTACGGAGATGCTGATTCAAAAGTTCCTGGGCGGCCACTGTACCAAGGCGGAGGCTGATGCTGTATTCCTGTATTTCAGGAAGAATCCGGAGGTATGGAAGAAATACCTTGGCGACAGCTGGGATGACGCCGATGACGGATCGGAATTGCCCGCCGGTTACAAGGAGTTAATGTTAGAGGAAATCAGAAAGAAATCTTTTACCCACAATAAATCCCGGAATTTCTTCCGGATCGGTCTTCGTATCGCTGTCGCTGCCGCCTCGGTTATGCTGGTTTTCTGGGGTATCCGGAAGGCAAGCACCGATGATTCCCAAAAGAGAGCCATGGCCATCTCCAAAATTCCTCTTAACAATCCCGCAGAGCGCAAACAAATAGGTGAAGGGGTCGGTGAGTGGGAGTTGAATACGAATCGTACGGATCAGAAACTGAAACTGAAACTGGAAGATGGGTCCGTTGTTACGCTACTTCCCCGGAGTAGTATCCGACATACCAGACACTTTGTAGGTATTAAAGACAATAAAAGAGATGTTTATCTGCAGGGGCAGGCTTTTTTTGACGTAACCAGGGATAAAAAAAGGCCCTTTACTGTTTATGCCGGCAATATGTCCACCACCGTACTGGGTACTTCTTTCAGTGTACAGGAAAGTGAAATTGGCGTGTTGGTCAAATTATACAGCGGCAAGGTGATTGTTCATACGGGCACGCACCCTGCGGGGATCAGGGAAATTTTTCTCAGTCCCGGAGAAGAATTGCGGTATGATTCCGGGGAGAACCTGGCAACCGTTTCCCATTTTACTATCGAAAAACCGGTGCGGAAGATTCAGAACGCATCTTCCGCAGACGACAACCGGGAGTTGACGTTTGACAATGCCGCTTTACCCGATGTAATCAATAAATTAATCAGTCATTACCATACGCCTATTGTTTATGATAAGTCTGAATTGTCTGATATGTATTTTTCGGGTCAGGTATTGGAATCAGATTCACTATCCGTTATTCTGAAGGTCATTGCCAATATGAATGGCCTGCAGATCACCCAAATAAACGAAGGCTTTATGGTGCAACCATCTAAATAAACAAGACAATTCTTTATTCCTGCAGGGTATTTTCTCGCGGCAGGAAAAAGATTGTTGTGTCTTTCAAACCAAAACAAGTATTAATCATTAAACATGAAACGACCACTTAACCAACTCCGGCGGGTCAAAAAATGCGGATCTGAAGTTCCGCACTTTAGCAGTCAGATTCAAATGATGAGGCAAGTCAGGAGAAAAGCAGCATTTTGGAGCTGGATAGTTATCCTGCTCTTCCTGGGTCAAAATTCATTTGCGCAGGAGTCTTCGTCATCGGTTACGGCTGATGTAACAGGAACTGTGCTGACAGAAAAAGGGGAGCTGTTGCAAGGAGCCACCGTAGTGGCCCGGAACACAGCAACCAATACAACTTCCTATTCCGTTACAGATGACAATGGTGTCTTCCTGTTCCGGAGGCTGGCTGTTGGCAGTAAATATGATTTCAGTTTTTCTTTTTTGGGATATGAACCCGGGGAGTATAAGGGCTTTGTGGTAAAACAGGCCAGTCAAAAAAATTCCATCATGGTTAGGCTTAAGGAAAAGAATGCTGTACTAGGCCAGGTGGTTGTAACCGCCCTGGGTATAACCCAAAAGAAAGCCGCCCTGGGATATGCTACCCAGGAAGTGAAAGGGGCCGTTCTGAATGAAGCGCGGGATAATAATTTTGTCAATTCCCTATCCGGAAGAGTAGCCGGTGTGAACATTATTTCCGGAAACAACGTGGGTAGCAGCGCCCGCATTACCATTCGCGGTGAGTCTTCTTTGAATTATTTTAAAAACCAGCCGCTGGTTGTAGTGGATGGAGTTCCGGTTTCTAACGATCCGGTAAGTAACCCTGGTGGTTCAACCCCGGATTACGGAAGTTCGCTGGATGAACTGAACCCGGCCGATATTGAATCAGTAAACGTTTTGAAAGGGGCAGCAGCCTCTGCTTTATACGGATCCAGGGCAGCCAGCGGAGCGCTGGTTATTACCACCAAATCCGGATTGAACAGAAAAGGTATGGGCGTGAGTCTCACCAGCGGATATACCTGGGAAAACCCATTGTTATTGCCAAAATTCCAGAATTCATTCGGTGCCGGCAATGATGGCCTCTACGAGGGTTCCAATTTTGGAAACAGCAATAACGGTCTTTATCCAAACGGAGTTAATGAAGACTGGGATGAAAGCTGGGGACCCGCCATGGACGGAAGATTGATTGCCCAATTCAATTCCCCCACCAAGAATGGTTTCCGTGGTGCTGATGTCAACCTGCCTAACCGGGGAGATATCATCCCAACACCTTTTATTCCGCATCCGAATAATATGAAGGATTACTTTGTGACCGGACACACGCGGTATAATTCAGTGGCATTGTCCGGCAGCAATGATGTGGCCAATTACCGGTTCTCCTATACTAACAATGAGGAACTGGGCATTGTACCCAACAACAACCTGACCCGGAATGTTTTCAATATAAAATCCGGGTATAAATTATCAGACCGGTTAACTGCCGACGTAGCTGCTACTTATACCAATACCAAAAGTACAAGCCGTCCGAATCTGGGTTATGACAATGGAACCCCCATGTATGAATTCGTATGGTTCGACAGGAGCATCGATATGAACAGCCTTCGGAACTACTGGCAGCCGGGTTTGAAGGGTATCCAACAATTTTCCCAGGACTATGGCAACTCTCATGACAATCCTTTCTTTACTGCTTATGAGAACACGAGTGGCCAAATCAAGAATCAGATTTACGGGAATATTAAATTGTCCTATAAGATCCTCGATAATCTGAGTATTATGGGCAGGGCAGGAACGGATTATTTCAATGATTTCAGACCTACCAGAAAGGCCTTCAGCAGCTTAAATAACCCACAGGGTTTATATGGCGAAACCACACTGGGTTACCAGGAAAACAACTATGACTTCCTCATCAATTTTAAAAAGGACATCAAAGACTTTCATTTTGATTTATCCGGCGGTGGAAATACTATGGAGAGATTCCGTAGTTCACGCCAGGCTTCTACCCAGTCACTCGTTATTCCGGGTATTTACACCCTGGGCAATAATGGTTCTACCGTTAATAACTCTGCCTATGATGAGCACCGCAGAACGAATAGTTTATATGCCTTTTTGCAAACTGACTACCAGGGTAAGATTTATTTGAATATAACGGGTCGTAACGACTGGTCCAGCACATTACCGGCATCCAGCAACTCTTATTTCTATCCGTCTGTTAATTCCAGCATTCTGCTCAACAGGGTCTTTAATATGTCTGAAAAAATTGATCTGTTGAAATTAAGACTGGCTTACGCACAGGCAGGTAATGATGCAGATCCTTATAATATCCTCACGCCATACGGTCAGCAGGCTCTTTATAACGGAATTCCTTCCGTATCTGAAAGTGGCCAGTTGAATAATCTGAATCTGAAACCGGAAAAGAGCAGTACCGCTGAAATAGGCGCTGAAGTTTCTCTGTTCAAAGGAAGACTCGGATTGGATGTAACCGGTTATAGCACCAGTTCCAAGAACCAGATCCTGTCCCTACCCACGCCGGCTTCATCCGGATATGGCAGCCAGGTAATCAATGCGGGTGAAATATCCAACAAAGGAATAGAAGTTCAGTTAAACGCCGTGCCGATTCACTTCAGCAACGGATTTACCTGGAATCTGAATATCAACTTTGCCCGTAACATCAGTAAAGTGGTATCACTTTCTCCGGGTGTTGACAGAATTGTACAACTGGCTCCGGGAGAAGATGCTTCCATCCAGGCGGTTGTTGGTCAGCGTATGGGCGCTTTATATGGTCCCGGATTCGTTCGTGTACCAGATGGCCCTCTGAAAGGCATGCCCATTATTGGGACTAATGGTCGCGCCCGGGTTACACCGACTTCCATTTACCTGGGCAATATTAACCCGGACTGGACAGCCGGTATCACAAACCGCTTTTCCTATAAAGGAGTTTACCTTGAATTTCTGTTTGACATCAACCATGGTGGTGTAATGGTTTCCCGCTTCATCAACAAGGCAACCGGCGCCGGTCAGTTGATTGAAACTGCAGGAGCCCGGTTGAAACATGCGCCGGCTGATGTATACAATACCGATTACTACAGAGATGGAGGCGTGTTGCAGACAGACGGTTCTTATGCCCGCAATCTGCAGATATTTGACGGTTCTTACAGCAAAGGTCTAATTGGAACCGGCCCACGTGACTTTTACAAACGTTATTATGATCATAATTCCGAACAACAGCTGGTTGACCGTTCATTTGTGAAACTGAGAGAAGCGAAGATTGGCTACAATCTGCCTAAGAGAATGTACGCCAACCTGCCAATCCAGAGCATTTCGTTTTCCCTGGTAGGCCGTAACCTGGCTTTGTTCACCAAGAATAATCAATTTGATCCGGAAACAGGTGCTTCTACAGGAAGTGGTCTGGTAGGTGGTTTCGAAAACCTCAGCCTGCCCACTACGAGAAGTTTTGGAGCGAATCTGAGTATTAATTTCTAATTTATTAATTACAAGTATAATGAACTCAAAACTATTAATCGGGAGTGTGGCCCTTGGGCTATTGTTTTCCGCAGGCTGTACAAAACGTTTTGATACGATAAATCAAAACCCAAATCAGCCGGATCATATTAATAACGAACAGCTTTTTCTGCCGGCTATCATTAAGAATTCTGTTCGGAATTATTCTTATATCTCCCAGTTCGGTGCCAGCGTGATCGGCGATTATTATGCGAATCAGTACAACAGCGGGTGGGATGATGCCTTTGCGGCCAGCCAGGTGGAAGGCAGTTTTCTCTGGAATTTTTTCGGCGTGTTAAGAGATGTTGAAAACTATCGCATTCTCAGTAATCAAAAAGGTGATCAGAACAACGAAGGTGTCGGGCTGGTGATGCGATGCTGGATGTTTCAGGTGATGACCGATAATTACGGTGATATGCCTTACAGCCAGGCTGTACAGGGTAAAACATCGGGTATTTTTCATCCGGCTTACGACAAACAGGAGGATATTTATTATGCCCTGATGGATTCTCTGAAACGGGCCAATACACTGCTGGCATCCGGTACAGATCCCATCAATTCTGATATACTTATGGGTGGAAGCGCGCTGCGCTGGCAGGAATTTGCCAATGGTCTGCGCCTTCGCCTGCTGATGCGCATGTCCAACGTTACAGGAGCCAAGATCGATGTAGGCGCTGAAATGAGCGCTATTGCAGGAGATCCTTCAACTTATCCGGTGTTCACCTCGTACAATGATCAGGCTGCACTTCAATTTTTAACAGATAATGGATTTGAGTTTCCTGCCTATCATAATTCGCCGATTGGTGATTATCATCTGAGTACAACCCTGGAAACCAATCTTAAGTTGCTCAATGATCCCCGCATTGCCTATTTTGCAATGCCTACGCCGGCTTCCCTCATAACCGGTACTCCGGTGTATGCTGGTGTGCCCAATGGTATCGGAACCAGCGAAACAGGCTGGAATGGTGGTGCCAATAACCAATCCCAGGAAGCGCCGATTCTGATGCCTGTTGCCGGATATTCTTTTTCTTCACCAATAGCTGCCCAGGGTATGCTGATGTCCTGTGCCGAAGTGCAGTTTATTCTGGCAGAAGGTAAAGAACGCGGACTGATCACCACCGGCAGTGATGCAGAGACCTATTATTTGAAAGGCATTCAGGATCAGTTTAGTTATGATTCAAGCCGGCTTGCCCTCCTGACGCTGCCTTTTCCGGCTAATATCACAGCAAGTCCCGCTTATTACGCACAACCTGGCGTTGCTTATACTGGTACAACGGACGAAAAACTATATAAGATCCGCATTCAAAGATGGTTCTCCATGTTCTACACCGGCTTTGAAGGCTGGTCAGAATGGAGAAGAACGGGCGTTCCGAAACAAACCATGATCGGACCTTCCAGCGCTATCGCCGAATGGCCACGACGCATACGGTATCCACTTTCCGAACAGACCGTGAACACGGAAAATTATAATGCTGCCATAGCTGTTCAGGGTCCGGATGATCTGGTGACCCACGTGTGGTGGAATAAATAATGAAAAGTAAAGACCAAAAAAACAAAATAAGTTCCTGATTGCAGGATGCTTTAAATCAAAGATGCCGGACTGAAAAGCCCGGCATCTTCATTTATCAGGAACTACCTTTTAATTTTTGGCTTTTTTCAACTTATCCTTAAATACTTTTTCAAATTTTTCCACCTTGGGACGGATAACAAAGCTGCAATAAGGCTGAGACCCGTTGTGGCGGTAATAATCCTGGTGGTAATTTTCTGCTGCATAAAACTTACTGAAGGGGGTGATTTCCGTCACAATCGGTTTGCTGTATGCTCCGCTCTGATCCAGTTTTGCCTTGTATTTTTCTGCTTCTTCCTTTTGTGCGGCATTGTGATAAAAAATGGCGCTCCGGTATTGGGTGCCCGCATCATTGCCCTGCCGGTTGAGGGAAGTGGGGTCGTGGGACTCCCAGAATACTTCCAGCAGTTCATCGAAAGAAATCTGTTTCGGATCGTAAATTACCTGTAAACATTCTGCATGGCCGGTATTTCCGGAACATACTTCTTCATAAGAAGGTTGCGGAACAGTTCCCCCCGAATAACCCGAAGTAACTTTCCATACGCCCTTTAACTCCTGAAAAATAGCCTCGGTACACCAGAAACATCCCGTGGCAAGGGTAGCGGTATCGGTTTGTACGCCTGTCGGAATATTTTCCTCGCCCAAAACGGTATTTTGTGTGGTTGATGTTTGGCAGGACGCAATCGTCATTGTGCTGAGCAATAGTGTTGGTAACAGCATGATCTTCATTATTATTCTTTAACAAGTTACGTTGACAGAAGAGGTCTGGATTGTAATGTATATGACAATTGAACTCTTTTAAATGTTCGTTAACTTATCTTTGTTTTGAATGATCAGATACTTCCCGGAATCGGCGCTTACCCAACTGGAATTCGATAAAATCCGGGCGCTGGTGGCTGCCCATTGCAAATCGGCTTATGCCCGGGAAAAGACACTGAACCTCCGGGTCCATACCCGTCAGGAAATCATAGAAAGGGAGTTGCAGCAAACAAGCGAATTCAAGATTCTGCTTCAGCAGGCACAATATTTCCCCAATGAAGACAGCCTGAACCTGGACCGCGAGATAAAGCTTCTGGGCCTGCCTGGCGCTGTGCTGAGCGGAGATCAGTTCCTGCTGATCCGGAGGCTGGCGGATAATCTCCGTCAGATCTTTCACTGGTTCGACAAAGAAAAGAGACTGGCCTGGCCGGCACTGGCAGAAGTGATCCGGGATACTTATTATGAAAAGCTGATCATCGGATCTATTGATGAGATCCTGGAAGAAAATGGCCAGGTAAGGGACAAAGCTTCGCCCGAACTGGCCGATATCCGGATGTCGCTATACCGGAAAAGAAATGAGCTCAGGCGTTTATTCGACCGGATCCTGTCCAAACTCAGCAAAGCCGGATACGTCGCAGAAACGGAAGAGGCTTTTTTGAACGGCCGTCGCGTACTGGCTCTTTTTGCCGAAAATAAGCGTCAGGTAAAAGGCATTCTTCATGGGGAAAGCGACAGCCGGAAAACCGCTTTTGTGGAACCCGAGGAAACGATCGGGCTGAATAACGAGATTTTTTCCCTGGTACATGCCGAAAGCCGGGAAGTAAACCGGATCCTGAGGGAACTGACCGGCCGGCTTTCTGTGTATGCTGACCTGCTGAAGACCTATGCGGTGGTTACCGGCGAATATGATTTTATTTGTGCCAAGGCGAGGTTCGCACTGGATGTGAATGGCATTTATCCGGTGCTCCGGGATGGTTCGCACATCCTCCTCATCGAGGCATATCACCCATTGTTATACCTGTATCACAAGAAATCCCAAAAACCAACCATTCCGACAGATATCAGACTGGATGAACAAAACCGGATCCTGGTTATTTCCGGTCCGAATGCCGGCGGGAAAACGGTTACCATGAAAACGGTCGGCCTGCTGCAACTGATGATCCAGTCGGGGCTGCTGGTGCCTGTCCATCCCCATTCCACCATGGGTATATTTAAGCAGCTGATGATTCACATCGGCGATACCCAAAGCCTGGAGTTCGAACTGAGCACCTACAGTTCCCATCTGCTGAACATGAAACATTTTATGGAGCAGTCCAACGGACGCACTCTTTTTTTCATCGATGAACTGGGCAGCGGCAGTGATCCCAGCCTGGGCGGCGCCTTTGCCGAAGTGATCCTGCGGGAGCTGGTAAAAAAACATGCGTTTGGGATTGTGACCACACATTACCTCAACCTCAAGGTGATGGCTAATAAAACGCCGGGAATCATCAACGGGGCGATGGCCTTCGATGAAAAAAGCCTGCAACCCCTGTATAAACTGATTCCCGGAAAACCCGGCAGTTCCTATACTTTTTCCATCGCCGAACGAATCGGACTGCATCCTGACCTGATCGAACAGGCGAGGAGCCTGGTGGATGAGGATCATTTCCGGCTGGATAAATTGCTAAATCGTACGGAACAGGATCTGCGGAATCTCGAGCAAAAAGATAAGGAACTTCAAAAACTGCTGAAAGAAAATGAATTGTTGAAACTGGAAATGGAAAGGACCCTGCACAGCGAAAAACATCATCAGCAGCTCGAAATACTTAAAGAGCAGAATAAAATTTCGGCAGAGCGCATGACTCATCTGAAGGAAATGGAACGAAAACTGAAACAGGTTATATTCGACTGGCGAAAGACCGAAAATAAACAGGAAGTGATCAGGCAGATGCAGGCGCTCCTGTTTCCCCAGAAAGAAAAAACGCTGAGTGAAAAAGTGAAGAAAAAGTTTGACACCAGATATCTGGAAGTGGAAGGAAATGTTGAGGCAGGTGCCAAAGTGAAAATGAAAAAGAACCATCAGGTGGGCACGGTTCGGGAGATCCGGGGGAAAAAGGCGGTTGTTCAGGTTGGACTGATACCCATCACCGTAGATGTAACGGAACTTATATTGATCCGCGATAAATCGCTGCCGGAAGAACGGAAGTAAAAAAACCGGGATTATGAGACGGGAGCATGCGCTTATTTAAACAGGAACACATGAATGCAAAACAACTGGCAGCGGAAAAAGCGATTTCTTTTCTGGAAGACGGGATGACCGTTGGACTGGGAACAGGTACCACCGCCTACTGGGCCATAGAAAAGATCGGCGAGAAAATAAATAAGGAAAATTGGAAGATCCGTGCCATAGCCACTTCTCTGCGCTCCGAAGAACAGGCGCGTTCACTGGGCATTCCCATATTCAGCTTCGCGGAGATCGGCATCATTGACGTGACCATAGACGGTGCTGATGAAGTGGATGATCAGCTTCATCTGATCAAAGGCGGCGGCGGTGCGCTGCTCCGGGAAAAAATCGTGGCCACCAACAGCCTGCAGATGATTGTGGTGGCGGACCAATCCAAAAAGGTAAAAAACCTGGGGAGGTTCCCTTTGCCGGTGGAAGTGGTTCTTTTCGGCTGGCAGAGAACATTCGAAAAATTAAAACGGCTGGGCTGCAATCCGGAACGGAGGATGAACCGGGGAGAACCGTATATTACGGATAATGGTAATTACATTGTGGACTGTGCCTTTGGAAAAATCGACGATCCTGCACTGTTGCATGACCGGATCAACGCCATTACGGGGGTGGTGGACAACGGACTCTTTATCCATATAGCCAGCAAACTGGTGCTGGGTTTCGAAAACGGAAGCACCCAGGTTATTCCGGGGTAACAACATGGCCGGTATGAACGAAAACGTTATGATCCGGTCCTTCCGGAATGGTCTCCGGTCATTACTGAAGCGACCGGTGACCTGGATCGCCAACCGGGTAACTTCTGCCCCGGATAAGGATGCTGTTATGAAGGCCCTCACGGAATTATACGGGCAGGCCCGGGAAGTCAAAAATAAAAAAGTTGCCCACTTCTCTTTTTCAGCCGACCGCAATCCGGTGATCATTTTGAGTGATCAGCACCGGGGTGCACGGGACGGATCTGATGATTTTGCCGTTTGTGAAGCCAGCTATCTGGCAGCGCTTGAATATTATAACCGTCAACAGTTTCATTATATCAATCTGGGCGATTGTGAAGAACTCTGGGAGAACAGCATCTTCGGAATCATGAAACACAATCAAACCGAATTTGATTTCGAAAAAAAATTCCTCGAACGGAATGCCTACTGGAAGGTATTCGGCAATCATGATCTTTTCTGGGACAATGACCCGCTGGCTTCTTTTTATTTAAAAAAAATATACGGAACGGCCGTTCCGATTTTTACCGGGATTGTATTACATGCAGTGTTGTCTGACGGTGAGCATGTTGATATTTTTTGCACACACGGGCACCAGGGAGACAGGCAGAGCGACGGCAATCCATTCAGTAAATGGTTCGTGAGTTATATATGGGGACCGATGCAAAGCCTTCTGGGTATTAATATTAACAGCCCTTCAGCCAATGATAACCTGAAAACTCTTCACAATATGTATATGTACGACTGGAGCGCGGCACAGAAAAATGTGATCCTGGTTACGGGTCATACGCATCAGCCGGTATTTAATTCCCTGACGCACCTGGAAAGACTGTACTATAAACTGGAAGAAGCACATTTCGCGCAGGATGCAGCAACCGTCCGGCAGGTTGAAGCGGAAATCCCCCGCCGGAAAAGGGAATATGGTTTTGTGAATCATGGGTTTAAAAATATGAAACCCTCCTATTTCAATTCCGGATGCTGTTGTTTTGAAGACGGCACCATTACCGGAATAGAAATCAGCCAGGGATTTATCCGGCTCATCAAATGGAGCCTGATCAATGGGAAACCGGAGCGTATTGTTGCAGAGGAAGAACGGCTGACGGATATCGCCATCCGGTTGAGAACAGGTCCTACGGCAGGAAATTAAGGTTTTGACCCTTACTGTTCTGAAAGCAAGACGGGGACCTCCAGATCGAGTTTGCAGGCCGCATTTAATTTTTGGGCGACGTAACGACTGAGTTCAGGCGAATAAGCCTCATCGTGCATGTGCATAAAAAAATACAACTCTTTCAAGCCCGCGTCAAGCCAGTATTTTATCCTTTTCATCCAATCGTCGCAGCGTGTGTAATCACTTGGATGCAGACTGTTTCCCACAAAACGTATGAAAGTTTTGGGGATGGTCAGGTGCATGTGACAGCAATCCCGGCGCCCGGCCGTATCGGTAATCACCATGCCCATGTTCAGGGACAGCAACGCCGATCGCAATTCCCGGAAAGTATTTTCGTCGCTGAACCATTCCGGATGCCTCACTTCCAAAAAAAACTGAAGATCGGTGGGCAGGGACCTCAGGAACAGAAAAATCTCTTCTTTACGTTTGGGAGAATAAGATTCGCTAAGCTGGATGAAAATCGCACCCAGGTGATTTCCGAAAGCCATTACACCGCGGAGAAATTCATTCAGCAGAAAATCCTTTCCACTAAGTTTGCCACGGTTTGTAACGCCCTGATACATTTTCGGACAGAACTTAAACTGTTTATGTTGCGTAAAGTGGTTCCATCGTTCAATCGCAAGGGGACCGTAAATTTTGTAATGCGTGGCATTCAGTTCGATGCTGTTGAAATGCTGAACATAATTTTGCAGGAAGTCGCGCTCTTTGGTTTTCAGCGGATACAGCTTACCTACCCATTCTTTTCTTCCCCATTTCGCACATCCGAGGTAAACGGCACATTTTTCTTTTTTACCGGAAAGTACGGTTTTATTACCCGGGGGTTCCCCGGGTAATTTAAATTTGACCGATTTAAGTCCGGCAGGGTCTATTCTTCCAAAATCCATGGAATTAAAGTGTGAATGTGAACATGTGTAAATGAGCCAGGGACATGAGCCATGCCGTATGAATTTCGGGCTTTTTAAAATGTCCCGGTCCTCATTGAGCAATTATTATCGCAACTGTGACTAAATTTCCTCATTCCTCCGGAAAAAAATAAAAAAAAATTAATTTTCTGCCTGAATCGAAATCTGGTACGATCCTTTCAGTGTTACCACTGCATTCTACAACTCGAATAGCATTTCAATGGACTCATAACAGGGCTTTGGAAATCCTATTCTTGATCTGCCTGAGCGGATATAATGACTAAAGACTCTGTTAACAAACGGAGTCTTTAGTTTTTTATGACCGGTATCACCAGTTGGTAACAGCCGGGTATTACATGCTGGCGTGGATGTAATCCTTTAGCTGGGAAATGGTTTCCTGCTGATGCTGGATGGTTTCCCGGATCAGGTCGTGGATGGATACAATCCCAAATATTTTATCATTTTCAAAAACCGGGAGATAACGGATGTTCTTGTCTGCCATCAGTTGCATACAATGCTCCATACTGTCCTGCAGGTTTACGGCAGGCAGATCGTTCGACATGATTTCGGAAACGGGAGTGTCCGTGGATGACTTGCCTTTTAAGATTACTTTCCGGGAATAGTCTCTTTCCGTCATGATCCCGAGGTATTGCTGGTTGTCAATCACCATTACGGAGCCAATATTTTGAATCGACATAATCTGCAGCGCTTCCAGAACCGAGGTGGAGGGCGTTACAGCCGTGATCTTTCTCTCCTTATGCAGGAAGATATCAGCTACTTTTTTCATAAAGCTAATTTTGCAGTGAACAATCGTTGTCGGTTAAATTACTGATTTTTCCTGATAAAACGGAGCTATATCCCGGAAGACGGGAAATGAAGCCTGATTTATTTACAATTCACTCGTTGTTGTAAGTGTAATCATGTAGGAACCAGCTAAATAAGTACCGGTACGGTGTCGTCCGTTCCTTCCCGCTTCAGGAAGACGCGTTTCGGTTGTCGCCACTCGGGAGCGGCCCAAAACCCAATTTGCGTACATGGCGATTAAAAGGTAATTTTAATTTTTAAAACCGGTTAATTATGACTAGTCAACTTTTATTAGCGATGCCAGGTGGCAGTGAATGGATACTGATTATTTTAGCAGTACTCATATTATTCGGGGGCAGAAAGATTCCGGAATTCATGAAGGGACTCGGCAAAGGAATGCGTGAATTCAACGATGCGAAAAATAATGTAAAAGAGGAATTTGAAAATGGCATGAAAGAACCTCAGAAGCCTGCTCCAACCCAGGCGTCAAAGAATTAAGTATTTGTTTTTACAGGATAAGCCCCGGCGAGCTATGCGTTTGCCGGGGCTTATTTGTTTTGAATAGTTGATGCGGGACGGGGTCAATGGTGAAATTTTTTCAGTTTTCATTGGCAACAGACGGAAGATCCCTTTTTATTGCATGCTCGCGGTTGGCCATTTCCCAGGCCGTATAAAACACGAGTCGCGCCCTTTTTTCCAACAGGTCATAATTAATTTTATCCGGCGTATCGCCTGGCCGGTGGTAGTCGTGGTGGATCCCGTCAAAATAAAAAATGACCGGCACCCCTTTTCTGGCAAAATTGTAATGGTCGCTGCGGTAGTAGATCCGGAGGGGATCCTGGGTATCGTTGAATTTATAATCGAGTTCCAGCCTGGTATATTTATGGTTCATGGCCACACTCAGCGGATGCAGTTCGGAACTGAGTTTATCATCTCCCACGATGTAAACATAATTGTTGGAATCGCCCTTTTTTCTTCCCGGATCCGATCTGCCGATCATATCTATGTTGAGATCGGCCGTTGTTTTAGCAAGCGGGAAAATGGGATGGTCCGTATAAAATGCAGATCCCCACAAACCCTTTTCTTCTCCGGAATTTGCGAGGAAAAGAATGCTTCTGCGCGGGCCTTTACCCGCCGCTTTCGCTTTGGAGAAAGCGGATGCGATTTCCAGCAGGCTAACGGTTCCTGATCCGTCATCATCCGCGCCGTAATAAATAACCCCATCCTGTTTGCCAAGATGGTCATAATGCGCAGAGATCACCAACAACTGATCCTTCAGATCCGATCCTTCCAGAAAACCCAATACATCGGTGCTTTGCAGGAAGTCCGTTTCCTTGTTTATCAACAACCAGGTATTGCAAGAATAAGTTTTGATCGGGACCACCGATTCGTTTTTCGCTGCATCATAATCAGCGCCCATGATGGAGCGGGCCACATTTTCAGAGACGTTGATGGTTAGAATACGGATAACCGAATGGTAAACCTGCTGGTACATATTTCCCTTCGGGGATATAGGCGGGTGCGGGAAATCCCGTTGAATCACCAGGAGAGCAATGGCGCCGTGTTCCTGGGCCGCATCCTGTTTGGCATAAGGGTTGAAATTTTTTCTGCCCAGTTGCTGCTGAAGATAACCGTCAGGATATCCGTTACGGATCAGGACGATCTTTCCCTGAACATCTAACCCCTGATAATCATCCCTGGTGGAATCTGAAATACCGTATCCGGCACAAACGATCTGGTTGCTGCCAAAACTGGCGGAATAGTTATTCGCCAGAGAAAGATCAAAATCCTTAAAAAGTGCAAAACTGTCCTCGTTGATATTAAGACTGGCACTTATCAGCGAGTCCTGGTATACCGGAAACGAAAGCTGGAAGGATGAACCGTTTCCCGGTTGGAGGGCGATGGATTTAAAAAAATCTTCAATATACGCTGCGGCCAATCGCTGGCCGGCTGTAGCTGTTTCCCGGCCTTCAAAGGCTGCGCTGGCAACTACGTGAAGATCTTTACTCAGGTTTTCTGCAAGGATCGAATTACCAAAAATAACAGGATCTGTTCTTTTTTGAGCGGAGCAAATAAGAACAGACCCTGCTAACAACAGACCCATGAATAATTTCATGGGTCAAATATATTAAAGGCGCACAGCATCTTATGCCTGTTTGATGAATTCCACTTCAACATGGATCTTTACATCATCGCCTGCCACCAGTCCGCCGGTTTCCGTCACGCTATGCCAACTGAGGCCAAAATCTTTCCGGTTGATCTTTCCGTTGATGGAAAATCCTGCCCGGGTATTGCCCCAGGGGTCGGTAATCACACCGCCAAATTCCACATCCAGTTTGATATTTTTGGTCACGTCCCGGATGGTCAGGTCCCCATATAGTTCATAAGAATCATTGTCCACTTTTTCATACCGCGTGGCCACAAAGCCAAGCGTGGGATATTTGGCGGCATCGAAGAAATCGGGGCTCTTAAGATGCCCGTCACGTTGTTCGCTTTTGGTATCTACTGAAGATACATCAGCCGTGAACTTGGCTTTGGCGGTCATAAAATCCAGATCCTGTGTTTCCACCTGAATGTCGAATTTCTGGAAGTTGCCGGTAACATTGGAAATCATCAGGTGACGTACCTTGAATTGCACCTCGGAATGCGTAGGATCCAGAGTCCATTTAACGGTTGCCATAAAGCGTATAAGTTTAATGTTTAAACAACGAAATTAATTCATCTGGCTCAAACCACAAAGAATTACGGCCGACAGATGGCATGGAGCCTGCAAAAGCCCCGCCACAGATGGCTGCGGGTATTGGCTGCTGATTATCTACCTTTGCACCCGTTTTATGAAATCAGGATTTGTGAACATTTTCGGTAAGCCCAATGCGGGGAAGAGCACCCTGTTAAATGCCCTGATGGGGGAAAAGCTGGCCATTGTATCCCATAAAGTGCAAACCACGCGGCATCGCATCAAGGGAATACTCAGCGGCGATGGGTATCAGGTCATTTTCTCAGATACTCCCGGCATCATAGAACCACGCTACCGCCTGCATGAAAAAATGATGGAAACGGTCAGACTTTCGGTGGTGGATGCGGATCTTGCCCTGCTCCTGATGGACGGACTGGACGATCCCCGAGAAAACGACCGGATGTTTAATTCCCTGAATCTGAAAGTGCCGGCAATGGTGCTGATCAATAAATCGGACCGGATCCCGGCTGAAAAGATACAGGGCGCCATAGCATTTTTTCAGGACAAAAAATATTGCCGTGAAGTGATGGGCATATCGGCCCTGAAACAACTGAAAACGGATGAGTTGCTGCAGCGCATCATTCACTGGCTTCCGGAAGGAGAGCCCTTTTTTGACGGCGAGGAAATGACCGACCGGCCGGTGAAGTTTTTTGCCTCCGAACTGATCCGGGAAAAGATTTTCAGTTTATATGAAGATGAGATTCCCTACCACAGCACGGTGCTGATACAGGAATATAAAGAAAAGGAAAGCCTGACCAAAATTCAGGCCGACATCATCGTGCAGCGGGAAACGCAGAAGGGAATCCTCCTGGGAGAGGGTGGAAAGATGATCCGGAAACTGGGAACAGAGGCCAGAAAAGATATAGAAGCTTTCATTGGCAGAAAAGTGTTCCTGGAATTGTTTGTGAAGGTCCGTCCGAAGTGGCGCGACAATGAATTACACCTCCGGGAATATGGATATTAGGTTATAAAAATATTATTTAAAAGATGTCCGGATTTACCGTAGCGATTACAGGAAGGCCCAACGTAGGAAAGAGTACATTATTTAACCGCCTCCTCGAACAGAGAAAGGCCATCGTGGATGATCAGAGCGGGGTGACGCGGGACAGGCAATATGGTATTTCCGACTGGAATGGAAAATCGTTTAATGTGATCGATACCGGGGGTTTTGTGCCGGAAAGTCAAGATGTATTTGAGCAGGAAATCAAAAAACAGGTCATGATCGCCGTGGAAGAGGCGCATGCCATCATATTCATGACGGATACCACTACCGGTATAACTACGCTGGACGAGGCCATGGCGGACGTTCTGCGCCGGTCAACCAAACCGGTGTTTCTGGTGGTGAATAAAGTGGACAACAGCGACCGCCTCCTGGAGGCGGCCGAATTTTACAGCATGGGTTTTGACAATATCTTTTTCATCTCCGCCATGACGGGCAGCGGAACAGGTGAATTGCTGGATGCCATTTCCGCCCTGATACCGGAAACAGATGCCTCGGAGATCAACTCCCAGTTGCCAAAGTTTGCCATCATCGGCCAGCCGAACGTGGGCAAGTCGTCTTTGTTAAATGCCCTGGTGGGCAGCGAGCGCACCATTGTGAGTGAGATTGCCGGCACCACCAGGGACAGCATCCATACCCATTACAATTTATTTCATAAGGAATTCATGCTGATTGACACCGCGGGTATACGGAGAAAGACCAAGGTGCACGAGGACCTGGAATTCTATTCCGTGATCCGCGCCATCAAGGCCATGGATGAAGCCGATGTCTGCCTGCTGATGCTGGATGCGGAAAAAGGCCTAACCGCCCAGGATCTGAATATATTCAGTCTCGCTGTTAAAAAAGGGAAGGGCATTGTAGTCGCCGTGAATAAATGGGATATCATGGATAAAGAAACCAATACGTCCCGCGATTATGCTAAACAACTCAAAGAGCGTTTTGCACCGTTTACGGACCTGCCTATCCTTTTTATTTCAGCGAAAGAAAAAACGCGCATATTCAAAGTGATCGAAACCGCCCTGGAAGTTTATGAAAACAGACAACGGAAAATCCCGACATCCAAGCTCAACGATGTGATGCTGAAAGCGGTGGAAGCCTACCATGCACCGGTGGTCCGTGGAAATTCCGTCAAGATCAAATATGTTTCGCAATTGCCAACACCCGTTCCGTCCTTCGCTTTTTTTAGCAATTACCCCGAAGATATCAAACAACCCTACCGCAATTATCTGGAGAACCAGTTGAGGAAAAGCTTTCCTTTTGAAGGAGTTCCCATCCGGATTTATTTCAGGAAGAAATAGGGTTCCTGATTTATCTCCCCCTGCGGAAAAATTTGCCCTTCTCTCAAAACCCTATAACTTAGCGCAACAAATATATCCACGGATGAAAAAATTCATAACCATGCTCGTTGTCGCTGCTTCCCTGGCCGCCTGTAACGGAAACGGGGATGGTGCCTCCCGGGCTGACTCTGCCATTTCCAATGCAACGGATTCAGTTAAGGCGGCCGTCGATTCTACGGCAATAAAAGTAGATTCAACCATCAGGGCGGCCGCTGATACGGCTAAGTCCAGAATCGACAATGCGGTGGACAGCGCCAAAAGGGCCATCAAAAAATAATTCCCTTTCTAACCCGATGCCTGTTATCCGTAAATAATGGAGCCGCTCCGTCCGGGCGGCTTTTTCATTCATGTTAAAGGCTGCTTAACGGGTAGACTAATACTTTGCATGTATATTTGGCTTCGGTATTCATCCCCAATTGAATTAAATTACGTGCCGCCGCGGGAGTGATCGATATGAGCAAGAAGTTCCATCCATAAGATCATCAGATGAAAAAAGAGTTAAGCTGGCTTTCGGCACCCTGTCTCCTGTTGTCCGCTTTGCTCATCGCATGCAACACCACGCAGCAGGAAAACAATCCGGCAGGGAAAGAAACCCGGACCGCTGTTCAACAGAAAAAACAGAAAGCCATTTGCTGTAAATCCAATATTCCGTCCAGGTTCCGGTCCGCAGCCACGGCCAATGCCCTCCTTATCCTGCCCGGAACCGGTCAGCGGACCCCGGAGGCAGGGCACGCCGCTCCCGATACCACGCATGCCGGCATGGTATGGATTCCGGGAGGTACATTCCGGATGGGAGGCGACAATAAACAGGCTGCTGAAGACGAATATCCTAAGCATGCGGTGACGGTGCATGGTTTCTGGATGGACGCCTCGGAATTGACCAACGCACAGTTTGCCCGATTTGTACAGGCTACGGGTTATAAAACGATGGCGGAAAGGAAACCGGATTGGGAAGAACTTAAAAAACAATTACCTCCTGGTACAGCCAAACCGGATGAAAGTGAACTGATGCCAGCATCTCTGATATTTTCGCCTCCTGGCCATCCCGTGGAACTGAATGATTATTCGCAATGGTGGGCATGGAAAAAAGGAGCAAGCTGGAATCATCCGCACGGACCTTCCAGCGATATCCGGGGGAAAGAAAATTACCCGGTGGTACACATTTCCTGGCTGGATGCCGTGGCCTATTGCCGCTGGGCCGGAAAGAGACTGCCAACGGAAGCGGAATGGGAATTTGCCGCCAGAGGCGGACTAAAGAATCACATTTATCCCTGGGGAGACGAACCGGTTGAATCGGGCAGTCCCCGGGCAAACGTGTGGGATGGACATTTCCCGGATAAAAACAAACTGACCGATAAATATTATTACGCCGCTCCGGTAAAGTCTTTCCAGCCAAACGGCTATGGATTATACGATATGGCCGGAAATGTTTGGGAATGGTGCTCCGATTATTACCGCGCGGATTACTATGCGACTGTCAGCAAAACGGGATCGGTGCAGAATCCGGGAGGCCCGGATAAAAGCATTGATCCGGAAGAACCGTATGCCAGCAAGCGCGTGATCAGGGGAGGTTCTTTTTTATGTAACGAGAGTTACTGCACCGGATACCGGGTTTCGAGGAGAATGAAAAGTACAGAGGACAGCGGCATGGAACACCTAGGGTTCAGATGCGTGCAGGATAAATGATTTTTTGCCTGGCCGTCCCGATTGTTCTTTCCGGGCAGCTTCCATGCCGGACCTTTTGATTTTCTACCACTTCGTTGTATTGACTTCCCTTCCCTGCTGCATTATTTTGCAGACATGCATTTACTATTCTTTTATCCGAGCCAAAGGAAATTTCCCGTTTTATTTTTATGGATGATGCTGCCACTGGCCGTTTTCCCGGAAATAAAAACCTGGTCGGGATCAGGGGGAAACGGTTTATGGTCGGATCCGCTGAATTGGAATACCAGGCATGCGCCGGATTCTACTGACGATGTTTTGCTGGACAATGGAGACGTTCCAGGTTCCTACCAGGTTGTTCTTCCCGATCAGGCGGTAACGGTACGCACCTTAACGATTACGCCTGGGGACGGAAACAACATTGAACTGATCCTGCCGTCCAGCAACAGGGAAACCAATGCGTTCCGGGTCAAAGGCCCGGGTTATGGCATATCGCTGAATGCAGGGGGCGTCTTTCGGAATGCCTCGGGGCTGTCAGGCGGAGAATCCCTTCAGGTTGCCGATTCCATTCGTATCAGTAACGGCGGGGAATACATACACAATACACGCACTGCACATGCCAACAGCATCCTGAAGTTGTTATCCTCCGCTCCGGGTACGGAAAAAGGTGTATTTGTATTTGACGTTCCAAAAGCGTCGTACACCATATCCGTAAGCAACAGGACGTACGGATCGCTGGTATTGCGTGCCGCTGCTTACGGCCAGTCTGTTAATTATACCTGTAGCGGGAGCAGTCCGCTCCGCATCGGCGGCGACCTGCGTATACTGGACAGCGTTAGGTTAAGTGTGAACATGAGCGGATGGAACGGGAACATCGAGGTAGAAGGTGACTACCTGCAGGAAGGAGGAATCGTGAACCTGGCCAGCGGCACCGGAAATAGTACTTTTCTGAGGATAAAAGGAGATTTCTTTCTGTCACCGGGAGCGTCCGTTACCACAACCAGCTCAGCGGAACCGGGTATTGAAATGAACGGTTCCCGGCTGCAGCTGATCAAGGCAGAGGGCGTCTTGCTCAACAGATTGAATTTTCGCGTCAACAATCCTTCGGGATGCCGGCTGATGTCCGCCCTGCATTTACCGCATAGCCTGGAATTGCTGCAGGGCAGGGTTATCAGTACAGACAGCAACCTGCTGAGTCTGGGGGATTCCTGTCAGATTCGCGCGGACAGTTCCCTGGTGAACGGCGCATACATAGACGGCCCACTGCAAAAAGAAGGACTGAATAACGAACCCTATTTCCTGTTTCCCGTTGGCAAAGCCGGAAACCTGCGCTGGCTGGAATTGAAACAGGGAACCGGGAATTTCAAGGTGGAGTATATCGGGGAGAGTGCGGCTTCGGTAGGAACCGCTCTGGGAACCGGCATTGATCATGTTTCGAAAATGGAATACTGGACTGTGAAAGCGGATGCAGCCACAACAGCACGTGCTGAGGTAGAATTATCTTTTGCTTCTCCACAAAGCGGCGGTGTTACCGATCCCGCCTTTCTACATGTTTCGGCTTATTCCGCGGATAAATGGTCGGATGAAGGGCATACAGGAATTACGGGTGGAATAGGATCAGGTTCGGTAATAAGCAATCCCATCACGGACTTTACGCCAGAAGCATTTACCCTGGCGTCTACGGTTAATCTCGAAAACCCTTTACCTATAACACGAATACAATTTGAAGGGAAGGAAAATAATGGGTATGCATTTTTCAGCTGGTCTTTTGAATCCCCGGTAAAAGCGGATCATTTTGATTTGCTGGAAACCGCCGGACAGGTATTTCATTTGCTCGCCCGGATTCCCGCAAGACAGGATCAGCTGCAGTACACCTGGATGCAGGAACAGCCATTGAAAGCAGGTGCACAATGGTATAAATTAAATATGGTGGACAGGAACGGCCATGTGTACGCGGCTAAAACGGTTTTGATTAACCGGACAGAAAATCAGGATTTAACGCTGTACTGGGTGCCTTCCTTTCTTTCTTCCGGGAAAAATGAAATTCATTTTCGGGCCGCTGCTGCCGTGAGGCTGGAGTATCGCATCGTGTCCATGGCCGGCCACCCGGTGAAACAGGGCAGCCTTTTTATACCGGAAGGAAATGCGGGGAAAATGCTTTTGGTGGAAGGCCTTCCCTCTGGCATCTATCAATTCTATGGAACAGATCAGCGGGGACGGATCTATAGATTGCGCTGTATGTTGTGATCATGTCCAATCGCGGATCAGGCTGTCAATACCGGATTTGTATTTTTCAAAATCACGAAGCTGACTTTTAACAAAATTGTTTTCTTCGGGTTTCCCGATAACGGTATCCATCTCAGCCTGACTGTCGTACACCATTTTGCGGAATGGGTTTACGTAATCCTTTTCCCTTGAAGACAAAATGCCATTTGTAATCCACTCAGCCGTGTTCCGGCTCTGCCTGAAAAGTTCTTTGAATTTTGCCAGATCAATGCGTTTGATGGAAATTCCCTGCACGGCATTCAGGATATCGAGCGCGTGAATCAATTTATCCCGGGAATAATTTTCGGATTCCGAAATATAAAACTGGTGAATATCCTTCCAGTCATGCATTTTTTCCGACTGTATACCGGCAATGAGTTTATTCAGAGACGATTTTTTCAGAAGCTGCCCACCGGCATTGATCCAGGTTTCCGCAATATCGTTTTCGGGAAGGGAAGACTGGAGATCCTGCAGATTGGTGATCCCGTTCATCTGAATATATTCCAGCAAGCGGGCGATTGCATAATGAACAATGATTTCGCGATAGACCGGATAGGCAAGCGTGACTTTATTTAAGCGAACCTTTCTGGAACTGTTTTCAAAATCGTCAGCCGTGATCTCCAGTGAGGCCAGCAGGGGATCATTTTGTTCCAGCAGTTTTTTCCCCAGATCAATCAGTTCTGCTGCTGAAGAAAAGGCAGGTAGCTGTTCCCCGGTCCGGACCACAGTTGAATCGCCTGCATTGTTTTTAGGGGATGCGGAATCCCCTCGCAGCCGAAGCCAGGCACGGGCGGTTAATTTTTGCAGGATCTGCAGTGCAGCGGCCACTTCCTGGATGCTGTCGGGTGCGAGGTAGTCGAATTCAAGCCACTGTATCTTATCAATCCGTTTGTCGCGGTCCACGTATTTCCAAGCGTTCCTGGCAAGCGCATACATATTGTGCAGGAACCAATAAGCAGGCATCACCATCAGTTCATCATTAGATACATCATTGCTAAGCAGGGAAAAAGGGAGTGGTATGTCCAGCTCGGCCGGATAATCGCCTTTGGCCAAAATGATGAAGGAAGCAAAACGGGAATTGTGTTTTACGCTGACGCAGAGGCCCGGCCAAAAACCGCGACCAGCAATGAGTTCACCGTCGGCGCTTCGCGAATTGTGGTTGGAGCCGACAGTTGCGCCTGCGGCCATATTGGATTGACCCATCAGCAGGGAAGCGCATAAAAATGAATTGTTGTGATGCTGCTCGTGGGCAGGGAAGATCAATGAATTCAACACCTCGCAGCAGGAGATGGTGGCATTGTTGCCCAGGTAGGAATTGATCAGTCTCGCACCGTATTTTAATTGGGAATGGGAGGCGAGAATAAACCGTACGGCTTTAACACCGTAAAATATGCGGCATCCTTGCCCGATGATTCCGTTAACTAGTTCACAGCCTTCCCCGATTTGCGATGGCGCTGCTGCGGATGAATTGATGGTGAGGTTTTTCAGTTTGTTTGCTCCTTTCAGATAGGCATCCGTTCCGGTTTTTACGTCTTTAATTATTTTGCAGTTTTTGATCACGGTGCGGTCGCCGATCATTCCGTAATAACCACGTCGTTTGTCAAATTGATTCTCCGTGAACTGACGAAACCGGCTTTGCAGGATTTCGTTATCGCGGAAACGGCTCCAGAGCCACGCATCCCCGGGCAGCATGCCGTCAAACGGAATGATGCTCCTCCCGCCGTTTTCATTGCATATTTCCAGCTGGATGCGGATGGATTCCGGTTCCCCTTCCCGCAATATACCATTGCCGAATTTTGCATGGTCGGTGGTGGCGAGCTCATTGATATTGACCAGTATCACATCATTGCCAATGATGTAATGGGAAAGATAATTCACATTGTCTATCACCGTATTATTTCCGATATCGCTGCTGATGATGGTGCTGTTATACAGTCCGACGGGTCTGCGGAGATTGTGGAATTCCAGGAACCAGGGTTCCAGCTTACCAATGCGGACCAACCCGAAGAAGGAACAGTGCTGAACAAGTTCGGGAAGGAAAATATCGGAAACCAACACATTGTTCCAGTTATCGGAAGAATTTCCATTTTTTTCCAGCAGCAACATTTCATCCGTTTTCAGGTGTCTGTACTGAATGCCCGAATGATTCTGTTCCATCCGCAGGTAATATTCATCCTTTCCGGGAGGAAGGAATTCCAGCGGGATAAATTGATAACCGAGTTTACGTAAGGGCGTTTTGCTGATCTGGTTCATGACGGCTTATTCGGTTTCCGGATATTTATTCAACGGTTACACTTTTGGCCAGATTCCTGGGCTTGTCCACATCCAAACCTTTTGCCATACCCAGGTAGCAGGCAAATAATTGCAGGGGAATTACACTGAGCAGCGGGGCGGCCATTTCATCGCTTACCGGAACCGTCATGATATCGTCTGCAAGTTCCGCAATCGTTTCATCGCCTTCGCTCACCACCGCGATCACCTTGCCTTTGCGGGCTTTTATTTCCTGGATATTGCTTACAATCTTTTCATGATAGGCATCCCGGGTGGCGACAAATAATACCGGCAGATTCTCATCTACCAGCGCAATGGGTCCATGCTTCATTTCGGCAGCGGGATATCCTTCCGCATGGATATAGGAAATCTCCTTAAGCTTTAGCGCTCCCTCCAGGGCAACCGGGAAATTATATCCTCTTCCGAGATAAAGGGCGTCTTTGGCTCCTTTGTATTTTCCGGCCAGATTACGGATATGATCTGCTGAACGCAGCACTTCTTTTATTTTTTCCGGTATGGATTGGAGCTCAGCCAGTAATTTAAGATACCGTTCTTCCGGCATGGATCTCTTTTCGAAGGCAATTTTGAGGGCAATCATGAACAGGACCACCAACTGCGCGGTGAATGCCTTGGTACTCGCCACGCCGATTTCGGGTCCTGCATGGGTATACGCGCCTGCATGGGAAATGCGTGCTATCGAGGAACCAACCACATTCACCACGCCAAAAATAAATGCGCCTTGCTCCTTGGCCTTTTCAATGGCCACCAGCGTATCTGCGGTTTCCCCGCTCTGCGAAATAGCGATGATCACATCGCCGGGATGTATCACCGGGTTACGGTATCGGAATTCAGAAGCATATTCCACTTCCACAGGTATGCGGCAACATTCTTCCAGCATGTATTCGGCAATCAACCCGGCATGCCAGCTGGTACCGCAAGCCACAATGATGATTCTTTTTGCCTGCGAAAGTTTATCCATGTGATTTTGCACGCCGGCCATGGTAATCGTTCCTTTCACGGGGTCCAGTCGTCCGCGCAGGCAATCAAAAACCGTATCCGGTTGTTCAAAAATTTCTTTCAGCATGAAATGGTCATAGCTGCCTTTTTCAATGGCCGTTAGTTCCAGATCCAGCTTTTGAATGTATGGTGTGATTTTTTCATTTCCGAGATTTTTCAGGATGAGTTCATCGCACTTGATAATGGCCAGTTCGTAATCATTCACATACACCACTTCCTTGGTGTATTCGATGATGGGAGAGGCGTCGGAGGCCAGAAAATGTTCGCCTTTTCCAATACCAATTACGAGGGGACTTCCTTTTCTTGCCGCGATCAGCGTATCCGGATGATCCCGGTCCAGCAAAACGATCACATAAGCGCCTACAACCCTTTTGAGTGCAATGCGCAGAGCCTCTTCCAGCGTGCCCTGGTTGTTGTCCTGGATGTATTCAATGAAGTTGAGCAATACTTCCGTGTCGGTATCGCTTTTAAAAGGATATCCTTTTTTAATCAGTTCGTTTTTAAGCTGGGCATAATTTTCAATAATACCATTGTGGATCATGGCCAGCCGGCCGCTGGCGGAAAGATGCGGATGTGCATTCCGGTCGCTGGGTTCCCCATGTGTGGCCCAGCGGGTATGCCCGATGCCGGCGTGGGCATGCAGATCCTGGCCGATAACACTTTCTTCCAGCCCTGCTACGCGGCCCTGTTTACGGTACACCCTCAGTTCCTGATGCAGCAGGGCGACGCCCGCACTGTCGTAACCCCGGTATTCCAGTCTTTTAAGGCCTTTGAGGATAATGGGATAGGCTTCCCGGGGGCCGATATAAGCAACAATTCCGCACATAGGTTGAATAGGGGTTTAAGAATTGCAAATAACAGGCAAACATCGTTCCCTTTTGCTTTGTTTAAGGGAGTAGTTTATATTAAAATACCTGTCATAAAATAGAGCGCCACATTAAAGTAAATGATCAGGCCGGTCACGTCCACCAGGGTTGCGACAAACGGGGCCGAAGAAACAGCCGGATCGGCCCCCAGCTTCTTCAGGATGATGGGCAGCATACTGCCGACAAAAGTGCCCCAGAGCACAACGCCCAGCAGGGCGAAACTAACGGTTAGCCCGATCAGTTCCCAGTGCGGTTTATAAATGTCCTTAAAAAATCCATGTACCATCAGCAGGTGCCATACGAAAATCCGGAAAAAACCGATAATGCCGAGAATACTGCCCAATACCAGGCCAGAGAGGATTTCCCGTCGCATCACCCGCCACCAGTCACGCATGGTCACTTCCCCCAGGGCCATTGCCTGAATGATCAGGGTGGAGGCCTGGGAACCGCTGTTTCCGCCGCTGGACATGATCAGGGGCAGAAAATTGGTCAGGATAAGCACCTTGGCCAGCTCGTCATTATAATATGCCATGGCCGTTGCGGTAAGCATTTCACTCAGAAAAAGAATAATCAGCCAGCCTACCCGTTTTCGGATCAATTGGAAGAAAGGGGTTTCCAGGTAGGGGTGATCCAGGGCCTCGGAACCTCCGATTTTCTGAATGTCTTCCGTGAATTCTTCTGTGGCCACCCACAATACGTCATCGATGGTCACGATTCCCATCAATACCATGTTGCTGTCCAGCACGGGCAGCGCCATACGGTTATTCATCTTAAAAGCCTGACTGGCTTTCTCCTGGTCGTCCGTTACATTCAAATAGATAAACCGGTTATCGATCACGTCTGCGACAATCTTATCCGGATCGGCCAGGATGATCTCCCGGATCTTGATATCATCGATGAATACCCCTTTCTCATCAACCACGTAAACAACATCAATGGTTTCACTGTCTTTACCCACGGCCCGGATGTGACGAATTACCTCCCGGATGGTCCAGTCTTTTTGCACGGCAATATAATCCGGCGTCATCAGCCTTCCCACGCTGCTGTCCGGGTATCCCAGCAGCGCCAGGGTGATTTTTCTTTCTTCGGGATCCAGCATACGGATCAGTTCTTTCACCACTTCGCTGGGAAGATCCTCCAAAAAGGAGGTCCGGTCATCCGCCGGCAGGCCGTTCAGCAGTTCGGCTGTTTTCCAGGGCGACAATTCCTGGATGATGCGTTTCTGGGTGGGGAAATCCAGGATTTTAAAAGTGCTGACGGCCCGGTGCATGCTGAGGTTACTGAGAATTTCCCCCTCCCGGTCCGGCATCTGGTTGATAAGTTCCGCTACATCACTGATGTTCTGCTTGTCCAGAAATGCGTGAAGCGCCAGTATATCCTCCGAATGGATCACCTCCAGCAGTTGATCTTCCAGGGAAGAATTTTCAATTTCCGCCGCCATGCGTCAAATTTACAGCGAAGCCTTGATAAATTGCGATTGTAAAAGATTCCTCACATGAACCCGCACACATAACTGGAATTTATGATCCTGCCATCCATATACATTGCTGCCACACCCGCCCGGGGAAGGGGCGTATTTGCCGGAGAGGCCCTTTTAAAAGGAACGCTGATCGAAGTGTCGCCGGTTATCGTGATGAGCAAAAAGGAAAGGTTGCTGCTGGACCAGACCCTGCTGCATGATTATATTTTTCTTTGGGGAAAGGAGCAGGAGCAATGCTGCGTGGCGCTGGGTTATTTATCCCTGTATAACCACCATTACCGGGCCAACTGCGATTATGAAATGGAATTCGAAAAGCAAATCATCCGGGTCACCACCGTAGGGGACGTGGAGAAAGGAGAGGAGCTGTGCATTAACTACAATGGCGAGTGTAACGACCAAAGGAGGGTTTGGTTTGATAAACTGTCTACCCCTTAACCGGCGATTCTTCTTATATTTGTAAGGTAAACTTACCAGTTTACCTTTATTTATGAGTATCGACCAAAGCAACAGGCAACTGGCCTCGGATCTGCGCACGGTGGTGAGCCGGCTGATAAAAAAGTTGCGGCATAAATCAATCAGCGCTGAAAAACTTTCTCTTACGGAGAGATCCACGATGGCTCTGCTGGATCAGCACCGGGAACTATTGCCCGGTGAACTGGCGGCGATGGAAAAGATCACCGCCCAGTCCATGTCCCAGATCATCCACCATCTTCTGGAGCTCGGATACATCGTCCGGCGAATTTCGGTTGCGGATAAACGTAAGTCGATCATTTCCTTGTCCAGAACCGGACAAGCCATGCTGTATAAAATGAGGAACGAGCGCGATGAATGGCTAAGCAGCGCCCTGATCAAGGCCTGTAACGCCCGGGACCAGGATATGCTTCGCCGCGCAATAGGGCCGCTGACGAGGCTGGTGGATTTTGATTGAAGCGGCTAAGGGGCGGGAAGTTTCATAAAGAGGGTTTCATTATGAGGATCAGTACATTCAGTGCATTTAAAAGCCGTAATTACCGGTTATATTTTGTTGGCCAATCCATTTCCTTATTGGGCACGTGGATGCAAAAAACAGCGGTGAGCTGGGTGGTTTATACGCTGACCCATTCAAAATTTATGCTGGGCGCAACCTTGTTTGCCACCCTCTTCCCTTCTTTTATTTTCTCCTTTCTGGGGGGTGTGGTATCCGACCGGTACAACCGGTACAAGTTGTTGCTCTTAACCCAGATCGTTTCCATGATCCAGGCTTTATTGCTGACGGCATTGATATTTTTTAAACAATATACCGTTTGGGAAATCCTGGCGCTGAGTGTGTTGCTGGGAATCATCAATGCCTTTGATGTGCCTGCCCGACAATCCCTGGTTTACGAAATGGTGAAGAAAAAAGACCTGCCCAATGCCCTGGCCCTGAATTCTTCCATGGTCAATTTGTCCAGGCTGATCGGTCCCGCAATCGCCGGCCTCGTTATTGAAAAGTGGGGAAATGATGTTTGTTTCGGTTTGAACAGCCTGAGTTTTGTGGCCGTGATTTTTTCTTTGTTTATGATGCGGTTACCCCGGTATATTCCCAATCCGCGTACCAAAAATGTGTTGGAACAGGTAAAAGACGGTTTGGCATACATCGCTAAAACACCCGATATAGCTTTCATATTGAAGATGCTGGCGCTGATCAGTTTTTTTGTCATACCCTTTGGAACCCTGATTCCTGTTTATGCCAAAGACATTTTTCATGGAACGGCTTCCACATTCGGGATCATCGACAGCTTTATCGGCCTCGGCGCTTTTTCCGGTGCCCTTTTCCTGGCTTCGCTGAAACCGGGAAGAAATCTGCGCCGGGTGCTGGCCATCAATACTTTTGTTTTTGGTAGCGGCCTGATCTTGTTTTCTCATATTCCTTACTATCCGCTGGCGCTGTTTTTTGCAGCTGTCGCCGCATTCGGTATGATGTCCCAGTTTACCATCAGCAATACGATTATCCAAACCACCGTTGATTCTTCGATGCGCGGCCGGGTGATCAGTCTGTATGCCATGGTCCTGTTTGGTATGCAGCCCCTGGGCGCATTACTCATCGGGCTGGTATCTGAACACATTGGAGTAAAAAATACCGTGATGATCCAGGGCTTTATTGCACTCGTTATCGGATGGCTGCATATCCGTAATCTGAAGAGAAATAAAATCCGGAGGAAGAGGACCGCGGTACCTTCACTGGAAAAACAACCGGCTGCGGTTGCGCTTTCCGCGTGAGATAAATTCACATCAAAATAATATGATCATTTCCTGGTTCTTCCCAAAACCGGGGTGTAACGCATGGAAAACAACAGGCCGTAACTGGTCAGTTTGATATTTCCGTCACCGATGCCCCGAAACGGCAATCGTAAAAAGGGTTCCATTTGAAAAGAAAATCCTTTGCCCAGATCCTGTTCAAATCCTGCGGATAAACTGCCAACGGCAAACCAGTAATTGCGGTGTTCGTTATTTTGATTTTGCCATTCATAGGCCCTCCCTGCATTGTGAAAAAAGAAGGTGTAGGTTTCTTTACGCATCAGATAAGAAGAGAATCCCGCATTCACAAAAAACCGCGCTTTTCCCCGCGTCAGGAAATCGTATCGCAGGGTCAGTGGTATTTCATACATATTGCTGCTTCCGTTCACGGATTCAATCCTGGGGAATGCGTAGGCAGGAGTGGGGCCTGAATTGCCGGGTTGAAAATATTTTCCTTCCGTCCAGTAATTCTTAAGGGTATACTGAATTCCGGTGTTCACAGACAAGCGGCTGCTGAGATAATAGCCGATCGAAATCCCGAGGTTATTGCCCAATTGATCATTGGGCATGCCCCCCACATTGGAGTAATCCGGTCCCATAACCAGTCCAAGCACCAGAGAGCGGTTAATCTGAAGGGATTTGACATTTCTTTTCACAGTCTTACCCGTTGCGGCAAACCGGTTCAGGGAAGAATCATTGCCACTAACCAGTGGTGTATGGTTGATTGCGGAGGGCAAAGGAAGATTCACCACATGGGCCGTTTTTCCCGGATTGTCGGTGCCGGAACCAGCAGCGGACATAAACATACCCGCCATGTCCCCCGCAGGATGACCCCCCCGGTCAACTGTTTTGCCTTCATTATGTTTCCCGGATCCAGTCGTTTTTCCGGAGTGGTTGAGCCGGTAACCAGATCTGTCCGCAACAACGGACGCTACCTCATTTATGCGACGGGAAATATTTTTTGTTTTGGCGGCGTGGAGGTTTCCTGCCGGAGCATGGCGATTTTCCTTTCCGGAGATGCTGGTTGCAGAAGCGGTATTTCGCAACCGGGCATTTTCTTTTTCCGATTTCCCTTCAGCTGCGGACGCACGGGAAGAAGCATCAGCAGGTACATCAGCCGGATTGCGGGGCAGCCGGCTATTTTCCGGCGGGGCAGACGGGGTAGGACGACTTACTTCAGTGTGACTTTTAAGAGTAGAAATTTGTTTATGGTTTGTATTTTTTATGAGATAATAGGTAATTCCTGTCAGTAAAAGAACAGCAGGCGCCCAGATCAGCGGCCGTATTCTGAACAGAGAACCGAAATCCGGGGGACGTTCGGGAATTTGTTCCACCAGGTTCTGCTCGAGTTTCTTCCAGGACAACATAGTATGGTCAGGTTCATAGAACTCGGCCGCATCCCTGCTCAGGCGGTCAATGTCTTTATCGGATAGGTTCGACATACGTTTTCACATCAGTTTTTTTGGTTAATATTCTCCGGAGGTTCTCCCTGGCTTTGGATAGATTGGACTTGGATGCACCCACAGAAATACCCAGATGTTTACCAATTTCATCGTGCGTCATGCCTTCAATAACAAACAGGTTGAAAACTGTTCTGTAGGCCGGTGAAAGCAGGCGTATGGCCTCGATGATTTCTTTATACGACAGTTTATCCAGACCGGTTTCCCCATGATCGGCAATTCTTTCCGTTTCTTCCGAAAGCACCTGGCCGTGAATATAAGAAGCATTTTTACGGTAATAATCAATGCAGGTATTCACCAGGATGCGTTTAAACCAGCCTTTAAGGGCGATGGAAATTTCCACATGCCGGTGCTCGTCGAACTGGTGAATGTTTTTGAAAAGTTTGGTAAATCCTTCATTGACAATTTCTTCAACCTGGTGATTATTTTGTTGATAGCGGTAACAGATTTTTACGGCATATCCCTTCAGAAATTGATACAATTCCTTCTGGCTGGCCCTGTCATTTTGCCTGCAGCCGGATAATAATGCGCTAATTTGCTGATTACCGTTTACCAATGCTTTTAAGGTCTTTTAAGAAGGTGAAGTTAGCAGCGCGGACACTTCAGCCTTTAACCTTTACGTAAAGATATTGTTAAAGGTTGCCGGTGGCAATAGCTAAATGAGCGTAGATAAACAGTTGAATCTGAATGTTTTATTTTGGTACCAGCAGGCCAATTATTTTTGTTAGTTATTAATCAGGTTAAACGTGCTGGTCCTTTCTTTGGTTATCACCTGGATCACCAGGATGTGTGTATTTACAGTGCCGGGAATATTCAGGGCATACGATGACTGTCCGGATAACGAACCCATATACAATAATCTTCCGTCTATTGCAAACGCATTGATCCGGACGGATTGTACTGAAGAAAGCCGAATCTGGATATTTCCATTGGTACATGGATTCGGGAAAAGGCTAAGATTTTCTTTTCCGGTTGTCTGTACGCTGATAATTTTTGAGTAACTGATATTTCCGTCGGTGCCCGTTAATTTAACGCGATAGTCATTTTCTCCGGAATGCGGTGATTCGTCAGTGTAGTTATACGTTCCGTTTAACTGTCCTGCGGGCAGGGTTAGGAGCGGCGTAAAATTCTGCGCATCGTTGCTGCGTTCCACCTGAAAATATTCACCGCCCGTTGCGCCGGATAAGGTCCAGGAAAGTTTAACCGAATTATTGTTTAGAACGGAAATCTTCAGATCACCGATGGCAGATGCCAGTATCGTAGAGGGAACGGGTCCTGTGCTGCTCAGCGAGGCGCCTCCGAAATATTTTTCCATGGAACAACTGTTCTGACCCGCGGCTCCGCAATTTTTATTATTGCTGGTGGTCGTATAGGTGACGCCATTGCTTGCTGAAGTGTACGTGTTCCAGCTGAGATAATAATTGTTTATGTTCGAAATAATCACAAAGGAAGAAGCGTCCACCAGGTTCAGCTGTCCGTAAAAAACCAGATAAGCCTTGCTGGTTTTGCTGCCGTCTCCGGCAACAATTTTACTTCCGTTACTCAAATTTACTTTAGAAGAGTTGGACAGTAAATTGCTGTTGTCATTAAAATACAGGATGCTGGCATCCAGATTAAGCAAGGCGTTGCTGGTAAATGACGCGGTGTTTTGAAACGTAAATGTTGAGTTGGCTATAGACAGGGAACCATTGGATGTAAAACTGGAGCTGCCCGAAATAACGGCCGTAACACCACTGAAGCTGTTTGAATTGTTCAGCGTAAAGGATGAAGTTGCATTAATGCTGGTGTTGCTGATGGCCGTGGACTGAAAAGAGAAACCGGATGTAATCTTAATCGTTCCGCCGGTAATGGTGCAATGATCACACATACTGCTGTTGTTGAGGGTAAGTGTTGCACCAGAAGCGATGTTGATGGTACAATTGCCGCAATAAGAAGGAAGGGACGTGCTCCAGTTGGTATCGCTGTTGATTTTATATTTTGTTGCTGCCTGCAAACCGCTTACAAAACCCAGTATCACAATTATCACAAAAATCCTTTTCATATAAAATGTTGTTACCGCTCCGGTATCCAATGAAGGGCCAACTCATAAGCCGCTGATTGTAATCTAAATACATATGGCAATCATTTTGCTTCTTTCCCAAAACAGGAAAGATGTCCAAATCTCAAAGGCTCTCTCTTATGGTGCGGCGGGTAATGCAGCATGGTAATGGCTGCAGAGAAATACGGAGAACTTTCTTTCCACGCGGTCGTTTTTTCTAATCAGTATGGGCTTCAGGGGAACGATCCGGTCGAAATATCTGTAATAGAAGGCGGGAACCGTATTTTCATTGTCCAGATCGTTGAAACGCGGATTAGAGTCTATGAAAATCGCATCGAGTCCTTCGAGTTGCCGCAAATCGGTTCCTATAAAATCAAACTGAAGCGCTCTTTCCCCCACTATATTTTTGGAATAAACCATTTTATGCAGGAAAAAATTCAGTATCGCGGACGTTTTATAATCGTCTGCTGAAAAAATAAATGCAGCAGGATGTTCAGCGCTGACTGTTTTCACCTGTTGTGCAAAATCTTTCCATCCGAACCAGGTATCATCGGAGCGTACGGGAACGAGGTAGAAGATCACTTCCGCTGCCAGTGCAAGATGAACCACCAGCGAAAAAACAAGTTGTATCCGGAGCCATTTTTTGTTCCAGTACCTGCAAAGCCAGATGATTCCCGTGAGGTAGGCAGGCATCATCCAGTTCAATTTCACCCAATAGAAAAACGAAATGAATAAAAATCCGAGGAATAAGGGAACAAAAAAACTCAGCAGAAACAACCGGTCGTCCGGAATACGGGAGAATCTCCACCTGTATTTTCGGATCAGGCGATACAGAAAATAAAAAAATGAAAACAAAAGGACGGGCATCAGTATGGCTGATTGGTGTCCGATCACGCCGCCGAAATCCGGCAGGCTGATGTGAAATCCTTCCATGGAATTAACCCGCGCCTCCGATTGAAATTTGAATGAAGCAAATCCGTTCCGGACGTTCCAGATAACCACCGGCAGAATGCTGATGCCAAAACAAAGAAGATACAACAGGAACCAGCGGGAAAATAAAAGCCTCCGGTATTTGGGAGAGACCAGTAGAAAGCCGGTTAAGCCGATGATCAGGAAGACGGCGGTGTATTTGCTGTCGAAACAAATGCCGCTCATGAGGCCTGACCAGATCCAATACGTTTTTTTCGATTCAAATACTGCCTTATGCAGAAAAAGCAGGGATAAGGTCCAGGTCAGCATGAGGGGCACGTCCGGCGTGGAGATCAGGGAAAGGATAGTGACCATGAAAGTGGAAAGCAGAAGCAGCAGGGCATACTGCGCTTTATGGAGACTCAGAAAACACCTGGCCAGCCTATAAAATGCCAGCACGGTCAGCCAGGTTACGATGCTGTCTGCCAGTTTGAGGGCAAAAACTTTTTTTCCAAAAATGCTGGTGAACAGGCGCAACAGATAAGCTATCATCGGCGGATGGTCGTAATAGGAGAGGGCCAGATGCTGCGCGTAAAAATCATAATAAGCATCCTGCGGCATCATGCCCATGATGACAATGAAAACCAGCCGGATAATCACGATGATCAGGGTCAGCCGGATAAACAGGTTCCAGGACTGCCGGGCCGGACGGATCGGGGGAGAAGCAATTTCGGCGGTCATTAGTTCTCAGGCAAAAGCGGTCCGAATCACATTCAGTGCGCCACCGGCTTTGAACCATTCGATCTGTTGTTCATTGTAGGTGTGGTTCGCCACGATCTGTTCGGTGGAGCCATCCAGGTGATGCAGTACTACGGAGAGTGGAACGCCTTCTTTAAAATGGGTCAGCCCGGTGATGTCGATCAGATCATCTTCCAGGATTTTATCGTAGTCCGCCTTGTTGTTAAAGGTAAGGCCAAGCATGCCCTGTTTTTTAAGATTGGTTTCGTGAATGCGGGCAAAGGAGCGAACCAGGATGGCCCGTACGCCCAGGTGGCGCGGTTCCATGGCGGCATGTTCACGGGAAGATCCTTCTCCATAATTTTCGTCACCCACTACGATGCTTCCCATACCGGCGGCTTTATAGGCTCTTGCGGTAACCGGCACGGCGCCATATTCACCGGTCAGCTGATTTTTAACCAGATCCGTTTGCTCATTAAAAAAGTTCACGGCTCCTATCAGCATGTTGTTGGAAATATTATCCAGGTGTCCGCGGAACTTCAGCCAGGGACCGGCCATGGAGATATGATCCGTTGTGCATTTCCCTTTGGCCTTGATGAGCAGGCGAAGCCCCTTCAGGTCCGCACCTTCCCAGGCTTTGAAAGGTTCCAGCAGCTGCAGTCGCTGGGAATCCGGATTAACAACAATCTTTACATTGCTGCCATCTTTTGCGGCAGCCTGATATCCAGGATCATCCACCGAGAATCCTTTTGGAGGTAATTCATAGCCGGTTGGTTCATCCAGCATCACGTCTTCACCCAAATCATTCCGCAGGGTATCTTTGAGGGGGTTAAACTTCAGGTCGCCGGCAATGGCGAAAGCGGTAACGATCTCCGGAGAGGCCACAAAGGCATGCGTAGCGGCGAGACCATCGTTACGACGAGCAAAATTCCGGTTAAAAGAAGTGATGATCGAATTTTTTCTGGATGGATCGTCAATATGCCGTGCCCATTGACCGATGCAGGGGCCGCAGGCATTGGCCAGCACAACGCCACCGATCTTTTCAAATGTTTTGAGAAATCCGTCTTTTTCTATGGTAAACCGAACCTGTTCGCTGCCTGGGGTTATGGTGAATTCAGCCCTTGTCTTTAATTTTTTCTCGATGGCCTGCTTGGCAATGGATGCGGACCGGCTGATATCCTCATAAGAAGAGTTGGTACAGGAACCGATCAGGGCCACTTCAAGTTTTTCCGGCCAGTGATTGGCCTTCACCGCCTCCGAAAATTTGGATATTGGCCAGGCCAGGTCGGGAGTGAAAGGGCCATTCACGTGTGGTTCCAGTTCATCCAGGTTGATTTCGATCAGTTGATCGTAATACCTGGCCGGTTCGGCATATACTTCCGGATCCGGCCGCAGGTGTTCCCGGATCCCATCCGCCAGCGCGGCTACTTCAGCGCGTCCGGTGGCTTTGAGGTAATCGGACATTTTGTTATCGTACGTGAAAATGGAGCAAGTGGCTCCGATTTCGGCGCCCATATTGCAAATGGTCCCTTTTCCGGTTGCGCTCAGGCTTTCGGCACCTTCACCAATATATTCCACGATGGCGCCTGTACCGCCTTTCACAGTAAGTATACCAGCCACTTTTAAAATGACATCCTTGGCCGAGGTCCAGCCATTGAGGCGGCCTGTCAGTTTGATGCCAATCAGTTTGGGCATTTTCAGTTCCCAGGGCAGTCCCGCCATCACGTCCACGGCATCTGCGCCGCCAACACCAATGGCCACCATGCCGAGTCCGCCGGCATTTGGGGTATGGGAATCCGTGCCGATCATCATACCGCCGGGGAAAGCATAGTTTTCCAGCACTACCTGGTGAATGATGCCTGCGCCGGGTTTCCAGAAACCGATTCCGAATTTATTCGAAATGGAAGCCAGGAAGTCATAGACTTCCCTGTTTACATCAAGCGCTGTAATAAGGTCTTCTTTGGCACCGGTTTTTGCCTGGATGAGGTGATCGCAATGAACAGTGGAGGGAACGGCAACCTGGCTCCGGCCGCAGGTCATGAATTGAAGCAGCGCCATTTGGGCTGTTGCGTCCTGCATGGCAACACGGTCCGGTTTGAAATCAACATAATCTGTCCCCCGGGTGTATTTTTTTATATTTTCCGAATAAAGATGGCTGTATAAAATTTTTTCTGCTAAAGTAAGCGCCTTGCCGGTAGTCTTTTTTGCCGCAGCTATTTTTGAGGGCATGCCGGCGTAAATCTTTTTGATTAAATCCAGATCAAAAACCATGAATGGAGGTTTTATGCGTTTTTTGTTAGATAATAATCTTATGGAAATGTAAAATTACCAAAAAAATGCGTGAATGCCTAAGCAGCTGCTTGCCGTTTAATCAATTTTTTTTATTTTGCAGTTGAATGAGCAGGTTTAAAGAATTTATTGAATGGCAGGCTTTTGGGGTATGCTCGGCAATCGGTGATCGGCTGGGCATTGCGGCCTCCCGTATCCGGACTTGGTTTATTTACATCTCCTTTCTCACCATGGGATCTCCGCTGATCGTTTATTTTATTCTTGCTTTCTGGCTGAATATTAAACGCTATATTATTTTTGCTAAGCGGAATCCGTTGAATAATGGCTGACCGATGACGGTTGACTAAACTAAATGACAGCTTTCCTCAACTTCACCAACCTCTTTAATAATTCTTCCAGCAGATCCAATTTCAGCATATTGGCGCCGTCACTTTTTGCCATGGCAGGATTTGGATGGGTCTCAATGAATAGGCCGTCGGCGCCGGCGGCAATTGCTGCTTTGGCGATGGTGCCAATCAGTTTCGGATTCCCTCCGGTAACACCTGCGGCCTGATTCGGTTGCTGCAGGGAATGGGTACAATCCATGACCACCGGAAATCCGAGATCCTGCATCCAGGGGATATTCCGGTAATCAACAACCAGGTCCTGGTAACCGAATGTGGTTCCTCTTTCCGTGAAAATAATTTTTTCGTTTCCGGTCTGCTGAATTTTTTCCGCAGCGAATTTCATGGCCGGCCCGCTTAAAAACTGACCTTTCTTAACGTTGATTACTTTCCCCGTTTCCGCCGCGGCAATCAGCAGGTCGGTTTGCCGGCATAAAAATGCCGGAATTTGTAATATATCAACGAAAGCCGCTGCAGGCGCGGCTTCATCATGGGCATGGATATCGGAGGTTGTGGGCAGTCCGAATTTCTGGCCGGTTTTTTGAACCAGTTTCAATGCCTGTTCGTCACCAATACCTGTAAAGGATGCGGAACTGGTCCGGTTGCCTTTGCGGTAAGACGATTTAAAAATACAGGGTATTCCGAGGTTGGTGCAAATGGAAGAAACGGCTGATGCCACGGTGTCCAGTAATTCTTCATTTTCCACCACACAGGGTCCGACGATGAGGAAGAAATTTTTTTCGTCGTACTGCTGGCCCCTGAATAACTCTTTGAGAAAGGCTTGCATGAAAAAAAGTTTGATTTATATAAACCGTGAAAGTAGTTTGTATTTTTTTTATGGAATTAAACTATTTTTGCAATAATCTGTCAAAGCGGCATAACAAAAAACCCATCATATGAGAATTGCCTTACTTTCCCTTTGTGCTATTTTAACTTTTTCCGGCTGTAAAAAAACGTATATCAACCAAACGGTGAATCAGGCTTTTTCTGCGTTGTATACCGTACAGCCCGGCGATTGGGTAAAGGGCACAAATTCGGATAATACGACTTATTATTATACCAATCTTTCCATTGCCGAGCTGGATGATGTGATCAATACCCATGGCGGCGTGGAAGTGTATATTTCCTTTGATGATCTGAACGCAACCGTTAAAAATTATGAAACGGTACCCGAGGTGGTGGACGGAATCGCCTATGGTTCGCTGCATACGACCGGTTCGGTAACCATTGATCTGCGGGGTGCGGATGGAAGTACGCTGACGAGTGCCATTGGGGTTCCCATTACGGTTAAGATCGTACTGATAGACGCCCAACCGCTGGATTAAACACACGCGCGATTTAGAGCAGTATATAACGGCCGGATTAAATAAACTGGTATTCCCCGAATACTTCGCGGAGGGTATCGGCAATTTCTCCCAGACTGCATTTAGCTTCTGCTGCTTCAATCACCACCGGCATGATGTTTTCTCCGGAGGATGCTTTGTCGTTCAGCAACTGCAGCAACTGATCGCATTTTGCGTGATCCCGGTGTCTGCGCAGTATAGCCAGCTTTTCCGACTGGATCTTCCGTATCGAATCATCTACCCGGAAAACAGGAGTTTCTCCTTTTTCCGGAGACAGAAAGGCGTTTACGCCGACAATTATTTTTTCGCCCGTCTCTACCTGCCGTTGGTGGAGATAAGCGCTTTTGGCGATTTCATTCTGCATGAATCCTGCTTCAATGGCGTTCACGCTGCCTCCAAATTCATCTACCTGCTGAATCAGTGCCCAGGCTGCCTGTTCCATGGAGACGGTCAGGTTCTCCACAAAATAACTTCCGCCCAGGGGATCCGCGGTGTCTGCGACCCCGCTTTCAAACCCGATGATCTGCTGCGTGCGAAGGGCAATGCCCGCTGCATTTTCGGTGGGTAAACCCAGGGCTTCATCATAACCATTGGTGTGGAGGGACTGGGCGCCGCCGAAAACCGCCGACAGCGCCTGTATGGTTACCCTGGAAATATTATTCATCGGCTGTTGTGCAGTCAGCGTGCTTCCCCCCGTCTGTGCATGGAACCGGAGCATCAAGGCCTGCGGTTCCGTAGCGCCCAGTTCCTGCATGATCTGCGCCCACATGCGTCGTGCTGCCCGGAATTTGGCCACTTCTTCAAAAAGATTGTTGTGGGCATTGAAAAAGAAGGAAAGCCGCTTACCAAATACGTTGATGTCCAGTCCTTTTTCCAGCGCAGATTTCACATAGGCCTTGCCGTTAGACAGGGTGAAAGCAATTTCCTGTACAGCGGTGCTTCCGGCTTCCCGGATATGGTACCCGGAAATCGAAATGCTGTTCCATTTAGGAAGTTCCAGGCTGCACCATTCAAAAATATCCGTGATGATGCGCATGGAAGGACGTGGCGGATAGATATAAGTTCCCCGTGCAGCATATTCTTTCAGGATGTCGTTCTGCAGGGTGCCTGTGATTTTTTTGAGATTGGCGCCCTGTTTTTTTGCCAGGGCCACATAAAATGCAAGCAGAATAAATCCCGTTGCGTTGATGGTCATGGACGTGCTTATCTTTTCCAGCGGAATCCCTGCAAACAGTTCTTCCATGTCCTGCAGGGAGTCGATGGCAACACCCACCTTCCCCACTTCGCCCTCGGCCAGGAGATGGTCGCTGTCGTAGCCGATCTGGGTGGGCAGGTCAAAGGCTACGCTCAGCCCGGTGACGCCCTGGTTCAGCAGATAATGATAACGTCTGTTACTTTCCGTGGCCGTGCTGAAGCCGGCATATTGGCGCATTGTCCACATTTTTGACCGGTACATATCCGGATAAATTCCACGGGCATAGGGAAATTCGCCCGGTTTTTCCGGGGGGGATTCCACATCGTTTGCCTGATAAACCGGCAGGATCTCTATTCCGGAATCGGTCTGTATATTCTTTGACATGGGAGATGGAATGATCGGTTTTGGCAAAGTACCCGATTTTTTGATTCCGTTACGTACAATTATTTCATCATCCCGGAAATATTGCTTTCCGTATTTTCGTTTACGAATAAATAAAAGCAGATGACGCTGAGCACCAATGAACTGATCATATCCCTCATTTTTGCCCTTTTACTTGCAGGTTCCCTGGCTTTTATTTTCTGGAAACAGCGGAAGGAGGTGAAACAAGGATTCAAACCCGAAAGAGCGGAACCTTCCGGAGCTGCCACCACCCTGAAATTACAGGCTTACGAAAGACTGATCCTGCTGGCCGACCGAATTTCCATTCCCAATCTCATCAGCCGCTGCAACCAGCCGGGTTTCAGTTCCCGGGAGATGCAGGCGCTATTGACACAAACCCTGAAACAGGAATTTGAGCACAACATCACCCAGCAAATGTATGTTTCCCCCGAAGCCTGGGATGCGATCCGGAACCTGAAGGAACAAAACCTGCTCATCATCAATCAGATCGCCTCCTTTTTGCCGGCCGATGCCAGCGGCCAGGATCTCAACAAGAGCCTGCTGGAGCTCGTGATGCAAAATCCCAAAATATCCCTGCACAACGTGGTTGCCGATGCTTTGGCTTTTGAAGCGAAGAAAGTGATGGGTTAATAGAAATTGACAATTTGCGCATTTCCATGCACCATCAACAGCATCTGAGATATTTTGCTAAACGGCAAAGGATGTTCCGCATCCACAGGTCTTTGAGGCATTTGGGTTTTTGAACGTGAAGCCGCGGGCATTGAGGCCATTTTCCCAATGAATTTCCATGCCGGCGAGGTAAATGCCATGGGCTGGATTCATAATAAAAGATACACCCGCTGATTCGTACGTTTCATCGTTATCCTGGTGTTTGTCAAAACCCAGGATATAGGTAAGGCCCGAGCAGCCGCCACCTTTCACACCAATCCGGAGAAAAGAACTTTTATCGAAATCATCCGCTTGCATCAGCCGGTGGATCTCATCAACAGCCTGGGGCGTAAAGTTCAGCGGGGATTCTACTGTTGTTTCCATTCACTAAAGATTAATCTGCAAATTTAAACTTATTCCGGGGATTTTAATGTATTAAGGATTGGACGCATGAATCCATGGCTGACAGGATATGGCGTCAGGTTGTTTCAATCTTATCCTCATTCTCCCCCTGATGTCTCGTATCCACATTGCGGTAGGACAAAAAGAACACCACCGGAAAAATAAGCAGGGAGAATATGGTGGCGCAGATTAAACCGCCGATTACTACGCGGGCCAGGGGGCGGGAGCTTTCGGATCCAATGCCGGCAGACAGCGCCGCGGGGAGCAAACCGATCGTGGCCATGAGGGCCGTCATGAGTACCGGCCTGATCAGGGAATTGACGCCCCGTTTCACTGAAGTAAACAGCGGGTTTTCGCCGCGCAGCCTTTCCAGATTTTGCTTAAATGCCGTGATCAGCAGTACGCCTTCGAGAATGCATATTCCAAAAAGGGCAATGAATCCGATGCCGGCGGATATACTGAAGTTGGTTCCGGTGATCAGGAGTGCCAGGATACCACCGACAACGGCAAAGGGCACGTTCAGGAATACAAGTCCTGCATCTTTCAGGTTCCCGAACATGATGAACAACAGCAGGAAGATCAGCAGGAGGCTGATGGGTACGACTTCGAGTAAGCGTTTGGATGCCCGTTGCTGGTTTTCAAAGTCACCCTGCCAGACCATGTCGTATCCTCTTTTCAGTTTCACCTGTTTGTCTACTTTCTCCTGGGCTTCTTTAATCGCACTTCCCATATCCCTGCCGGCGACAGAAAATTTAATGGCAGAATACCTTTCATTATCGTCCCGGAAAATCAGACAGGGTCCGGTTTTCAATGAAATGTCGGCAATCTCCCGTACCGGTACTTTAGAACCTCCGGACGTGGGCACCAGCAGGTTGCCGATATCTGTTTCCGAACTCCTGAATTCTTCCGGAAAACGGATGCGGATATCAAAACGCCGTACACCTTCGTATAGCTGGGTGGCAGCCTTTCCGCCAATGGCCATTTCAATTACGGCATTGGCATCAGCTGCCGAAACGCCGTACAGGGCCATATGGCTCTGATTTAAATCAATATCCAGCTCTGGCTGACCAATATTGCGGATGACGCCCAGGTCCTCAATGCCCCGCACTTTCTTTAAAATATTATAGACTTCATCAGATTTGGTTTCCATGTAATCCAGGGAATCACCAAAAATTTTCACGCAGATGGATCCTTTTACTCCGGATACGGCTTCTTCCACGTTATCCATGATGGGCTGCGAGAAATTGAGTTCCGCACCGGGAATTACAGACAGTGCTTTTCTCAGCCTGTCAATCAACTCATCTTTGGATATTTTCGGATTCCATTCTTCCTGCGGATAAAGAGCCACATCGAATTCATTATTATAAAATCCCGTAACATCGGTTCCATCATCCGGCCTGCCGGTTTGGGAAACCACTTTACGTATCTGTGGAAAGCCCATCATAATTCCCCGCATTTGATTGGCAACCTGCACCGATTTGTCCAATGCAATGCTATAAGGCATCGTGGCCCGCACCCAGATTGATCCTTCATTCAGTTCGGGAAGAAATTCACTTCCGAGGAATTTAAAAGAGTAAAATCCCAGCACAATCACAATGGCCGATACGCCAAGTGAAAGCCGTTTGTTTTGGAATACAAAACGGAATCCGTTCATTACCCAACCGGTCATCAGATGGGTAAACGGATTGTGTTTTTCACGCACATTCTTACTTAATAATGCGTTCACCAGTACCGGCACCAGGGTCAATGTAAAGATCAGCGCACCCAGTAAAGCAAATCCCAAAGTATAGGCCAGCGGGGAAAACATTTTTCCTTCCACTTTCTGAAAGGAGAAGATGGGTAGCAGGGCCGTAATGATAATCACTTTAGAAAAGAAAATGGCCTTGCCCAGCTCGGCGCCTTTTTTCTTGATCATCCCCATTTTGGCCAGTTTGTTGAACCTGTCCATACCTTGTTCCCTGGCCTTGCCGTCCAGCATCACAAACAATCCTTCCACCATAACAACGGCTCCGTCGATGATGATCCCGAAGTCAATTGCTCCCAGGGAAAGGAGGTTGGCCGACATGCCTATAATATGCAGGCAAATGAAAGAGAACAACAGGGAAAGTGGAATAATGATGGATACAATCAGGGTGGTGCGCCAGTTAAACATGAAGAGGGAAACAATCAGGGTAACCAGCAGGATGCCTTCAATGAGATTATGCATCACGGTATGGGTGGCGTAGTGGATCAGTTCTTCCCGGTTATAAAAGGGTACGATCTTTACGTCGGAAGGCAAAACCCGTTCATTCAGCTTATTAATTTTCAGCTTGAGCGCCATGATCACTTTATCCGGGTTTTCTCCCTTACGCATCAGCACAATGGCTTCCACGGCATCCGAAACATCGGTCACTCTCCGGCTGCTTCCACTGTCGATGGCATCAGATCTGCCCACCTCGCCAAGCCTCGGCATGGCAGCGACCTGAATATCGGCCACGTCTTTCGCGAGTACAGGAATGCCGTTGATGTTGGCGATGAAAACATTACGGATCTCGTTGATGTCGTTCAGCAGGCCAATACCGCGGACAATATAGGCCTGAGCATTTTTTTTGATTACATCACCTCCGATATTGATATTGCTTTTGCTAACAGCCGTATATACGTCGAGGGGCGTAATCCCGAGTCCGGCGAGCTTTTGCGGGTTCACCCTGATCTCATAGGATTTCACAGAGCCTCCGAAGCTAACGATGTCGGCAATACCCGGCACCGACCGCAATTCCCGGTCCACGGTCCAGTCCTGAATGGTTTTTAATTCCATCGGATCCCGGAATGAACTCTTCAGGGTGTACCGGAATATTTCACCGGTAGGACCAGTCGGCGGTTGAACCTGGGGGGAAATATTTTCGGGCAGCGTCACGTTCTGAATCATGTTATTAACCTGCATACGCGCATAGCTGTCATCCACACCATCTTCAAAGATGAGTTTGACTGCAGAAAGCCCGAAGATGCTGGTAGAACGCAGGCTGGTTTTCTTATTCACGGGATTGAGTGCAATCTCCAGTGGAATGGTCACGAATTTCTCCACTTCTTCAGCACTTCTTCCCGGCCATTGGGTGATGATGGATATTTCCGTATTGGTCACATCCGGAAATGCTTCAATCGGCATGTTTACGAAAGTGATAACGCCATAGATTACCATGATGACCGTGGCGAAATAAATGAAGTATTTATTCTTAAGCGAGAACGCGAGTATTTTCCGAAGGGTCTTGTTCATCCGCGAATGGTTAAACTAACTGTTGAGCTCCTGGTAAATTAATAATGCCTGGGTTCCGATCAGTTTTTCCCCTTCAGATAATCCGGAGGATATAAAGGACCTGTCGCCCACCGTGTTCAATACCTCTACAGGACGTATCGTGACGTCCGACGGGCTTTTATAAATCAATACATAATACTGGCTGTGGTCAAAGATCAATGCATGGTAAGGAATGCTGATCATTTTTTTATTTTCCGTATTTCTCACCAGCACGCTGGCAAACATTTCCGGTTTCAGCAGGTAACGCGGGTTGGGCAGTACGATGCGCAGTTTCATCACTTTGTTGGTGGGGTCCAGCACGTTCATGATCTTGTCTACTTTTCCCCTGAATACTTTTCCCGGATAGGAGAGGGTGGTTACTTCCACACTGTCGCCGCTTTTGATGTTGGCAATATTCGATTCATACACATTGGCCATGACCCATACATTTTTGAGGTCCGAGATCGTAAATAGTCCGGTGGAGTTGTCGGTCCGGATCAACATGTGGTTGTTCACCTCTTTTTCTACTACAAACCCGTCGATGGGCGATTTAACCACGTAATCCCCATTCAGGCTGCCCCCATTGAGGTTCAGCACGCGTTGTGATTTCTGCAGACCCGAAAGAGCCTGGCTATAAGCTACCTGTGCGGCCAGCTGATCCCTCTGGGATGCCAGCCCGCTTTTATACATATCGTTGGTGGCATCGAGTGATTTTTTGGCAACCTCGAGATTGGATTTTGCCGTCGTAAAATCATTGCTGAAGCCGGCCATTTCCACGCTTTTGAGTACGGCTAGGGTTTGCCCCTTTTTCACATAATCCCCCAGCATTACCCTGACATCGGAAACCAGGCCGCTGATCGCCGGATAAATTTTGATAACCTGGTCTTCGTTGAAATCCACCTTGCCCGTGAGGGTAAGGGTATTTAATACCTTGGAAGTACTTACTGTATCGATCTCCAATGTTTTCAGCAGGGAGTCTGGCAATACGTATCCCTGTTTTTCATCGCTGACCGGATCCTTGCTGTTGCAGGAATATAGGGCTGCGGAACAGGCGGCAAACGCAAAAAGTATAATTTTATTCAGGCGTATCATATTTCTTGGTAAACCATTTTAAGGATGGAAGAACTCGGTTCCGGTGTAAAAATTAATGTCTTCGAAAGCGCTGATCCTGTTGAATTGAATAGCATTAAGCTGCAACATATTTTGTTTGTATGAATCATAGAAATCAAGAAAATCCAGAAGGCTGATATTTCTCTTTTTATAATTGATCAGTACTTCATTCATCAGTCGTTCAAAATCACCGGAAAATGAGGGATCAATACTTTGATACAACTTATTCTGCGAATACGCTTTCTGCAAAGACCTGGCTACATTTTCTCCTACCGTTGCTTCCGCGGTCTTCTGAAGCGCAATAGCGTAGTCAATCATGGACCTGGCCGACCTGATATTACCCTGATTGCGGTTAAAAAAGGGCAGATCCATAGCGAGGCCCACGGCGTTAAAATTAGTAGCGTAACTTCCCTGCCTGTCGTAGGAAAATGATGCGGTTAAATCCGGCACAGCCAAAGCTTTCTGGTAACTATAAGTTAGTTTATTGATGTTTGTGTTCGTTCTGGCAATCTGCAGGTCAGTCCTGTTATTATAAGCAGAATCAATAAGTGTATTGAATGAATATTTGTCCGGGTCCAGGCTTTTAAGATCCATGGAATCCGGAAGGGGGTTAATATAGACGGCAGGCTTCAATTGTAATACAAGCCTCAACTCACTTTGTATATCATTGATCTGGTTAATCAGGTCATTATATTCATTACGGAAGCTGTATAGTTGTGCTCTGATCCGGATTACCTCTTTCTCTGATATATATCCTTTTCCCTCTTGTTCGGCAAAGGCATTCACGATCTGCTCCAGAGCCCTGATCTCCGCATCGTAAACTTTTCCTGATTGTTGCAGGTAGTAGATGTTGAAAAAATCAATGCGAAGGGTATATTTTAAAGTCCGAAGCAGATCGAAGAATTGATATTTCGCAAGTTCTGCATTCGCTTTCGCCAGTTTAATTTGTTTATTTCTTTTTCCGGCAAGCAAAATCAATTGGGATATGCCGGCCGAATTCTCGCTGTTGAGGAAAAAATTGGAATGCGGATAATTGGATTGGGCATCATATAGGGGAATAACCGGACCTCTGTTCAAAGATAAATTGGGGTTAGGCCAAAGCCTGGCCTGGATAATCAATGCCTGCTGTGCATCAATATTATACTTTTGAGCCAGGAGTTGCAGGTTGCTGTCCAGGAAAATTTTTTCTGCCTGGGTCAGGGTTATGGTTGCCGTATCTCCGGGCATTTGAGCCTTTCCGGTCAAAGAAAGAAAGCTAATAAATAACAATACGATGGGCCTTTGTAGCATGGTTTTTCGGGGTTATTGAACTACCGCATTCAAACGAAATCCAATGCCATGTATTGTTTCGATATTGGCGGAAGGATCCGTTTTAAAATATTTCCTGAGTTTGGTAATGAATACATCCATGCTTCTGCCGAGGAAATAATCGTCTTTTCCCCATACATTCAGCAATACCTCCTCCCGTTTCAGGATCCGGTTGGGATGCTCACAAAGGAATTGGAGCAGTTCGGCTTCTTTTTGGGTCAGGTTATGTTCTGTTTGGTTTATAATCAGTTTCAGATTGTCAAACGAAAAATGTATTTCTCCGATTCGGAAAGACTGGTTGCGCTCTGAATGCATTTTTTTCGTTCTGCGCAGGAACACATCCATGCGGAGCAGCAATTCCTGCATGCTGAAGGGTTTAATGATGTAGTCGTCGGCGCCGGATTCAAACCCATGGATACGGTCCTCTTCCAGCGATTTTGCCGTGATGAAAAGAATGGGTACAACATCCGTTTGCTGGCGGATCTTTTTGGCGACGGCAAAACCATCTTTGTTCGGCATCATCACATCAAGCAGGCAGATGTCAAAATCCTCTTTGTTGAATTTGTCAATGGCCGTTTGGCCGTCGGGACAAAGCACCACATCGTAACCCGCATCAGAGAGATTATCTTTGATCACATACCCTAGGGAAAGATCGTCTTCTGCCAGCAGCACTTTAGATTTTGTATTCATTTAGGTGATCCGTTTATGAGGTGGAGAAATTGTTTATAAGGGGATCAGCAAACGGAATTCTGTTCCGATGCCCGGTACGCTATGGACCTTTATCTTGCCGTCGTGACCGTCAATGATGCGTTTTACAAAATTCAGTCCAAGTCCAAAACCCTTCACGTTGTGCACATCGCCGGTAGGAACACGATAGAATTTCTTGAATATATTTTTAATATATTTCTTTTCAATCCCGATGCCATTGTCTTTTACCGAAATAAAATAATCTGCATCCTCCCTTCCGGCCTGAACTACAATATGGGGTAGGGTGGAATATTTCAAAGCATTTTCCAGCAGGTTAACCACAGCCAGTTCCAGATGGGATTCATCACCCTGGATAAAAGTTTCGTAGTTGTCCAATTTCAATTCCACCTTGGCCTGCCTTTGTTCAATAAGGGGCTGTAGTTTATTGAGGGCCTGTTCAATCAGCATGGCCGGATTAAGGGTATGTTTGTCAATCGGTAGTTTTTTATTATCGGCTGATGCGGACTTCAGCAATTTTTCTACCTGGCTCTGCAAATGGGCCGTCTGGCTCTGAATGATGGAGGCATATTTTTTCAGGCGGTCCGGTTTTTGGACGATGTCGTCCTGTCCGATTACATCCCCGGCAATTTTTATTACAGCGAGCGGGGTTTTAAATTCATGGGTGAAGTTGTTGACAAAATCTTTCTGCACTTCTGCCAGGAATTTCTGCCGGTAAAAATAAAAAAGGCTGATGGCCAGTCCGATCAATGCCAGGGAAAGCGCAACACTGCTAACGATCCAGAAGTTCATTTCTCCCAGTATATACACGGAGCGATGGGGGAAATACAACAGGATGTGGTCCTTGTCCGGGATAAAAACGGGCAGTCCGCTGACCGGTATAATGTCGAATCGCGAAGCAGCGGTGGGAATGTATTCCTCATATACATATTCTTTTTTCTGGCTGCTGTATGCCCCCAGTTTTACATCCGTCAGCACATCAAAATCCGCGAATTCCTTTTGCAGGTAGTGGGTGAGGGAATCCTTTTCGGGAATGGTATCCGCCTGGAATAAAAAATAGTCATCCTGCGGATTGCGGATCAGTTGTTGCAGGCTTAGCGAGGGGTCGTCATTCATTTCCAGGTCCTCAAAAACTCCCCTCAGGCTTTTAACCACATTGGTGTTGAATTGTTTTTTTTCAAAGGAATAGACCTTCGTAAGCCAGAAAACCTGTACGATCACAATCAGACCAATCAGCACGGTAGCTGAAAGTACCAGCCATTTTAACATTGAGGATCGCATGGATCGGAAGTAAAAATAAGAACGCAAAATTGGGAAAGATTGTGTCGAACGAAGTTACAAAATTGGTTAAACACCAGTTAAAGACCTGAATTTCACCAAAATGGCTCAATTCCGTCAAATTACATTTGGGATTCGGCCATCCTTCATTTACATTAGCTTATTTAAACACCCAATTAAAATTTCATTTATGCGCAAGATTCTAATTGCCCTTGTGTTCATGCTAACATTCGGGGGGTATTCCTTTGCACAGACCACGCCGGCTAAAACCAAGAAGACAACAACCACCGCGTCCGCGACCACTTCAACGGTTCACACCAAAAAGGATGGAACAGCAGATAAGCGTTTTAAGGAGAACAAGACGAAAACGACCACGACCACTACAACGGTTCACACCAAAAAGGACGGAACAGCAGATAAGCGTTTTAAGGAGAACAAGAAATAATTTCATTATCCAACAACAAACAATTTTATGAAAGCCATTCTTTTACTGACCGGCCTGCTGTTTTTTTCTGTCATCGGCTTCAGCCAGCCGCATCATCCGCCGAGACCGGTGCATCATCATGTCAGGCACCATCCTGTGCATCATGTCAGGCACCATCCTGTGCATCATGTGGTTCACCATCCGCATCATTAAGCAAACAGACTGTTCAGTTATAAAAAAAACCCTCCGCATCACGGAGGGTTTTTTTATGCGTATTATTTCAGTTGCGTACAATCATTTCGCCGTAGCCGGTTTGGCTTTTGCAACCGGTGTAGGGCCTGTGTCGGCTGCTCCCAGTGGTCTTGATGGTGCAAGATCCATAAGGATCGGAGCGGCCACAAATATGGATGAGTAGGTTCCGGTAATTACCCCGATCAGCATGGCAAAGGCGAATCCTTTGGTTACTTCGCCGCCCACCAGAAAAAGGATCAGGATGGTCAGGAACACGGTAAGTGAAGTCATCACAGTTCTGCTCAGCGTTTCATTTACCGCTTTATTGATGATCTCTCCTTTTGATTTTCCCCTCAGCAGCCGGCTGTCTTCCCGGATCCTGTCGAACACAATAACAGTATCGTTCATGGAAAACCCGATAACAGTCAGGATGGCCGCAATAAAATGCTGGTCTATTTCCAGCGGGAAGGGTAGAAATCGCGGAAGGAAGGAGAATACCGCCAGGGTAACCAGCACATCGTGCAGCAAAGAGAAAATGGTTCCCAGGGAATATCGCCAGTCGCGGAACCGGATGAATATGTAAACGAAAATCATCAGCAGGGCAAAGACGGTGGCTTTCACCGCACCGGATTTCAGGTCGTCTGAAATGGAAGCGCCTACTTTTTTCGATTGTTGAATGTATTTATTGGTATGCGTAAATTCATCTGCCGTAGTACCTGCGGGCAGGAATGATTTCAGTCCGGCGTACAATTTAGTGATCACCGTGGAATCGGCTGCCAGGCCTTCCTGTTGAACCAGGTAATCGGTGGTGATTTCCAGTTGTTCATTCGAGCCATAGGTCTTTATTTCCGGATATTTCCCAAACTGTGCATTCAGGGAATCGCGTACTGCCTGGTCGTGGATGGGTTTGTTGAACTTGACGATATAACTTCTTCCCCCTAAAAATTCAACTCCTTTTTTAAAACCATGAATATAGGCCGATATGCCCAGGATGAGCACTGCTACGGAAATACCATAAGTGACCTTGCGGTATTCAATAAATTTATAGCTCGCATGCTTGAAAATTTTCCGGGAGACTTTGGTAAAATATTTAAAGTGACGGTTTTTGTTGGTGTAGAAATCGGTGACGAGCCGTGAAACCAGGATTCCGCAGAAAAGTGACAATACAATACCCAGCATCTGGGTGGTGGCGAAACCCAGCACGGGGCCGAGCCCGAAATAGGCCAGGATGGCTGCGGTCAGAAAAGTGGTTACGTGGGCATCCAGCACAGGTGCGAGGGATCTGCGGTAGCCGTCGTGCACGGCAATCGGATAGCTTTTGCCCCGGGTTAATTCTTCCTTGATGCGTTCAAAAATGATCACATTTGTATCCACCGCCATACCAATCGTCAGTACAAGACCAGCGATCCCGGGTGCAGTCAGTGTGGCGTGCAGGGCGCTTAAAATACCAATGGTAAAGAGCAGGTTCAGGATAAGCGCAATATTCGCAACCCAGCCGGCAGTATTATAATATACCAGCATCAGGGTGAAGATCACCAGGAATGAAATGCCAAAGGCGAGTGCACCGCCGTGTACGGCTTCCCTTCCGAGGGTCGGGCCCACCACCATTTCCTGAACAATCCGGGCGGGTGCATTCAGTTTACCCGATTTCAGGATATTGGCCAGATCCTGCGCTTCTTCCACCGTGGATCCGGAACTTTTATTGCCCATGGTGATCTGCGAACTTCCGCCGGTGATCTGACCGTTCACAAATGGAGCAGAATATACAATATCATCGAGTACGATCGCAATGGGTTTATTTACATTGTCACCCGTCATTTTGGCCCAGGTGTCTGATCCGCGTTTATACATGGTCATATCCACCACCACACCGCCGCTTACGGGATCATAATCCTGACGGGCATCGGAGATCACTTCACCTTCCAGCTTGGCTTTTTCCGATCCGGGGATGGTCTTGATGGCGTACAGTTCCAGATAGGGAAGCAGTTTTCCATTATCGTCCGTTCCCTGTTTCCCATACAGGAATTTCAGGTTGGACGGGAACTGGTTGCGGACATAAGGATTGCTCAGGTAAGTGTTTAACAGCGATGTATCTTTCAGCAGGGGGGTACCAATCGCCGATGCATATCGCACCTGTCCCTTTGAATCCTGCGAGGGCTGAATGAAACGCACCACGCGCAACAGCGCATTTTGATTCAGCACACTGCTGGTACTGTCGCTGGTTGAATCTTTTTTTGCCAGGGCGGAAGTATCTTTTGTGCCATTCAGGTATCGCTGAAGGGCTTTGTCGGCATTTTCAAATGCGTTGCCAAGTTCCCCGAGATTATATACTTCCCAGAATTGCAGGTTGGCGGTGGATTGCAGGTATTTCCGGATACGGTCGGGATCCGTTGCACCGGCTAGCTCCACGGTAATGATGCCCTTATTCTTGTCCAGGTTAATGCTGGGTTGTGCGACCCCGAATTTGTCAATGCGGTTACGGAGCACCTGGTATGTTTGATTCATTCCGTCAAGCGCCTGATCATGCAGGTACCGGCTCACTTCTGCATCGGAAGATTCATATTTGAGTTTATTCTTGTTGGTATTGGCGAAAAGGGGCGCCAGTTTGCCATCGGGATTCAACTCTTTGAAGGCCTGCACAAAAAGGTCGATGAAATTCGCCCCGCCGCTGGTTAATTTTTTCTGGTCGGCCAGCTGGATGGTCTTTAGCAGGGTAGGGTCCTTGGGATTATTGGCCAGTCCCTTAACCAGTCCTTCCAGGGCCACATCCAGGGTAACATTGATACCGCCCTGCAGGTCAAGGCCCAGCAGGAGTTCATTTTCCTTGGATTTCTGATAGGTGGTTCCCCACCAGGTTATCTTGCTGTCCTTGGTACTGTCGAGCAATTTCTGGGTACGGTCCCGCACCATTTGGTTCAGCGTATCCTTATAGAGCAGCCGGTTATCCTGGTCTCCAGGATATTTTTTTTCCGGAGAGGGATAATTATTTCTGACATACCGCTCGGCTTTTTGTCCCATGGCTGATTCATGCTTATTCACAAACCAGGTAAATGACAGTTGGTAGAGGGAAATGACAATCAGTAAGCCGGCGAACATGCTAACCAGAGCTCTCATCGGTTTTCAATTTTTTTAAGAGCGGCAAAGATAGGTTTTACAACGGATAATTAAAATGTTAAGACGTTCCTGCGGAATCACGGGTTTGCCTACTTTCACGCCCGGAATACGCTTTTATCTTTTTTAACCATGCTGCAGGAATGAAAATGAAATCTTTTGTTGTTCCGGGATTAGCCCAGAGGCGATTAACGGTTACCACCAGAAAAGGCCGTATTTCCGATTTGTTTTTGATGCTGCTGTGTTTTACAGTTTTGGCGGGAGCCTGCAACAAGTCTTCCCGCATCAATGAGAATAAGGCCTTTGTTACTGTAACCCAGGCTGCCCCGGGCAGCTCTCCCATAGACGTTTTATATGATAACCTTTCCATACTGGGTGATAGTACGCTGGCGTATGACCACACCTCGGGTTCACCGGGCAATCCTTATGTACAGGCAACCGCAGGCGTCAGGGTATTGGAGGTGAAGGAAGGAACCAAGACCGTTCTTCAGGGGAACACGGCTTTTCAGCAAGGGCTTTATTATTCCCTGTTTGTATATGATTCCCTGAAAAACGATTCCCTCAAATTGTTCATCCTCCAGGATAACCTGCAGGTGCGCACGGACACTTTTACCTATGTGCGGTTTATCAATTTTGCGCCCGGAACCTACCTCAACCTGCTGCTGACGAGTAAACGGGATACGATGGCCACCGGTTTTATCCCCTATGCCGGAAATAAACTGAATCCGAGTTTTTATGCTTTCCGCCTGCTGCACATCGGAAGTTATGCGGCCCGGGCCTTTGTGGATACCCTGTATAGCAATTCTTTTCCGCTGGACTCGGTGCAGATAGACAGCACCAAACTATATACCGTTTTCTTCCAGGGAATCATGGGCTCTGCGGGAGCGGATAGTTTGAAGCTGAAAAGTTTACGGCATAATTAGGGTGAATGGTATATAGTGGATGGTAGATGGACTTTTATTACGAATCCGTATCTGAAATCCATCAACTATCCACCATTAACCATCAACCCGGTCGTTCTGAATTGCCCCCAAAACCTATACCTTTGCGGCCGCAACCAAAATATTATGCAATTATCTTCTATTCTGTCCCGTTTCAGCGAACCCGAAACCCTGAAAATGGCCAAACTCGGCCGGGAACTCAGGGCCCAGGGGGTTGATATTATTGATTTGAGTCTGGGTGAACCGGATTTTGATACCCCCGAACATATCAAGCAGGCTGCTAAAAAAGCCATTGACGATAACTGGAGCCACTATACACCCGTTCCGGGATACCTGGATCTCCGGGAAGCCATCTGTACCAAATTAAAAAGGGACAATAACCTGGATTATAAACCGGAGAATATTGTTGCGTCCACCGGAGCCAAACAAACCCTGGCCAATGCCATCTTGGCGCTGGTGGATGAGGGGGAAGAAGTGATCATACCCACGCCCTACTGGGTAACCTATTCCGAACTCGTTAAAATTGCCCGCGGGAAAGTAGTGGAAGTGCATACTTCCCTGGAATCCGGATTCAAAATTACTCCGGCACAGCTGGAAGCATCCATCACCGCCAAATCCAAAGCATTTTTGTTTTCTTCGCCCTGCAATCCTTCCGGCGCTGTTTACAACAAAAAGGAGCTTGCGGCACTGGCGGAAGTGTTCAGAAAACATCCCGATATATTCATTATCTCGGATGAAATATATGAATACATCAATTTTGTGGGAAAACACGAAAGCATCGCCCAGTTCGACGATCTGAAGAACCGGATCGTACTGATCAACGGATTGAGCAAAGGGTTCGCGATGACTGGCTGGCGGCTGGGTTATCTGGCAGCTTCTGTGGATGTGGCCAAAGCCTGCGAAAAATTGCAGGGCCAGTTCACCAGCGGCACCAATTCCATTGCTCAGAAAGCAGCGGTGACGGCCCTGACCTCGGATCTCAGGCCTTCCTTGGACATGGTGGAAGAATTTACCAGGAGAAGAGAGAAGACCCTGGCGCTGGTAAACCAGATCCCGGGTATTAAATGCTTTAATCCCGAGGGTGCTTTTTACATTTTTCCTGACATCTCCTCCTATTTCGGGAAAACCGACGGAACCAACCTCATAAAAAATTCCAATGATTTCTGCATGTACCTGTTAAATACGGCCCATGTATCCTCTGTGATGGGAGACGCCTTCGGAGAGCCGCTCTGCGTGCGCTTTTCTTTTGCAAACAGTATGACGAATATTGAGAAAGCGTGGAAACGGATTGGGGATGCTCTAAAGAAGCTGAAATAATTTTGTTGATGGTATATGGTGGATGGTTGATGGACTTCAGGTGCGGGTTCGCAATACAAGTCCATCAACCATCCACCATATGCCATCAACAATTGTTTTTCGCTAACAGCACCTCATGAATCTTCAGCACCTGCGGCAAAATACCCTGCTGCTCATCATTCACAATAACAAAATCACAGAGATGCATTTTTACTTCTTCATCCATTTGCTGCCGGATGCGTAACAATACTTTTTCACGGGTGCTCCGATCCCTTTTCATCACGCGTTCTATGCGCAGGGATTCCGGGGCGGTTACCCCGATCACATAATCGTAAAAGGATCTGAGATTGGCCTCGAAGATGATGGCCGCTTCCTTCACCACGTAAGGGGAATGCTGTTTGCGCATCCAGAGATCTGCATTGTGCAGGGTAACGGGATGTACCATCTCATTCAGGCAAGAAAGTTTTTCGGGATCTGAAAAAACCAGTTCGGCCAGATAGCGCCGGTTCAGCTTTCCATCCCGGTATGCCCCGGCACCGAAACGGCTGATAATCCCTTTTTTCAGTTCGGGATTTTCGTTCATCAGCTTTTTGGCCGCTTCATCGGCATTGTACACGGGAATGCCCAGCACTTCGAATATCTGCGCCACGGTTGTTTTCCCTGAGCCAATACCGCCGGTCAAGCCGATCTTCAACATGCCCTGACTGTTTAAAAAAGAAACGCTTCTGGATATCCAAAAGCGTTTATCTGTTATGACGTATTATTTCTTATCGGTAGCTGCTGCTGCCTTTTTGAGGTTATTCGTCCAATCGATCGAGATCGCACTTTTTTCAATTTTCATGTAACTGCCCGGACTGGTTTCCAGCATGAGGGTTCCATCTTCGTTCACTTTATTCACGGTTCCGTGAATACCGGCGATGGTTACGATTTTATCACCTTTCTGCATATTCTCCTGAAACGATTTGGCCAGCTTGGCTTTTTTGGCCTGGGGGCGGATCATGAAAAGCCAGAACACCAGGATCATACCGCCTAAAAGAACGAATTGTAAAGTGCCTCCTCCGGGCGATGACTGCAATAAAATAACTGAATGACTCATGATATAGTTTTTAATTTGACTCGAATTTGCTCACCACTTTTTCTTCTCCACTACAACACTGAACCGAACTTCATTGTTCTGACCGCCCCGGGTATTGGCAAACACCAGAATGGATTTGTTGTTGACGCCCACGCGGCCCTCGCTGCTGAAGGAGGCTTTGATAACGCCTTCTTTTCCCGGAAGGATGGGTTCTTCGGGCTGTTCGGCCACCGTACATCCACAACTCGGCTGCACCCTTTCTATAATGAGCGGCTTCGCCCCCGAATTGATAAAACGATAAGTGACGTCCAGCTTTCTGCCTTCCGGAATAGTTCCGAAATTCCGGTTGGTGGAATCGAGCCAGGTTATGCTGGTAAACAGGCTGCTGTCCTTCGGTATCTTCATTCCGGCCGCGTGCTTTTGCCGATCGTTCCCGCCACAGGACAGTATAGAAAGGACCGGGAAAACCAGAAGAACAGCCAGCCGCATTTTTCGATTTTTTGCAAACCTATATAAAAAAGCTGTCATTGCTCAGGGTGCTTTAAAATTCACCTTGTGCATCTTGTCTTCCTGTACCAGTTCCTTATGGATATTATCCAGGATACCGTTCACAAACTGACCACTTTGGGGGGTACTGTAGTCCTTGGCCAGGTCGATGTATTCGTTGATGGTCACTTTGGGCGGAATGGTTTCAAAGAAGAGGAATTCACACACGCCCATCTGCATCAGGATCATATCCAAGGTGGCGATACGGTCCGCATCCCAGTTTTTTAATTTCGGCCGGATCATGCTCAGGGTCAGTTCCTTTTTTTCCAGTACAGCATCGAGCAGGTTGCGGGCGAAGGCCGCTTTATCGGGACTGACAATTTCCTGAAAATTAAATGCGCTGATCTTGTTCAGAAAACCGGAAACCAGTTTCTGCATCATCCCGGCATCATCGTTCCAGTTACTGAAGAATTCTTCCAGATGGCTTTCAAAAGCTTCATGGGGAAGCAGGAAATCATTGAAAATATATTCCAGGATCTCTTTTTCCTGCTTTTTGTCCCGGACCCCATCCGCGATGTATTTTTTATATTCCTCCGTGTCCCGCAATTCCAGATAAAGTTTGCGGACCAGTTCCGCGTATTCGGTCAGTTCCGGCTTTTCCAGCCTGAGGGCCTCCCGGAAAGATTCCTGCTCCAGAATGTTCCAGAGCAACTGGTTCCCCGCCAGTTTGGTATTTACATTTTTATCGAGCTCGGTGGGTAGGTGTTTACCCGATCTGCGGACGGAATCTTTTTCCGCATAACGCGCAATTTCAGTCAGAAAAAAAAGGAGATAAACAAGCAGCTGCCGGGAATGGTCAAAATGTTTTTGTAAGATCTTCTGCGCTTCTCCCGGTTTTGCATTTTTCTGAGACTCCAGGGAGTATAGGGTTTGCATGATTTTAACCCTGATATTTCTTCTCGTGATCATCTGATAAGAACTTATTTGCGGCTGCGAAGATAGGGAATCGTCATTTTCTTTCTTAAAGTATTCCAGACCGGAATAATATCGGGTGATAATTTAAGGAGCAGCGTACCGGAAAGATAAATAACCATAAACAGGACCGTCCGGAGCACCAGCCCGCTTATTCCGTGCAGGCTGTGAAACAGGCGGTGCGTTACGTAATATCCGGCGAGGGCCAGCAAAAGGGTGAATATCGTCCGGATATTAAAGGGCTGCATGTTGAACTTTCTAAGCAGGAAAGAATACCGGATGGTATTGTAAACGGTCATGGCAATAAGTGTGGCAATAGCCGGCCCCACAACACCCATTTTTTTGGTAAGGATATAATTGAGGGGCAGGGCGATGGCCAGTAGGATCATGCCGGTAAAAAATTCGAACCGCCAGAAGTTGGAAGTGCCGATGATCTGTGAATTTAATCCGGTACCCATATCCACAATACGGATCAGCCCGAGAAAAATAAAAACTTCCTGCGCCTGGAGATAGTTTGACTGCAGATGAAATGTTTTTACCCCATCGGTAAAATTGAGCCAGATCAGCACGAAGATCCCGCAGGCAAAAAGCAACTGGTTGATGGAAGAACGCTGATAGATCCGGTTTATCTTTTCGTAGTCCTTATCTTTCCAGGCCCTGGATAGAGGTCCGATGGAGGCCGCGACGATGCCACGCTGGGGAGCCTGGATCAGGCTGGCCACATTTTGCGCCAGGGTGAAAATGCCGGCAAAAGCCAGGCCGTGTGGCATTACGGCAGCAATAACGATCGTATCGAATACATTGGAAATATTATAGATCAGGCCGCCGCTCCAGATAAAGGAACACAGCACGACAATCTTTTTATAAAATTTCCGGGTCACCCGGCTGATCCGGAACGTGAGGTGGATTTGATTTGACCGGATCATTAAAATGAGCAGGATAAGCGCCAGGAGGATATAGGTGAATGAATAGTATTTGATGAACAGATCAAAATCACGGATTGCCCGGGTAAATACCAGTAAGATGAGTATGGTGGTGAACACCCGGAACAACATTTCCCGAAGGAAAGTGGTGAGCACTGATTTTTTCAATTGCCAGGCATAGGCCTCGAGCAGGGAATAGATCGTGAGGCCAAAGCCAAAGGGAAATATCCAGGAATAATACGTAATCAGTTCTCCCGAATGTGCGCCGAACTTCCGGATCACGAGGTTCTTGAATATATATCCCGCCATGATAACTATACAAAATCCCAGCAGGGAGGTGACGAGTGCCAGCGTGATCATATCGTTATCCCTGACCGTGAGGTTGTCGTGATAATAAGGATAAAACTTATAGATATAGGCCTGCATACCCAGATTGGCAAACGCATTGAAAATATTTGCAATAGCAATGAAAATGCCCGTCAGCCCATACTGGTCGGGCGTAAAACCGCCCTGACGGGTAAACAGGTAAGTGTTCAGAAAGCCCAGCGCAAAGCCCAGATAAATAATGACGGATGAAAGAATGCTTTGCCGCCGGATTGTACTCATACGCAAATGAAGTTGCCTTGCAAAGATGAAGGTTTTAGCTCAATTCACGGGTTTGGCTCCGTGCTACCCAGATTTTTAACGCCGACATAAAAATTGGGATCGACAGTAAGCTGCTTTCTGCCTTTCGAATTCAACCGGGTTTTCTGCCATTGGGTTGCGGGGTGCAGCCAGCGGGTTCCCTGAATAGTCACTTTAACGGGCATGTCAAAATCAGCGTTGCAATGATTCCACCGGTACCGCAGTTCGTTCCCGGTCAGCTTATACTCCAATACCGGAACCGCTGTACTTCTCAGGTACTGGTCGAATACTGGTGTGAAATTTATTCCCGCGGCCCGGTTGATATACTGCTCCATATCGTTAGCCGTCACGGTTTGATGGTAGAAAGTACGGTTCAGTCCCCGCAATATTTTCCGGAACAGGCTGTCGTTATTAATCACCTGCCGAATGGTATGGATCATGTTACTGCCCTTGTAATATTCATCGGTATCCGCAGGTGTACGGTGAACGCCGTAATATTGAATGATCGGGAATTTATTTTGAATTCTCTTTCTGAGTCCGATCACATAAGCATCGCCTGCTTCCCTGCCGAAGTAATATCCGGTGTACAAGGTCTCACTGTAATTGGTGAAGGCTTCGTGTATCCATTCATCAGCGATGTCTTTAGCGGTGATGCTGTTGCCAAACCATTCGTGACCGCTTTCATGTACGATGATGAAATCCCATTTTAAGCCCCATCCCGTTCCGGATAAATCCCTGCCCTCATATCCCTGCAAAAAATGATTCCCGTAAGCGATATTACTCTGGTGTTCCATACCGAGATATGGGGATTCAACGAGTTTGTATCCGTCTTCATAAAAGGGATATGGCCCAAACCAATATTCAAAACAGGTTAGCATGGAATCAACAAGGCTGAAATGCTTCTTTGCTTTTACCACCTGATAATCCAACACCCAGAAATCACAGTCCAGCTTTCCTTTTTCTCCGATAAAGTCACTATGCCAGGTTATATATTTCCCGATATAGGGGATGATGTTGTAATTATTGATGGGGCTTTTAACGGCCCAGGTCCAGGTGCTGGTGCCATCCCCGTTATTGATTTTTTCTTTTAGTCGCCCGTTGCCAACGGCCACCAGGCTGTCCGGAACGGTAATAGATAAACTTGCTCCGCTGTCCGGCTCGTCTCCCAGATAGTCTTTGCAGGGATACCAAACGCTGGCGCCTGCTTCTTCGCAGGCCACACTCATCCAGGGACGGCCCAATGAATCTTTTGTGAATATCCAACCTCCGTCCCAGGGTGGTTTTGCCGCTATTTTCGGATGGCCGTGATAATATACCGTAAGGGATTGAGTGCCATGAGGGCAACCCTTAGCTCTGTTCACAGAATCGCCCACATAAGCCAGCCAGGCATTTCCTTCCCGCTTAAAAAAAAGGCTCCGGTCACGGTAAATGATGCTGTCGATAGTCAACGGCTCCTGCAGGTCAATCTGCATAAACACAAGACCATAATCCAGGTACGTGATGATATTTTTTCCGGTGATGGAGCGGGCTTCATAATCCGGAGTGATCGAAAGATCATATCTCAGCACATTAAATGCCCGTTCCGGATTGAGTGAACCGAGTAATGTATCTGCGTGGGTCAGCGGCGGTGGAATTTCATCTTCCTGCGCCCGGGGTGTAAAGTGAAAGCAAAAAATGACAATAAATAAAATCGCAGTCCTTTTCATTTATTACTTTTAATCTTTATGGTAAGGCGTCTTCAATGAAAATAAAACAATTGTTCAATAAAATCAGGGAAGGACTTTTAATTTTAACAACCGTTCTTGTGCCCGTCGCCTGTCACACTCATTCCGCCGGCAACAAAAAAACATTCAGGTATAATGAACCAACCGGCATCGCCACGCTGGACCCGGCCTTCGCCAAAAACCAATCCATCATCTGGCCTGTACATCAGTTATACAATACACTGGTGCAAACCGATTCTGCCCTGAATATCATTCCGTCCCTGGCTGTTTCCTGGGAGATTTCACCGGATCATCTGCTGTACCGTTTTCATTTACGCAGGGATGTTTACTTTCACGGCAACACCGCTTTCCCGGATGGCCGCGGCCGGAAAATGGTGGCTGCGGATCTGGTGTACAGTCTTTCCCGGCTGCTGGATCCCCAAACGGCCAGCAGCGGTGCCTGGATCTTCAATGAAAGAATCTCAGGACCGCAGGCTTTCCGGGCTCCGGATGATTCCACTTTTGAATTGACCCTCCGCTCTCCCTTTCATCCCCTGCTCGGACTGCTCAGCATGCAATATTGTTCCGTTGTGCCCCATGAAGTGGTGGAGAAATATGGAAAGGATTTCCGGAACCATCCCTGTGGTACGGGACCGTTTCAATTCGGCAGCTGGGAAGAGGGTCAGGACCTTATCCTGCTGAAGAACCCGCACTATTTCGAAAAAGATGAACAGGGCCATGCGCTGCCTTACCTGGATGCCATCAAGATCAGTTTTTTTGACAACCGGGCAACGGAATTTTTATTGCTGCAGCAGGGCCTGCTGGATTTTATGAATGATATAGATCCTTCTTTCAAGGATGAAGTATTGAACAAAAGAGGAGAACTCCGGGACGCTTGGAAAGGCAGGCTGCAGCTTTCCAAAAGTCCTTACCTCAACACAGAATATCTTGGCATCCTGATGGACAGCAGCATGACGATTGTAAAACAGTCACCGCTTCGCTTGTTGAAAGTGCGCCAGGCCATCAACTGCGGTTTCGACCGAAGAAAGATGATGATGTACTTGAGGAATTCTATTGGAACCCCTGCGGAAAGTGGATTTATTCCGCCCGGACTTCCCTGCTTCGATTCGTCCATCGTCAAAGGATACCGCTATGATCCGGTCAGGGCCAGGCGTCTTTTAAAAGAAGCCGGATTCCCGGATGGAATTGGTTTGCCGCAGATCAGCCTGAAAACCATCGATACCTATGCCGATCTGGCGGGTTTTATTGTGCGGGAACTGGAAGATATCGGGATCAGGGTGCAGGTGGATATCGTACAGAAAAGTTTACTGCTGGAAGAAACCGCCAAATCACAGGCTCCTTTCTTCCGGGCAAGCTGGATCGGCGATTATCCCGATGCCGAAAATTATCTGAGTGTATTTTATTCTGAGAATCCGGCCCCCCCCAATTATACCCGTTACCGCAATCCGGAATACGATATCCTTTATCGCAAGTCACTGATGGAAAATAACGACAGCCTCCGGTATGTGCTTTACCGGGAAATGGATCAGCTCCTGGTTCGGGATGCGCCGATCGTTCCCCTCTGGTACGATGAAGTGATTCATCTGGTCAGTCCCGCTGTAAGCGGCTTTGAAGCCAACGGATTAAACCTCCTGGAACTGCGGCACGCCAGGATCCGGTAATCCTTTCAGATCCCGGCTGGCAGCTTATCTTTGCGCGATTCTGAAGGAGAATCCTTTCTTAACGACAGCATATGACGGAAAACGATATCAGGAAACTGGAACTGACTGCCGCCTTTATAAAAAAATCTTATCCTTTCGAACCTGCTATCGGCATTGTGTTGGGCAGCGGAATCGGAAATCTTGCCCGGGAAATTGACATTGAATACCAGGTGGAGTACAGCAGTATACCGGACTTCCCGGTATCTACTGTAAAGGGTCATTCCGGCGAAATGATTTTTGGAAAGCTGGCCGCAAAACGGGTGGTGGCCATGGCAGGCCGTTTTCATTTTTATGAAGGATACAAAGTGGACCAGGTGGTTTTTCCGGTCCGTCTCCTGAAATTCCTCGGTGTTAAAACCCTGTTGCTGTCCAATGCCGCAGGCGGCTTGGAAAAAAACTTTAAGGTCGGGGACCTGATGCTGATCACCGATCACATCAGTTTATTTACCGTGAATCCCCTGATCGGAGCCAACTCCGAATCCCTGGGCATCCGTTTCCCCGATATGAGCGAACCGTATAAGAAAGCGCTGATCGAAAAAGCCAGGGAGGTTGCCAGGAAAGAGGGAATCGATATTAAAGAAGGTATTTATGCCGGGGTGACTGGTCCCAGTTTTGAAACGCGGGCTGAATATCGTTTACTTCATCTGGCCGGAGCGTCTGCCGTGGGCATGAGTACCGTTCAGGAAACCATCGCAGCCGTGCATTTAGGATTGGATGTGTTTGCCATGAGTATCATCACGGATCTGGGTATCCGGGAAGAAGCCAACGTGATCACCCATGAGGAAGTGCTGGAAGCGGCGCGACTGGCAGAACCCCGGCTCACGGCTATTTTTAAAGGATTGATCGGATCGATCTAAATATTAACGTTTTATCAATCGCCACAGCAGGGACTAATGGTTAATTTACCAGGAAATTCAGGGATGAAGGGGAGCAGCAGGATCAGGGCATTCCTGTTTGGAATGCTTTTTATTTTGGGTTCTTTTGTTGCCCGGTCGCAGAATCCCATGTCCCGGTTACGGGGAATGGGGGGCGGGGGCGGGTCAAAGAGCAGTGACAGTCTCCAGCATCGCGTGGATGACACCATCACCATCAATTTCCGTTATCTCGATTCCAGCCGCCTGCGAAAGATTGATTCATCCGTATACGATTTTTACCAGCGTTATCCGATCCCACCCACTTACATCGATCTGGGAAACCTGGGGAATGCGGCTCATGACCTGATATTTCACCCATTCATGAAACCCGGTTGGGACCCGGGATGGCACGCATATGATCCGTATATTTTTACGGTGGATGAAACGAAATTCTTCAACACCACCAAACCCTACACCGAGTTGGGTTATCTCATCGGCGGCAGGTCGGAGCAGATGATCAATGTGGTCCATACGCAGAACATCAACAAAAACTGGAACGCGCTTTTCCAGTACCGGCTGATCAATTCTCCGGGGCAATTCAAAAATCAGTCAACCAATCACAACAATTATCGCTTCAGTTCCTGGTATTCGTCTAAAAATAAAAGATACCAGGCCTTCCTGATTTTGCTGGGAAGTAAATTGCAATCCGGTGAAAACGGAGGCATCCGGAATATAAGCGATCTTCAATCGCCCATATACAGTAACCGGTATGGGATCGCGACCCGGATTGGTCCGACCTCAAGCTATAATAATAATCCATTTGGCGTTCAGATAAATACCGGCACGCATTATACCTCGGCAATCTACATGTTGAGGCAGCAATATGATATCATCGGAAAGAAGGATTCCATTGTCACGGATTCTACGGTAATTCCATTGTTCTACCCACGTTTCCGCGCAGAATATGCGCTCAGTTATCAGACCTATCATTACCGTTTTCTGGATGATAATCCAGATACCACCTATTATATCCAGAACCTGAATTTTGTGGCCACTCCGGATACCATCCGGCTAAGCGATACCTGGCACAACCTGACCAATGATTTTTCCCTGTATTCTTTTCCCGACGCAAAAAATCCGCAGCAGTTCATTAAAGCCGGCATTGCTTTTCAAAGCCTGCATGGTTTTTACGATGCCGGAGAACGGTCCTTGTACAATATTTCCCTGCACGGGGAATACCGCAATAAAACAAAGAATAAGAAATGGGACGTGGAAGCGTTTGGAAATTTTTATCTGAGCGGATACAATGCGGGTGATTACAATGCCTATATCAGTTTGCAGCGTCAGATCAGTAAAAACCTCGGCTTCCTGCAGGCCGGTTTTGAGAATGTAAACCGGACGCTGTCCGCGGCCTGGAACCAGGAAAGCAGTTTTGGATTCGGCGTGCCCCCCGGATTTTTTAAAAAAGAAAATGTGATCCATCTGTTTGGTTCCATCGACCAACCCAAACTCAACTTAAAATTGGGCGCGGATTATTATTTGATGACCAATTATCCTTATTTCCAGGATTACTACAAAGCTTCACAGGAAACTAATCCTTTCAATATCCTCGAGATATCGGCGGAAAAAGTAATTCATGTAAGCAGGTACTGGGTCCTCAGGACCAAACTCATTTTGCAGAAACGGGCTGGCAGCGCTCCGGTGAACATACCCCTTTTCGTTACCCATGACCAGTTCGGATACGAAGGTAAACTCGGAATTAAAAACCTGCTCATTGCCTTTGGTGTGGAGCTGCGGTATTTTTCTCCCTATAAGGCAGACGGATATTCTCCCGTGCTGGGACAGTTCTTTACCCAGAACGACACAACCATCAAGCAGAAATTGCCGGATATCGGGGCTTATGTAAATTTCAGGATCAGAAGTTTTGTGGCGTATGTGCGACTGGAAAACCTGAATACTATGCAGATCGGAAAAACGTATGGGTTCGGCTTTACCAATAATAACCTGGTCGCCCCCGATTATCCTTATCCGGGTCTTCGGATCAGGGTGGGGATCTTCTGGAGTTTCGTAAATTGAGTATAATTAAAAAAATGATTGTTGCCAATGAACAGGATTTATATTTTTTTGTTTCTGATCATCATGCATTCAAATGCTTTTTCGCAAATGACAACCGGCAATACCGCTACTGAAATATCTCTTCCGGACGGGGATGGGAACCTGACGAGCCTCTCCGCTTTAAAAGGCAAAGTGGTACTGATCGATTTTTGGGCCAGCTGGTGCGTGCCCTGCCGCAGAAACAATCCGCATCTGGTGAAGCTTTATCAGAAATACCATGGGAAAGGGCTGGAGATTTATGGTGTTTCGCTGGACAATGACCACCTCAGCTGGAAGGAGGCCGTGGGCCAGGACAAGCTTAGCTGGATCCAGGTAATCGATGATAAGGGCTGGGATGCTCCCTCTGCATCAGCCTACGGGGTGGAAATGATTCCCTCTTCTTTCCTGGTGGACAAGGAAGGCGTGATTCGGAAAATTAATATGGAAGGTCCAAAGCTCGAAAAAGAAATCAAAGCTTTATTGAAATAGCATCAGTAGTTTGATATGGATTCGCAGGCCAGCGCTTCGGTTTCCGTTTCCAGAGTAACGTGCTGGATACTGGCATGGAGCAACTGGTGTTTGATTTCCTGTTTTATTTTTTCCTGGTCCTCAATGCTGATCCCCCGTTCCAGTACCACATGTCCTGTAAGGGCATTTTCCATGGTACTCAGCGCCCAGATGTGGATGTGGTGGAAGTCACGCACCCCGCTGATCTTTTTCACCAGATCCCTGACGGAAGCGAGATTGATTCCCTGAGGCACTGCGTCCAGCGACAAACGAAGACTGTCCCTCAGCAGTTTCCAGGTACTGAATACTATCGCGATGGCCACCGCAATGCCCAGTAAAGGATCCACCCAATACCAGTGGGTAAAATAGATCAGCATACCGCCGGCAACGAGCGCAGCAGAAACAACTGCATCTGCCATCAGGTGAAGAAAAGCGCCTTTTATATTCAGGTCGTTTTCCCTGCTCCGGAAAAAAAGCAGGGCAGTAAGCCCATTGACCAGAATACCGATGCCGGCCACCAGCGAAATGGTTCTGCCGGGCAGTACCCGGGGATCAATGAGCCGCTGAACGGATTCAAACAGGATCGCCCCGATAGATACCAGGAGAATGCCCCCATTGAGCAGGGCAACCAGCACCGTGGTTTTTTTATATCCGTAGGTATAGGTGGCATTCGATTTCACTTTCAGCATCCGGAAAGCAAAAAGTGCCAGGCCGAGGCTGGCCACATCGGCCAGGTTATGACCCGCATCGGAAAGCAGGGAAAGGGAATGAATAACGAGTCCCGCAATCACTTCCACCACCACAAATGCCAGGTTGAGGACGATGCCGGTAATAAATGCGGTATTGACTGATTTCAGTTCAACCGTATGGCTGTGGGAATGACCGTGGTGCTGGTGTTGGTCCGAATGGGAATGTTCAGGTTCCATGTTGGGCAAAGGTAAAGCTGTTTTAAGATCAATAATACTAAATGGATCTTTTTGCGTATTCTTCCTACCTTTAATTTCCCTTCTCCAAGAGATCATCAACTTCTGCTCCGGGTCTGCCCATAATTTGTGTCCCTATGCTATTTTATCATCTTAAAATGGTATTGTATGTCATTCAATCTCATCGAATCGATAAAAAATCTTCTTCCGGATGATCTGCTAAACAAGGCAGCTGGTATGCTTGGTGAAAATCCGGGAAATGTTCAGCAGGCAATGAGCGGAATCATCCCTTCGATACTAACGGGAGTACTTCATAAAGCCGGGTCGGGCGATGTCCACAGCCTGCTGATCATGGCCGTTGATTCTGCGAAGAGCGGAATTCCTGAAAATCTGCGTGTGCTTACCGGAGGTGTGGAAGGGCTGGGTTCCAAGGGGGCGGACATTTTGAAAAATCTGTTTGGCGACAAAATTACCGGCCTGACAAATGCCATATCCGGTTTTTCCGGGATCAGCAGCAAATCGGCTTCCACGTTATTGGGTGTTGCAGCGCCTGCGGCCATGGGGGTGCTTGGAAAACAGGTAACGGACGCTAACCTGAATGCCGGTGGATTACTTTCTTATTTGAACGGGCAGAAAGACAATATTCTGAATGCCCTGCCTTCGGGTCTCAACCTTACCGCCTTGCTTGGTTTGGAAAGTTTATCCGGGATAGCCGGTAAATTGTCCGGTGCCGTTCCATCTATTTCAACCGGCATGGGAAGAACGGCTGCGAATGCTACCGATGCTGCCCGAGCAACCACGGAGCAGGCAAAACGCGGATCGCGCTGGTTGCTTCCGGTATTGCTCATACTGGCGCTTATTGGCATCATCTGGTATTTCATGAACCGCCATTCTCCGGCATCGAATATGCCCGTCATGGGAGACACCGTGGCCGTTGCAAAAGATACCGTAACAGCGGCTCCCGTTGCAACAGGTCCTGAACAAATCAGGGTTAAATTGCCAGACGGTAAGGAACTGAATGCTTTTAGGGGCGGAATTGAAGATCAGCTGGTGAATTTCCTGAATGATCCGGACAGCAAGCCGGGAAAAGATGTTTGGTTTGATTTCGATAACCTGAACTTTAATACGGGCAGTGCAGACATCAGCAATGAAAGCATAGATCAGATTCAAAATATCGGCGCAATATTAAAGGCATATCCAAAACTGAAAATTAAAATCGGAGGATATACTGACCGCACGGGAGATAGCCTGAAGAATAAAAAATTATCTCAGGACCGCGCAGCTTCTGTTGCTGCGGCTCTAAGAGGTGCGGGTGGAAAAGCAGGCCAGATAACCGGAGCCGAAGGATATGGATCCGCGTTTGCCAAAGCGGCTGCTGATGCCCCGGATTCAGACCGGATGAAAGACAGGCATATTTCAATTAGCGTAAGAGCGAAATAAGCCCTTAATTGTATAGTGTATCAGTCGCCATAGCCGTCAGATCCATGTCTTTATAATTCCTGATCTCATGATAAAGCGTGTCCCGTTCAACCGGTTCACGCTTTACCTGTTTTATCAGGGCTACGAGTTGGGCCGTGGAGAGGGAGGGATGTTGTTCTTCGGAACCCGCCATGGAATAAATTTTTGTTGAATCATCTATCGTTCCATCCAGATCATTCACACCAAAGGATAAAGTAAGCTGGGCGCTTTGCCTGCCCAGCATGGGCCAGTATGCCTTCAGGTGCGGAAAATTATCCATGTATAAACGACTTACGGCATATAGTTTCATGTCCTCAATCACGGAGCTTTCGGGAACCTGGCTCATATCATTTCCCTTGTTTCTGAATTTCAGGGGAATGAACGTATTGAAACCGCCGGTTTCATCCTGCAGTGTTCTCAACCGCTCCATGTGATCAACGCGATGCTCATATTTTTCAATATGCCCGTACAGCATGGTAGCATTTGTATTCATGCCCAGTTGATGGGCCGCCCGGTGAATCCTGATCCAGCCTTCGGCATCCACTTTATCTTCACAAATCTGTTTGCGGATTTCCGGTGCAAAAATTTCAGCGCCTCCTCCGGGCAGGGAATCCAGGCCGGCTTCATGCAGTATTTTCATGCCTTCTTCCGCTGTCAGTTTGGCTTTATGGAACATGTAATCCAACTCCACAGCGGTGAAACCCTTGATGTGGAGACCGGGGCGGTGGGTTTTTATTTTTTGAAGGAGCTCTGCAAAAAAAGCCAGGTTCATTTTCGGATGAACACCACCCACGATATGCACTTCGGTCACCGGTTTGCCATCGTATTTTTTAACGATATCCATCATCTGATCCATGCTGAGTTCCCATCCTTCATCGCGGTGGGCATACAGCCGTGAATAGGAACAGAAGGCGCAGGAAAATACGCATACGTTTGTTGGCTCAATGTGAAAATTCCGGTTAAAATAGGTTTTGTCGCCATGCAAACGCTCGCGCACAAAATTGGCCAGCATTCCCACGAAGGGCAGTTCTGCTTTCTCAAAAAGCAAAACCCCTTCATCAAAAAAAATCCTATCCTTATTGATTATTTTTTCCCCGATCCTGCGCAACCGGTTTTCGGGTTGATGTTCCACCAATCGCTGCACCTGACTTATACTGGAATCCATGCCGTCCACTTTTAAATGAGGGACAAATTTACGAAGTAAAATGTTGTCTTTTTAAATAAGGGATGCCACAGGCATCATCCGGATCTTGTTTAATTCCATTATCTTACCTGATCAAAAAAATGCGCCTTCATGCAACGATTCCAGGGGTTGGCCGGTGTTGTGCTGATCCTCGGCGTGGCCTTTCTTTTTTCCAATAACCGCCGCAGGATTAATCTCCGGCTGGTGGTATGCGGGTTGTTGTTGCAGCTCCTCATTGCCGTGCTGGTTTTAAAGGTGGGACCTATTACGCGATTTTTTCAATTTCTTGGCCGGGGCATGGAAAAGATCGAACAATTTGCTTTCAGGGGTGCGGCATTCGTTTATGAGGGAATTGCTGTACCGGCGCCTGGTGGCGGGGTAATGAACTATGCGATGGGCGGATTTGTTTTTGCTTTTAACGTAACAGCAACCATCATTCTGGTCTGCGCTCTCGTGGCCGTTTTTTATCATCTGGGCATCATGCAGCGGATCGTAGCCGCGATTGCCCGGGCCATGAATTTCATCATGCGCGTAAGCGGAGCGGAAGCGCTGAGTAATGTGGCGAGTGCATTCGTCGGGCAGATTGAAGCTCAGGTGTTGATACAGCCCTATCTGCCGGGAATGACCAAAAGTGAACTGCTGGCCAGCATGTCTGGCAGCCTCGCCTGTATTGCCGGCGGCATCCTGATCGTTTATGCGAATATGGGTGCGCAGGCGGGCATGGACCTGGCACCCAAACTGATCACCGCCAGCCTGATGGCAGCCCCGGGTGCGCTCGTCATTTCCAAAATCGTGTGGCCGGAAACGGAACAAAGTCAAACCCTGGGTATCGTAAAACTGAAAGTGACCAGCAGGTATACGAATCTGCTGGATGCCATATCCCAGGGGGCCGGAGAGGGGTTCCGGATCGCGATGAATGTGATTGCCATGCTCATCGGATTCATTGCTTTGATTGCACTGGTGGACTATCTGCTGATGAAAACCGGTCATCTTTTTAATCCGGCCTTTGATCTGAGCCTGAACTGGATCTTCGGTAGAATATTCTATCCCTTTGCCTGGGCCATGGGCATCCCGCCCGTGGATGTACGGAATGCCGCCACCCTGCTGGGACAAAAGCTCACGGTAAATGAATTTGTGGCATTTAAAAACCTGACCTCCGGAGCGGTTCCCATCCTCTCTCAGAAAGGACTGATGATCGTGAGCATTGCCATTTGCGGTTTTGCCAATTTCAGCAGTGTCGGCATGCAGATCGGCGGCATCGGCGCCATCGTTCCCGAGCGTCGCGCCGATCTGGCCCGCCTGGGGATGAAGGCGCTCCTCTGTGGTACGCTGGCCTCTTATCTCTCTGCCACCATGGCGGGAATGCTGATGTGATTTATGTGCTGATGTGATTCATGTAACGAGCATGTATAGTCTTCTCAGGATTTATTCATTCATCTGTATAGTTTTTTCCGGACGAGTC
>JBEPUT010000005.1:0-168396 GCA_041691395.1 Chitinophagaceae bacterium
TATAACAGCAAACCGGTAGCACCTTATTATTCGGACAATGTATTTCTTACCCAATCCAATGATCATAAAAATATCTATGGTTTTTATTTGTCCGACAAAAATGAAGTGATCCTCCCGTCGCAGGTTAAAATCACCAACCTGACCATTAAGAGCGGAAGCAAGATGCAAATCCTTGGGTTTAAGGACCGCATAGAATGGAAGCAGGAAGGCACTGATATAGTGATGCGCATTCCGGCAAAATTACAGCATAAGCCGATCGGTCATCACGCGGTGGTGTTCCGGATAACGGAATAGAAGAAAGATTTGCCGGTATCGATTAATAAATAAAGAGGCCGTCACAAATTTTGTGACGGCCTCTTTATTTATTAAAGGTTATCTCAATAGTGCTTATTGATCCCACCAAACTTTTGAAGTCCAGTTGTCTCCACCACTTAGTGCAGCTATGGCTGCGCTTTCATTAGCACCATTCGTGGAAGCCTCACTTTCCGGATATATTTGCCTTCTTGGAACTGTTCCTCCAGTGAAATTACCGACATAGTTCACGGGAGTTAAAACAGGATAACCGGACCTTCTCCAGTTTGTCCAGGCTTCTTCAAAATTGAAGAGGGTTCCCGTAGTAATCCAAAACTGCGTATTGATCTGCTCCAGGGACTTATCTGTTGTTGAAACATCCAGCGGATTTGCAGCAGCATAGATATTCGCCGTACCCACTGAAATGGGCGTAGTGCCGTTCAGTGTGCCATAGGATTGTAATGCGGCAGAAAGGCCGTTAGCATAATGAACGGAAGCGGAGGCGCCAACATTGAAACCTCTGACCGCTGCTTCTGCCAACAGTAATTCTGTTTCTGCATAAGTCAGGATGAAGCCAGGCGTATTCAAGGCCAGGTAAAGAGCGGAAGTCGGCCGGGAATAACCACCCACTTTATTAGCGTCTGTTCCGATGCCGGTTGGTCCTGGATAACCCATTGCGGTGCTGATGTCGGTAGCTCCGCCATTCTGGTCGTAACCACTGGGCATTCCCTCTTGGATGGCTGCCGTTCCATCACCCGCGAGGCTCTTGTTGGCAGCATTTGCATTTCCGGGTAAGGGTACTTCCGCAATAATAGAAAGCCTTGGGTCAGCGGCAGCTTTTAGTCTGTCGATGATGCCCTTGCCCCATCTTACCTGGGTATAATCTTCAGCCACTACGAGAGCACCTGAGTTTCCATTGCTGTACCCATTGGCATTGTCGAAAGTGACAAAGGCATTGTCGCCAACGCCGGCAAAGGTACCTCCTGCATATGCTTTTTCGGCATATTGCTTTGCCGTAGCCAGATCTGCCTTGGTTAAGCGCATCGCCGCACGCAACATCAGAGAATAACCAAACTTCTTCCACTGGGTGATATCTCCACCATAAATGACATCATTGGTGGGTTTGGCTTTGGATGCATCCAGTGTAGGGATCACTGAATCGAGCGTGGCCAAAAGGGAATTGTAAATAGTCTGCTGCTTATCGTAAACCGGTAAAAGGAAGCCCGTTTTCGCCTGAACAGCCTGAGAAAAAGGGACATCACCATAATTGTCTGTGATGATTTCCATATTCAGCATTTTTATAATGACCGCGATGCCGCGCAAATTGCTGAATTGATCCTTATCCTTTGTGAGATTGATGATTTCCTGTGCATTGCCCGCACCGCCATAGCAGTTACCCCATAAGCTGGCATTATAGGTCAGGATATTGCTTGATGCAACGTATTTGTCTCCATTACTGTAATAAGCAGGATATTCAGCATCAGCAAGCACCTGGGCCCACATGCTCTGGAACAAGAGTGCACCTCCATATCCCTGAATGGCTCCGATATAATTCAGCTCCGAAGTGACCAGTAACAAATTCGGGTCAAAGGAGGCGGAAGAGGCCCGTGTGGGGTCTGTATTCAGCGCATCAAATTTTTTTGTGCATCCCGCTAAAAGCACAAATGATAAAAAAGCAGAATATATCATTAATTTTTTCATGGTAATTAATTTTTGAATTTGAAGTTGACGTTAATACCATAGGTTCTGGTTGAAGGAAGGCTTGTTCCTTCGATACCTGCATATGACACACTGGCGTTAAAGCCTGCTTCAGGATCTATATTATCACTCTTCTTCATGATCGTCCAGAGATTCCGCGCAACCAGGGAAACGGTGATTGCGTTGAAAACCGGTATGTTCCCCAGCATTTTTTCATTAATGGTATATCCTAAGGTTAACTGACGGAGTTTGATATAATCTCCATTAAGCACATTCCCACGGGATATGCTGGCCAGCCTTTGATAATAGCTCTGTGCATCTGCAGCGACAGTATTGGGAGCGCCGGCCGCTGTAACACCCATTGTAATCCCGGTTTCCCTGCCTGGTAATGTATTCTTATTCAAGCCACGGAGTATACTATAATAGCTTGTGGCAGATAATATCTTGTTTCCAAAATTATAATCCACCAGGAAGGAGAAGTTGACATTGCCGAAATTAAAATCATTCCTCAACCCGCCGTATTGCGTTGGCAGAACACTGCCCATATTGATCAATCCTCCCCGAATCGGAAGACCACTGGGATCCACCACAATTCCGCCTTTGGAATCGTAGGTATAATCATGTGCCTGGATCTGAGGCCCCGACAATCCTTTTATAAAGGCGGTATTGGCATTGAGTGGACGGTATTGACCCAAACGTACATTGTTTCCACCTGCATCTGTTTTCAATATCTTATTCTTAACGGTGGTAAAGTTGAAAGTAATGTTCCAGTTGAATGTCCTGGTCCTGACAGGGGTTCCGGTAACCTGTACTTCCAGGCCGTTGTTCTGAACGGAACCGTTTGCAATCACCGTACTGCCGTAACCCGTGGAAGAGCTCAGGTTCGCGTTCATGATTTCATTGTGGGTCTTTTGGTTAAAGTAGGCGATATCAAATCCCAACCGGTTATCAAGGAATTTCAATTCGGTTCCCACTTCAATTTCCGTTTTGGTAAACGGTTTCAGAAATAAATTTGGAAGCGTGGAACTGAAATTACCTGTAGGTACGGCGGATCCATTATATGAAATCGCATTTCCTACCCCGTAATATACAGCCGTCTGATAAGGAGTGGAAGGTTCGCCGCTGGTTTGAGCGTACGACGCACGGAGTTTTCCATAGGTCAGGTCCTTAGCATGGAGCAGTTCGGAAAACAGAAAACTTCCGGAAACGGAAGGCGTAAAGATGTTCCGGTCCTTTTTTGGGATGCCTGAGAAATAAAGGGTGGAAAACGCATCGTAGCGTCCGGTGGTTGTTAAAGTCAAAAAGTTCCTGTATGAGAAATCCAGGCTATAGTAGGCGGAGTGAACCTCTCTGTTGGATACCCCATAGCTTCTGTTGAAACTAACCACATTGGTCGGTGTATATAAAAAAGGAATAACGAAGTTGGAACCACCTATGCCAATGGATTCAAAATTGGTTTTGCGGTCACTGCCACCCAGTGTGGCATCCAGATTGATGTCCCGGGTCAGCTTGTGTGAAATGCCCAGATAAGCATCCAGGTTCATTTCCGTTGTTTGTGCATTGGATAAGCCGAAACCTCCGGATTGCCCCGCTGCATTGATCGAGTAGTTGGTACCTGTGGGCGTAACATTATAATAGCGGTCATTCTCATGATCATATGCCAGGCGGCCCGCTACATAAAGCCAATCGGTAAAATTGAATTTTGGCGTGATGGCCGTGATCAGCCTTTTACGTCCCGTATTATTGATGAATTTACTGGTTACGAACCAGGGATTGGTTACGTAGTTATCATCACTGAATACGATTTCATTTCCCAGGGAATCATAGCCCGGCTTAAAAATATTTTCATCCACACTGCTGGCCAGGAATAGGAAGTTGTTCGCGTTCAGCGGACCATCGCTGAGATTCTGCTTGTTTTTGTCTTCTTCATCAATGTAATTGGCCATCACCGATACGCTCAACCGGTCCGTCACTTTCTGATCGAGGTTCAGGTTAATGGTCTTCCGGCCAATTCCACTGTTAATAACATTTGCATTGTTATTCAGATTGGAAAGAGACAAACGGTAAGTACCCTTGTCGTTCCCTCCGCTCACAGAAACGGTATTGGTAAACGTGGACCCCGTTCTGTAAAAGTTCTTGAAATTATCTTTTGCCGGGGAATAAGCATAGGTTTTGCCGTTATACTGGGTAATGGGCGATCCGTCCATTTTAGAACCCCATGAAAAACGATTGGTGGCGACTGCCGCGGCCGAGTTGGCGGGTTTGACACCATTCTGACCCTGTCCGTACACATATTGATAATCGGCATAATTGATCGGCGCATCAGCTACATTATTGGTATTGAACTCGACCGTAGCTTTTCCTTTTTTGCCTTTTTTGGTGGTTACGATAATCACCCCATTAATGGCCCTTGGACCATATAATGCGGAAGCCGACTGGCCTTTCAAAACCGTCATGGTCTCGATATCATCCGGATTCAGGTTCCCGATGCCATCTCCCAGATCCGCGCCGCCCCATTCGCCGGCACCTCCTCGGTTGGAGTTATCTATGGGCACCCCGTCTATTACAAACAAGGGAGAACCTGGTGAGTTCATACTGGGCATGCCTCTTAGCAGGATACGTGCTGTGCCACCGGGGCCGCCGCTGGTTCCATGAACGTCCAAACCGGCAACCTGTCCTTCCAATGAAAGCGCAACGTTGGTTTCCCGCGCCTTATTCAGCTGGTCTCCGTTTATTGCGGTTACGGAATACCCGACCTTTCTTTCTGCCTTGGTAATTCCCAGCGCCGTTATCACGACGGTGTTCAGTTCACTTTGTCTTCCGGTAAGAGAGATGCTGACATCTGTGCGGCCATTCAGCGCGATTTCCTCATCCCTGAAACCAATGCCGCTGACCACCAGCGTACCATTGCTGGGGGCGTTGATGGTGAAGGATCCATCCGCATTGGTTGCGGTTCCTTTGCGCGTACCCTTGATGAGTACGTTGATACCTGCTAATCCATTTCCATTCGCATCAGTCACCTTTCCGGAGATCGGTTGGTTCTGAGCGAATGCAAAAACAGACATAGCCAGAAACGCTAAAAGAGCAGATAACTTTTTCAAGCTTTCCATAATGCAGTGTTTTGGTTTTTTACAATAAATCTCTATGTTACAAATTTGTTATATTTATTTGATATAAAAAAACATTTTATGTAGTCAGGGTGACTTCCTAATATTTATTACTAAAGCAATTGTTGGAGCCGCCCAAGCCGGCAAAGCTTTCGTGTGTTCAGGTATCACGACCAGGGTTTTAGATCTTATTTGTTTAGTGAGAAAATTTTAGCAGGCTGATTGTTTATGCCAAAGAATAAATGAGGACTGATGTATTCAATGCTCCGGACATCCCCCCGGACAGTTATGCCAGATTGTGCAGGCGGGATAAATTTAAAATTTCCTTTGCCGTCACCTGTTAAAACCGTTCCGTGGCTGGCCTCATACCGTCCATAACGAATCCGGGTCCAGGCATTGTTCCCTGCTAAAATCAGATCTTTTTTCCCATCCCGGTTTATATCGGCTGAAGTGATCGCATAGACCGGCGCAAATTGGGCTTCGACGGGCAGCTCATGTAGAACAAAGTTTTTATTCTCTTTATTTTCAAGGTATACAGTTCGCATTTCAGATGCTTTCAGTAAACCCGCATCTTTTAATTGTTCCGGAGTAAACAAATCATTGATGGTTGCCGTGCTGTAATCGGCGTATTGCAGAAACTTCTTTTTTAAAAATGGCAGCTGGTCGGTCAGGTCGTCCCGGGAAATTGCCGGATAAGATTTACCATCTATATAGTAGCAAAAAACCGGATCTACAGAGCCGTTTCCGTCAAAATCCTTGTAAAACAAGCTGACCGGTTCCTTTGAACTGGCATGAAATTGTGTATTTAACCCCATATTGCCAATAACAAGGTCCTGATCTCCGTCGCCATCCATATCTGCTGCATAAATCGTATTCCACCAGCCACTGCTTTCAAATGGGATGTATTGGGCAGATTCATCAGACAGTTTCCCGTTATGATTGATGAATACAGTAACCGGCATATATTCTCCGACAACAACAAGATCTGGTTTCTTATCGCCATTCACATCCACCCATACGGCATCCGTAACCATGCCTGCTTTTTGCAGGGCAGGCGCAATGGAAGCAGTGGCGTCGGTGAAATTACCTTTCCCGTCATTCAGCAAAATCCTGCTGCCGGGCGACAATGGATATTTACCCGGTATCACCCGGCCTCCGATAAATAAATCCATATTCCCGTCCCCATCTATATCCGCAGCTTTTACGCAGGATTTACTGAAAGGCATTTGGGGTAATGGATTGGCACTTCGTGTAAAATGCCCCTTGCCATCATTGATGTATAATCTGTCTCCGAGATAGTTGCTGTGTTCGTCCAGGTCGTAGCCGCTGCTCGCCAGATACAGATCCATGTCCCCATCCTGATCTGCATCAAAGAATACCGCAGCTCCGGAAGCATAAGCGGAATCTTTGATAAAAGCCGGTTGGGGAGAAAGATTAAACATTCCCCGCCTGTTCTGGATAAATAGCTGGGACGGCTGATCACGGCCTCCGCCAAAGAAAATATCTTCCAGGCCGTCTTTATTTACATCTGCCACAGCCATGGAAGGACCGGTTTTCGAAAGATATCCGGTCATCAGCTTTTGTATGGAGAAATCATCAAAATTACTCCCATGATGCTGCATCGTAGCCGGAGCAACAGCCTCGGAAAAATAAGGTTGTTTTTTATCTGCCGGCAATTCATAAACCCATTTACCGGTAGCGTTGGTCAGTTTAACATTCAGGGTTTGGTCCGCCTTTACCTGCGTAAATTTTTGTGTGTTGTCGTTTGGCCATATTACGATCACCGAGTCAATCATCGTATGGCTGCCCAGTCCGAAATTTAAAACGGGATCAACAGATGATTGAAATCCCCTGACCGGAAATTCTTCCTGAAAATATTCCTGCCCTTTGCAGAATACTTTCACCTTGGATCCAATTCCCGATGGATTTTTGGCATCCCCCTGCAGTTTTACCCTCAGCCAGTTGGTTTTATTGATCAGTTCATTGTTATTCCTATAAATTCCTGCAGGGTCGTTGGTATTATTGATCACGAGATCCATATCTCCGTCATTGTCCAGGTCAGCATACGCCGCTCCGGAGGAAACCGTTTTCTGATCTATTCCCCAGTCTTTGGATTTTTTTTCAAAGCGAAGATTTCCTTTGTTCTGAAAAATATAATTGGGCAAAGGATTTTCCGGCATCTTTTTAATATAATCTTCCACGGAAGTTTTGCCATTGTTTTCCCCGGTGTGAAGGGATTTATCCAGCGTATACTTGATAAAATCCATGTCTGTGTAATCTTTCACATATCCATTGGAAATAAAAATATCTTTGTAGCCATCGTTGTCAAAATCAGAAAAAAGCCCGGACCAGCTCCAATCCGTATTAGAAACGCCTGCGAGTTGCCCCACTTCACTGAATGTGCCGTCCCCATTATTTTTTTGAAGCATATTCCGGCTGTACTGATAATAAAAGCCTTTCCTGAACAGCATTTGGAATTTGTCGAAATTTTCCGAACCACTGTGCATTTTCTGGGTACGGTTATCCTCCGGAAGCATATCCAGGGTTAATACATCTACCAGCCCGTCGTTATTAAAATCTGCCGCATCGCATCCCATGGAGTATAGGGAAACCTCATCCATGCAATCATGGAGTTTCTCGCTGAAGGTGCCGTTCTTATTGTTGATGAAAAGATAATCCGCTTCATTAAAATCATTGGATACATACAAATCCGGCCAGCCATCATTGTTGATGTCTGATGCCACCACGCCCAATCCGAACGTAAGCACACTGGAATTGATGCCGGCCTGAATGGAAACATCGGTAAACACGGGATGATGCAGGCTTTCGTTCCAGTCGTTCCGGAAAAGTTTGCAGGCGAAATCAGGATTCCTTTGTTCTCTCCAGCCGGTATTTTCTATAGCCCCGGTGGTATATTGATGCAGGGAATGATTGATCAGGAACATATCCAGGTCACCATCCTTATCGTAATCAAAAAAAACGGCCTGGGTACTATAACCTTTATCCGCCAGGCCGTATTCGGCCGCCTTTTCTGTAAAAGTTAAATCACCATTGTTTATGAACAGCAGGTTTTCCCTCATGGCGGGATTGCCATCAGCGGAGCGGCAGATATAAATATCCAGTTTGCCGTCTCCGTTGATATCTACCATGGTTGCGCCTGTACACCAGCCCTGCTTTTCCGCAATTCCGCTTTTGTCGGTAATGTCTTCAAATTTAAAATTCCCTTTATTGAGAAAAAGCCGGTTTTTGACCATATTGCCGGTAAAAAGGATATCGGGCAGGCCGTCGTTATTGATATCCCCGATAGCCACCCCTCCCCCGTTGTAGAAATAAATATAGTTGAGCACGTTGAAGGCGTCGTTTTCAAATAGCTGATTTTGAAAATCCACGCCGGTTTTTCCCGCATCCAGCTTTGTGAATAAATGCGAATGATCTTCCTGGCAACCAGATAATAAGATGGCCGAAAAGAAAGCCAGTAAGTACTTAAAGTGATTCAGCATATAATTGCATTTATGATTGGACCGCAGGATGGTTCAAAACAAAAAAGATTCCACCGGATCAATGATGGAATCTTTAAGGTATGTAAATTCTATAATCTAATTCTTATCCCACCAGAGGGGTGTGGTCACTTTATCGGGACCTCCGAGTAAACCAACTGCTTTAGTCACTTCTGCCCCATTGCTCTGCTCTTCAGTAAGGAGGAAGGGGATTCTTCGAAGCCACTGGGTGCTCGTATTGGTAATATCCGCATTATCTGAGTTGACTACAGGATATAATTTCAACACATGGCTTCTTCTGTAGTCCGCCCAGGCTTCCATTCCATCAGGATATATTGCCAGCCATTTCTGAGTGGCTATCTGTTCGAGTTCTGTTGCCGGATTGGCTGAAAACAAAACCGGTATGCTCGATACAGCCGGAGAGCCCAGACCATCACCCGGAGGTATCGGTGTGTTCGTGCTGTTGATATAATTTGCTACAACAACCGGGTCGGTGATATTCCATTGTGTGAGGGAATTGGTAATTCCGGCATTGTACAGGTCTTTGGCGGTACCACCCATATTCCAGCCAAGCAATGCGCCTTCCGCCCTCAGAAAATAAACTTCGGCGGTGCACATGATATTCTGACCGCTCGCGATGGAATTTGCCGAACCCAATACATTTCCGTTTTTGTCCACAACGGCTGTGGAAGACCATCTCTGCCCTACATGGGAATTGTTTGCAGCCAGGTGTGGCGTCAGACTCAATTGAGGAATGGAAAGGCCGTTTCTTAATCCGGAATATACTCCTGTATTAAATGCAGGTAAAAAGTATTGGGGGAGACGCGGATCCTGGTAACCCTTCAATACGGAGGCCATGGTAGCACTCATTCTGAATTCATTCCAGTCGGACATGGATTGAAGCCCGTTCCCGTCGCCACTCTTTGCACTTCTTTGCACCAGGGCATCATCTCCGGCGGTCATGGCAGTGGGATCAGAGATCGCTGCACTGGTAGTCATTACCCCGCCGGCAACAGCTGCTTCCGCTTCTGCCTGCGCCGTTGCAGGATCTACTTTTGAAATCCGGAGCGCCAGACGCAAACGAAGGGAGTTGGCAAACTTTATCCAGCGGTTTACGTCGCCGCCGTAGATCAGGTCATAGCTGCCAAAATGATTTTCACCCGCGTGTGTTTTTAGAACAGCTGCCGCTTCAGTCAATCGGTGAAAGAAATCGGCATAAATCTTATCCTGCGGATCATATGGAACGGTAGTTCCCGGTAAGCCTGCAGAAAAATAAGGTATGGGTCCCCAGTAATCGGTCACCCGGTGAAAAGTGAATACCCACCATACCTCGGCCATGGCGTGTTCAGCTGAACTCGAATCTGTACTGGCAAAAATGGATTGTAACTGAGGCATAACATCAGTATACATCGGATTGAAAGCGGCGCCCACCCAGTCCTGACGGATAGTTAAACGATCGGACGGGAAGTAAGTGGCTTCGCAGGCGAAGTACTGGCAGTACTGATCGGCAAAAAGATTTTGCGCAACCTGGTAGTTGTAATAACTATTAGGGGCTACATCCAGAGCTTTTGAAAAAAGGAACGGCAGGTCAGCAGCTCCAAGGGTTGCAATGCTATTCTTATCTACATTGATTTTGTTAAAACTCTTGGTACAGGATGCCAGCAAAATAATACTTCCGAGCAGAACGGCATATGTCCGCTTGTTCGAAATTTCTTTTACTCGTTTCATATTCTTGAATTTAGTTGATTAGAAAGTAAGTTGCAGATTCAGGCCATAAGTCCGTGTTGAAGGCAACGTGCCGTATTCAATCCCCTGATAATTTCCGTTGCCCAGGCTCATGTCCGGATCAAAATCCATCTTCCGTTTGCCCAAACCTGGTATATCCAGCAGGGATTTCCCGCGGTAAATCCAAAATACGTTCCTGGCTATAGCAGAAATCCGGGCAGCTTTAACAAAAATGGCTGAGTGCATTGGAATATCATAACCAATCGATAATTCACGAAGTCTGAAACTGGTTGCATCGTAAGCAAAAAACTGACCTACGCCATATCGTTTTCCGGAAGCAGTTTGCCAGAACTGCTGTGAAGTTATGGTTTGCGTTACCGGAGCCCCGCTGGTATCTGTACCACGCAAACTCCACCCACCTTCCCGGTATTTTGCGGTTGCTTCGGGAATTCCGCTGAAGGCCAGATTCATTTCCGTACCTGAAACGATCACACCGCCAATCCGGCCGTCAATAAGCGCTCTTATGGTAAACGCCTTATACCGGAATGTATTGGTCATTCCCATCGTTTCTTTCGGATTAAAATTGCCGATGTATTCCTGGGGTTCACCGCTTTTGAAGGTGGTATAAGGAGTTCCATCTGCATTTACTTCATAATTGCCCTTTGAATCCTGTTTCCATTTATAAGCAATCAGGTCGCCATAGCTTCCGCCTTCTTTAATCTGAGGCGTGGCTGAACGGTTATCACCTCCGCCAAAATAAACCGTTTTTAATTCGGGACTTAATGCAACAACCTTATTGCGGTTCAGGGCAAAGTTTAACGCGATATTCCAATTTATATTCTTGCTCTGAACAGGGGTTGCATTCAATATGAGTTCAAAACCCTGGTTTTGAATATTTCCTGCATTGATGTACTGACTGGCATATCCGGTTGCTGTGGGCAACTGGATAGTCAGCAATTGGTTAAAGGAATTGCTTTTATAATAGGTGAGGGTGAATCCAAACCTATTGTCCATAAATCTGGCTTCAACGCTGGCTTCCAGGCTCTTTACGATTTCAGGTTTTAAAGTCGGAAAGGGCAGGATAGTACTGCGGGCCAAAAAGCCATTGCCGGCACCGGGGGTATATCCGTAAGAGGACGTCAGCAAACCGAACTGTCCTCCATTACCCGCCTGGGCGTAGTTGACACTTGCTTTTAAGAAAGATATCTTATTTGGTAGCACAAGCAGTTCAGAAATCACTGCAGAGCCGCCTATTCCATAGTATCGATAAGTAAAAGGTTTGGGAAGACGGGAGTCCCAGTCATTTCTCAAACTGGCATCCAGGAAAAGCGCATCCTTAAAAGAAAAGCTTGCCTGGCCAAATGCAGCATCAGTCTGAACCTGTGATGCGTATTGAGACATGCTCGGAGTGGTCGCGTAATTGAGACTGAACTTATTGGTTACATTTAAACCATCTGCATAGTTATAAAGCTGATCGCTCTCGGCATCCTGAAAAATGACTCCAAAATGGTAGTTCACTTTCAGGTCCTTGGCGATCTGGTTCTTGCCTTCAAATATACCATCAAACCATTTTTGAGTGGTTGTGATATTGGCCACGGAATAATAGCCGCCGGTATGGGAATAGAGCAGAGTTCCCTGGTCATACTGGTTAGTCAGTTTGTCGAAAGTCCGGTCCAGATTTGCTCTCCCGGTCAGGCTCAACCAGTCCGTGATTTGAAATTTTGCAGAAACAAATCCCATCACGCGGTTTCTGGTCTGATTCAGTGCTGAGTTGTTAATGAGCCAATATGGGTTCTGATAAATGGAAGGTAATGTAGACGGGAAATTGGTTGGTGCCGGAACGCCGACATTATTTATAAACTGATATTGTTTGGCTTGAGCAAGACTTACATTCCTGGGCATATTGTAAATATCAATTGTAGGCGCATTTTCTTCACCGGTGCGGGGTTTGTTCTTAGTATCTTCTACGAGGTAGGTAATTTTTGCATCAGTGGAAAATCTTTTGCCGATCTGGTTTGACTGCCGAACGGTTATTGTATGGCGAAGTAAACTGTTTCCCGGAACGATACCCTGATTACTATTGTTAGTATAAGATAAATAAGTTTGGGATTTTTCATTTCCTCCGGAAACACTGATTGAATTGTTGAAACTCGGAGCCGTTCTGAAAAAATCTTTTATGTTGTTCGGCTGGGGAGAATAGGATGCCGGCTTACCCAGGAAATCCACGTAGGAATGTCCGTCCATTTTTGGTCCCCAGCTGTCTCCGAAGAGAGAATCCACATAAAGGCCCGTATTTCCCTGTCCGTAGGAATTTTGTACGTTCGGTAATGCCCAGGGGGATGCAAACACGGCACCGGAGTTAACGGATACAGACGTGCGATCTTTAGCTCCTTTTTTTGTTGTAATGACGATGGCGCCATTTCCACCCTGACTTCCATATAAAATAGCAGCGGAGGCACCCGTTAAGACGGTTACTGATTCAATATCATCTGGATTTACACTGGATGCACCGTCTGAACCCTGGACGGAACCAAAATCACTGCCGGCGGCACTATACGTGCTGTTGTCAATGGGTACGCCATCAACAACTATCAAAGCGTTGTTATCACCCTGAATAGAGCGGTTACCTCTTAAAACAATCCTTGCACCACTGCCCACACCGCCCGACCCCTGAGTAATGACCGCGTTCGCAACCTTACCCTGCAATGAATTCAGCACGTTATCATTGTCCCGCACACCGGTAAGTTCGGAGGGCTTGAGGGTCTGTGTGGCATAAACCAGAGATTTAGCCTGCCGCGTAATGCCGAGCGCCGTTACCACAACGGCGTTCAATTCATTTTGTCTTTCCACAAGAGCGACTGAAATGCTGGAACGCCCGTCCAGCCCTACTTCCTGGTCCAAATAACCCACACCACTGAAAATCAGCGTGGCATTTGCCGGAGCATTGATTCTGAAATTGCCATCATTGCCGGTAGCAGTTCCCTTATTGCTGCCTTTAATGATGATATTAATTCCGGAAACCGGATTTCCTTTTGAGTCGGAAACTTTTCCCGAAACCGGTATGGTTTGAGAAACAGCAAGAAGCGAGATGAATGAAAACGTCAAAAGAACTGAAAATTTTCTCAGATTTCTCATACATGCAGTGTTTAGGTTTTTTACAATTGAAATCCCGATGTTACAAATCTGTTATATTTTTTTGACATAAAAAAAACATTTTAGGTAATTATGGGTATTTAATAATAAATATTATTAAATTCGCCGGGTTTACAATTTTCTATACCAAATACGCAAACCTGAAGTACGATGGGGTACTCTGCCATTAGACATTTAAATGGAATTGGATTATCTGGGGTAGCCTTTAAGGACCAGGACAGCAAAAAAAAGGTTGTTTCCCATCTCAGTGCCAGGGGACAATCCACCATCCCTGAACTGGCTGATCTGTTAAATATAAGTGTTCCGAAAACAAAGGAATTGTTAACGGCCCTGCTGAAAGATGGTCTTGTGGAAGATTCGGGACGCAAAACAGAAGGCATTGGCCGCAAGGCTACCATTTACAGTCTGAAACCCGAAAGTTGCTATTTCCTGGGAGTGGAGATAAAAAAGTATAAAATCAATATCGGGCTCATGAGTTTTAACGCGGGGCTGGTAGATTCATCCCTTGATATACCCTTTGCTTTTTCAGAAGGCAATGAATCCCTGAACGCCATTATTCATGAATTACAAAAGTTCCTTACAAAAACCCACGTGGCCAGGGAAAAAATCCTGGGACTTGGTCTCAGTCTGGCGGGCCGCATCAATGTTAAAACCAGTGAGATTCTCAGTATCTACCACTTCGGGAATTCACCCGTAAAGAAAAAACTGGAAGAAGCATTCAACCTGCCGGTCTATATTGATAATGACAGCCGTACCCTGGCTTACGGGGAATATCATTTCGGCAGATCGGGCCTTCCTTACAGTGAAAAAAATGTTTGCATTGTCAATCTGGATTATGGTATAGCCGTCGGCATTTTCGCCAACGGCGGCCCTGTTTACGGCGCCTCAGGCTATGCGGGTGAAATAGGACATATTCCGATGTTCAGCAATGAAAAGATTTGCTTTTGCGGGAAAAAGGGATGTCTGGAAACAGAAGCCTCCGGGCTGGCATTGATTGATTTCTTAACCTCCAAAATAAAAAAGGGAAGCAGCAGCCGTTTGCAGAAGGTACTGACCCGCAAGGGGATTATAGAACTGGAAGATATTCTTGAAGCGGTCCGTTATGGAGACAACCTGGCCATTGAAGGCGTAACGGAAATTGCCCATAATCTGGGTAAGGGACTGGCGGTAATCATTAACCTGCTAAACCCAGAACTGATCGTACTGGGGGGCATGCTATCGGGTTTGGGAGAGCTCCTTTTAATGCCTGTCAAAACATCCATCATGCAACATTCGCTCAGCCTGGTGAATAGCGATACCCGGGTGACGTTGTCAACGCTCAATCAAAAGGCTGCGTTGCCCGGATGCTGCCTGTTGGTCAGAAATAAGATTCTGGGACTAATATAACGTGCTAATGTGGAAATGTGCTGATGTGTAAATGTGGTGATTGTGTAATAGCCTAATTTTTTTATCCTTTACCAATACGAATAAACCTGGTCGAATTCGACCTCATTTCCACATCAGCACATTTCCACATCCCCACATTAACCACCGATTTTCTTCAGAAAAGCCTGAAGTCCTTTTTCCTTTTCATCATTCATTTCATAACTCAGATAGCGGGTATAGTAATCTTTTAAATTAAAATACTCATTCTCTTGTCCTTCCAGCACCTGGTCAATATGCTGAACACCCATTCCGTTAGCCGTTTCGAATGCCGTGACCCAATCGGGATCCAGCTTTTTATTACTGATCCAGGCGGCAAATACAAAAGGAAGTCCTGTTAAATTTTTCCATGCCTCTCCCAGATCATATACATATTTTGATACGGATCGCTGCTTCAGCGCCCGGTCGCCGATCACCACAGCTCCGGTGGTCCCCTTTATTTTTGCCAGGAACCCTTCCGCTGTATGCTGGATGGCAGGGTTTATTTTCCAATATTCCCTGAGCAGGATCCGGGCCAGCACAACGGAAGTCATGCTTTGATAGTCCATCATCACATGCTCCAGATTTTCCACAGGTACTTCACTGAACAGGCACACCGAAGCAACGGGGCCGTCGCAGCCAATGACGTAACGGGTATTGATGTAGTATTCTTTCATTTCCGGAATGATGGCCACGGGCACCAGTCCCACATCGATCCCATCGTTCAGCAACAAATCCGCAATGCGGGCCGGATAATCGGTAATCAGTGTCATTTCTTTCAGAACCGGTGAACGTTCTATGCCATAAAGCAGTGGTCTGGTATTTAAATAGCTTACTGCACCCACCCTTATTTTTCTGTCCAATGCCTTTAGTTTAATTTTGGCTGCAAAAGTAAGACGAAGCAACCTGAATATTTCACGCACGGTAAACGATTATAATGGAACTCAATCCACTCACCGCCATTTCTCCGCTCGACGGAAGATATCGCAGCCAGCTTCATCAGCTGGGTGAATATTTTTCGGAGTATGCATTGATCAAATACAGGATACGGGTGGAGACCGATTATTTTCTCTTTCTGGCCGAAAAGAAATTTTTCAGCCTCTCAGCATCTACCCGGAAGCAACTGGAATCCATCACCGACAATTTCAGCGTGGAAGACGCGCTGGAAATAAAAAAGATTGAAAGAACCACCAACCACGATGTGAAGGCTGTGGAATATTTTCTCAAATCGAGACTGGAATCCGGTAAAGATGCAGACAACCGGGAATGGATTCACTTCGGATTAACTTCCCAGGACATCAACAATACCGCGATCCCGCTACTTTGGAAACATGCTGTGGAAATAGAATACATTCCCTTTTTACTCAGTCTGAAAAAACAACTGGGACTGCTGGCGGTCCCCTGGCTGAAAATCCCCATGCTGGCCAGAACGCACGGACAGGCCGCCTCCCCCACCCTGCTTGGAAAGGAAATCCTGGTTTTCGTGGAAAGACTGGAGAACCAGATCGAACTGCTGATCCAGATTCCTTTTACGGCAAAATTCGGGGGTGCCACCGGAAATTTAAATGCCCATCAGGTGGCCTTTCCAAAAAAGGACTGGGTTAAGCTGGCCAATGAATTTGTAGAAAAAAAATTAAATTTAAAAAGGCAGCAATACACAACCCAAATTGAACACTATGATATGCTGGCGGCTCATTTTGATGCCATGAAAAGGATCAATACGATCCTGATTGATTTTTGCCGGGATCTGTGGACCTATATTTCCATGGATTATTTTAAACAAAAAACAAAAGCGGGTGAAATCGGCTCTTCAGCCATGCCGCACAAAGTAAATCCGATCGATTTTGAAAATGCAGAAGGAAACCTCGGACTGGCCAACGCTGTTTTCGAATACCTTTCTTCCAAACTACCCGTTTCGCGGTTACAGCGGGATCTGACCGATTCCACCACCCTCCGCAGCATTGGTGTTCCGTTTGCCCATACGGTGCTTGCGCTGAAATCGATTGAGCGCGGACTCTCCCGCCTGCTGTTGAATGAAAAAAAGCTGAAACAGGATCTGGATGAAAACTGGGCCGTTGTGGCCGAAGCCATTCAAACCATCCTGCGCCGGGAAGATTATCCAAAACCTTATGAAGCGCTGAAAGATCTTACGCGGGGAAAAAACGGCATTACCCGGGAATCCATGCACGCGTTCATTGACACCCTGAAAATTGCCGCCGTGGTTAAGACAGAATTAAAAAAGATTACGCCGCACAATTATACGGGGGTTTCTTTACAGCATTGAAACCCGTAACCGCCACCTCCTCATATTTCCGACCAGCGCGACTGATTCAAAGTTATTTTTTTCCATCACCCGAACGGAAGCGAGGTTATCCTTATCCGTTTCCGCCGTCAGCCATTTAACTTCAGGTCTTGTTCTTGCCCATTGAATCATGCCGGCAACCGCTTCCGTCATAAAGCCAAGACCTCTCCGGGAAGGCAGGGTGCCGTAGCCAATTTCAATGGCCCCTTCGCCGTCGGGCTTTCCCTTAAATCCCAATTCCGCCACTATAGAGCCAGAAGATTTTTCAACTACCAGCCAGAAGGTAAGGAACAGGTAATCCGTTCCTTTCATTTTACGCAGCCGGGGCAAAAGCACCTCGTTCACCCTGTCACGAACATCTGTAGAAACCGTTCTGCCATTGTCCTTCAGCTTAAACCGCTTTTCCAATCTGCCATTTCCCCTGAGATAGCAATCCAGTTCTTCCGATTTGAGCGGAACGATGTGTAATCTTTCCGTATGGACCATTAGTGTTTATGGATCTCTGAGGTATAGTGAAAATCAATATCCGGGTTGTTGCTGATCTCCGTATTCAAAAACCATTCGCTCTGCGCCAGGTAAACCATTTCACCGTCCTTGTCTTCCGCGATGTTATTTTGCTTGAACCTGGCAAAGTCTTCCAGTTTCTTCGGGTCCTTGCTGGTTAGCCAGCATGCCTTAAAAAATGACAGGTTGTTGAACTGGACTGATGCGGAATATTCATGCAGCAAACGGTACTGGATCACTTCAAACTGCAATTCGCCCACGCAGCCGATGATTTTCTTATTGCCTCCGAACTGGGTGAATAACTGTGCAACGCCTTCATCCGTGAGTTGTAATAATCCTTTTTCCAGTTGCTTGGTTTTCATCGGGTCTTTGTTCACCACTTCCTTGAATATTTCCGGGGAGAAAGAAGGTATGCCGGTGAAATAAAAATTTTTCCCCTCGGTCAGCGTATCGCCGATCTTGAAATTGCCCGTATCGAATAGTCCAACCACATCTCCCGGATAGGCTTCTTCGATTACGTCCTTTTCCCGGGCGAGGAAAGTATATGGATTGCTGAACCGGACCTCTTTATTTAGACGAACGTGGTGAAAATATTTATTGCGCTCAAACTTCCCGCTGCACACCCGGATGAACGCGATGCGGTCGCGGTGGCGCGGATCGAGATTGGCATGGATCTTAAAAACAAACCCGCTGAGTTTTTCATCACCCGGACAAACTTTCCCATCTGTGGTGGGACGGCATTGGGGAATGGGAGCGATGTGAATAAACGTGTCGAGCATTTCCCGCACGCCGAAATTATTGATGGCGCTCCCAAAAAAAACGGGTGCAATTTTACCCTGAAGATACTCCTGGTTATTCAGCGGGCCATAAACGCCATCAACCAGCTCCACATCTTCCCGTAGTAAAGCGGCGTCTTTTTCCCCCAGCTTCTCATCCAGTACGGAGCTGGTCAGGTCCCCGATCTTCACCACATCTTCATCCGATGCGCGCGTATTTGCTGTAAACAGGATCAGGTTTTTATCATGCAGGTTATAGACGCCCTTGAAATCTTTTCCGCTGTTGATGGGCCAGGTCATCGGATGCAGCTTAAGCCTGAGTTCATTTTCTATTTCTTCCAGCAATTCAAACCGGTTTTTCCCGTCGCGGTCCATCTTGTTTATGAAAACGATCACCGGCGTATCCCGCATCCGGCACACTGCCGTTAGTTTGCGGGTTTGTTCCTCTACCCCGTTTACGCTGTCAATAACCAGGATCACACTGTCCACCGCCGTTAACGTGCGATAGGTATCCTCCGCAAAATCCTTATGTCCCGGTGTGTCGAGTAAATTGATCAGCATGTTCCGGTATTCGAAGCTCATCACGGAAGTAGCCACCGAGATACCCCGTTGCCTTTCAATTTCCATAAAATCACTCGTGGCGTGCTTCCGGATCTTGTTGCTTTTTACGGCGCCGGCCGTTTGTATGGCGCCGCCAAAAAGCAGAAATTTTTCCGTCAGTGTGGTTTTTCCCGCATCCGGATGGGAGATGATGGCAAAGGTCCTTCTCTTCTCTATTTCTGATTTATACTTCATGCTGAATGATTCGCCGGAATGCTTTTCTGCCGGGCCGCAAAATTAAGGAGTTCTGCGGGGATCGGGCGGGACTTTCTAGAGGTTGGGATTGCGGTGACTAAAGCCCCGGTCGAGGAGGTTCAGCGGAAGGATAAGTTCCCATTGGTTTGGTCCCCTGCCCTCATAATCCCGGTCCAGCAAACGACTGTAACGGATGCCGAGGTTCAGCGGTAACTCGTTCCACCAATTGGTTTCGAAATAGATTTCCATGCCCAGGGAACGGTATTGGGCTTGAACGCCCGCACCATTAACGGGGAATGCCGGAACCCGGGTATAGTCAAAAAAAGCGTTTGCCCTGATCCTGAAAAAATACAGGATGTTTCCAAAGCCCCAGTCTGGATAAGCCAGTGGGAAATGATAGTTAACTGCCAACCGGTACATGCGGTAAAAATTTTCTCCGGAATAACCACGGGAAAATGGAAAACCATTGCTGAAAAGGACCTGGTTTGAAGAATCGCGTTGTTGCAGGGCCGCGCGGATTTCCAGGCTGTGCGTTGGAAAAAGACCGGGGAAATAAAAATTGCCGGACAAGAGCAACTGGTTTCCGCTCAGTCCGGTTACCGCGCGGTCATATTGTAACCAAAGAACCTGGGCAAAAGAGGGAAAGATCTGTTGTTTCGCCTGCTGCAACTGGTGGGTAAAAGAAACCGACGGATCCAGGCTGCTGAATCCACGGTTGATCAGGCTGTCTTTGTAAACGCCTTTAAAGTATTGCTGATGATAGGTAAAACTGGCCGCCGGCTCCAGATTCGCCAGCCATCTGCCCTTGCTGAGGTTCATTGGAACGGAGGCACCCGCATAGCTTTCCAGTTCATTCCAGTAAATCTTTTGTGAACCATGAAAGTATCCGCTCCGGTCGATCAGGTATTCCGCACCCGCATTTAAATAGGGAAAAAGCGCTCCATAGTTAAAATCCACACCCAGTTTTTTATATTGTTCATTCCGGTTATATCCTATATATATTTCTGACTGGAAAGTATTCAGCACATTTTCACCAACCAGCGAAAAACTGTAATCGGGGTCGTTGATATAAGGCCGCCAGCTGTGAAAATGAAAAATATCCGTAGTGGAAACATAGGGTTTGACGGAAAAATCCATGGCCGGTATCGTATCGGGGATCCGGAAGGGCGGATGATCCAGGGAAAAAATCAGGTGGGTTCGAAGCGGCCCATCGTCCGGTTGTATGGGATCACCGCTGAAAAAGGAAGCGGTGTTAGGCGATATGTTCAGGTGATAACCGACTGCAGTGAAGCTGGTCCATGCGCATTTTCCAAAACCGGCATTCAGCTGATACATGCCCGTGACAGGCTGCTGAAGTGCGGAATATATTTCGCCTGACCGCATCCGGAATCCTTTGTCCACAGCGGTATCCGTCCGGGTAAAATAAATATCGCTGTCCCGAACCGAAATAAACCCAACGGGATGCATGGACCAGGGAGAAAGCAGCGTTTGTTTACCGGAAGGAATGTCAATCAACATTAGTCCCATCTCACCCCGGTTGTTGCGCACGGCGGAAACGAGTTTCCGTTCGGAGAAAAATTTGGGATAGGTGAAAAACAAATTATCCGGATTGGGCAGCCGGAAAATTATTTTTCCGGATTTACTGTCCAGGATATCCAGGAAAGCATGGGCCGATTCCAGGTAAGCAACGGCTGCGATCCACCGTCCGTCGGGAGATATATCCGGAGAGAAATACTTGGTTTTGCGGGTCAGCCGCAGATCCTTTCCGGTGTTCAGATCCAATACGCGGATCACGGAATAATCCCGCCAGCCCCAGCGCAGGTCCGGTTCATAGGCTGAATAGACGATCTGACCATGGTGGTAGGAAAACTGATCATCGGAGGCAACGGCCCTGTATCGTATGCGGTTTTCTTTTTGCGAATGTATATTCCGCTCAACAAATTGAGGTGGGCGGCGGTAGGTGGACTTAAGAAAAATAAGGTGGTTTGAATCGGAGAATTGCGGGTATAATTCATCTGCCACAAAATGCAGGTGTTGGTTCCCGTAAGTGGCACTGGAATCGGTAAAAGCGTCCTGCGGCAGCTGGTCGCGAAAATAAGCAAATGCCTTTTCCCTGTATTCACGGAAACTGGCTCCGGAATATTTCCTGATGGCCAACTGAAGCGGATACAGGAAACCTTTGAATGCTGCGGCATCCCCTGCGGTCTTTCTCCAGAAATCCGCTCCGTATTTTTCCCTGCCATAGGCGACCATCATATATCCCAGGGGATAGTGATCCGGTGTGTAATCGCGAAGTGAGCCGTTCCTGAGTTTCATCCAGGAATAATTTTTTTTGGAGAGCCACAAGGCATCGTAGCCGGTCAGGAATAGCGGCAGGCGTCCACGTCCCTGTTTGCTGACCAGGGTTTCCTGGTAAACCGCGTCTCCTTCCCAGAACCAGTTGGGAACTGACAGGTTGTTGGCCAGCGCCAGTCCCTCTTCCCCAAAAAGATAATAAAAGACTTTGGAAAGTCCGACCCGGAAATTATTGTATTGCTGAACATGCCGGTATTCGTGAATGGCCAGGGTCTGGTGCCAGGGCAGGCTGCCCAGGTCAAAACTATTTTGGGAAGGGGTAAGCTGGAACTCGCTGCGGAATGGAGCGAGTTGAACATACGCATTGGAAATGGTGGTCAGGTTATGAAAAATAATGTCAATCCGGCGTTCGCGGTCACCCAGCGTGGACCTTGTTTTTTCGTTGAGTTCGGAAACCAGGAAAGCAACATCGGCAGCTTCTGCCTCCATCCCGCGCGGAAAGATAAGACGTGCAGGAAACCGGTTGATCTGGTTCCATTTTATGGATGGCGGCGTTCCGCCGAATACCTGGGCATCCGAAACAGCAAAACAAACAAGCCCTAGAAAAAAAAGAAAAAACCGTTGCATCCTGGATGATTTTCTGGAACGAAAATTGAAATTACCAGTTAACATTGACAGAAAAAACTAAGATAAATTCTTATATCTTCGGTTACCGGTATGAACGTAAAGTCGCGATTATTTTCCCTCTCCACCAACCTGGATTCGCTGATCGCTGCTGCGATCGGATTTCTCCTCATCCAGATTTTTTCCAGGCACAGCGGAATCGGTGTTTCTCCGGATTCGGTGACCTACATCAGTGCTGCCAGACATCTGGTAGAAGGAAATGGCTTCCGGGCCTTCGATGATTTTCCGGTAGTAGTTTTTCCTGCCGGTTATCCCTTTTTCCTTGGCGCTGTATCTTTTTTAACCCGGTTCGACCCCTTACAATACGGAGCGTTGCTCAATGGGTTTCTTTTTGGAACCGTTATTTATTTATGTGGAACGATCATGAACGGGTTTTACCATACTTCGAAATGGTACAAACGGGTATTGTTGAGTTGTGTGGTATTCAGCCCGGCACTGCTGGAAGTTTATTCCATGTTGTGGTCTGAAACCCTTTTTTTATTGCTGCTGATGTTGTTCACGGTTGCTATGAAAAAATACCTGGTAGCCCCGGGTATGAAATGGCTTCTGATCAGTGCGGGCCTGGTATCGCTGGCCTGTGTGACGCGATATGCAGCGATTGTATTGGTGGGCATCGGCCTGTTCCTGATATTTTTTGAAGGAAAACTATCGGTTGGTAAACGGATCAAACATTGTTTTTATTTCGGCGGGGTTTCCGTGTTGCTGCTGGTCGTGAATCTGATCCGGAATGAAATGATCGCCCATCTGGCAACCGGGGCGAGGCAGCGAAGCATCCATTCCCTGACGACCAATGCTCAGTATTTTGGAGACGTTTTGAGTGAATGGCTCCTGATAGACAAAAAACCGAATGTTTCGATCGGGATTACGCTGATTGTACTGGTCGTTTTTCTGATGGGTATGATGTGGTGTTATTTTCGGCGGAAAACTGAGCGGCGATATGAGTACATCATTGCCGCCACCGGCCTTTTTTATGGACTTTTTATGATCATTTCGGCCAGCCTGTCCCGCTATGAACAATTCACGAACCGCCTTTTGTCGCCCCTCTACATACCCATGATCTGGAGTGTGAGTTTCTGGATTCCTTCCTTTATTTCCGGGAAAAAGAAATTGTTCAGGTTACTGTATTGCGGACTCGCCTTAGTCCTGGCCGCGATCTTCCTGAATACAGAACTATCGGAGGCTTATGAAACCTACGATGGCGTAAAAGATGCCGGCATTCCCGGGTATTTTGAGGATCCGTTTCCGCAGTCGGAGATTGTGCAGTTCCTCGAGCATTACAAACCCGAATTCAAACCAGGTTACCGGATTTACTCCAATGCCGGGGACGCTGTTTATCTCTTTACCAGGCTTCCGGCGAGGTTGTTACCGCAATGGGCCTTCCCGGGGGAGATCCGGAAATATTACCAGGAAAAAAATAATTACCTCGTTTGGTTCAACGATGTGGACAATCCGGATATGCTGGACGAAAAATCGGTTATCCGTGATAAGGGAATGATCCTCATCAAAAAATTGCAGGACGGCGCCGTTTTTGTTACGCCGGATTCCGTTTCAGCCTCTAAATAAAAGCCGGGGTTTATAAACGGCGCAGCCAGATGTTCCGGTAGCTGATGGGTTCGCTCTTGTCACCATGAGCCTGCAGTTTTATGGGAGCAGGACCGTGTGCCTTGTAATATGGCGTGCCGATATACTGGGTTACGCCTATGAGGGCAAAATTATTCTGAACCAAAACGCCATTAAGGAATACAGTGACCCTTGCCGGAGATTCCAGGTTGCCGTCGTCCTTAAAACGGGGTGCGGTCCAGACCACTTCATAGGCCTGCCATTCACCCGGTTTACGGCAGGGATTTGCCAGAGGAACACTCTGTTTGTAAATGCTGCCGGCCTGGCCGTTGACATAGGTGGTGTTGGCGTAATTATCCAGCACCTGCAATTCATAGCCCACATCGCCGCCATTGCTGTCGATGGCAGCCAGAAAAATGCCGCTGTTTCCACGGGCCTGACCGGAACCGGTGATGTTTTTGGGAATGCGGTATTCTATATGCAACTGATAATCGGTGAATGTTTGACGGGTGATGATACCGCCTGACTTTTTATCTACGGTTACGATCCCGTCAGCCACTTTCCATCCTGCGGGCCTGGTGCTGTCGCTTTCCGCATGCCATTGATCCAGGTTCCTTCCATCAAATAATACCAAGGCGTCGGAAGGGGCGCCGGCATCTGTTTTACCCGGGGTTACAATTTTAGGAACGGGTGTATAAAATTCTGTGTCTTCCGGTTTTGCTTTTTCATTTTGTGCCTGGAGCATCGCATTCAGGGATAAAATGGAGAGGCCTAAAGTAAAAACTTTTTTTGAAAATAGCGGAGCAATACAGTACATGTTCAATTTTTTAAATTGAATTCAAGTTAGGATAATCCGGGAAAAAAAATCAGATCTTTTTTAACGGGTCATTTGGCCCGGAGGCCAGGATAGCCTGGCAGGTTATACTGAAAAGTAAAATATAATCCGTATTATTCTTCAATATGCACGCTGTGCGCATATTGGCGCCGGAGAGAGTCCTTGATCCGGATGGTATCTTTGGTTAGTGCCGGAAATTGAAAATAGACTTTAAAAAAATTGGAATCTTTTTCTGAAAAGTGTGCCTTCAGGTCGAATGAGAGGAGTTGCTGGTATCTTTTTAATGCATACGCCTTATTATCGGTGGCCAGGATTACGAATTTATACAAAGTTGAATCCATGTTTCGCTTGGCCTGTTTTGTTTCGGGGACCACCGCCGTTTTTCCTGTATCATGCTGCTGCCTGACGTCAGATGAATCGGCCGGAGCGGCATTGGCTATGGAACTGTCAACGGCTTCCATTTTGTTTTCAGCAGGTGGTGGCGACATTTTTTTATACATGAGGTATCCTCCCCAGCCTATGATGATCAGAGCTGCGACTATAGCGGCGAATTTCAGCAGGTTCCTGTTTTGCGGAGATTGCAGGGCAGACTCGGAACGGGTCGTTTCCAGCCTCCTTTTTCTGGCATGATCCGCTGTGCCCGCGGCCAGTGGTTCTTTAATCACCGTATATTCGCCGGGCGAAAAATCAAATTTCCCAGTCTTACTTTTGGTAATGGTACCAATGCCTTCCAGGTAAAACGGCTTGCCGATATTTAGCATTTCCATGCCCAGGGTGAGGTAAGAATCGAGGTCGGAAATAGCCAGCGGTGTAATTTTGCCCGTATTTTCAACGATGTAGGTAATCAGGTCCTTGTCCGGCGCAGTTATATTTGCATTCTGGAACTTAACCCCGTTAGGATGGGAAAGCTGATCGCGGTCATTTTCCTCCGGAAGTACAATGGATTTATCGAGCGTGAAAATGCCGATGCCCGGTAAGGCAAGCCTTCTGTTGTTGTATAAGAATTGTACCAGGAGTAAAGGTATCTTCAAAGCAAAGGATTTCTTGTTTTAAAAGTAAAGAAACCAACGCGAAATAGCATAAATAATTATATGAAAAGTAAAATAAAATATTGAGAACTAGCAATATAACCTTATAAACCTCGATTTTTGTTAAAGATTGTTCCGGGCCGGGTGGCCTTATAAACCTTTAGGGAAATGATTACGGAAGAAGAGGAAGCCTTTATGACATACTGGAAACAAAACCGGGAGCGACAGAAAAAGGGTATGCGGCAGTTTTTACTGGGAGTACCCATTGCCCTGCTTTTTGTGATCCCGATTGCCATCAATTTCTATTCCGGATGGTACAAAAGGGCGTCCATGATGGTGCACACCAGCAATTTCAATCCGGGGGTCCTGCTTCTGGCGCTTTTGCTGATTACGGTGTTTATTGCGGTTTTTTCCCGCAAATTCCGCTGGGATCAGAACGAACAGCGTTACCGGGAGCTGCTGGCGAAAAAAGAAAAAGCCGGTTCGGCGGAAAAAAAATAATCCCTTGCAGCGTTTTAAATAAGTGGTTTGTCTTAGTAATGCGTGCCAAGTAATTTGTTTTGTGTGCCGTAACCATAGACTACCTGCAAGACGGACCCTGAACAGCCTGTTCGGGGTTTTTTTATTGTACTTTTGATTAAATCTTCCAGCTTGTCCCACGAACCCATATCGGTTTTTGACATATTCAAAATTGGGATAGGGCCTTCTAGCTCCCATACCCTCGGTCCCTGGCGGGCGGCTCAATCATTCATCCGCCACCTGGAAGAAAGGAATCTCCTGCCCCGTTTGAAAAAGATACAGGTCCTGTTGTTTGGGTCTCTGGCGAAAACCGGAAAGGGCCACGGAACTGATATAGCCATTCAGCTGGGGTTGGCGGGTTATGACCCTGTTCTGATCGATTCCGGCTCGATTCCGGGTATCCTGGCTTCCATGAAACAGCACAAAACCCTGCAGACAGCCACAGGAACGGAAATCCCTTTTGACGCGCAGGCCGGCCTGGAATTCAGGAAGAACGAATCCCTGGCCTACCATCCCAATGCGCTGCGTTTTCTGGCTGAGATTGACGGATCCGAACCCTTTTCGGAAACTTATTACTCCATCGGAGGCGGTTTTATTGAGATGGAAGGACAAACGACGGTCCCGGGATCCGCAGCTCAGTTGCCGTTTCCGGTTGATTCGGCCAATGATCTGGTGCATTGGTGCATGAAAACCGGATTGTCCATTCATGAAGTGGTCTTGGAGAATGAACGGGTGTGGCGGGAAGAGACCATGATCAATAAGGGACTGCTGGATATCTGGCGGGTGATGAAAGAATGCATGTATGCCGGTTGCCATACCACCGGGGTATTACCCGGAGGGTTAAACGTAAGCCGGCGGGCAGCCAACCTGAATAAAAAATTGCTGGGCAGCAAAATCTATACTGATTACGAAGGCTGGATCGGAGCTATCCGGCAGGGTGGTAAGGATTTTAAATATATCCTGGACTGGGTGAGCTGTTTCGCTCTTGCGATAAATGAAGTGAATGCTTCTTTCGGTAAAGTGGTGACGGCGCCGACCAACGGTGCCGCAGGAGTAATACCGGCCGTGCTGCAATATTTCATTTGTTTTTGCGGCGGTACGGATGATAACATTGTATCCTTTCTGCTGACTGCCGGGGAAACCGGCAGCATATTCAAGAAAGGAGCCACCCTTTCCGCCGCCATGGGAGGATGCCAGGCCGAGATCGGTGTATCTTCCGCGATGGCCGCCGCCGCATTAACAGAAGCCCTGGGCGGAACCCAGCGGCAGGCGCTTATGGCTGCCGAGATCGCCATGGAGCATCATCTCGGACTCACCTGCGATCCCATCGGCGGACTGGTCCAGATCCCCTGCATAGAACGTAATACCATGGGCGCCATCAAGGCCATCACCGCTTCCCAGCTCGCCCTCCAGAGTGCACCGGATTTTGCAAAAGTATCCCTGGACGCTGTGATCCATACCATGTGGACCACGGCCCTGGACATGAACAGCAAGTATAAGGAAACATCAGATGGCGGCCTGGCGGTGCATATTCCGATCAGTTTGAGTGAGTGCTGAGTAGTTGGTTTGACGGCATCGCCCTCCGACGCCCGGCGAAGGAGGGCTGGTGGCTTTCAGGTGCGAATCCCGGACTATGCCTTTTATGTAAGACCGACTGGTTTGGATAAACATATTTCAGATTAGATTTTCAGAAAATGCAGAATACCCTGGTCAGGCCCGCAGGAGAACAAGATCTCTTGCTGGTGAAAATGCTGGCCGAAAAAATCTGGCCACTTACCTATTCAGGTATATTGACTGGCACCCAGATTGGTTATATGCTGAACCGGATATACAGCCCGGATTCACTGAAACAGCAGATGCAGGAATACCATCATCATTTTCTGATACTGGAACAGGAAGGAAAACCGGCGGGGTTTGCTTCCTATTCTTTACATCCGGATGAGAAAAAAGGCAAGCTGCAAAAAATTTATATTGATACGGTGCTTCAAGGAAAGGGCCTGGGGAAATTTTTGCTGGAGTATGTTGTGGTGCATGTGAAAGCGGCAGACTGTTTAATCCTCCAACTGGATGTTAACCGCCAAAACAAGGCCAGGCTTTTTTACGAAAAGCTGGGATTTGTCATAACAGGAGTAAAAGATACGGCTATTGGAAATGGATTTTTTATGCATGATTATGTAATGGAAAGAAAGTTGGATGACCGGTGACATCTTCCGCATCATTTGACAAATAAAATTAATTGAATGACCAGAAAGCTGGCGTTTAGATAAATGAATGATGCAGGTATTTCGTGAAGCGACTTTTTTGTAATGCGTCTGATCAGGTGCCAGGTATTGACGATTAGATTTAAAAAAACGGAAAGAACAAATCCCATAACGATCATCAGGGATGCAAAGCCCGGATTCACCGGATTCCGCATCCAAAGTATCAGGATGGCAAACAGAAAACAAACGTTACAGATTAAAGCCGACCGGTTGAGCATTCTTAACAGACCCATAGTTCAAAAATCCAAAATTCTGCATAAAATACCATTATTTTGTGGGATTAATCATTTTGATCTGTATGAATGCATCCTTTCTGAAAAAAGCGTATCCGCATATTGCTGCCATAGTCCTGTTTCTGCTCGTTTCCATCGCGTACAACAAGACCGCGCTGGAAGGCAAAGTGCTTTATCAGTCAGATGTGATCGGATACACAGCGATGGCAAAGCAATCAAACAATTTCAAAGAAAAACATGGTCACTTTCCTTTGTGGACAGAAAGTATGTTCAGCGGGATGCCGGCGTATAATATTGCAATGGATGCCACATCGGACATTACCATCGGATATTTTTACTACCTGTTTAACCTGGGCCTGCCCAAACCTGTTTTTTATTTCTTCATTGCCAGTGTCTGTTTCTATATCCTGACCCAGGTTTTCCGGCTGAATTTCCTGCTTTCCGTTTTGGGTTCCATCGCTTATGCTTTTGCCACTTTTAATCCAATCCTGGTTGCAGCCGGGCACGAAACGGAACTGATGGCAATAGGATTTATGCCAGCGGTGGTAGCCGGTATTCTTTTGATCCTCCGGGGCCGTTACCTGGGAGGAACCGCACTCACCACCCTTTTCTTCGGCATGGAAGTGAGTACGCAGCATCTACAGATAGTATATTATACAGGACTTATTGTCGCCATCATAGCTATTGTTTACCTGGTTAATTCCTGGGAAGAAAAAAAGTACAAACACTGGCTGATCGCCTTTTCATTGATTGCCCTGTCTCTCGTAGTGGGGTTCATGAACTATGCGCTGACCATGCTGCCCACGAAAGAATATGCAACAGAAACCATGAGAGGCGGAAAATCAGAGCTTACGCAGGCCGACAGTAAGAATAAAACCAAAGGAGGGCTGGATAAGGATTATGCATTCATGTGGAGTTACGGCATTTCCGAAACGCTTACGATTTTTGTTCCCGGAATGCAGGGGGGCGGATCATCCGGTAAAGAAATTACAGGGAGCTCAAAATTTGCCGACAAACTTTCAGAGATCGGATATCCGGAGGATAATGCCATCCGCCTCGCCAATTCCAGGTCGTATTGGGGTGACCAGCCCTTTACTTCAGGCCCGGTGTACCTGGGAGCAGTTATCTGCTTTTTATTTATTCTGGGCATAATCTATGTGAAGAGCTGGCATAAATGGTGGATACTGGCCATTGCGCTGGCGGGCATTATGCTGGCTTGGGGTAAGAATCTTTCTTTCTTCAACTATTTCCTGTTCGATCATCTTCCTTATTATAATAAGTTCCGTTCCCCGGCCATGGCGCTGGTAATGCCGCAACTGGCTTTTCCCCTGCTCGCCATACTGGGATTGCAGGAATTACTGGAAAGTAAAGAGCAGAAGGAAGTGATCTGGAAAAAATTTAAAAAGGTTTTGTATGTCGCGGGAGGTCTTGTATTGCTCAGCTTCCTGGTTTTTGTAATGAGCGATTACAAATCGACGGCAGATAACCGGTTTAAAGAAAACTTTGCCAATAATCTTGTCCAGCAGATGGCCCGCGGCAAGCAGCCTACTCCCGAAATGCAGCAACAGGCTGGTCAGGTCGTAAGCGGGATGATGTCAGGACTTCAGCAGGATCGTAAGGGGATTTTTGAAAGTGATCTCATCCGGAGCACGCTTTTTGTTCTATTTGCAGCCGGTCTTATCTGGTTTTATCTCCTCAATAAGATTAAACCGGTGGTTTTACTGACCTGTTTGCTGGTGATAAGCTCCTTTGATCTGCTGGCAGAAGGGAAAAAATATCTGAATGATGATACTTATGTAGACCCGGAAAGTATCGAAGAGTCCTTCAGTTTGTCTGATGCTGATAAGAAAATAAAAGCGGATCCGGAAAAAAATTTCCGGGTGCTGGATGAAAGCAGTGGTGATCCTTTCCAGGATTCTCACGCATCTTACTATCACAATTCGGTGGGTGGTTATCATCCGGCTAAACTGGCACTATACAACGATCTGATCGAACACCAGCTAACCAAAGGCAACCAGATGGTCTATAATATGCTGAATACAAAATATATTATCCGGAAAGGACCGAACGGGCAGGAAGACGTGGCCACCCTAAACCCGGGAGCATTTGGATCCTGCTGGCTGGTATCTGCGATTAAATATGTAAACACCGCTGATGAGGAAATGGCTGCACTGGATAGCGTGAACGTACGTGATACGGCAATCGTTCAAAGATCTTACGCCACGGATATTCCCTTTATGCCCGTAAAGGATTCTACGGCCAGTATAAAACTGACCGACAATGAGAATGACAGAATAACTTACCAGTTCAACGCAAAAACGAATCAGTTTGTCGTATTCAGCGAAATCTATTATCACAAAGGCTGGGATGCCTACATCGACGGCAAAAAATCAGCTTATGCCAAAGTGGATTATGTGCTCCGGGGAATGTCCGTGCCTGCGGGTTCGCATATCATTGAATTCAGGTTTGAACCCCGGTCCTATGTAATCGGGAACCGCATCAGCGTCTGGGCCGCAATCTTTACCTATTTGTTGCTGATCGCCGCGGCAGTTCAGCTTGTAAGGGGGAAGCGCGGGAAAAAGTTGACAGTTGACAGTTGATAGTTTAGGTATGACGGATATCCGATACGGATTCATCCATAAATCCGGTCAACCGTCATCCGTCAACAAAATACCATCACTCATTTACGCCACATGAACGTCGTTTCCCTTGTTTCCTATCCATTTCTTCCTGCCAGGACCGGTGGACAAAAGGGAATCGCGTTGTTCTATAAATATTTTTCCCGGTATCACCAGGTGACCTGTATTGCTACACAAAAAAATAATCCCGAGCTGGCGGAAGGATATGAATTGCTGAATATGCTGTCCAATGCTGCCATCCGTTATATCAATCCATTATATTTTTTCCGGATTCGCAGGGTGCTCCGGGAAAAAAAAGCCAGCCACCTGATCATCGAGCATCCTTATTACGGATGGCTGGGTGTGCTGCTGAAAAAATTTTGCGGAATCAAGCTCGTAGTGCATTCGCACAACCTGGAAGGAAACCGCTGGAGGAGTTTGGGGAAATGGTGGTGGCGGATCCTGTGGCTTTATGAAAAATTTACCCACCGGCAGGCCGACTACAGTTTTTTTATTTCCGATGCGGATAAACGGTATGCCATTCGCGCATTCGGATTGAAACCGTCCCGGTGCACCACGGTCAGCTTTGGCATAGAAATACCGGCTCCTCCAAATGCGGAAGCGGTACACCGGGCAAAAACATTGTTGCATGAGAAATACAGTCTCCCTGCACAAATGCCGCTGTTGTTTTTCAATGGTGCATTCCGGTATCCGCCGAACCGGGAAGCGTTGAATAATCTGCTTTATCGCATCAATCCCGTTCTTCAGCAAAAAGCGTTTTCCTACCTTCTTCTGATCTGCGGAATAGATATACCCGAAAAATTTTTCCGCGAAACTTTTCCATCCGTGCAGGTGATCGGATTTGCCAGTGACCTGGAACTATATTTACAGGGATGCGATGTATTTTTGAATCCTGTCATTACGGGAGGTGGTATTAAAACCAAACTGGTGGAGGCGCTGGGATTTAATCTGAATGCCGTTTCCACGGAAAGCGGTGCCATTGGGGTGGACCCGCAGCTTTGTAACGGGAAACTGGTTGTTTGCCCGGACGAGGACTGGACGACCTTTGCAAACAGCATCCTACGGACTACAGAAAAAAAATCAGCCACCCCGGCCTCTTTTTATCAGCATTTCTATTGGGGAAATATTGCGCAGCGGGCAGGGGAGTTTATTAAGAAGTAGTCAACCTGAAGGGGTTGTGGATCGTATGAGGTAGATGGTATCTATCCATCATCTGACACATACGGTCCACAAAAAAAATCCCCCAAACCGGGGGGTTAAAAAAGTCACCATTTATCAACTTCTTCCAGGTGGTCGCTGGCGGATGAAGTGGGTGCCGGTAAAGGTGCGGGAGCCTCATCTTTTATTTCCACTTCAGAAACCCGAACGGTCGGATCAAGATAAGGTTCGGTGCTGCGTGATTCTCCATTTTCATGTTGGCCGTTCTCTCCGTTTTCCGGGAGTTGGTCGTGGTTAAAGGCATCGAAATCAAAATCCGGCATCAGGTCCGTTTTTACGTAGTCAACGGCCTCAGTAAGAGCCTTGATGAATTTATTGAAGTCTTCCTTGTACAGAAAAATTTTATGCCGGTCGTATCCTTCTTCGTTGAACTTTTTACGGCTCTCAGTAATAGTCAGGTAATAATCATTGCTCCGGGTAGCACGTACATCAAAAAAATAGGTTCTACGCTTACCTGCCCTGATCCTTTTGCTGTAAACACTTTCCATTCTTTTGTCATTATTCTCGTAAGCCACGTTGGTTGGTTTTAGGTAAATTAATTAAACAAGCAGCTACAAATATAATATTGTTACGGAACTGGCAAAACTTTCCCCAATTTAATCAGGTTGCGGGTTTTTACGTGAAATAGCGTCAGTGGCGGGTTTGGGCTTCTTCCCCGGTTTGCTGTTGCTGTTCGTACAAATGCGCGTAGTAGCCGTTCATCGCCAGCAGTTCGGTATGGGTGCCGGTTTCCACTATACTGCCCTGGTCCATCACGATGATCCGGTCAAATTCGAAAAGGGCAAAAATGCGGTGTGTGATGATCAGGGCGGTTTTGTGTTGCAGGTAGGCATACAACCGGTTGATGATCTCTTTTTCCGTTCGGGAGTCCACGGCGCTCAGACAATCATCGAAGATCACGATCGCATGGTCCTTTGAAAGGGCCCGGGCAATAGAGATCCGTTGTTTTTGTCCCCCGCTCAGGGTTACCCCGCGTTCACCGATCAGGGTATCGAAACCCGAGGAAAACTGCAAAATCTCCCTGTCAACACTGGCAGATCCTGCTGCCTTCCGGGCCAGGGATTCTGTTTTCTCCTCGTTGCCGAAAAGGATGTTCCCGGTCACCGAGTCGCTGAAAAGGAATACATCCTGGGGAACATAGCCAATCTGACTGCGCATGATTCGTGTATCCAGGGTTTTAATATCCTGCCCGTCCATGCGCAAAACCCCGTGGGTTGGGTCATAAAAACGGAGCAGCAGTTGCGCCAGGGTGGTTTTCCCGCTGCCCGTTTTTCCGATCACTGCAATTTTTTCTCCCTTGCGGATGCTGAGATTGAAATTCCGGATGGCGTGGATGCCGGTATTCGGATAGGTAAAATCCACCTGTTCAAAACTGATGTTGCCGGTCAGGGTCTGATGCAATGGCTGCGGCTGGTTCTGAATATCCGGAACGGTTTCGAGAAATTCATTGAGTCTTTTTTGTGATGCGGATGCGCGCTGGAACATACTGGCCACCCACCCTATGGCACTTACCGGGAAGGTAAGCATCGTAATGTAGATAATGAACTCCGTAATGGTGCCCAGGTCAGTGTGGTGGGTGCCATGAATTACATAAAATCCCCCCAGCATGATGGTCAATAGGGTGCTTAGTCCGATGATCAGTCCCATAGAAGGGAAATAAATCGCTTCCACTTTGGCCAGATTGATCGCATTTTTGCGGTATTCTTCACTGTTGCCGGTGAAAAAGCGGATCATGGCGCTCTCCTGTACAAAGGATTTGATCACCCGGATGCCGCTGTAGGATTCCTGGGCATTGGTGGTGAGGTTGCTCAGCAGGGCCTGGATCCGTTCGCTGCGTTTATGAATGATATTGTTGACCAGGTATATGGTAACGGCCAGAATGGGCAGCGGTGCAAGAACATATAAGGTGAGCAGGGCATCCTTCCGTATCATAAAATACAGGCTGAAGCCAATGGTGGCCAACAGGTTCGCCAGATACATCACGGCAGGGCCCGTATACATCCTGACGCGGCTGACGTCTTCCGACATACGACTCATCAGGTCGCCTGTGCTGTGGCTTTTATAAAAAGAAGTATCCAGGAGCTGATAGTGCCGAAATATTTCATTCTTCTGGTCAAATTCAATGTGGCGGCTCATGACGATAATGGTCTGCCGCATCAGGAACATAAAAGCCCCTCCGATTACCGCCAGCAATAAAAGGGTAATGCCGCTGAAGGCTATTTTCCTGCCAAAACTCTGGCCGGAGGAATCCAGTTTCCGGATGAACTTTCTAACCAGAATATCATAGTTGGCTGTATCGGATATGCGGTTGACGGCAGTTTTCTTTTCAGACTGTACCGAGGCCGGATACTGACCCGCCGGCCGGGGTGCGGTTGACAATTCTTTTTCAACCGAATTCACCACATAGCCGGTGACCTGGGGCGAGAGTATGCGAAAATAATTGGAAAGGACAACAAACAGAAGGCCAAGCAAAAGCCTCCACTTATATTTCCAGAAATATTTGTTGACTGCTTGTAAATACTTCAAATGCCCGGTTTTACTAAACCGCAAATTTACAGGAATGCAGTCATATTCGGGAAAGCGTGGAGGCTATGCCGCTATGGAAATAAATCTAAACAACTTCTTGTTCAGTAAGGCCTTCCGGTGTGGATACCAGTAAGGTGCCCTGCATATATTTTTCCGCATGCTGACTGGCATCCAGGCCTTCTTCTTCTTCTGCCTGCGTTACCCGCAATGGCAGTATGAAGTTGATGAACTTGAATATGCCGTAGGACATGAGAAAGCTGTAGGGAACCACGATCATCAAAGCTTTTACCTGTATCCAGAAAAAGGAAAAGTTGCCGTAGAACCAACCGTCCGCGCCACCGAGGGGATTTACGGTTTTAGAGGCAAAGATTCCGGTCATGAGCATACCTACAATTCCGCCAATACCATGACAGGGAAATACGTCCAGTGTATCGTCCAGTTTAGTTTTGGAGCGATAATAAACAGCAGTATTTGAAATTACGGCTGCAACCACACCGATAAATATACTTTGTGGAATGGCAACAAATCCTGCAGCTGGAGTAATGGCTACCAGTCCCACCACGGCACCAATGCAAAATCCGAGCACGGAAGGTTTTTTCCCTTTCAACACATCAAAGAACATCCAGGAAAGACCGGCTGCAGCGGCAGCGGTATTGGTAGTGGCAAAAGCGGAAACGGCGAGACTGCTGGCTGCACCTGCGGAACCTGCATTAAATCCGAACCATCCGAACCAGAGTAACCCTGTACCGATTAATACATACGGGATATTTGCCGGTGGAATTTCCTTATGCTGAATATGACTTCTTCTCTGCTTCAACACCATGGCTCCTGCCAGGGCGGCACAACCCGCTGAAATGTGAACCACGGTTCCACCCGCAAAATCAAGAGCACCCATTTTAGCGAGCATGCCATCAGGGTGCCAGCTCCAGTGTGCCAGGGGCGCGTAAACCAGAAGGGCGAACAATACGATGAACAATACATAGGAAGTAAAACGAATGCGTTCGGCGACGGCTCCAACCACCAGCCCGGGCGTTATAATTGCAAACATCAGCTGGAAGAGGGCAAATAAAGTAAGTGGAATGGTTGGCATGGAAGCAAAAGGCTGACCGGAATTGACCCCCTTAAACATAAAATGCGTGGCCGGGTTGCCTATAAATCCGTGCACGTCCTGACCAAAGCAGAGGCTATAACCAACCACAACCCAAAGAACGCTTATAATACCTGCTGCTATCAGACTCTTGATCATGGTGGATATTACATTCTTCCGGTGAACCATGCCGCCATAGAAAAAGGCCAGTCCCGGCGTCATCAGAAAAACCAGGGCCGTGGCAACAATCATCCAGGCTACATCAGCACCATTGTATTTGCCGTTATCAAAATTGGCTACCGCAGGTACAAACATCGCCAAAACGGCAACAGTAGCCAGGATTACGAATGGTAGTGAAGCTTTTAACGTAATTTTATTCATTTTCTGGGTGATTAGATGGATCTCTGGAAAATATTCCTATTAATTTTTTACTTGACGGGGCAAATTAATTAAATATCAAATAAAAATACATATTTATTTTATTATAATTTATCCAGATATTGTCTTCAGGCGTGTGCATAAGTTCAACTGACTGAGAATTACGTTATTTTAGTTACGGTAATTGCCATATAATCACCATGATAAAGAAAATCTGGTTTCTTTTGTCCTTCCCGTTATGTATGACCTGCCTGGGACAGACCGCCGATGGTTCTCCTGTTTTATTTGATACTGGCTGGAAATTCTTTAAAGGGGGCTTTGAAGGAGCGCAGGCCGTGGACCTTGATGATTCTTCATGGCGGTCCCTGGATCTGCCGCATGACTGGAGCATAGAGGATATCGGGCTCACCCAATCCCCGTTTGATTCCAACGCCGTCAGCCAGGTGAGCGGCGGGTTCACCACCGGTGGAACAGCCTGGTATCGAAAAACCATAATGGTTCCTGCCAATGAGCTAGGGAATAAAATCCGCATTGTGTTTGATGGTGTTTATATGAATGCAGATGTCTGGCTAAATGGCGAGTTACTGGGAAATCATCCCTATGGCTATAGCAGTTTCTGGTATGACCTGACCAGTAAAATCAGATTCGGGCAAAAGAATGTTCTGGCCGTACAGGTGAAGAACGAAGGGCTGAACAGCCGGTGGTATTCGGGGTCGGGCATCAACCGCCATGTTTGGATTCAATTATTAAATCCTGCACATCTGGTTCAATGGGGTACGCAGATCAGCGCCACACAGGTGACCTCAAAAGCCGCAAATCTTCACATTCGTACCGCCATAGAAAATAATGGAACAGGCAACCAAGCTATTCAGGTGGTTTCCAGGGTGCTGGACCCGGGAGGAAAGACAGTGGTTATATGGAAAAGAAATTTCCAAATAAAGGCTGATCAAACACTGATTGATTCGCAGGATCTGCAGGTTATTAAACCGGTCCGCTGGTCAACTGAAGATCCATCCCTGTATTCACTGCATACAGACATTTATCAGCAGCAGCAACGGGTGCAGCAGCAGCAAATTTCCTTCGGGATAAGGAGTATTTATTTTGATGCGGAAAAGGGATTTTTGTTAAACGGAAAACCGGTTAAACTGAAAGGCGGCTGCTATCACAACGATAATGGTCCGCTAGGTTCCCGGTCCTATGACCGTGCCGAAGAAAGAAGGGTGGAACTGATGAAGGCCAGCGGTTTCAATGCGATACGCTGTTCCCATAATCCCCCTCCCCCTGCATTCCTCGATGCTTGTGACCGGCTGGGCATGCTCGTGATTGATGAAGCTTTTGATATGTGGAATGAACCTAAAACGCCCTACGACTATCATCTGTATTTTAATTCCTGGTGGAAAAAGGATCTTGAAAGTATGGTGCTTCGGGATATGAATCATCCTTCCATAATCATGTGGAGTATTGGCAATGAAATTCCCCACAGGGAGAAACCGGAGGTGGCGGTCCTGTCCGCGAAGCTTGTCGCTGAGGTTCACACACTTGATCCTGGCAGACCCGTAACCGCCGCCGTGAATGATATATCTGAAAATAAGGACCCTTTCTTTTCGACGCTAGATATTGCCGGATACAATTACGCAAATGATCATTACGTATCGGATCACCGCAGGAAACCCGACAGGATTATGATGGGCACAGAATCTTATGCACTGGAATCATTTGATAACTGGATGGCCGTGCTTGATCATCCTTATGTGATCGGCGATTTTGTATGGACCGGATTTGATTATATAGGGGAAGCGAGTATCGGCTGGAGGGGCTATTTCCAGGAAAAAAACTTTTATCCATGGAACCTGGCTTATTGCGGGGACATTGATATCTGCGGCTGGAAGCGACCCCAGTCCTTTTATCGCGATGCACTGTGGAGCGCAGACCGGCTGGCCCTGTTTGTTCATCCTCCGGAACCTTCCTTTCCACTAAATCCGGCCAGACAAAGCTGGAGCAAATGGAACTGGGAAGATGTGGTGGCCGATTGGAACTGGGCGGGTTATGAAAATACGCCCTTAAAGGTGGATGTTTATTCCTCCTGTAACGAGGTGGAATTGTTCCTGAATGGAAGGTCGCTTGGAAGAAAACCGGTCGGCAGGAACACCCAATTCCGCGTATCCTGGGAGGTTCCCTGGCAGCCTGGTGAATTAAAAGCTGTCGGGTTTCAAAATAAGAAACAGATTAAAGAGGTATTCCTTTTCAGTTCAGGTGAACCGGCGCAGATCTTTCTTTCTCCGGACAGGTCACAGATTCATGCCGCGGAGCAGGATCTTAGCTATGTGACGGTGGAATTGCAGGACAAAGACCATCATTTGAACTCAAAATCGAGCCTGCTCATTCATTTTTCTGTTGAAGGACCTGCTGAAATCGCCGGTGTTGGAAATGCCAATCCGGTAAGTATTGAAAGCTACCAGTTGCCGCAGAGGACGACCTGGAGGGGAAAATGCCTGGTTGTATTGAAATCTACAGGAAAGGCCGGAAACATTGTGCTGCATGCATCTGCTGACGGACTGCCTGGATCATCGGTGACCATCCAGGCAACGGCCAACCCGCCTGCTTACAGGGATACATTTTCCCGGTGAACCTGCGCCCTTTTCAACGCCATGCAATAACCCAGATGAAGGCCCTCATGAAATAAAAGCATCTTCAAAACATCAGCGATGTTTTGTATTTCGATTCCATAACCGGTCATAAAAGGTTTGAACCCTGTAAACAGGTTATTTTCCAGATCCTTATCCAATTGCAGAAGAGCAGTTTCAGAAAGTATTTTCAGCGTCTCAAATTCTGATTTATCCACTGTTTTTGACGGCTTAGTTCCCCGCCGGTACCTCACAATGTAGGATTCGTCAATTATCGGTTTTAAACCCGCATTCAGATAACACATGCTTTGCTGACTCACCACCACATGGGCGAAATTCCAGATCAGGTTATTGTTGAATCCCGGCGGGATCGTGTTGAGGGAATCCATGCCCAGGCCATCCAATAATTTCAGGGTCGTTCTTCGGTATGACATGAGCATGTCAACTGATCTATCCATAATATTAAAAATTAAGGTTAATTACAGGGGAAGGACAAGCCAGGAACCGAAATAATGCAAAGAAATGAAAATTTGTTGTGTGGTTTGAAAATAAAAAACGGAAAGAACTTGCCCCACTAACTTATAAAATATTTCTCTATTTTTAAAATTAAACCTATCTATGCAAAGGCGAAACGTGAAACCTCCAAAACTTCGGTGATTATGGGCAGAACCGTGCTTTGCGTTGATGATGATCCGGACGACAGGGACCTGATCCAAAATGCGATTTTCGATATTGATCCTTCCTTTACGGTCGATTTTGCAGAGAATGGCAGAGATGCTTTAATCTACCTGAAAAATTCTGCAGATAACGGATTGCCGTGCCTGATTATCATGGATATCAATATGCCCGTCATGGATGGAAAACAGGCCATCGCGGAAATAAAAAAATATGAAAAACTGAGCCGCATCCCTCTGGTGGCATTCAGCACATCCAATCATCCGGCCGACCTCAATTTTTGCAAACAGTATGATGTGGAACTGGTAGTTAAACCAACCAGCCTGAGAAAGATTACCGAAGAGGCGCAAAAGTTGCTCCATCATTGTGCAAAAAGCTGATCCCCTGTTTTAATACACGGTCCAAACCCTCCCTGAAAGGGCTAGCATACCATTTGCATAAGCAATGCATAATCGCAGGCCATGGCATTGAAAGAATATCATAAAAAAAGGGTTTTTGATAAAACACCCGAGCCCAAAGGCGGCAAATCCGGTTCCACTCCTTTGCAGTTTGTGATTCAGAAACATGATGCCAGCCGGCTGCATTATGATTTCAGGCTGGAAATGGACGGGGTTTTAAAAAGCTGGGCAGTTCCAAAAGGCCCTTCGCTGAATCCACAGGACAAGCGACTCGCCATGCAGGTGGAGGATCACCCGTTCGATTACAAAGATTTTGAGGGAATTATACCGGAAGGCAATTACGGTGCGGGCAGCGTGATTGTCTGGGACCAGGGAACTTACGAGCCGCTGGAAAAAACGGGATCTAAAAAAGAACAGGAAAAGCTGTTGTTAAAGGAATTGAAATCCGGATCCCTGAAATTCCGGTTGTATGGTAAAAAACTGAATGGTGAATTTGCACTGGTGCACATAAAAAATAATCAGCAGAAAGGAGATAATGCGTGGCTGCTGATCAAACACAAGGATGAATACGCTTCCGCGGCGGATGTCACCAAAAAAGAAAAATCGGTCCTGTCCGGCAAAACAGTGAATCAGGTGGGTAAAGACAGTAAAGCCAGAGAGTGGATCTCCGACAAGCCAAAAGCAGGTAAAAAAAAAGCGGAGAAACCGGAAAAGCCTCCCGCTGACAAACCTTTGCCGGGGAATATTGCCAAATGGTTGGAAAAAGGGAGAAAGTCACCTTTTCCCGACAGCATCAAACCCATGCTGGCTACCCTGGTGGAAAAACCCTTTAATGCGAAGGACTGGATCTTTGAAATTAAATGGGACGGATACCGGTCGGTTGCGAAACTTAACCGCGGCCAGGCACGCATTGAATCCCGAAACAACATTTCTTTCGATGAAAAATTCCTGCCGGTAAAACAGGCGCTGGAGAAATGGTCCGCCAACGCGGTGGTCGACGGGGAGATCATTGCCCTGACGGCAGATGGAAGGCCGGATTTTCAGGAGTTGCAGGGCTTTTTAAAAGAGGGTGAAGCAGCCATACTGGTATATTATGTATTTGACCTGCTGTGGTATGAAGGGAAAGATTATACCGGCCTACCGCTAATTGAAAGAAAATCCATTTTGCAATCGATTCTCCCCCCGGGGGGCAACATCATTAAATACAGCGATCATGTTGTAGAAACGGGCATTCCTTTTTTTGAGGCTGCCGTGGCCAAAGGCCTGGAAGGTGTGATGGCCAAAAAAGCCGACAGTGTCTATGCGGCCAATACCAGAAGCAAAAATTGGTTGAAAATTAAAAATAATCAGTTTGCTGAAGCCATTATCTGCGGATTTACCAGGGGGCGGGAAAGCCGGAAATTTTTTGGAGCGGTTATCCTTGGCCGTTATGAAAATGGCATCCTGAAATACATCGGGCACAGCGGTTCCGGTTTCGATGAGCGCGGATTAAAGGATCTCTATGCCCGGTTTAAACCACTGGTTACCGATGCTTGTCCATTCAGGGTAACGCCAAAAACCAATATGCCGGCTACCTGGCTGAAGCCGGAGCTGGTTTGTCTCGTAAAATATACGGAAGTCACCCGCGACGGAAGCCTGCGGCACCCGATCTTCGCCGGACTGCGGGAAGATAAAACCGCGGCGGAGGAAAAGCGGGCCACCATGACCACGGTTTCGTCACAGGTTGCGGACCTGGCAAAGGATAAAAAGAAAAAACTCCCCACCAGCAAGGGAAAGGCAAGACCTGATGATCCGCTCATTCAAACGGGAACAACACTGCAGGAGGTTTCCATTCACCGGCATTTGCTTACCCTGTCGAACCTGACGAAAATATACTGGCCCGGGGACCGGATCAGTAAGGGTGATATGATTAATTACTATTACCAGGTAGCGGAATTTATCATGCCTTATCTGAAGGACCGTCCCCAATCGCTGAACCGGCATCCGAATGGTATTGAGGGCGAAACTTTTTACCAGAAGAATGTGGGGGATAAAATTCCGGGCTGGATCAAAACCCATCCCTATCTCAGTGAAAGCGACGGAAAAATCAAGAAATTCCTGGTAGCGACCGATGAGGCCAGCCTGCTCTATATGGCGAACCTCGGTTGCATTGAAATGAATCCATGGAATAGCCGCATTCAAAAGCCGGATAATCCGGACTGGTGCGTGATTGATATAGATCCCGACACAACCAACACCTTTAATCAGGTTATCAAAGTGGCGTTACAGGTAAGGGCATATCTGGATCAGTTGAAGGTAAAGTCATACTGCAAAACATCCGGATCCACGGGTATGCATATTTATATCCCGCTTGGCGCAAAATATGCTTATGATCAGTCCAGGATGTTTGCCGAAATGATAGTGACAGCCGTTCAGCAGGAAATGCCCGGTATCACCAGTGTGGTACGAAGTCTCAGTAAAAGAAAAGGAAAGATCTATCTGGATTTTTTACAGAACCGGCAGATACAGACCATTGCAGCCCCCTATTCCTTAAGGCCCAAACCGGGCGCCACGGTATCGATGCCTTTGCACTGGGAAGAAGTAAAACCGGGTTTAAAGATAAGGGATTTTACCATTTTTAATGCGCTGGACCGGATCCGCCAGGAGCCGGATATATTTAAAGCTGTACTCGGGCCGGGAATCGACCTGGATAAGATTTTAAGGAGTTGACGGCTTTTCCCTCCGAAGAGAAGCGGAGGTGGGTCAACTGGCACAGGTGCCTTTCTGGAACAATCTTTGCCTTTACCATCAGGAACTCAGGGGATAACAAACAATTTTAATCAAACCTGCATGAAATCAAGCGCCATGCCTTTCGGGTTCTTCCTTTCTGTGGCAGTCTTCCTTCTCCCTCCTATTCTCCCGCATGAAAAAAAGATTGAGTCAGACGCGACGGCGGGTTCCATCCTCGGTATCGTGGTTCCTATTTCTGTAAAAACAACTGTTTTTGCTATTTCTGTTTCTGATACTATGGCATTTGCAATCACGGATACCACAAACGGAGCTTATATTCTGAAAGATGTTCCTCCGGGTAATTATGCCCTGGTTTTTGTTCCTTCTGATCATTCCTATAATAAAAATTCCTGCAGGGCTGAGGTTACTGAAGGACAGATCACCATTGCAGATACCATCCGGCTGCGGAAGTAAAGCAAGCTGAATAACAGCGTCGCGTCTTGTACGGGCGCTGACCATTCCCCTTTTTTTCTTTAATTTCAGGGCCACCACGCAGGTAAAAAAGAGGTCTTAAAAACGTTATTAAAAAAACGATTCGATTAATGAATTATCCGGTTGTCAGAGATTTTAAAAAAGCGATTTCTTTCATTTTATTTTTTTCCTCGTTTGCCTGCAGCACCTCAAGAGTTTATAAGAGTTCAGTGGTAACCCACAGCGATCGGTATACCATAACTGATACGATCACGTCTCTGGATGACAAGATGATCAGGATGCCTTACAACCGGTTGATCGATCCGGCGGGCACGGTTATCCGGTTCGGTGATCCGAACCAGGAAAACCATAGTCTGGATTGTGTACTCCTTCCCGGAACACCAGTGCTGGCAGTGGAAGACCGGTATGGTGTTTCCTTTGTCAATATCCACAGCAATCAGTTTCTTTACCACATCGATTATAATTCATCTCCTGCATTTAAAGGACTGGTGAGTACCTATTCCGGTATCAAGGCATTAAAAGAAGGAGAAACGATGCATGTTTTCTGGGCGGTATCAAAAACTTCCACCGGACGTTCTTATGTGCTGGATGCGGTTTGGGACGGAACAACCGGTAAAATTACCGATCCCATTCCCTTTCCTGCTGTTGCCCCTTCACCCATTGCCATTCCTAACGACCTGGCGATTCATTCGGAAAACGGAGAGAATTTTATGTATGTCGTGTTAAGCGGAAACAGCCAGCTGGCGAAGATCAGGTTAAAAGACAGGAGGCCGGTATGGACGGTGGCTACAGGTATGGCGCCATTTGGTATTGCCATAACGGATGAAAAGGCCTATGTAACCAATTGGGCCGGCCCGGTTCCTGTGGAGGGAATGGGTGAAACGGCCGGGATTCCTTTCGGTCATGTTTACATTGATTCCCGCACCGGCGCTACGGCTATGGGCACGGTGGATGTATTTGATTTGAAAACGGGGAGAAAGCAATCAGAGATCAGGGTCGGGCTGCATCCGAATGCCATCATCACCAGCCCGGATAAATACTTTGTTTTCGTGTCCAATGGGAACAGTGATCAGGTATCAGTTATCAGTACCCGGCAGGATAAATTAATTGATTCCCTGTCTGTGCACCTGAATGGCATCAGCAATCCTTTTATGGGGGATGCACCCAATGCGCTGGCCATTGATCATTCCGGAACGCGTTTGTATGTTGCGAACGGCATGGATAACGCGGTTGCCGTTGTTAAGCTGGGTGCGAAAGCTTCCGTTTCAGGAAAGGGCAGCAATAAATTGCTTGGGTTTATTCCGACGGAAGCCTACCCGTCCGGATTGGCCCTCGAAAATGATCAGGTGCTTTGTGTGGCTAACCTGGAAGGGGAAGGCGCCAGAATACCCGCAAAAAATGGCGCCTATAACAGCCACCGCGCAGCGGCAACGGTATCCGTAATTCCTTTGCCTGACAGAAAACAATTGAAAGCGTATACGCAGCGCGTAGAAAACGCCAATCTCCTTTTCCGTGGAAAACTTGCACAGCAATTGCCACGCTTGGGTGTAATTCCAAGACCCGTACCCGAACGTATCGGCGAGCCTTCCGTTTTTAAGCATGTCGTATACATCATCAAGGAGAACAGGACTTATGATCAGGTGTTGGGCGATATGACCATCGGCAACGGCATGCGTTCTTTGTGCATTTTTGGAGAAGAGGTTACGCCCAATGAACATCAGGTGGCCAGAAACTATTTGTTATTGGACAACTATCTGGCTTCGGGCAAGTCATCTGCTGAAGGTCATCAATGGACGGATGCCGCTATGACCTCAGATTATGTTGAAAAGAATGTGCGCGCCTGGTTTCAAAGCTACCCGCATGTTCAGACAGATGCATTGGTTTATAATAAAGAAGGGTTTATCTGGAATAACGCACTGGATCATGGTAAGTCAGTAAGGATTTATGGTGAAGCCTGCTCTCCCGAATGGGATGGACATCTGGATTGGAAAGACATCTATAAATTATCGCAGGAAGGCAGGACGTTTGAATTTAAAAATGTATCCACCATTTCCAGGGTAAGACCCATTTTATCACAGGAATATCCGGGCTATGACGGACATAAAGTAAATGACCAGTACAGGGCCAGTGCCTTTATCAACGAGCTAAAAGCCTTTGAACAGATGGCGGGAGATCAGCTGCCTCAGTTAATGATACTGGCTTTGCCTGCAGATCATACTACCGGTATGCGGGAAGGATATCCGACACCCAGAGCTATGGTGGCAGATAATGATCTGGCATTGGGAAGAATCCTGCAAGCCCTTTCAGAAAGCCGGTTTTATGATTCCACCGCCGTCTTTGTAACAGAAGATGATTCTCAGGATGGCTGGGACCATGTGTCTGCCTACCGCACCACCGGTTTCGTGGTAAGCCCCTACTCCGTTTTGCATCAAACGATTCATACCAATTATAATCAAACCTGCATCGTTAGAACCATTGAACAAATTCTGGGGATTCCGCCTATGAATGCATTAGATGCCACGGCGCTTCCCATGTTCGACTGTTTTTCCGGAAAGTTTGATAAAACCCCGTATCATTTTTTGCCCAACAGAATTCCCCTGGACGAAATGAACAAAAGTGCCTCTGCATTGAAAGGCAAAGCAAAACACTATGCCCTTTTATCGGCGATGCCCCAATTCGATCATATTGACGGCGGAGACGACGACCTGCTCAACCGGATCGTTTGGTTTTCAGTCAACGGAAAGAAAGCCTTTCCCGGAAAGATGACGGGACCGGATAAGGATAAAGACGATAAATGAGCGGGGTTGCATAGGGCTGTTTTCGGGTTCATAAAAACCCGTAGTGGACTATCTGAAAGACCGGTCATTTGTATTTCGACATTATCAGGAGCAGCAATGCCAACAGGAAGCAGGTAATGGCCAGCATAAGGAACAGCGATTTTATCCATCTCGTGTTTCGCAATCCGGCCATAACTGACTGTCTTTAATTAAACTAAAGATGCATGAATAAAAAAGACGTTTGCCGAAAACTCGACAAACGTCTTTTTAAAATCGTCAAAAACAGCGGGGGAACTATTTTTCCCAGCTGATTACGGCTGTGAGATGCCCGTTATCCTGTTGCCGGTAATATATCTTTGCCTGAATGGCGGCGGTCAGGTCCCTGGCTATTTGCAAACCCAATCCGGAACTTTTGCTGTTCACCCGGGTATCTTTGAGGAAGCGGTTTAAATCTTCGGGACTGGCCTGGGAGGCCTCGTTGGTGATCATTAATTCTTTTTCATGGGCAGTAATGGAAATGGTGCTGCCTTCATCACTGTACTTCACCGAATTCTGAAGCAGGTTTCGGATGATGACGGAAAGGAAGTTTTCATCTGTATTTTGTACAAAATCTTCTGACACCTGGTTGCTGATGGTCAGTTTTTTATCTTCAATGGGTTCGTTTAAAAAGATTATTTCTTTTTGAATTGTTTCTGAAATATTCACCGGGCTGAATTGTGGTGTAAAATGTTGCATTTGGCTTTTGCTCCACAATAAAAGATCTTCCATAGTTTCCAATACATTTTCGGAAGCGGTTTTTAATTTCTCTTCATGATTTTGTCTTGATTGTTCGCTCAGCAGTCCCGGATTTTCCTTTTGTAGCCGGAGCAACTGCACAATTTTGCCGGCCGGCGCACGCAGGTCGTGCCCGATAATCCCGAATAACCTTGCTTTGGTTTCGTTCGCAACAGCCAATTGCTGGTTTAATTCCCCCAACTGTCCGTTTTTCCTGTTTAATATTTTGTTGAGCTTTTCCTTATTGAGATAAATGAAATATAACAGCAGGGAAATAACACCGAGGGCTGCCAATCCAATAATGAGCAGGAGTCTTGTTCTTGATGCATTCTGTAATTCCAGTACTTCTAAACGGTTTTCTTTATCCAGGGAGGCAATACGTTCTTCCTTCTGACCGGTTTGATACCGGGTTTCCTGGTCAGCGAAATTGGTTGACAATTTTTCTTTGGTGATGGAATCGGTTTGGTCGGCATATTGCTCATAGTATAATATGCTGGCGTTGAGATTGCCTTTTCCCTTCTGCGCCAGGGCCATCGTTTTTAACGCATTTGAATAGAGTTCCCTGCTGAGTTGTTTGGCTACCGGAAGCGACTGGCTCAATAAGACAATGGACTGTTCAAATTTTCCCGTTTCTTCGTCGTAGCGTCCTTTTATCAGTTGTGTCTGAAATAGTAGTAAGGGTGATTTTACAGCTGCTGCAAGTGCGTCTGCCTTATTTAAATAGGGTAGCGCCTTATTGTATTGCCGGTGGTCTATATAATAAATGGCGATGTTCAGGCTGGAAGAAACAATCTCAGATGGAAATATGGGATTATTTTTTGTTTGTTCTTCAAGCCGCAAATTATAATACAGCGCAGAATCAATATTTCCGGATGTGGTAAACGCTTCAACAAATGAACTGAGTAATCGGTTTCCGACAGTAGGGGAAACAGCGGCAAACCTTTCCCCCTGTCGCAGTACGCTCAGACTTTTATCAACCATTTGCGTATTGAGGTATAGTTTGGAAAGCATATCACACTGGATCGCATAATCAAACTTCTTTTTCTGATCCTGCGTAGTATCCACCTCTTTTTCGCGTAATTCCAGGCTTTTAATGAAATAATCCTGGGCCGTGCTGTAATAGGATTTTTGCTGGTAATAGCTGCCCAGGGCATAATATCCGTCCTGCAACAGACCGTGGTCATGTGTGGTATCTATGATTGATTGTAAAATGTTTTTGCACTCATCTACTTTTTCCTTTTGTTGCAATTGGAAATTAACCGGAATCAGCGCTACACACGCCTTGGAAATTTGTTTGGTGATATGTCCTTTCTGTGCTTCGTGCAGGCTTTGATAGAAATAATCCTGTGCGCTGTCGAATTTTACCTGGTAATAATATCCGAGCGCGACATAAAAATAAAATCGGGAACGACTTTCAGCGTCATCTGCTTTTGCAAGATCCAGTCCTTTTAAACCGGCGTGTTGTAAAAGGATATAATTTCCCGTTATCCCCTGTTTGTTAATTCTCAAAGATTCGCAGTAATCTATCCAGGTTTTTACCTTTTCCCTGTTGGATTTTAATTGGTTTAAATCAGGCGCCTGGGCAAAAGCCCGTGTCATGATCAGCAAAAATCCAAAGAGAATAAAACGCCTGCTAAGCATACCAAGCCAGGTTAAAGTTTTCGGTCATCAAAAATCAGGCTGTTGCAATGGGTTAGTCAAGAAAGTGTTTCAAGGCGTTTTTATATAGTTTTCCGACAGGCAGGATATGGGATTGAATACTGATTTTACTCTTTTCCACGGAATCTATTTTCTCCCGGTTCACCACATAACTGCGGTGTATTCGAACAAATAATTCCTGGGGAAGCTTATTCAATATACCACTTAAAGTAGTCAGCACCAAATATTGGCCGGACACGGTTTTAATCCGGGTATAATCTTTCATGGCTTCCAGGTAAGTGATATCGGGAATGGCCAATTTGAATTTGTCGTGCCCCTGTTTGATCATGATATAGCCCGGCTCCTGCCTGCTGTCCACATCAAACGATTTTATCCGCATGTTGCAGAAGTCATGGAGCCGGTGTGCGCAACGGGCAAAACGTTCCGCGTCCAGTGGTTTTAGCAAATAATCAAATGCGTTGAGATCATAACTTTCTAAAGCAAACTCGGGATGTGAGGTGATCAGCACGGGCAGCGCATGAGCGATGTTATGGGTTTTGATCAGTTCCATACCGCTCATATCGGGCATTTCTATGTCGAGGAAAATGATATCCGGTTGAAAGCGGGTAATTATTTCAAATGCTTCCAGGGGATGGGCGCAGGATGCCATTTTCTGCAGGAATGGGAATTTTACTGCTTCGGTTTCAACGCTGATGCGGTCGATCTCGTCATCATCCAAAACCAGGTATTTCAGCGGTGCAGTCAGCATAAGGTCAATTGTCTATAGGTCTGCTAATCTACATAAAAAAACCCTTCTCTCCGCCAAATCATCTGCGCCCCCGAACTTCACGTCACCGTTTTCTTCATACAGGCCGGTAATTTTATAGTTGCCATTTAACCCCGCACTCCGGAAACGATCTGCACCGATGAAAAATTGGGCCATAGCCCGGGAACAAATAAAACGGCAATTATTCCGCTTTAGCCTAAGAAATACTGATATTTTATTAGCAAAAATGATTGAATAAGAAACATGGTTCCGGATAATTATCCCTATTCAAACAAACGAAGTGTAAATTCTTTTAATTTAGTAGAAGATAAGCTATGCACTATGAATAAAAAATTAGCATTCACGATTGTTTTATTATTGGGTTTTTTCTTAACCCGCGCCCAGCGCGTGGGTTCATCGCCGGAATACATTAAAACCTTAACCGGGGACTGGAAAGGAGAACGGTTTCCCGATGGAAGACCGAAAGTGGCCGATGCGATCCTCGAAAGACTGAAATCGGTTTCCATGGAAGACGCCTGGGGTGTTTTGAAGAATAAGGGATATCAGAACCAGTATGAAGGCAATTGGATCGTGATTCAGCCGGATAGCGTGATGACCGGAAGGGTGGTGACGGCGCAGTATATGCCTTCGAGACCGGATCTGATCAGCGTAGTGAAGGAAGAGGGCAAACTGGAAAACAGGAACCCGCAGGGAGGTACTAACTCCTGGCCTATTGATATACTGATTCCCGGAGATGTGTATGTGGCGGATGGCTATGGAAAAATGGCCGACGGCACGCTGATCGGTGACAACCTGGGCAACTCCATTTATGCCAGATCACAACGCGGCGTTATTTTTTATGGTTCCGTGAGGGACCAGGCAGGTCTTACCGAAATCAAAGGGTTTAACGGATGGATAAAAGGGCAGGATCCTTCCTATATCCAACAGATGATGCTGACCAGCATCAATGCACCCATCCGCATCGGCCGGGCTGTGGTGCTGCCCGGAGATGTTGTGCTGGCCAATAAATACGGAACCATTTTTATTCCTGCGGCCTTGGTGGAAGAACTGGTGATCACCTCGGAAGTGACTGCACTGCGCGATGAATTCGGCCATCAACGTTTGCGTGAGAAAAAATACCTGGCCGGTCAGATAGACAGCGAGTGGTCCGAGGCAGTGAAAAAGGATTTTTTAAACTGGTTAAAAAATTATCCGGGAAAGTTGCCCATGAGCCAGAAGGAACTGGACGAATATCTGAAGACACGTAATTATTAATCGGGCATTTTTGCAAATACTATTAAAATTTTTCAGCACATGAATAATATTTTAAAAAAAATAAAGGAAGGAAACAGACAGATGGAAAAAGCGGAAGCGGATGCGATCCAAAAAGAACTGCATGATCCTGTTACGGGTCACAACCGACGGCACTTTCTGCGGAAAACCGCCCTGGGTGGGGTTTCCCTGGCCGGTCTGATGGGCCTTTCCTTTGAAGATACCGTGGCCCAAACCACGTCCCGGGTTAACCGCGCTTCCAGTCCTTCCGATTTAAAAATTACGGACATGCGATATGCACTAACCACGGTGCTTGGTGGCACGGCCATAATCCGCATCGATACCAACCAGGGTATTTATGGTTTGGGTGAAGTGCGGGACGGCGCTGATCCGCGGTATGGCCTGATGCTGAAGAGCCGGATCCTCGGGCAGAACCCGTGCAATGTGGAAATGCTTTTTAAAACGATCAGGCAGTTTGGCGGTCCCGCCCGTCAGGCTGGAGGCGTATGCGGTGTGGAGATTGCACTCTGGGATCTGTGTGGCAAGGCGTACAATGTGCCTGCCTGGCAACTGCTGGGGGGAAGATACCGGGACAAGGTCAGGATCTATGCAGACACCCCCGAAGCCAATTCTCCCGATGAGCAATTGAAACTCATAAAATACCGCACCGAAGAACAGGGGTTCACCTGGTTGAAAATGGATGTGGGTATTGAAGAGATTGCCAAAATTCCGGGAACGCTGGTGAATCCAAAGTTCTGGGAAAATGCAAAAGGTGATTTGCAGCAGTACGGGGACCTGGGCAATCCCATGTCGTATGGAAATGCGCGTCATCCGTTCACCCAGATACAGATTACCGATAAGGGCCTGGCCGAATTTGCCCGTATCGTAGAAACGGTGCGCAATATGGTAGGCTATGATATTCCGCTGTCTTCGGATCATTTTGGCCACTTCGATTTAAACAACGGCATTCGCCTGGGTAAGGCGCTGGAAAAATACCGGCTGGCCTGGATGGAGGACCTGGTATCCTGGGAGTTTCCGGATCAATGGAAAACCATCACCGATGCGCTGGATACGCCCACCAATACCGGAGAAGATATTTATCTGCTGAAAAACTTTAAACCGCTGATTGATATTCATGCAACGGACATCGTTCATCCTGACCTGGTTACCTCCGGTGGACTGCTTGAAACAAAAAGGATCGGCGATTATGCGGAAGAACATGGCGTTGCCATGGCCATGCATCAGGCCGGAACGCCTGTTTCTTTTATGGCCAATGTGCATTGCGCCGCTGCAACACAGAATTTTTTGGCATTGGAACATCATTCCATCGACCTGCCCTGGTGGGAAGGTCTGGTCAAAACGACGGACGGCAGACAACTCATTACCAAAGGCTTTGCCAATGTGCCCCTGACTGCTCCGGGTCTGGGTATTGAATTGAACGAAGACGAAGTAAAAAAACACCTGAGCCCGAAGGACAACAGCTTTTTTGCCCCGACGACGGAATGGAACGAAAAACGTTCGCACGACAGGCCGTTCAGTTAGGACCCTGTTATCAATGCATTTGGATTATGAAAGAAAACCGGAGGGACTTTATACGAAAAACCACATCCATTGCCGCCGCGCTCACAGCCGGCAGCTCCGCTGTAGCCCAGGTCCCCAGATTAAGCAGCAAAAAAATTCCCGCTCCGGATCCTGTTGAATACATCCGGGATGCCGGCATGCAAATGTCCCTCGCCTATTTCTGGGGCATCGAACCACGCAGAATTGCCCTGGCCAGACAGATGGATGTGCTCGGCGCCGTGGGTGGAATCAATACGCGAATGGCAGGACTACCGGACAGCGCCAATGCATGGGATTATGAGTCAGTCATTGCAGTTAAAGAAGCCTGGAATAAACAGGGATTGACATTTTCTGTAGTGGAAGGACCTCCTGCTCTCGGGGAAAAGACCAAACTCGGTCTGGAAGGAAGAGATGAAGAAATCGCGAATTTCATCACGCTGATGAAGAACCTGTCCCGGGCAGGCATCCGGGTAATCTGCTACAACTGGATGCCTGTCATCGGTTGGTACAGAACAGACAAGGCCTGGCCGGGACGGGGAAACGCGCTGGTGACGGCATTTGACAATGATAAAATTAAAGAGCGGTCAAACACTGACTACGGCGAAATTTCTAAAGAACAACTCTGGGCAAACCTCGAATATTTTCTGAAGGCAGTTGTTCCGGTAGCAGAAAAATATGGCATCAAACTGGCCATGCATCCCGATGATCCGCAGGTGGACGAGATCAAGGGAATTTCCCGCATCATGACAACGGTGGATAATTTTAAACGTATGCTGGACATTTATCCCAGCGCAAGCAATGGCATTACGATGTGTCAGGGCAACTTCTCTTTGATGGGTGCAGACATCTTGGCCATTGTCCGTGAATTTGGCCAGCGTGGTGTGATTCACTTTGTTCATTTCCGGAATGTGCGTGGCGGTAAATTGAAATTTGAAGAATGTTTTCATGATGAAGGGCAAATCGACATGCAGCAGGCCATGCAGGCCTATTATGATATCGGATTCAGAGGACCAATCCGGCCCGATCATGTGCCCACGATGGCGGGCGACAGCAATGACAACGCAGGTTACAGCACGTTAGGGGTTTTGTATGCCTGCGGATACATCAGGGGTTTGATGGAAGGCGTTGTCAGGCAAAAATAAACGGCCGCATCCGGAAGCTCCTTCGGGGTTAACTTAGCAAAAAAAATCTGATATGGCGGAAACTATAGCCAGGCGGCGCTGGTTTCGGTTGATACCGGTTGCCTTTTTTACGTACAGCCTCGCTTATCTGGACCGTGCCAATTTTGGTTTTGCGGCTGCTGGCGGCATGGCCAGGGACCTGCACATCACGGCCGCCATGTCTTCCCTGTTGGGATCACTTTTTTTTCTGGGCTATTTTTTCTTTCAGATACCCGGCGCCCTGTACGCTGCCCGCAAGAGCGCGAAACGGCTGATTTTCTGGTCCCTGATTGCCTGGGGCGGTCTGGCGATGGCCACTGGCATGGTCAGCAATATCCATGTGTTGGTCGTGATTCGTTTTTTTCTTGGTGTGGTGGAAAGTGCGGTGATGCCTTCCATGCTGATTTTTCTGAGCCGCTGGTTCACCAAATCCGAACGTTCGCGGGCCAATACTTTTTTAATTCTTGGAAACCCCGTCACAATACTCTGGATGTCCATCCTGTCGGGATACCTGGTGAAATCCCTGGGATGGCGATGGATGTTCATCCTGGAAGGATTGCCCGCCATCATTTGGGCCTTTTTCTGGTGGGGGCTGGTAAATGACAAACCCAAGGATGCAAAATGGTTGACGGAACCCGAAAAAAAGACGCTCGAAGAAAAACTCAGTGCAGAACAACAGGGCATTCCGGCGGTAAAGAATTACGGGGAAGCATTCAGATCCAGAGTCGTTATTTTGCTGTGCCTGCAATATGCACTGTGGAGCATCGGAGTATATGGTTTTGTGATGTGGCTGCCATCCATCATCCATGCGGCGCCGGATATGACCATGGTCAGAACCGGCTGGCTATCGTCTGTTCCTTATATCCTCGCCGTACTGGCCATGCTGGGGGCGTCTTATTTTTCTGACAAAACAGGGAACAGAAAAGCATTTGTATGGCCATTCCTGTTTATCGGCGCCATAGCCTTTTACAGTTCCTATTTGGTTGGCACCAGCAATTTCTGGTTGTCTTTTGTTTTGCTGATTATAGCCGGCGGCGCCATGTACGCGCCCTACGGCCCTTTTTTCGCGATCATCACGGAGATCCTTCCACGAAATGTTGCCGGAGGTGCCATCGCGTTGATCAACAGCCTGGGGGCTTTGGGCTCCTTTGTAGGTTCCTATGTGGTGGGGTATCTGAACGGGACTACAGGCGGATTTGGCGCATCCTATATTTTTATGGCAGGGTCGCTGTTCCTATCTGCCATGATCACCCTGGTTGCCGTGAAAAATAAACCAGATCAATCATTGCTAAACTAATCTTTTCCGCATGAATGCAATTCCAGATCCGGATTTCAAATATTTTTCGAATTCAAATGCTCTGTATTTTTCATTGAAAGCACAATAGAACGATAATTCAACGGGCAATTTATTGACCGTTGCCGGAAGCCACTCTTATGCCGAAGAAATCTCGATTTCAAATGAGACGTACAGCCTTTATAATAGTCACCATTTGCACATTTCAGGATGTATACATAATACATTAGGTTAATGTCCGCCAAAACAAGTTTAACAAAATGATCTTTTAACGTAGAAAAACAAGTGAAAACATCCATGGCGGACTTCGTCCTCCGAAGCCCACCAATAGAAAGGCCCACCTGCGCTAAAGCTTCGGTGGGCGAAGGCGGAGAGAGAGGGATTCGAACCCCCGGAAGTTTGACCTTCAACGGTTTTCAAGACCGCCGCAATAGACCGCTCTGCCATCTCTCCGCGTGCAAAATTAGGGTTTGAAGGCAAATTGCAAAATATAATTGAAGGATGAGCTGCTATCCATGAGTATCAAAACCTTAGCCATCTCATACACGGACATTCTTTTTTTCGCCGTACCAGAACAGCACAGCCTGCGGTTATTTAAAAAATAGTTCCATAATTTTATAATTCCCTACATTTATATCACCGAATGCTATAGTTTCTAAAACTGCCGCCGTGACTGCTTATGGTGAAAAACATATGAATGAATCCGGTTTTAAATGTCTTTTTGACAACTATAAACACCGGGTGTTTGGTTATGTGCTGAAGATCTCCCACTCGCCGTACATAGCTGAAGAAATCACACAGGAAATATTCATCAAACTCTGGCTTTGCCGGGATATGCTGGGCAGCGTCAGTAACCTGGATGGCTATGTGCTGGCCATTGCGCGGAACAAGACCCTGAATTACCTGCGCAGGGCCGCCCTGGATGATAAAATATTGAATGAACTCAAGAATCACATGGTGCAGGTGAACAATAACGTGGAAGAAATGGCGGTACTCTCCGACCACCATCAATTGATGAAGGTTGCCTTAACAGCCCTTTCACCCCAACGGCGGCTGGTGTATCAACTGAGCCGTGACCAGGGCCTGAACCTCCGGGAAATCGCGGCCATGCTAAGGCTTTCCCCCAATACCGTAAAAAATCACCTGGTTATCGCTCTGAAATTCCTCCGGAAACACCTTTCTGTGCTGAATCCGGTTCTCCTGCTGTTGACTTTCACCCGGTTCTAGAAAAATAAATACGACTGGCATTAGTCCTTCACCCCTTCCCGGCTGTCTCTCCTGATCAGTGCCTCTGCTGAATGGCAAAATATTTACCATTATATGGATCAATCGGACCGTCTGAAATTTCTTTTTGACAAATACCTTCAACGGCAATGCAGTCACGCAGAAGTGGAAGAACTCATTGCCCGCCTGCAGCAGCATCATGAACCGGGGATCCTGAACGGCCGGCTCATGGAAATATGGGATGACATAAGGAAGGAAGATATGGACCACCCGGTCGACTGGGACAGGATCTATCAATCCGTTATCCGTTCAGACGAGAATTTCCCGGCGTTTGGGTCGCACAGAAGCCGGAGATGGATCGGGATTGCGGCATTGGCGCTGATCCTGCTAACCGGAACCGTACTATACCGGTATTTAAACCAACGACCGGCCGCCGCATCAGACCGGGGCCCTGTTGCTGCAAATACGCTGAAAACAGGAAATCCTTCATTGGTTAACAAAAGGCAAACCATTCATTTGCCCGATGGAAGTACGGTGGTCCTGAATGCTGACAGCCGCCTGGATTACCCTTCCGCTTTTACCGGTAAAACCCGGGAAATATACCTGTCCGGCGAGGCCTATTTCGACATTAAACACAATCCGCACAAGCCTTTCCTGGTCCACACCGGCAAAATAACAACGAAGGTATTGGGGACCAGTTTTGATATCAGGGCTTATCCCGAAGATGAGTCCATCAAAGTGACCGTAACCCGTGGAAAAGTTCAGGTGCTGAAAGAAAATAAGAGCCTGGGCCTGATCACGGCCAATCAGCAGATCAGCTTTTCCAAAAAAACGGAGGCATACGCGGAGAAAGTAGTGGACAGTAAATCATTTATCTCCTGGAAACCGGAAGAGATCAGCTTTAACGACATCAGCATGCTGGACGCCGCAAAAAAAATTGAACAACGGTTTGGTAAAACGGTTGAATTTGCTAATCCGGACATTAAAAATTGCCGGGTCACGGCTACTTTTTCGGAAGACGATGTGCTGGAAGAAATCCTGATTGTGATTTGCGGCGTCTCCAAATCGAATTTTATCATACAGAACAATAAGATAATAATCAATGGGAAAGGATGTAAGGAATAACTAAAAAAAACACCCCGGGTGGAGCCGGGATGTTGTGCTGTTTCAAACAATTAGGGTGTAACCATTTAAAACATATCAAAACTATGAAATTTTTATTTCCTGCCTGGGGAATGCTGCCCGCACGCCTGTCTGCATCTGCCTGGCATTATAAATCCCGGATCATGAAAATCAGTGGTATACTCGTGGCCATCTGTTGCGGTGGCTTGCAAATGTTGATGGCCGGCCCCGGAAAAGCACAGGGCCTGAATGACGTGAAAATAACCCTGGAACTGAAGAATGAATCACTGAAATCTGCATTTGCCAAAATTGAAAAGCAGACTGATTTCCGTTTTGCGTATAATAGGAAACAGGTGGATCACTACCGGGACATCAATCTTCCGAAGGACGATTATGCGCTGCAGAATCTGCTTGACAAATTATTGGACAATACCGATTTATCCTACCGGCTGATCAGGAACAAGATTATTGTTTTCCAAAAGGATAAGGAAGGGCCGGTGTTCGCTGGTACAGAAATCATCCTCCCTCAGGACGGCAGCATAAAAGGGAAAATCACCAATGAAAAAGGGGAGCCGGTTTTAGGTGCTTCCGTGGAATTGGTGGGGCAGCAAAAAGGGGCGGCAGCAGACAACCTGGGTGAATTTACAATTGCGGCCATAAAACCCGGAAAATATACACTGCGGGTTTCCGGAATCGGTTTCGTAACCATTGTACAGCAGGTAACCATAAGTGATGGCCAGGTATTGGAATTGAGCTTCCAGCTGAAATCAAATAACAACTCCCTGGATCAGGTGATTGTTACCGGTTATTCCCGGCAATCCAGAAGAGACGTTACCGGAGCGGCCTCCACCATCTCCGCCGAAGTCGTTGAACAAACGCCCGTGACCAGTGTGGAGAGTGTGCTGCAGGGCCGCGTGGCGGGGGTAAGCGTTGACGGACAAGGCGGACCCGGAAGTGCCCAAACTATTCGTATACGGGGTGTGGGTACCCTGGGAAATAATGATCCGCTGTATGTGATTGACGGGGTACAAATAAGAATGGGCATTGGAAACAGCAGTCAGAATATTTCCAGTCTGCTCAATACCGGTGAAATTGAAAGCATTACCATATTAAAGGATCCCTCTCTGATCGCCTTATATGGATCCGAAGGTAGTAATGGCGTTGTGGTCATCACCACAAAAACGGGTAAGCTGGGTGTCCCACGGTTGGAATACAACAGCTATATCGGAGTACAGCAACCCAGGGATCTGCCTTCCACCATTACTCCACAGCAACAGGCGAATGCATTGTACAATTCATACCGGAACACCAACCTGGCTTTTCCTTATGAAGGGTTTTACGATACCACCGGCGGCAGTCCTATTCTTCCGGATTATGTGATTGAAGGGGGTGCAACCAATATTGGTGTAAAAGCGAACGATCCGCTGGCCAACCCGTCACTATACAATTATGCTGATTACAGGATTTTAAAAACAAACAAGACCGGAACAAACTGGTGGAAAGAACTGTTCCAACCGGCGATGACCCAAAACCATCAGCTCACCCTGAGCGGGGCGAATGATAAGAGCAACTACGCGATCAGTATGGGCTTTTTGGACGACAAGGGTATTTTGCTGAACTCTTATTTCAAACGGCTATCCTTACGCGTAAACACACAGTTCAAAATAAAGCCCTGGTTGCGCATCGGTGAAAACGTGGAAATGTCCTACAGCACGCAGAATTCGGAAGGACGCTCTGCTACCGGCGATATTGCCGCTTTGTATATCTTGTCTCCCCTGCTGCCCAAATACGATATTGCCGGCAACCCGGCCGGAACAAATAAGGCCCTGATCCTCGGAAACACGGGCAACCCGTATACCAGCCGGGTTAATTCACTGGGTAATAAAAATTACAGCCAGTCTATCGTGGGGTCGGCCTATGCCGAAGCAGGACCGGTCAAGGGACTTACTTATACCAATCAGATCGGGTTTCAGTTTTTCCCTAACGAGTACCATGGATATAGCCCGGTGGAATATCAGGAGCCCATTCCGGGCACTACAAATCTTGTGGCTGAAGGAGGAAGTTACTCCACAGACTGGCGTTGGCTGAACAAGCTTTCTTATGCGGTCACTCTGCATGACATTCATAAGATCACCGCCCTGGTGGGTTATGAAGCCAGGCAGTTCGCTTATCGCTACTATGGCGGCACCACCGGTAATATCGGCTTCCCCTCCCCAAGCACGGAATACCTGGGCAATGGGAATACCGGCAGCGGCACACCGTTTGTTCCTACTGTAAACGGCGGTGGCGATGCGTACACGAATACGTCAATATTCGGTAATGTTACTTACTCTTTGCTTGACAAATACCTGCTTACGGGAACGCTCCGGAGGGACGGATCATCCAAATTCGGACCCGATAGCCGGTTTGGAAATTTCGGCGCTGCCAGTGCCGGCTGGAGAATTTCCAGTGAAAAATTCATGAATGATATCCAGTGGATAAATGACCTGAAGCTGAGGGCTTCTTACGGAACAACCGGCAATGATGCCATCCCTTCCGGACTTTACCTGGGTACGAATACGGCCGGGCCTTTTGGTGCTTATGATCTGGCGGGGACCAATACGTCTTCCATGAGCGGGTATTTTCCCTATCAGTTGGGTAACGCCGGGCTGCACTGGGAAACCAATGTAACCACCAATATCGGATTTGATGCCACCCTCTTCAATAACCGCCTCAATGCAAGCTTTAACTGGTTCGATAAAAAGACCAAGGGCCTGTTATATGCTCCGCCATCTTCGGGTACGGCCGGTTCGGCTCTTTCACCCTATGAAAATATCATGGATTTTACCAATAAAGGGTTGGAACTGGAACTGGGATACACAGGTCATATCGGTAAGCTCAAATACGATATGGGCTTTAATATATCCACTTACCGTAACAGGGTAAATTATATCAATGGGATCGACAGCACGTATATCCAGGGCGGACAGTTCGGTTCAAATGGCGCAACTTATCTTACCCGGAGTGTGGTAGGACGTCCTGTTTCCAGTTTCTATGGATATATATATGAAGGTCTGTTCCAGAATGCGGCAGATGTTGCAAACTATGCCGACGAATCTAACTTTGGTATCACGCCGGCTAACGGGGTAGGTCATGTTAAATATAAGAACATGAACAAGGACAATACCATTGATGCCAACGATCAAACCTACCTGGGAGATCCCAATCCGAAATTTTCCTATGGCTTTAACCTGAACCTCTATTACAGAAATTTTGATCTGGGTGTATTGTTGCAGGGCGTGTATGGTAATAAAATCTTCAATTTTGCCCGGATCATGTCACAATTCCCCAATGGGCCCGGAGCAGCGGGTCAAGGTGGCTTAACAGCCGGATCCCTGGACACCTGGAGCCCGACCAATACCAATGCGAAATTGCCCATTTTCTCGCAGGATCTGAGCGCAAACGATCAGTCCCCATCTAGTTTTTTTATAGAAAACGGATCTTACATGCGGATTAAAAACCTGCAGATTGGTTATACGATCTCCAGCCTGAGGGGTATCCGGAAACTGAGAATCTATGTTCAGGCATACAACCTTCTCACCATTACGCATTACAGCGGTATAGATCCGGAAGTGAATGATGGCGACCCGCATAATCTGGGTATTGATTATGGCACCGCTTATCCAATAGCAAAGAAATTCCTTTTTGGGATAAATCTCGGGTTATAAAATTTAATACCATCTAAAGTGTTTCGATATGAAAAAGTTCTTATATATTTTTAGCAGTGTCCTGATCGGGCTGCTGTCCGGCGCCTGCAAAAAGGATTTTCTAAATGTGGCGCCGCAGGGGAATGCCATAACCCTGGATAAGTTTTACAACAAGGCCGGCGTGCAGCAATTATTAATCGGGGCTTATCACGACCTTACGGGCATAGATGTCAAGAGTACCTGGTGGGGCACATCTGGCACCAACTGGGTGTATGGCGATATTACTTCCGGCGACACTTACCTGGGAGGTACCGGCGGCGGAGGGCTTCCGCATCAGTCACCCGACGCACTTAATATTCAAAATTATCAATCGCTGGCCACTACCAACTTTATAGATGATAAATGGACCGCGGATTATGATGGTATTGCCCGGGCCAATACTGTACTGATCGCCGCCAGCCATGCCACCGATATGACGGCGGATGAAATAAACGAAGCCGTTGCAGAAGCACGGTTCCTGAGAGGTCATTTCCATTTCGACGCAAAAAAAATGTGGAACCATGTGCCGTATGTTGATGAAACCGTGACCAACTTTAACCAGCTTTCCAACACTGCTGATATCTGGCCGCAGATTGAAGCTGATTTTCGTTTTGCCTTCAACAACTTACCCGAAACGCAACCACTGGCAGGACAGGCCAATAAATGGGCAGCAGCCTGCTATATCGCCAAATGCTATCTGTTCGAACAAAACTTTGCGGCCGGAAAGGCCTTACTGGACAGCATCATGGCCAGCGGGAAAAATGCACAGGGCGTGAAATATGGGTTGATGCCCTGCTACCATGATAATTTTGATGTGGGTACAGAAAATAATATGGAGTCGGTGCTGCAGACCAATTTCTCAGTAGACGCAACTAGTCTTCCCGATAATGCCAACCTGGGAGAAACGGGTGTTAGTCCAGTCGGAACGGCTGCAGATGTTACCTATGGATACTGGAAACAGCCGTCTTTCAATCTGGTGAATGCCTTTAAGACGGATGTTAACGGTCTGCCCATGCTGGATGCTTCGGGCAATGACACATCCAATGTAACGAATATGGCCAATGACCAGGGGATACCCTCATCGAGCCCTTTCATCCCTTATCAGGGCACGGTAGATCCGCGTCTGGACTGGTCGGTTGGCCGCAGAGGCGTTCCCTATCTGGATTGGGGAGTTAACCCTGGTCAGAACTGGGTGGCGGACCAGACCTTCGGGGGACCCTATGTAAACATCAAGAATATGTTCATGCAATCTGAACAGGACGCCGGTTTTGGCGGTATCATTTCGAGCTACTATTATGTGGGCAACAGCGCCGTTAACTATAATATCATCCGTTATGCGGATGTATTGTTGTGGGCCGCGGAATGTGAGGCTCAGCTCGGTAATCTTGAGCAGGCCAGGACTTATGTGAATATGGTGCGATCAAGGGCCATGGGTGGCTGCATGGTGCCGATCGACAATTCTTCAGGCGCACCTTCTGCAAATTATGAAATGAGCCTATACAACAGCACTTGGACCGATCAGACTTACGCCCTCAGCGCGGTTCGCATGGAGAGGAGATTGGAACTATCGCAGGAAGGCCACCGCTTTTTTGACCTGGTGAGATGGGGAATTGCAGACACCTATCTGAACGCTTACCTGCAGGCGGAACAGGGCCGTGGCATAGGTTGCGTTTTGGCAGGTGCCAGTTTTAACAAGGGGAAAAACGAGTACTTTCCTATTCCGCAACAGGAAATTATACTGGACCCGCAATTAAAACAGAATCCGGGGTATTGATTTTAACTTCGGGTATCTAAGCAAAAGCATTCCATTTTGTGAAACTGTTATTTGTGTTTCTTAGCGTGCAATTAATTGTGGCTGCTGGAATTGCCGGGTGCCACAATGCGACGGCTGCGGGACCCAGAGGATATTATCTGAGTGCATCCGGAAATGACGAAAATGACGGCAGCCAGCAGTATCCCTGGAAAACCATTCAAAAGCTGAACCGGCATAACCTCGCGCCCGGGGACTCGGTTCTTTTTGAAGGAGGAAAAACTTTTACCGGTAAGCTATTGATAGATTCAAACAGCGGCGGGTCCGAACGATATTCCCTCCTGATCAGTTCTTACGGCGATGGTCACGCGAAAATTAACGGGGGCAATGCATCGGCTCTGGTTCTTTACCGCACAAAATATGTTACGCTCAAAAACCTGGACCTGCTGGGTTCGGGAAGAAAGAGCGGCAATACCAAAGACGGGCTTTCCCTGATCAACTGTGATCATATTACCCTCGACAGTCTGGATATTACGGGTTTTCAAAAATCAGGATTCCTGATTTATTCCTCAACGGATATTCTGGCATCCCATATTTACGCACATGGAAACGGCGCAGCAGGAATAGCCGTTGAAGCCGGCCAGGGAAAAAAGAAATCCAGGAATATTCAGATCCGGAATTGCCGGGCGGAAAACAATCCGGGCGATCCCACCAACCTGACCAACCATAGCGGGAACGGCATTGTAGCCGGCCACTGTACTAATCTGCTGATTGAGCGGTGCACGGCCACCAACAACGGCTGGGATATGCCGCGGATCGGCAATGGCCCGGTCGGCATCTGGTGTTATGAAGCAGACAGCGTAACCATTCAGCATTGTCTCTCCTACCGGAATAAGACTTCCGTCGGCGGCGCTGACGGCGGCGGATTTGATCTGGATGGTGGTGTAACTAATTCCGTCATTCAATATTGCCTTTCGTATGAGAATCAGGGAAGTGGATATTGCATTTTTCAATATTGGGGAGCAAGTCCCTGGTATAATAATGTTATCCGTTTTAACATCAGCGAAAATGACGGACTGGTTTCCGATTCGCGGGCGGGTATCTATGTCTGGAACAGTTCGGGAGATGCCAGCCAGTTTCATGATTGCCTGGTCTACAACAATACCGTTTATAATGAAAAGGAAGCGGCCATCAGTTATTCGGAGAAAAGTGAAAGAAAGCGGTTTGTTTTTTACAACAATATATTTGTCGCCAAAGACAGCCTGATCCGCGGAATAAAAGGAGAAGATGTCTTTTTGGGGAACAACTGGTGGAGCCTTAAAAAAAGATCTGGGAAAATGCCGGGTTTGTTGAACAGGAATCCGCATTTTACCAATCCCGGAAATACCCGGTTGACCTCATTCCCTCAGGTTATGTTCCATTGCTATGATCTACCTTCCGTGTCCGTTCTCCGGAATCATGGGGTGGATTTGCATCGCATGCCGGAATTGACTTCCGGCAATACCGGTCTTATCGTGAAACACGGAGATATTGATTTTAACGGGAGACCGGTTCCGGCCGGGGGCATCGGCGCCTGTTTCTGAGATTATTTAATACAATCCAATGAACAGAAGAGAACTGATCAGGCAGGCGACTTTATTGGGACTAACGGCTTATCCTCTGGCAAAAATATTCGGTCAGTCATCGCCGTTAGCCGGCATGATGTCGCAAGGCGCCGCGCTGACCGGCCTCAGCAGACCGGTTTTTGTCTATAATAACTGGTCGGCTTACGATGAGCTGTCGGACAACGTGGCCCAAACCGAAATGCTGGCCATGCGGGAAATGGATGAGTTGATCCGGCTGAAAAAAAGCGGCGTGAAGATGGACTACTACGTCATGGATGCTTTTTGGTTTGATAAAAGGGGTGGCTACCGGGAATGGAACCGGCAGCACTGGCCAAACGGCCCTGACAAATGGCTGTCTTCCTGCAAAGAAAATACTATCCTGCCGGGCATGTGGTTCTCCACGAACCTGATCGCCACGCACAGCGGCAGGTTTCTGGAGCCCGTGGATGCCTGGAAGGATTCCCTGGCAACGGATCCCAACATCCTTTGTTTATTCGAAGGCGGCTATCTGAATCACCTGGAAGGTTCGCTGCAACTCTGGTACGACCGCGGTGTGAGACTCTTCAAATTCGACTTCGCCTATTTTGAAGCGGTTACGCCGGCATCAAAAAACAAGTACACGCCGGATGAGATTCAGGAAAAAAACAAACAGGCGTTCATGGGCATGCTGGAAGGATTCCGGACGAAGAACGACGATATAGTATTTACGGGATACAACGGATTCGGAGGGGACATGGAAAATACCTTCACGCCTTTTAAAAAAGACATAAATCTGAAATGGCTGGAGGCCTTTGATACCCTCTATTGCGGAGATCCCCGGTTTTCCGATGTGCCGATGATGAATATCTGGCGCTCTGCGGATAATTACTCCGATCACATGGTGCGGCAATTTGAATTCAACGGAATACCGCTTCGCAGAATCGATAACTGTGCATTCATGATCGGCAAAACGGGCACCTGTTATTACCGCGGGATCAATGCCTGGAAGGGCATGCTGATCCTGGAACTCGCCCGTGGGGGATGGATGAATGTTTACCACGGGAACCTGGAATTGCTGAAGGAACCGGATGCCAAATGGTTTGCCCTGGTGCAGGGTCTTTATCATGAACTGCAGATCCAGGACAAGTTCAGCACTTTTGGAGATATACCCGGCAGCGGAAAACCGTATGGATTCAGGGCGTCCGGTTTGCAGGGCGTCGTGTGCACCGTCGTGAATCCATCCCAGCAAATGGTGACTATGTCCCTGCCCGTGATTGCTAAAACCTCGGCCGTGTTGTACGCGGATGGCGGATACAGACCGGTTCTGCGGGGAAGTGAACTCTCCCTTGGTCCCGAACAACTGGTGGTTGTCGGATTTGACCAGTATGCCACCGGGGCTTATAATTTTGGACGCGATGAAACCATTTCGATTCCGGTATCCATTTCAAAGATTGTCAGTTCATTTAAGGAAACCGGAAAAAATAAAATAGCAGCAACCATTGACAAATTACCGGTGAAAGCTGTACGGATTATCTTTCAGCAGTTTGATGCAAAAGGATTTCCTTACCGCACCTGGGGAGGTGCCCCACCCGATGGTAAAAAGATGGATGCTTTTTTCAGGATTAACGTAACCCAGAAAGGCAAACCTGTTCCGCTTCGCATCGAATACGATAAAATGATCTGGAGCGGATTATCCTGGGCAGCAGGCGAGATCAGCGAGGATGACCTGGACTTCGGCAAACCCCTCAGCATCGAATGCGTGTCGAATGAAACGCAAAACCTCACCTTAAAGGCCGATGTATATGCCGTAGGCTACAGCAACCGGTGATATTTATGAAACCCGTTTTTATTTTGGCCATTGGCCTTCAGTTTTTGTGCGGTCTTCTGTTTGCCCAGGAGCGGGTTTTCAGTCGAACGATGGAGGTGCAACCCTTATCCATACTGGAATACAGCCTCCTGATCAAATGCAGCAACGATTCCCTAAAAGCCGTTGCCTGTATTCGTTTTTTTGATTCGGCCGGTCGTGAATTGCTGGCATACAAAAGCGCACCGGTATCGGCCGTTTCTTTTACAAAATCCGGGAATTATACGGAAGCGCCTCCCTATACCCGCTACGCGCTGGTTACAGTAGAAAAGGATTCGACCCAAAACGGGGAAATAGACATTAAAGATTTTCATGCTGATTTGAATATCGGCGTTCCTTCCACCAGACACGAGCCTTTGTGTGATCAGGATCAATACATGCGGCCGTTCTGGAGTTCGGATACCATCTTCAATGAAACGGTATTGTTGTACAGTCTGCATGGCGCTGCTGCTACGGGCAGAATGCTTTTTATGCCGTACAAAATTTTATCGGTTAAAAGTTTCGATCTGCAAAAGAACTATTCAAAAGCCAATGATTTCACAGTAAATGGAAAAACGATAACACGAAAAGCCCATTCAAAAATGCCGTTCCGGACAGACGGTTCATTTGATCAAAATGATCTCGGCTGGTTTAATCTCCAATCACAATGGGTGGTGGTTACCTATACCCACAAAGACAAATGGGCGGGCCCGACTCCTGTTTTTAAAGGAGAAATGATGCCAAAGACGCTGGCAAAACTCAGGTCGAAATCTGCGCTTCGCATAGTTGCCTATGGCATGAGCATTACGCGGGGATTGGATGTTAGCGGTTATGATATGGTTGCGCCATTCATGCCGTCTTATGTGGAACTGTTTGCCGGTGCGTTGAAAAAAGATTACGGTTACCAGGATATTCAACTTTACAATGCAGCCCTTCCCGGAGCCAGAGCGGACTGGGGTGCCAGGTATGCCGGTGAGTACATCAACCCGCTAAAGCCGGACTTGGTCATTATTGATTTTGGGATGAATGATTTCTGGAGTTATAAGCCGGAAGAATTCGCGGAATTTATCCGGACCATTATCCGTAAAGTGAAAACAGGTAATCCGGAGGCCGAATTCCTGCTGCTGTCCAATATGAAATTCGACCCTGATTATGTACTGGACTCAGATAATAACAAAGCCTTTTATCTGAGCAATATGGAGGGATATCATACGGTGCTTCAGCAAATGGAAAAAACCGATATAATAAACCTTGATATGACGTCCCTGAGCGGAATAATTTATGGACGTAAAAAAGCAAAGGATTGTCTGGCCAACCCCCTCCATCCGAACGATTATATGGCAAGGTGGTATGCCCAGGGTATGGCCGCCCTGTTTCACCAATAAAGATTAAACAGCGGCAACGGCTTCATTGCCGTATAACTGATCCCGGAAAGACAGTGAAGGGGAAGGAATAAACGGTCCCAGTTCCAAAGAAGGCCATTTTTCATCTATGCTGGAAATGGTTTCCTGGTCTGCCACGATGATGTTCGGCCAATCCCGGTGAAAATCGTCCAGGGCCTCCGTTTTTGTAGTGCCGTCCAATCCCATGCTGGCGTATAATTTATCATCGAATTTTACTTCAGATAGCATATGATCTCTCTTGGGGTCCAGGTTGTTACAGAATCGCCATAGAGAAACTGGAAGATTCTCAGGGTCAATTATTTCGTCAATATACAGGATCAGCTTTACGGAACGACCCCAGGGCATGGTCATCGTCAGGGTCCGGTGAAGTTCACGCACCTGGCCCTGACTTTTTTTAGTCACAGAGAGAATCAGACAGGAAATATCCTGCTCCAGCAACCGGGTGTTCACTGCCCGGATTTCAGGAAATGCCTGTATTATTACTGCTGCTGAAGGAATAGCGAAGATGCCGGGATTTCCATAGCGGTCATCGGTTTCTTCTGAATATTTTTGGGTACCGTCCAGACACATCTTTCCGCCAAATCCCAGTTTGCTGCAACTGTGATCGAGCACATCCATCGGGCCTTGGGCAAAAGAGATATCGGTTGCCGGATTCAGGTTTTTAAAAACATACTGCGCCAGCGCGGTATAATCGGTAATGCGTACACCCTCGTCCACCAGCACCAGGATTTTATTGAACATCATTTGTCCCGCGCCCCACATCGCGCTCATTACTTTTTGGCCATGACCGGCAAATGTTTTATGGATCTGGGCAATCACCAGATTGTGGAATACGCCTTCCACGGGCATTTCCAAATCCACTATTTCCGGGATCATCATCATTTTCATTGGCGCCAGAAAGATCCGTTCTGTGGCCTTGCCCAGCCACGCGTCTTCCTGCGGTGGAATGCCTACGATGGTTGCGGGATACACGGGATTTTTTTTATGGGTGATGGCGGTTACGTGAAAAGAAGGATACCAGTCGGGCAGCGAATAATATCCGGTATGATCTCCGAAGGGCCCTTCCCAGATGGGCTCTTCGTGGGGATCCACATAACCTTCTATCACAAAATCGGCATCAGCGGGCACTTCTACTTCCGGCTGGGTCAGGCATTTTACCAACTCCACTTTCTTTTTCCGGAGAAACCCGGCAAGCATGTATTCATCCACGTTATCCGGTAATGGTGCCGTGGCCGAATACGCATATATGGGATCACCGCCCAGCGCAACCGCCACGGGCATCCTTTTATTTAATTTTTTATACGCTTCGTAATGACGGGCACTCACTTTATGCTTGTGCCAGTGCATTCCCGTGCTGGTGCCATCCAACAGCTGCATGCGGTACATGCCCACGTTCCTTATTCCCGTGAGCGGATCTTTGGTATGAATGATCGGCAGCGTGATGAAAGGGCCGCCATCTTTTGGCCAGCAGGTAATGATCGGAAGTTTATTCAGATCAGGATGGTCCATCACCACTTCCTGGCAGGTTCCTCTTCCCCGGATCACCCTGGGCATCCAGGCGGCAAACTGATTGAGCTTTGGTAATACTTTAAGTTTATCCACGATGGACTCCTTTGGCCCAGCCAGCAGCTTAAACAGGGATTCGATTTCCCGGCTGATATCATCGAGTCCGGATACGCCAAGTGCAATGCACATTCTCTTTTCACTGCCATAGGCATTCATCAAAACCGGGAAATCATATCCGGTATTTTCGAAAAGCAACGCTTTATTTTGTGCGGGGGTTTTGCTGACGCGATCCGTGATCTCGGCCATTTCGAGTTTGGGATCCACAAAGGTTTTAATGCGGATCAGCTCGCCGGCTGATTCCAGCGCTTCAATAAATTGATCAAGATTTCTAAATGCCATCGGGTGTGTTCAACCCGCAAAATTAACCAACTAAATTCATTGTACCGGTTTTGGGCAATCTGTTCTTCCCCGACCATATTCCGCCTTATTCCTGTTGATCAGGGCAATACTCAGCCGGATGCCGGTATAATAATAAATATCCTTGTATCTGGATCCTCCACGCACCACACCATCTGCGGGATAGGTTGGATTACCACCCTTTAATTCTCCGGCCCGGTATGCCATCTCTACTGCTTTTGGGCCCCTTTCCGCGAGCAAGGTTCCTTTATCAATATACCTTGTGCTGACGTCATCAAGATAGTCCGTAAATGTTTTACGGAATCCAATCTCGTAAGCCAGTACAATGTTATCCGTTATCCGGAATTTTATGCCGGCACCAACAGGAATGGCAAATTGAGTAAGGTTATAGGGCTTCCGGTCAGGATATTCCGGAAAACCTTCTCCTTCTGTGCTCAGCGGTTTCAGGTAAATCTTGTTGCCGGAGCTGTCAAAGGCATAGGGATCGAAATGGAAAACGGCAATTCCACCAAAAATAAAAGGGGATATTTTTGAACGGGTGATATCAAAAAAAGTATATTCCCCGAGCAGATTCCATTCCACGATGTTCGTTTGGAAGCTGAGGTTGCGGAACTGCAGGTTGGACCTGTTATACTTGTCCGCGGCACCCACCTGCATCAGGCTGATGTTGGATGTTAAGGAAAAGTTACGGGTAATATCATACTGCGCACCGGCGCCAAACGCGAAAAAACTCTGGTCGAAGGTGAATGGTTTGGCCTGCAGGTCGCCCGAATAATTAGACAGGCCACCGGTAACGTTTACGTGCCAGCGCTGTGCATTAGCCAGTCCCGGTATAAACAGGAAGGCCAGAAAAAAAGGTTTCATGATGAATTATTTCGTTGACGTATGATGAGGTCATGCAACGAATATGGATTTTTACAACTGTGGCAAATGCATCGGAAATTGGAAAGGAGGGAGAATTCAAGGCCTTAACGCAAGTATTGCGCCAGTTATTGGATGAAACACGTTAAAAATATAAGGAAATTATTGATTTTGCAAGTGGCCAGAGGGAAAATGCATGGTTTAGTGCTGCTTGATGGTTCTGTGTTTGGTATATAGTTGATGGTTAATGGATTCTATTTGTAAATTTACACCTGAGCTCCTTGAACCATCAACTTCACAACGTGTTCTCCAAATAACGTCCGAAATTTCACATTTCCTGAATAAGTTGTATTTTTTCAGATTACTCCAAAATGATTTTCTGCTGATGTATAAAGGGTTGCTGTTCCTGTGTTTTTGTTTTTCGGGGGTTTCCCTTTTAGCTCAAAAAACGAATGATCCTTACGCGAACCGCGGCCCCAAACAGACCTTTCAGCCTGGGCCGGAGCAGAAAAAAAATGCTGCGTACAAAATCCATATCCGGCGAACCGGCAGCCCGATGCGCATAGATGGGATCCTGGATGAACCCGGATGGAAAATGGCTGAAGTGGCGGATAGTTTTTTTATGGTGCTGCCCATGGATACTTCCCGTGCCCGGGTCAAAACAGAAGTCAGAATGACCTATGATGCTCATTTTGTTTATTTGTCCGCCGTTTGCTACAATGCCTTACCAGGGCGCTATATGGTTGAATCCATGCACCGCGACTGGAGTTTTGTAAAAAATGATAATTTTATTTTCTTTCTGGACCCCTTCGATGATCAAACCAATGGTTTTACTTTTGGCGCTAATGCAGCAGGGGGACAATGGGATGGATCAATGTATGAAGGGGGTAAAGTGGATCTGAGCTGGGATAATAAATGGATTTCGAAAGTAAGACGTTATCCAGACCGCTGGGTTTTGGAAATGGCCATTCCTTTTAAAACGCTGAGATATAAAAAAGGAATTACCCGGTGGGGAATTAATTTCAGCCGCAACGATCTGAAAACCACGGAAAAGTCCAGCTGGACGCCCGTTCCCCGTCAATTTCCCACGGCATCACTGGCCTATACCGGTGTTTTGGTTTGGGATACCGTTCCTCCGGAACCAGGCACCAATATTTCGATAATCCCCTATCTGCTGACCCAGGTCGGTAAAAGTTATTCGCCCGCTTCCCCTTCGGTGTACAAAACCACCGTGGGTGGGGATGCTAAAATATCCGTTACCTCTTCGCTGAACCTCGACCTGACGATCAACCCCGATTTTTCCCAGGTAGAAGTGGATAAACAGGTGATCGACCTCAGCCGATATGAATTATTCTATCCGGAAAAAAGACAATTTTTTTTGGAGAACGGCGATCAGTTTGCCAATTTCGGTTATTCCGATATACGGCCCTTTTTTTCCCGCCGCATCGGGTTGGGCGTACCGATAGAATTTGGGGGACGGCTGAGCGGTAAGCTGGACCGGAACTGGAGAATTGGCGCCATGGATATGCAAACGGGTGCCGTTGATTCAACCGGTTTGCCACGACAGAATTTTGCCGTACTCGCCCTGCAGCGCAAAGTTTTTGCCCGGTCGAATATTGGATTCCTTTTTGTAAATAAACAATCCCTGGCCGATCAGCCCGGAAAAGATTCCAGCCTGCCGAGATATTCAGCGTATAACAGAAGTATTGGACTCGAATATAACCTGGCTTCACGCAATAATTTCTGGACGGGGAAAACGTTGTTGCTGAAATCTTTCAGTCCCGGGAAAACCGGCCGCGACTGGGTGCAGGCAGGAAATTTACAATACTCAAGCCGGCACTGGCTCGTCAACGGTGCGTATCAATATAGCGGCCATAATTTCAATGCGGAAGTCGGCTATGTGCCGCGTCAGGGTTATATCAAACTCAACCCCCAGGTTAACTATTATTTTTTCCCTTCCGGCGGATCCATACTGACGCACGGTCCCCAGTTTGTATCAACTTACTATTATAATGAAAGGTTTCATGAAACGGACCATGAAAATGTACTCACCTGGCTCATTACTTTCCGGAATAAAGCCACGCTGGCGCCGGTGGTCATTCAGGACTATGTTAAATTACTGGCTCCTTTTGACCCGACAAATACCGGAAAGGATTCTTTGCAACTGGGAACAGAACATCACTGGAATACGGTGGGGCTTGACTTTGTATCCAAACCACAAAGTCTGTTAACTTATGATTTTTCCCTGCGGGTTGGCGGTTTCTATGCCAATGGAACGAAATTTACTTTCGCGAATGATATTGGTTACCGGTTTCAGCCTTATGTGAGTATTGCGCTGAGTACCTCCTATAATGTATTGCAGCTTCCGCAACCCTGGGGCAACAATACATTCTGGCTCATTGGTCCGCGTATTGATGTGACCATGACCAATACCCTTTACTTTACAGCGTTCATTCAATACAACCAGCAGATCAAAAACATGAACATCAATACCAAATTGCAGTGGCGGTATAAACCGGCTTCGGATTTGTTCATCGTGTACACGGATAATTATTACAGTACGCCCTTTTCCGTACGCAACCGGGCTGTTGTGCTGAAGTTTACTTACTGGTGGAATATATAAGAACCTGCTTTGACTGTTAACCGGTTTACTTTGACTTGGTGCTGTCTTTGGTGCTGGTTTTTTTGTTGAATAGGTTGTTGAGGGTACTCTTTAGCGTCTGTTCAGCATTCTTCTGCGCATTTTCCAACGTTTTTCCGGATGAACCCGTGCTGTCCTTTTTTCCTGAAAGCGTCTTTCCCAGGTCTTTTTGCAGATCCTGTATCGCCTGATTTGTAATTGATTTGGCTGAATCTTTCAATTCGTTTGTTTTACCGGCAACAATAGTTCTTGCGCTGTCTACAGCCTGTTTTGCAAAATTGGCAGCCTGTTGCTTTATCTCGGTCGTCACGTCTCCCCCGGTTTCTTTCAAACCTGTTTTAATTTGGGGATTGGTCAATGTGCCTCCCATCCGAACAGTCAGATTGATATAATCACTCAGCTTAACCGGGATGCCCTTGCTGTTTGCCTGCTGTGCCAGGTTATTGATCAGTGCGTTACCCTGGGCGCCTATGATGCTTCTGGGTAATTTCATACCGATCAGGTAGTCGATGGACTGATCAAAACCCTGTGTTCCGCCAATCTCCATATCAATATCTTTTACCTTCACATGAAAAGGCTGAACCAATACTCTGCCGTTGGCAAATTCAAAAGTGAACCTGACGTCTTTCAGGGAAATCCCGTTCAGATCATTCACATTTAATGCCTGGGCCAGTTTTTCCACCGGGGCAAACTTCCTGAAAACGCCATCAATCATATTCAGATTTCCCTTTCCAGTAAGGGAAGCAGGAACGGGCATCATGTTGCCATCCAATTTCCCATTCACGGTTAATTGGGAATTCACTTTTCCGTCAACAAATTTACCGGCTGGCATCAATTGCTGAACGGTGTTGAATGCATTAAAAGTTTTTTGAACGTCCATCCCGCTTACCTTATACGTAAAGGAGACATCCGGATTTTTCTTATCCTTTTTGGTTGAATAAAACCCGGTCGCAGCAATGCTGCCATCCAGTGCATTCATCTGCACGTCGTTCAGCGCTATGGTTTCCTCTTTAATGGCTATTGAGCCCTTCAGGTTGGAATAGTCCACTTTATCATAATGAAGCTTATCCACGGTGGCGTTCAGAATAAAAGCCAGGTTCTTCGGAACAAGAAAGGGCTCTGCATTGGCGGCCGGTTTGGCTGCATTGCTGTCAGCCGGCGCAGCCACCGTTCCCATGAGTCTGTTGAGATCTATATAATCTGCATGAACATTCAGGGAGCCTGCTACCGGTTCATCCTTTAGCGCATACCCGATGGCGTTATCTACTGATCCGCTGGCAGTATAATGGGTTTGCAGATAGGTTGCGCGCGCTGTATTAAGGGTAATGTTTTTCGGATTAAAAGTAAAATCCGCTTCATCCAATTTGATGCCGTCAGGATAAGCTTTGCTGCTGTAGTTCAGGTTAACCAGGTTAAGCGTTCCGGAGCTGTTGATTTTGTCGTATTCTTTTTTATCGATGGATGATTTATTTCCTTTGAAGGCCACGTTGGCTGTCAGGGTTCCGGATAGGGAAGTTCCGGGTTCCAGTGTGGTGAACTGGCCGGTATTGGCCAGGTTGAATTTGCCCCTCACATTACCGTCAAAATACAGATTGCTCACCGGGTTTTTGATCAGCACATTGAAATCAACCGGGTCACTGCCAATTTCCAGATGAGCTGTGGGAATGTTGATGGTGGTATGATCCGCCACGCCGTCCGGATTTTCAAATGCAATTTGAATATTGCTGTTCCGGACGGGCTGAGGAAAATCTTTTGAGGAATAATTCAGATTGCTGATGTTGATAAAACCGTTGGCAGTAAAAGGTCCGGGCTTTTGTTTGGTGATCGCTGAAACATTTCCCTTTGCTGACGCATCAGCATTCAGTATTCCGGATAGTTTCGTATCCCTGCTTAGTTTTATAAACTGAGTTACCTGGGCCAGGTTGAGTTTTCCCTTAACTGCTGCATCAACATACTGATCGGTCACGGGTTTTTTTAGCAGTAGCCTGAAATCAAAAGGATCGTTGCCAAACTCGATATGCCCCCTGGATATATCCACCACGGTATGATCCGTAATGCCGTCGGGATTATTCACTGTTAAAGCCATGCTGATATTTTTAACAGGCTGGGGCAGGTCAGGATATTGAAAAAAGCCATTGTCAACATTCAGGTTAATCTGATAGGCTGGTATTTTAACGGAATTGTATTCGCCTTTTACAAATCCGTTAAACAAGACCTTGCCACTGGTTTTGATTTTATTGAAATCATTTTTATATACTGCGGGTATCAGGGATAGTAAGGTTTTAAACTCGGTTGAAGGTGCGTTGAACTTAATGTCCATGCCATAGGTGGTATCGTTCACAAACTGGAAATAGCCGCTGGCGGAAAGTCTCAGGTCATTCAGGCTGATATCATCCGTCTTAAAGCTGTACTTGTTCGCTTTGTTATCCACTTCAATATCAGCTGCCATGCCGGTTTTGGAATTGATCAGGTATGGAATTTTTGCATAGGTAAAGGAAACTGATTCCGCTGAAGTTTTTGTTTTTAGGGTAAAAAGGTCTGCTGTGAAATCACCGCTGCCGGAATGGTTTAAATGGGTGATCTCGCTGCTCATATCGGCGGGCACATCCTGGTAACTGATATAGCCATCGTTGATTTTATAAGATTGAAGGTTCAGGTGGAAAGAACTTGCTTTTTCCGGAGACGCCGCGGTCGTGGTATCGGGTTTGCTGATATCCCAGTTGGCCTTTCCGTCTGCATTCACGATGGCGTGTATGCGGGGCTGATCAATGGTAATGCTGTAAATTTTAATTCCGGATCCGCTGAAAAGACTGAGGAGGTTGAGGGCAACATCCAGTTGTTTGGCGGAAATCAGGGTGTCTTTGCTGAAAGCATCGACACCCACCACCTGCAGATTATTCAAACCCACGGCCAGCCTGGGGAAATGTCTGAACAGGGAGATGTCAATATCCTTAAAGTCCACCCGGGCATTTACATGATTATTGGTCTGTTCCCGGGCGATGGCCATGATCTTGCCCTTGAAAAAGAGCGGGATCAGAAAGGCGAGAAGGATTAAAACGAGCAGCAGGATTCCGGAAATTTTCAGTATTTTTTTCAACATCAGCTAAAGGATTTTATGGATTTCGGGTGCAAAATAAGCAATGCGCTTTTAATTAACTACCGATTAACCTATTTAATCCTAAGATGATTGAAATCATTGCTTTAGGTTTTGGATTCCAGGTTTGCACAGGGTTGCCGCCGTGGAACGGGGAACTGTCCGCCTAGATCGTCTTTGTCGTATGGTTTGGAACGCATAGGCAATATGATGAAATAGATGCCCAAAAAATAAATTATGTTAAGGCCAATAAGAAATAACAAGCAATACGAAGATGCGCTTTCACGCATATATTCCATATTGCAAAAAGACATAAAACGCAGTTCTTCCGAATCCGATGAATTGGAGGTTTTGTCCATGCTGGTAAAACAATATGAGCTGGAACATTATCCGGTTCCCAAACCAAAGCCTTTGGAAGCTATTAAATTTCGTCTGGAACAACTGGGCAAGCCGGAAGCTGAATTATCAAAGATCCTGGGATATCGCTCCCGCAAATCCGAAATCTTATCGGGAAAGAGAAAGTTGAATCTTTCCATGATCCGGAAATTAACTGAAAAGCTGCATATTCCGGCTGAAGTGCTTATTCAGGCTTATTAGAAAACAGGTCTTCGAATCTGTAGTTTCTTTTAATGGTCTCTTCCCTGATAAATCCACATTGGTTCTGTAAGCCCGGCCCTGACAAAACCGGCTTTCTTATAAAAATCAATGGCTTTCCCGTCGGCGGTGAGTATTTGCATGTGAAAATGCTTGTATTTATCCTGCATTTTTTCTACGATCAGCCGCCCGATGCCTTTTCCCTGGTAGTCGGGATGCACCAGCAGGTGCGGATAATAAACCACTAAATATCCGTCTGAAATGGCGTTACCAATTCCTACGAGTCTACCACGCGGAAAATAGGGAATGGGAATTTATTAAGGCATTGTACAGAACCAGCGGTTTTTCGGCTGAACTCCATTTATTTGCCTTATACAGATCAATGATATCACCGGCTTTTATATTCCGGGTGTCGGAAATGGCTATATCCATGGTGGTGGTTCTTAAACTGTATCGTCTTTATTCGCTGATGAAGGATCACTTTCCGGCGGATGATGGACAGATTATTTCACTTCAAAATAATATTCCCCCGACTGCACTTGAATCATGGCTGTTTTTCCGGAATGAGTAATCCGGTTTTCGGCTAGTCTTTTTTTATTCTGATAAATGACTGATGTTATGGTTGTCGGAAGATAAACACCGGCCGATGCATTTACCGGAATGATCAGATGCAATAAAAACGCATCGTCCTTTTTCTGCCAATCGCTGACTACCTGTCCATACGGGGTATTAAATATGGCTTTTGCGGAAGTAATGTCTCCAACGGGCTCCGGGCGGATGATCAGTTGTTTGAATGCTACGGAATTGGGCTGTTGACTAATCCCTCCCAGGCCGCTGTAAAACCATTCCATAATATGACCCAGCATCAGATGGTTATTGGATGATTCCTCCAGGGCATTCCAGGATTCCGTTAAGGCTGTTGCACCTTTTTTCAGTTGCAGACCATATCCGGCCACGTCACTCCGGTTATTCATTTCATAGATCAGTTGAGAAGCGCCGCCCTCATCGAGTGCCTGAATCAAAAAGTGAAATCCGATATCACCTGCTGTCAGTGCCTTTCCGGAATGGTTGATGGAGTCGATCAGGTTTTGCAGTACCGCTTCTTTGTTTTTTGCATCTGCCAAACCAACGCACCACGGCATGGCCATCGAAGTCTGGCTCCCTGTAGCATATACTTTGGTTTTGCTGTTAAAAAACCGGTTGTTGAATGCCTCCTTTATTTGCTGTGACTGGTTTCTGTACTTTTCAGCGTCCGCAGGCTTGTGCAGCAGGACGGCCATCTTCGCCAACAGCCATACATCATAATAGTAAATGGCGGTAGCGGTTAATGCTTTTGGAGTCAGCTGGGCGTCTCCAGGGGCGCCCGGGCCATAGTCGTACCAGTCACCCAGTCCGTAATTCAAAATCGAATGAACTGATTTTCTTTTTAGATATTGCACATACCGTTGCATCATGGGATAAGCTTCCTGAATGATTCCTTCATCACCATACCAATGATAAACGAGCCAGGGAAGGATAACCGAAGCACTGCCCCACTCCGGTGAATCCCGGAATCCGCCTTCAAATTTTACATATTCAGGCGCAATATCGGGCACCAATCCTTCCGGAGTCTGCGCATCCATCATATCACGGATTATTTTCTTATAGAGATGATAGATGTTGAAATTGTAATTGATGGAGGTTCCCATTAAATAATCCTGTTCCAGCCAGCCCAGTTTTTCCCTGTGGGGACAGTCCGTGACAATACTTTGGACATTGCTTTTAATGGCCCAGTTAATCAGCGTGTAGATTTTATTGAAAAGTTCGTTCGAACACTCAAAAGATCCGTTGGAAGGCGCGGAATTGCGGTTATGCAAAGATTTCAATTCTATGATCCGGGGTAAAGAATCAACCGCAGCATCCTCCCCGGCTGTAACTCCATCTGCCTGCACATACCGGAAACCATAGTAGGTAAAGGAGGGCCTCCAGGTTTCTTCCTGATCACTCTTTAACGTGTAGGTAAGATAGTATGAACCGCTCATGCCTTCGCTGACCGCTTTTTGATTAGAAAACCCGCTGTCTGTGATCAATTCTGATGGGATGAGCTTAATGGTCTGCCCGCGTTTCCCTTTTACTTTTAAAGAAATAATGGCTGACGCATTCTGTCCGAAATCATACATCAGGGTACCCGGTTTGGGCTGTGTGACTTTTTTCACGCTGAATGAGTCACAGAAACCGACCGGAAAATCCATTTCGGGACAGAGTTTACCGGATGGGAACCGAATCAATACTGCTTTTTTCCACGTTGCGTCGTCAAAACCGGCTTTATTCCAGTCCCTTTGCTCCATTCTTGCATCATAATCCTCGCCGCCATAAATACTGGAATAGGTAATGGGTGAAGGCGCGGTTTTCCAACTCTCATCAGTTATGATATGTTCTTCCTGCCCGTCCTCAAAAACGATCTTTAAACAACAGATCAGTTTGGGATATCCGAAGGCATCGGTGAGTTTGAAATATCTTTCCCGGTTGATATTGTAAAAACCATTTCCCACCATAACGCCCAAAACATTATTGTCTTTGCCGACCAGGTCAGTCACATCATAGGTATTGTAGAGACAACGTTTATCATAATCGGTCCAGCCGGGAGTTAAAAAACCGTCGCTAACTTTTGTACCGTTGATGCTCATTTCATATTGACCGAGTCCACTCACAAAAACGATAGCGCGGACGATCTTTTTATTGATCTGAAATTTTTTTCTGAATAAAGGAACAACCGGCCTCAGCATGGCCTTATCTCCCAGTTTGTCTGCATAGGGGTAGTGAATCCCGGGCACCACCCGCATCGAATCGGGCATGATGTCATAACCGATCCATCTGGCCCCATGCCAATCTGCCGGACTGAATAAACCGGTTGTAAAATGATGCTGGTCGCTCCAGTCGGAGCCAGTATTGTGCCGGTCCCATACCCTCACCTGCCAGTAATAGACGATACCCGGATTTAATTTTTTTCCGCGGTAGGCCACGAGCAGGCTCCGGCTTCCGGGCACCCTTCCGGAATTCCAGACATCGTATTTTCGCGATTGCAGATTGGCCAGGGAAGAAGCGCAGACAATCTGATAGGCTTTCTGCGAATTCCCCGTTTTGTTTGAAAAAAGCTGCCAGCTGAAATGAAGTTTATCCGGTTCCACACCCAGTGGATTGGTTTTGTTCTCACAGCTGGCCGATACAATGCTGATGTCCGCGTAAACATTGGCCTGAATAAAAAGGGCAATCAGAAAAAGCAAAGTATAAAGAGGAGGCCTTTTAATCATGCTTCGGAAATTATTCATGCCTGATCCGGTATCGGGTTTAATTTACCTTTTTCAGTGTGGTCAGATATTCCACGAGGTCTACAAATTTCTGCTGACCCATGGCCTGGGGTAAACCTTCCGTCATCAAAGATTTTCCATAAGGTTTTTTTTCTACAATGTCTGATTTCTTATGTTTTTCGGTGATGCCTCCCATCAGTTTAATGGAGATTTCGTCACTGGTCTCACTGGCAACATATCCCGGCAGTTCAACGCCATTTTTCAGCTTGAAAACATAGCCTTCGAAGCCAAAACTGATACCAGCACTGGGTTGAAGCACTGCGGCATATAATGCGTCTTTGGAAAGCTTGGATCCTATTTCTGAAAGATCGGGCCCGAAATTGATTCCGGTATTATTTACCTGGTGACAACTCGCGCAATAAGAAGTGAATATTGCCTTGCCTGATACTGCGTCTCCTTTTAATTTAACCAGGTCTTCCACGGGCGCTATGCTGCTGGTGCTGACAGCCGTTACCTTGAAATACCGGGCGGCGGACTCACGCATTTGTTCCCGGTTGGAATGCATTAAAATAACACCGGCGGAATCCTGGAGATCGGCGGGGAGCTTTTTATTTTTTTGCAGGGCCAGCAGCATATCCTCTCCCGTCCAGTCTTTCCCCATTGCCTGCAGGGCAGTATTTCTCCAATCCAGGTCGTATTGTTTATTGAGTACGACGGACTGCAGGATGGTTTTTGTTTTTTTATCTTCTATATCGCCCAATGCCCTGATCAGGCTGCGGGACGATTCATCTTTCTTTTGGATCACCGTGCTGACCAGGTTTTCCCCGCCGGAATTCAGGAGGAGTTTTAAGGCATCTGCCTGCATGTCCGCATCAGTAGAATGTAAAACCATATCCATCAGGTCGGTATTTTTGTCGCGGAGGTGAAACCGCTTAACGATATCAATATATTCACGGGTTCCCTGGGCCTTGCCGAGTCCGTTTTCAATCGCCTTTTTCAATTGGGGCGTTGCCGGTGTTTTGGCGGGATCAACCAGCAACAGCACGTACTCATCAATGATATTCTGTTGTGGATGATTGCCGTTCAGCATGGAAAGCAACACCTTTTGTTTTTCCGGTTCGGTGTGGAAATCAAAAGCGCGGAAATATTTAAGATGCTGTGCCGGATCGCTGGCAGGATCCTGTATTATTGCTGCAAGTAGGGGCAGCGAAGCAGCGGTACGCGAACGCCATACAATGTCCCTTCCCTGGAAAGTATTCCATTGATTGTTTACCAGTTTGAGCCAGGCTGCGAAATCGGCGTCCCATTGACCGTCTGCCCCGATACCCAGGGCTTCCAGGTACCAGCGGTCCTTGCCGTCGTATTGCGAAGCCAGCGTGGCCCACAGGCCAGGAGCTTCCGGGGACGTATTATGCCGGAGGAAAATGACTGCTTCTCTTTTTACAGCAATAGAAGGATCGTTCACCAGGGTTTTTACCAGCGCTATCGTATCGGCATGCAATTCAATGGCTGCGCGAAGTCCGGTAATGCGGATATTCTCATCCGGGTCCTTCAGGGCCCGCTGTGCATAGGAAAGTCCTTTGCCTGGAATTTTGCTGAGCAGCCACAGGGCCCTTGCACGGAAACGCGGGTTTGTTGACTGATACATATTTTCCAGTACCGGTATAGCCCTTTCTCCCAGATCATGCAATTTTTGCCAGGCGAGATACCGGGTGGACAGGTTGGGACTTTGTAATGCTTTAGCTGCGCCTTCCGGTGTGCTGAGGTCCAGCGCGGGGATCACATAGTTTTTATGTTCAGGAGTGGTGACCCTGAAAATCCGTCCACGATTCAGGTCCCTGACCTGATGGCCGCCAACGCCCGGATCATACCAGTCAGCAATGAATAAAGAACCATCCGGCGCAATACAGACGTCGGAAGGACGGAACCAATTGTCGTTCGTTCCCTGCACGATATTATTAATGACGGCCTTATAGCCAGCACCATCGGGAGTTACTGCATACGAACGGACCACATTGGGACCTGCATCGGAATGGATGATCTGGTTGCGGAATCTTTCTGGCAGCAGATCTCCTTCATACACGAGTATGCCCGTCGGAGAGCCGGCACCCGTTTGCAACAGATTGGGCACAACACCCGGATCATTGAGATGCCAGTGTCTGTAAGGAATAGAATCTTCCCTGTTGATACGGTATTCGCCCCAGGAGGCGCCGGTAAATTCATCGGTGTAACCATAATTTCCATAAGGCATTACATAGTTGATCCGGACACCGCGGTTGCCATCATCATCATTGTCGGATTGCCAGAGCGTGCCATAGGAGTCTTCTGATATTTCATAGTTATTCCGGAAATTATTGCCAAGCACTTCAAATTCACTGCCGTCCGGATTGCAACGGAAAACCATGCCCTGACGGTACGGATGACCGCTGTTGTTCACGATATTTCCGGCCATGTCCCTGATCTCTTTGCCATTTTTATCGCGGATCGAATGACCCTCGTTCCCGAAGTTGAAATATAATTTACCATCGGGACCGAAATTAAAGGAGTGAACGGCATGGTCATGCTGGTGGCCACCAATGGCGGTGAACAGGGTATCTTTTCTGTCTGCTTTACCATCCCCGTTTTCGTCTGTGAATACAAAAACGTTGGGACTGCAGGACACGATCACTTTATTGCCGAGTACCGCGATGCCCAGTGCGGCATCCACATCGGTTCCCTGGTAAAATACGGTCTCTTTATCGGCCACGCCATCGCCGGTGGTATCTTCCATGATCACGATCCGGTCACCTTCTTTTTTGTATGGGTCCTGGGGATTTACCTGATTGCGGTAATTATATCCTTCGCATACCCATACCCTGCCCTTCTCGTCAATGTCCATGTTGGTCGGGTTGGTGAGCATGGGCTCATGGGCGAATAAACCAAGATCCAGGTCCCCCGCAACGGTTAGGCCTTTTACCGCATTTTGCGGATCGTGTCTTGCGGAATCGGATAAAGGAACCAGATCCGTTTTTTTATCCTCCGGAGAGGAACAACCAGCAAAAACCAATAGCATGGAAAATAGTAACCATTTATTTGCCGAAATGCTTTTTAGAAACATATTGAAGATTTGAAGGGCACCGTTCCGGTTCCCGGAGTTATTTAAAAAAAGAGATCCAATGTATAGATTAAAAGTGAAACTATATTTTGAAAAATATCTTTTTCCGGTAAAGGAAAAACATCATACCGGCTTCGAGTGCAAACAACACCAGGGAACCGATGATGGCTGCCGGTACCGCCGGAAAATGAACAAACCCAAACAAGCCGTTGGTAATCGAAAAAATATATTCCCGGAACCAGTGGTCCGAAACAATTTCGAAAAACAGATAGATGAAGATCGAATTCATGCCAAAAACAAGAAAAAATAACAGGTAACGCTGGTGCTTTTTGATATCAATCCACCAATAACAAATAGCCAGGAACAGAATGCAGTATCCGCCGGAGGCCAGTACAAAAGAACTGGTCGCTATTCTCTTGATGATCGGCGTAATACCGGTCCAGTCAAGCCCGAAACCCAGCAGCAGCAATACTGCGCTGCTCACCAGCAGGTATTTCATTTTTTCGGAAGAAGTTTTGCTACTCAGTAATATCTTCCCGGCCAGGACTCCCCAGATGGTATGAGCGCTCGTGGAGATGCAGTTGATGGCTACCCATCCACCGCTGTTTACTTTATTCATCAGCAGCAGATCCACATAGTTGCCAAAATTATGCTGATCCGTAAAGGGCTGATCAAAACCGGGAACATGGGCAAACCGGTAAAGCAGTTCCGGGATGAGCAGGCATAAAAAACTTATGATGATTTGCACCACGATTGGGAAATCCATGATCAGAAAAGCGACCAGTGTGGTGAAGGCTAATTGTGTGAGCACATCCCAGAGTTCGAAGGACAGGCCTTCTTTACGGACAGCATAGTCCAGCACCCCCCAGAAAAATAGCCAGAAACATCTTTTCAGTATTTTGACGAACGATTGTGACCAGGTCATGGTCTGCCTCCGCTTTTTCATAGAAAAAGCCAGGGCGGTTCCGGCCACAAACATGAATGTAGGCTGCACCAGGTCCCAAAAATGTAAACCATGCCAGGGGTGATGTTCGAATTCATTCAACAGGTGAACGGCAGCGGTTCCGGCCACTACCGGATGAAGATGCCAAAACAGTTCCGTGCTTTCAAGGGTAAGCAATACCATCGTGAGACCGCGAAGGAAATCCAGGGACAGTAACCGGTTGTTAGGTTGCGCTTGTACTATATTATTCATGGTTTAGATAGATTCAATAGATAAATGTAAATGTTATTCTCTGCCCTTTGGTCAGCTGGCAACGGATGTTTTCTTTTTCCTTTTTCCACGGGATGTTTTTGTCTGCCGAACGGATACCGGTTACTCCCCCCGGTATCCGGATATTGAATTGATCGGTGCTGGTTGCTGCTATTTCGCATCGTGTTATCTTATTTTTTTTCCAGGTCGCGCTGAGTTCCGCTCCGCCTCTTATACAGAGCCTATGAAAACTGCCCGCTTCCCAGAGATCGGGCAGGGCCGGGATAAGTAATACGGTGCCGCTGTTGCTTTGCAATAGCATTTCCACGATTCCGGCACATCCCCCGAAATTCCCATCGATCTGGTAGGGCGGATGACCGCAAAATAAGTTGGGATAAGAGCCTCCGCCATCCACCATGTTAAATCCCTTTTCCACCGTGGGTTTCAGCAGATCGCGGAAAAGCCGGTACGCGTGGTTGCCATCCTGCAGCCTTGCCCAGAGATTGATCTTCCAGGCGAGTGACCAGCCGGTTCCCTGGTCACCCCTTGCCTCGAGAGATGCCTTTACCGCCTCCGCCAGATCCGGTGTTCCGGCCCTCGTTATTTCGTTTCCGGGATACAGGCCCCAAAGATGGGACACGTGCCGGTGGTGGGGTTCCGTTTCTTTATAATTTTCCAGCCACTCCATTAGTCTTCCGTCCGGAGCGATCTGGTTCGGTGGCAATTGTGCAGAGGCTTTTTTCAGGTCCCCGGCAAAAGCGGCATCTTTTTTCAGCAGGGCCGCGGCTTCCGCAACATGGGCAAACAGTTCGCGGATGATCTGGTTGTCGATGGTCGGACCCATGCAGACAGATGCCTCTTTTCCATTGGGGAGTAAAAACGAATTTTCCGGTGAGTTGGATGGCGCGGTAACCAGCCACCCATGTTTATTCTCCCGGATCATGGAGCTGAGGTAAAAGGCCGCAGACGATTTTAATACCGGGTATATTTTTTCCAGATAGCTTTTGTCGTTTGTAAACTCATAGTGTTCCCAGAGGTCATTGCAGATCCATCCGGAACCGATATTGGTGGCGCCCCATCCGGGATATTCTCCCGGAGAAGTATATCCCCACACATTGGTGATGGGATGGGCCACCCACCCTTTTGCCTTATAATACGTGCGGGCAGTTTTTTCTCCGGGTTTCACCAGTTGTTTTACCAGCGCAAAATATGGCTCGTTGAGCATGGGTAGGTTGGCTTCCTCAATGGGCCAGTGATTCATCTGAATATTGATGTCGAGATGATAGTCACCGTTCCAGGGCGTCTGAACGGTATTGGCCCATAATCCCTGCAGATTGGGCGGCAGCAGGCCGGCCCTTGTACTGCTGATGGCCAGATACCGGCCATACTGAAAATACAGGGCAGCCAATCCGATATCCGACGGATCATTTTTAAATGCTTCCAGTCGCTCATCGGTGGGGAGTTCGGCATGTTCGTTTTTGCTTTCCAGTTGGAGACCGGCTCTGTTGAATAAGGATTTGAATTTTCTGATGTGGCCGGCTTTCTCTACAGCATATGTTTTTTGCATGGCCGCCGTGATCCGGTCAGCCGATCTTTTTTCAAACGAAGGATCCCTGAAATCGGTACCGGAAGAAATATATATCGTGACCGCATTGGCATGTTCCACGGTTAAAGTGGAATCGCCGGCCAGCAGTTTGCCCCCATCCAGCTTCAGGCGGATGCGCGTGAGGTAACGCATACCCCGCCCATCCGTTCCATTATTCAACTGGCCTTGCATTTGTAATTCTTTTCCAACCACGCGGGTCCTGTACCGTTCCGGACGATCCAAACCGGTGGTCAGCGAAATCATTCCATTCCGGCTGGCTTTCAGATGAATGATGATCACATCATCTGTGAAACTGGTAAAATATTCCCGGTCATAGTCAACGCCGTCAACGGTATAATGGCAATGGGCAACCGCTTCCGGAATCAGGAGTTCGCGGCGGTAATTTTCCGGTTTAATCAGGCCGGAATCCTTTCCATAATCAAACAGCAGGTGCAGGTTACCCAGCACCTGATAACTGCCATAGGGCTTATTGGCACCGTTTCCCTCGCCGGATCCTGCTCCTTGGCAGATAAATGTTTTAAACATCAGTTCCTGTGCCTCATCATTCTTTCCTTCCAACAACAACTGCCTGATCGGCGCCAGGTATTTTCCCGCTTCTGGATCGTCAGCCTCCTGCGGACCGCCGGACCAAAGACTAATGTCGTTCAGCACCAGCTTTTCCTTGTTAACCCCACCGTCAGGCATCGCGCCGAGCCGGCCGTTTCCCAATGGAACACAGGCTTCCCAAAGGGCAGCAGGTTGTTTATACCATAGGCGCAAAGGTTCCTGTGCGCTACCGAGCTGCATCAGTGAGCAGCACAGGAACAGCAGACAGAATTTCCTTTTCATTAAACAGATTTGGTATGTCATATTTTTAATGTATTCCCCAGTTCTTATTGGGCTTCTTGCCCATGGTCAGTTCCAGAATACCTCCGGAGATGATGGTTTTATGATCCAACCAGCAATGGGGATAAGGTTTGCCGTTCAGACTGGCCTGTTGAATGTAAATATTTTCAGGTGTATTATGCAGGGCAATGATGGAAAAAGTTTTGCCCGTCGCATATTTCGGATCCAGGGAAATCCGTACACCGTTGAATACCGGGCTCGTTATTTCATACCGTGTACTGCCGGGGCAAACGGGATGAATGCCCATGGCGGCCAGCACATACCAGCCCGACATCTGCCCCACGTCCTCATTGCCGACCAATCCTTCCACGGAATTGTGATAGGCCCTGCGGCAAATGGCCCGGGTCCATTGCTGGGTGAGCCAGGGGTAGCCGATGCGGTTAAACAAAAATGCAACGTGGTGTACAGGCTCATTGGCGTGGTTATAATAGTCGTTCCACATCATATTTTCCGGCGTCTTCTGAAAAAAGGATTCCAGATCCTCCCTTACCTTTTCTTTTCCGCCCATTAGTTTCACCATGCCTGGAACATCCTGCGGAACGAACCATCCCTGCTGATAGGGATTGCTTTCCACCGTTCCGTAGTCCTGTTTCAGTCGTCCTTCTGCCGGCCAGGGTTCCCAGGATCCATCTTCCTTTCTGGGACGGAACCAATGCACCGAGTCGTCAAACACATGCTGGTAATCCATCGACTGCCTGCTGTATTTTTCCTGATCCTCTTTTTTCCCCAGCGTCCCGGCTAAGCTGGACAGGCACCAGTCCGCATAGGCATATTCCAGGGTTTTTGAAAGGCCGTTTTCACCTGCGGTAAATCCCCGGTCGCCATTTCCAAAAAGTATACAGGTATTTTTTGCGTATTGATACGCTTTGACCGCATTAAAATCCCGGATGCCTTTGGCATAAGCATCGGCAATAACGGAAACGGCCGGATTTCCGAGCATGCAGCCACTATATGCATTCAGCAGTTCCCACCGCTCCAGGTATTCTTTTCCGCTGCGGTCTGCCAGCTCAACCAGGGAGTTGATCATATCGTTGACGACTACCGGATTGATGATGGTCTGCAAAGGGAACTGGCTCCTGAATACGTCCCAGCCGCTGAAGATGGTGCGTTTGGTAAATCCGGATGACTGATGAACCAACCCATCCCCCCCGGGATAACGGCCATCCACATCCGAAAAGTTTCTGGGATCTATCAGGGTATGATATAAAGCGGTATAGAAAACTGTTTTTTCCTCCGCGCTGCCGCCCGTAATGGATAGTTTTGACAGGGCCCTGTTCCACAGGTTAAGCGCCTGCTGATGCACTTTGCTGAAATTCCAGCCCTTTATTTCGGCGTTGAGATTCCTTGCGGCACCATCCATACTCACGAAGGAAATACCGGCTTTCATCAGCACCTGCTCCTGGTCTTGGGTGACGAATTCTGTATAAAACCCCAAGTGCTTGCCCGATTGCTCCTTGACGCCGGCCAGCCTTTGCGCTGCTGCAATCCTTTGCTGATAGCGATCGCTTTCCACGTCTTCTCTTTTCCGCGTCCATTCGTCGGGAATGTTTGCGCTCCACACACCAAAATGTTTCAGGGGCTTGCTGAACCGGGCATAGAAGTACAACGTGTAGTCAGCATGCCCGTCGCCATCACCCCATCCGCCGCCATCTGGTGTACATTTCATCCAGCCGCGGATAGTATATCCATCTACTACCTGCACATATTGGGAAGTGGACGTTCCCCCTACCCTTCTTGCCAGGTCAATCTGAATACGGGATTGCTGATTGGCGGGAAACGTAAAACGAAGTATTCCGCTGTGCGGCGCGGCGGTCATTTCCGCCCTGATTTTATAATCCGTCATCGTCGCGGCATAGTATCCCGCGGATGCTTTTTCATCTTGTTTGGAAAACCGCGAACGGTAACCCGTTTCAGGATGTTCGGGTTTCCCGGCGCTGGTCTTCAATGGCCCGGTGGTGGGGGTCACCAGAAAATTGCCCAGGTCACCATACCAGCCAACGCCGCTCATCTGGGTAAAGGCAAATCCTTCCAGACTGTTGTGTTCATAACTATAGCCGGAACCGTTGTCACCGCCGGTAATCGTATTCGGACTTAACTGTACCAAACCGAATGGGGTGGCGGCACCTGGAAATGTTTTTCCCAGGCCGTGAAAAACCCCGGCTTCTGCGGAGCTGGTGCTGGCGCCGATAAATGGATTTACATAAGATGCCGGTGTTTGTTTTCCGGAATGTGGCTGAGCCGCAGACTGCCCATAAATAGTGCAGGTTACTATTGATAAAATCAGAGCAAATAAAAGCCGACTTACCTGTTTCATGTGCATGCATTCATTTTTTCCGCCTGTAGTCCTCGGTCTGTTTTGTAATTGAACTAATAAATATGCAGCATCAGGTTCTCAATCTGTTGCTGGTTCAGTGCTTTCCGGAAGATCATCACGTCATCAATATATCCATTGAAAACCCGGTCCGGGGATCCCGCATTCCGCCCGATATTCCAGGGAAGGCCGGAATAATTTGCCGTTCCGGTTTCACCACGCGGATTCCGCTTTTCACCTTCTTTTGTTTGTACCAGTTTGCCGTCCACGTATAACTTATAATCCGTTCCATCGGTCACCCCGGCCAGGTGATGCCAGTGCCTGTTCCAGTTTGGGGGAACTGATGCCATAGCTTCATGACCTTCCCAGCCGTTAGCATAGAAATTGATTATCTGGTTACTTCCTTTTAGTTGTAGACCATTCCAGTCACCTTTGGAAATTATATCAGCGAAATTCTTTTCTTCCTCCGGATACACCCAGGCCATCATGGTGAGCTTCTTGCTTTGTCCGGAGCTATCGTGCGGAGAAATGTCCTGAAATTCAATATAATTTCCCTTTGAGGCATTTGTCTGTATCGCTTTTCCATAAATGCCCTGTACCCAGTTTAATTTTCCTTTGACTATGCCATTATTTCCATTTCCTGAAAAATCCAGGATACTGTTTGTCTCTCCCTCATCAAAATCAAAGACCAGCCGGGCATCCATGGACGAAAATAAGGAGTCGTTGTAAATGGTTTTTTCACCGGGGTCCTGAACACGCACCAATACCGGCTTCAGATTCCCGATACTGATATGGCATAAGGCACCCTTCCCGGGTATATATATAAATTGAATTTCGTTTTCTTCGCCAGCCCTTAATGAAATTTCTTTTGATTGCATCACTTCTCCATCAACAAGCAGTTGCACCTTTGTCGCTCCGGGGATGCTGCCAATATTTTTTACGCTGGCGCGAATATTCATACTGTCACCTGTTTTAACCAATTGGGGCATCGGAATTTCCGGATACCGGTACACAAATTCCGGCATTGTTTTCTGAACCTCCAGTTTCAGGGCCGGCAATCCGGGGATGGACACACTATGTTTTCCCTGACTGTATAAAGTAATGGATGTATGAACTTGTTTATATTCTCCGGCACTCAGTACTTCGGTGACTGTTTGGAATGGCTTGTCGTCCAGCCATACGGGAATCTGAATGGATCCATCCACCTGAGTTTTATTTTTTACCCACACCGAGAGATCAACGGCTTCATTGGCTTTCAGAACATGTTTGGCAATACCCGGTTTGCCCAATATAAAACGGGGCATACCGGTAGTCATGGAATAGGCCGCGGGTCCATCCCGGCCCCATACTTTGTTTGGCCTTGGCCCCATTTCGAAAGCCAGGGTTTTACCATTCAGAATGTCCGAATGCGTGATCCATGATTTGCTGAAAGGCGAGCCATTGAGGGTGGCTGACTGAATATATTTATTTTCCCTTGAAACATGGTTTGCAATTATATTAAACTGTTTTCCGTTGGAAAGATGAATAGTTGTTTTCTCAAAAAGAGGACTTCCGATCTGATACTGCGCGGTTCCGGGAGTGACCGGATAAAAGCCCATGGCGCTGAATACAAACCAACTCGATAATGCACCGAGATCATCATTTCCGGGAATGCCACCGGCGTCAGCGGAATAACTATCTTCCGTTATTTTTCTGGCCCACTGCTGCGTTTTCCAGGGTTGCCCGGAGAAATTAAAAAGATAGGCGTAATGGAGCGGTGGCTCATTATCATGCACGTAATGACCTTCCTGAAAACATTGATTTAACCGGTCCGAAAAAGTTTTATTTCCACCCATAAGGTTGATCAATCCCTGTACATCATGCGGTACATACCAGGAATAGGTCCAGGGCGTACCTTCGCTATAACCGCCAGCTACCCATTGACCTTCTTTTGTTCTGGCTTCCATAAAACCGTCCGCGGGATGATAACTATGCCTGTAATTGCGGGCCCGGCTAAGGAGCGTCTGCCAGTCCTTCAGATATTTTTCTTTATTTCCTGTTTTTTCCAGGAAGATGGCTGCAGCCCAATTGTCATAGGCAAATTCGAGCGAATGGGTAACGCTGCTGGTAACATTAGCCGGCACATATCCATACCTGATAAAATCCGCCATCTCCCGGCGCGCATAGGGAGAATCCAGCAGGCTTTTACGCATAGCCTCGCAGGCTTTTGAGATATTAAAATTGGTTACTCCTTTCACATAGCTGTCCAGGATAAGCTGGGTATTGTGATTGCCCATCATATTGCCGGTGGGTAGCCAACCGGTTCTGTCGTACACGGCTAGTTCGGAAGAGATCATGTCGCCTTCTCTTTCCGGTTCGAGGATGCTGATCAACGGATGTTCGCTTCTGTAAGTATCCCAGGGAAACAAGCTTGTGTATTTTTTCTTTGGAGAATCCGCGTCGGATAAAAGTGCCGGCATGAACAATGAATGATAGAGTGCGGTATAGAATATTTCTTTTTGTTGTTCATTGGAAGTTTTGATTTCTATCCGGCTTAATTCCCCGTTCCAGATTCTTCTTGCCTTCATACTGGCTTCTTCAAAATCCAGATCCGGCATTTCCTTTTGGATATTGGTCTCCACGCCGGAATAAGAACTCAGCGAAAAGCCTATCCTGACCAATATCTTCTCATTCGAAACCGTTGAGAAGTTAATGAAATATCCCGGAGGGCCAGTCGCTGAAAAAGCAGACGACTGGTCTTTTGATTGTTGCGAATACGGGCCGGAGGACTGAAAGGGTTTACTGAATAACGCGGTGAAATAATATCCTCCGCTTCGTCCCCTGATCTGGTTGCTGTCAACCTTCGTAACATCCGAAACGTCCGACAATACCAGATGAGCGGAACCTGATCGCGGAAAAGTAAACCGGCAAAGGCCTGCATGACCGGTTGCCGTAAACTCGGCATTGATTCCATAATCTTCCAGGTTAACACAATAGTAATAAGGGGTGGCGCGCTCCTGCTGATGCCGGAAAGCGGAGCCATCCCCCGGAACATCGCCCGTGAATGCCATCAGCCGGAAACTGCCACGCGACGACCAGCCGCTGTTATGATTTAAAAAACTAAACGCTTTTATTCTTTTATCAGAATACATATAGCCATCCGGCGTGATCTGCACCATGCCAAAGGGAAGCAATACGCCCGGGAAAGTGGCTCCCCTGGCTTCCCAAACAGTCAAATGACTTGATTTTTCTGTTCCGATGAACGGGTTTACATAGTCCACCGTTTCCTTCACCTGCGACCTTGTTTCCTGAGGCAGGACAATCCCTAAAATCCACATGAACATACCCATTTTCACGATTCCACTTTTAGTCATTGTTATCCACTTTGCATTTTCACTATTTATAAAATGTGTTTCTATTTTGCAGTCCTGTAAAAAGCAGCGGGCAAATCTTTTTTTGCGCCGGCATCCACCTGGTATTTCAAACTTAGGAATTTCGTGCTTTTGTCCTGTATATAACTCAGCTTGAATACATGAAGTCCTTTGCCCAGTGCAATCCTTCCTGATTTTTCAACGTTAGAATGCGTGCCATCATTATCCACCACCAGCTGCTCGTCGATCCACAATTTGCCGCCGTCATCGGCAGACAGGAAAAAGGTATAGATCCCCTCTTCGGGAACCTGCACATATCCCTTGTACATCAGTCCCGCATATTCTTCGCGCGGCAGCTGGCCCAGAAAAATGTCCCTGACGATAGCTTCTCTTACCGGTTTTGCGGCTTCGAGTTCATCCACGGATTTTGGTGATAATTCATAGGCACTCATCTGCAAACCATTTTGAAGTGAAGCCGTATTTTTTTTCGCAGGCAGATAATTTAATACGGTTAGTTCGGAAGAAAGGGTATCCCCGGGCAGCGATCCGTCTTTAAATGACCGCACGGAAAGTTTTCCAGAATGGTCGGCGAGAAAAGGTTTCGCGTATTTGGGTGAGAACAGTTCCGGTACTGTTCCATCGAGGGTATAATGAATTTCAACGTCCGGCTGACCGGTAATGGTGATCCGCGGTTTCAATGATTTCGCAGGATAGCTGAGATCAATGGTTGGGTTGCCGGCGAATTTTCCGAATGCACCAATTTTAATCACATAGGCAGATTCGTCCTTTATTTTAGCCGGATCGAAGGGAGGGAAATTGACCTGCACATCCTTCCCCTGTTGCGTCCAGTCCAGCGTTTCACCGGTTTGGAGCAGGGTAATTTTGCTTCCCGGGGTCATGGTCAGATCCCTCAGCGCAAATTTTCCTTTGGGCCAGACCGGTAGGATGGCGTATAAATTATTTTCGGATGGGTTATAGGTAAAAAAACATTGCATCACGGCATAGCCGGGATCAGGATCAACCGTTAATTTCAGCAATACATCACCACTGCTGGTAGAGGGATTGTAGTTCCTGTTTCCTTCGCTCCATTGTGCTTTTGTTCTCCATCGGACGGTATTATAGATGGCTTCGTGGTTGTATTTCATCCAGTTTCCGATCTGCAGTAATCTCTCCTGCATGATGGGAGGGATTTTTCCATGACCATCGGGTCCTATGTCCAGCAGAAAATTGCCACCACCGCTCACTTTATCCACCAGTTGAAGCACCAGTGCTTTGGCGGAATTATAATCCCAGGCATCTTCTTCGCGGTTATATCCATAGGAGAATCCCATACCGCGGCTTTCTTCCCAGTAGTGATCGGAAAAATTTACATTGGGTTGATATTCCGGAGTGTACACACCTCCATGCTTAAATCTTACTCCGTTACCCCAGCGGTCGTAGGTGACCACTTTATCTTTAACCGGACTTTCATTGTACATCCATTGCAGGAACTCTTTTGATTTCCAGAACTCCGCGCTCTCATCCCATTCTCCATCCGTCCAGAATACGTCGGGCTTATAGGTATTGATCACATCTTTCATCTGCGGCCATTCGTGTTCGGCAACATATTGTTTCCTGTCTTTTAACCACATGGGATTGTACCATTCATACAGGGAATAATATAGTCCGGCGTGAACCGATGTTTTACGAAGTGCCTTAAACAAATCGCCCAGCAAATCCCGGTGCGGCCCAACCTCTGCGGCGTTCCAAGGGAAGCCCCAGGATTCAGAAGCTTCTTTGCTTGGCCATAAGGCAAAACCATCATGATGTTTGGAAGTCAGCACAACATATTTGGCGCCTGATTTTTCAATGATCTGCGCCCATTGATCCGGATTAAATAATTCTGCTTTAAAACGATCGGCCAATTGATAATAAGTGAGATCCCCGAATACTTTTTTGTTGTATGCCACGGTGGCAGAATCTCCGCTCATTAATCTGTTCTGATACCATTCGGCATAACTTCCTTTTGGAGCAAATGCAGGCACCGAATAGACGCCCCAGTGGATAAAAATGCCGAACTTCGCATCCTTATACCATTGCGGAACCGGCCTTTTGTCAAGGGACTCCCAGGTGGCCTGATAGTTTTGCGCAAACCCGGCTTTTGTTATAAAGGATAAAATCAGCATTAAAACCATTTTACCCGGTAGCTTTCTTTTTTGATTCATGATCTTTATTTATTCAGATTATTGATTATTATCATTCCACCAGGTTTACACAGCAGCGTAAGAAAACCATCACCATTATCTTTTGCCGTGATGCCTTTTTGCCGACCTGCCTTCCATGCGGTAAAAGGCAGTTTCAGTTTGGTCGTGCCTCCTTTTTCAGCGCTGATTTGCACTTCAGTTATTTGTCCGCCGGTTTTTTGAGCATTGACCAGGAAGGCACCTTCGGCCCTCAGCCTTTCGAAAGATATATCTTTCCACGAATCCGGAACGGCCGGCATGATTTCGATGAAGCCGGCATAACTCTGCAATAACATTTCCTGCAAGCCAGAGGCGAAAGCAAAATTTCCTTCCAGGGTAAATGGGCGATAGGTAAATGAGGAGTAACCTGATCCGGTTTGATCTCCATTAAGGTGAAAACTGTTTACCGAGCAGAATGCTTTGGCAAATATTTCCAGTGCGGTGGCTGCACCCTCCCCGTCTTTTGCGCGGGCTTTCAGACTCGCGAGCCAGGCAAAGGAATAACCGCACCAGTTGGCGGATCCAATCTTGTCTACCAGGGCCAGCGAGTGTTTGATGATGGACCGCTCTTTTTCATTGTGCTCCCACTGCAGCAGCCCCAAAGGATAAATGGCCAGCAGGTTGGAGAAATGACGATGCGATTCATCATAGGGTTTGGATGGCGCAAACTTCAGTTCGTCATTGTCCGATAACGCATAGTCGCCGAACTGTGATCCGATGGTATTCCAGTGCTCAGCCTCTTTTTTCAGACCGAGTTCCGATGCCAGCTCTTTTGCCGCACTAAAAGTGAATTTCATCAAAGCCAGGTCGTAGTTGGTGTTTTGCATAAACCAGGCATTGAGGCTGTTCTCATGGATCTCCGGGCTGGAACTCATGGGCAGTTTTCGTTTTCCGTTTTCATCCGGGTAAGTCATGTTCTCTAAAAACACGGCAACGTCTCTGATCCAGGGATAAGCCCTGGTTTTTAAAAAGGTTCTGTCCATGCTGTATTTCCAATGCAGGTAATAATGATGAGCAAGCCACGCCGCGGTGGTCGGTGATAAAGAATATTGAATCCAGCCGCCCATTTCGGTTCCGTCCAGGGTCGTTACTCCGGGCACCGCCAGTCCTTCCTTATTGAAATATCTTTTTGTAAATCGTTTGTAATTGGCTTTGTTGGCATCCAGGTGATCGAGATAAGACAGACCTTCCACCAGATGATTTCCACTATAGCAGGGCCAGTAACTCAGTTCGGTATTAAGATCATGATGAAAATCTCCTTTCCATGGCGGAAGGCGCCCGTTATCTGCAGTCCATACCGCCTGCAGGGATATGGGCGGCGCTCCCCTGCGGGCTGCAGAGCCGAATTTGTATTGTTCCAGGAACCATTGCTTTTCCAGTGCAGCCTCCGGTATGTGTACGGCCGACTTACTCCAGAATACGGTCCACCAGCTTTTGTGTGAGCGGTAATCTTCGCCGTATCCCTTTTTCATTTCGCCGGTGAGATCAATTCCTGCACGGTTGATTTTTTTGTCCGGAAAATGCGCCGAAATGCTCCATACGCCTTCCAGCGTATGCGCATTTATTTTTTTCCAATACACATCAACCTCATAAGTGAATCCGCCCCAGCCTGTCTGACGATAGGTGATGTGGTTGCCTGTCTTTTTAATAACCCCCTGTTGATATCCCAGCAAGCTGAGATCGTCCCCTTCCACGGTTCCCCGCGCATTGGAATCTATAGCCCCCTGGTATTTAGGAGCCTCGAGCATGGGCGTCAGATCCTGTGACAGGTTTTCGAACCGGAACCACCCCACTGGTTTTTTAGCATGAATAAAGGTTTTTAAAACCACCCCGTTGGTCCATTTTACGATGCATAACGCATTTTGAATAAACAAATGCACGTCCTGAACCGGCCCCCATTCCCGGGTGTCAAATTCCAGTGCTGCGCCCGGAATTTTGGAAGGTGCCGGATCATTCAGATAAGGCTCATCGAAATACCGCTGAACGATTTCATAGTCTTTTTTTATCACCTGGCCGTAAACCCATTGATAGCTGAATTCCTTTCGGTGTAAGCCCCGCATGGGGCGCAAATCCCATAGGTCGGCGCGATCCAGGGAGAAACGCAGGCGTTCGCCCTTTTGCCAGACCAGCGAGCCCAGCATGCCGTTTCCGAGCGGAATGGCCTCATCCCAGCGTGTTGCCAGGGAGTCAAAAGAAAGATCGTGCGCCGATGGTGTTTGTGCGCAGATAATCCCGCCGAATAGCATGAGGAGAATGAGAAGCCGGATCGATTTCTGTGGTATAACCATTAGTAATTGCTGTTTATGGCTAAGCTGATTTTCTGCAATTTCGGATAGGTCGCCACTTTCCTTCCGTCAATAAAAATAAAAAAGCCTTTGCCTTTTTTATATCGCCTGCCTGTTTTATCATAGACCACGGTAAGCATATGTCCGTGATATAAAACGCGGTCCAGGCAAAAATAGTCCCATGTATTCTCAGGCACCAGCGGATTGATGACCAACTGATTCCCCAGTTGGGGCCTGATGCCGATCAAACCGGAAATGATCAGATCGCAATAGGTGGAATGATTATAATCCTTTCCTCTTTCCACCCCTCCTTTTTCTGCTGACCAGGTTCCCCCCTCCCACGTTTTCAATCTGGTTCTGGCTATCCAGTCACCGGTATATGGATTCAGATTTTCATCTATCCAGGGAACCAGCTTTCCATCCTCACGTCTTAATTGCTGCGCATTCGCGTACTGTCTGAGTAATGTAAAATAATCCTGTTTTCCGATGTATTTCTGCCGGCTGTTGTTCAGCGTATTGGCAAGACCGGTTAAGGTAACCGAGCTGGCAAATGGCCAGCTGGGGCCGTTCCACTGGCATTCATGGCCGTTATAGGAGATGGCAAATCCGGGATGGTTTTGTTCAACCGTCGTAAGTCCGAAGGGTGCAAAAAAGTACGATTTATCCATTAAGAATTTCCAGGCACTCTCATCTGAAGATCCGGTCATATTAAAAAACCATGGGGTATAGCCCAATAGTTCCCGCGCGGTACAAAATGGAGCGCCGGCACCACGGGGAAGCACTTTAAAAAATCCGGCATGGTCATCCCATAGTTTTTCCTGCAGTTTTTCTTTCAGCCGGTCTGCCTTCTGATCGAAAACTGAAGCCATATTTTCTTTGCCCGACAGGGCGGCGATTTTGGAAATCGCCCGGGCATCTCCGTACTGATAGGCGTTGATGGTTGGCCGGTAAGCCGGTTTTTCTGAATTCTCTCCGCAAACGGATACTTCCATGCCATCCTTTCCGTCGATCTGAAAATAGAGGCCGGTGCTGTCGCTGTTTTCTTTTTCCCAGAGGGTATAATTGTTCACCAGATCAGGCAGCAGACGTTCCGCCTGGGAAACGTCACTGGTTACAAAACTCTGGTTCAGCAGGGCATCCGCCATCGAGCAACTGTAAGCGCGCATATCCCCGCCCCCCTTGTACCAGAAGCGGATATAATCTTTCATATAAGTCTGGTCGTGCAACCATCGGCCCTCATATACATGTAAACCCGCCGCACAGTTAATCGTATTGTATTTACCTGCCCAGGATACATCCGGCAGAAATTCCAGGATCACAAACCCCTCCGGTGTTTTCCGGATGTGTTTTCTGTACGTCCACCACCTGAAATAATAAGTTTGTTCCATCATCTTGTCCGGGCAATCCAAAAGCGGAATATTCTCTGATAAAAACTTCCAGCTCTGACTATTTGGAATGTATTGCGGATATAGTTCCTGATCGTTCACGTTAAACGAATCAATATAGTGCTTAAACGATTCAGAATTCAATACAATCGTTTGCGGATAAATCTGACCCGGAACGGCAAAGAAGCTGAACAGCGCCAAAACCATATATTTTACAACCCTGTGCATCGTTTTTCTGTTTTAGAATCCCAGGTCCGCCCCGGAATGAATGGCAATGCCGGCCAGGTCTCCGCCGAGGACGGGGTTGCTGTCGTATTTTATCCAGCCTCCGGCTGTTTCCTTTTCATCATGGGATTGCATTGTGCAGGATACTGTGATGTTTGACAGTAAAACAAACAGTAAGCAATAAATAAAATATCTGGACATGTTGTTTAGTATTTTTTATTTTTTTATTTTAATCTCAACCGGTTCATCAGCCTTTAAAGAAAGCCGGATTCTGTTCCCGGTTACACCCCATGCCGGGGCTGCCCCCCTGCCTTTTTCGGTCAGCGAGAAAACCTCAAGTTCCTTACCGCTATATTCAGGTGGGAGAACCCAATCCTGTACAGATCCATTTCTGCTGAAGGCATAAATGCCGCTGTCCAACGGAATAAAACGGTCATCGTCCCGGGCAATCACGAGGTTGCCGCGGCTGACCAGCAGGTGATTGTTTTTTGTATCGATAAGGGCAATGGTACCATCATCATAATAAACCTTTAGGAGATCCGGCGCCCTTTTCACATTTAGTATCTGTCTTTGCTGATAATAGATGTAGAGCAATGAGCCGAGATAGATGCGTTCTTTAATGGTAGTCCAGTCTTTAACAAAACTCAGATTCTGACCGACCTTCCGGTAAGCCAGATCCTCATGCAATGAAGTGCCCAGTCCGCATTCGTAACGTCCGCGTCCCTCTCCCAGACCACCACCCAGTAGTTTAAGGTGATGGATCATTAGATCGGCGTCGCTCGGGTCGTCCATATGATAAACACCTGCTATCCACCCCATCAATTCCTGTGGATTTCCGTTCTGTCCTTCTGTGGTCACTTCAATCCCTTTCTCCTTCAGCCATCGCATAATGGGCTTTAATCCCAGGTCAAGCTCTTCCCTCACGCCAACCCTGTCTTTTTCCCAGGCGGGGTTGCAGTTGGTGCTGCGCATAGCGTCCAGGTGTACAATTTTTTGCACCGGTACTGTTTTCAGAAATTCTGCCAGTCTGTTGAATACGGCGCCCGATTTTACATCCTTATAATGAGAGATATGAAAATTGCTATCGGTCTTCAAATAAGACATTTGCCAGAACATGGGGCCTTTGTCATAATCTGTGGCCATCAGCGAATTGTCCCAGTCTTTGTTGAATCTGTAGGCATCATCAATATTCAGGTGGTAGGACAAAATGGTATTCAGGTGGTCCCGGTACCAGGCCGATTTTTTATATACTTCGGAATGCTGTCCGAGCCGTTCATTCCATTTGTCCAGCGCAGGATACCCGGTATCATGCCCTTTGTATTGCCAGCCCACCATATAAGCAATCTGCGGAATGCCGTCCGTGATATTGTGGATGCCGGTAACAATCTTGTCCAGCTGATCCAGCGTGGTGGAAGGCTGTGACTGATCAGGTATGTCCATAAAGACTTTATAGGTGATGGATCCCCGGATAAAATCCGGCACATCAGGCAGCTGGCTGTTCCGCCAGAAAAAATAATCGTGGTCATCCGTCAGGCTGTCCCCGTTCACATCGGCCCCCAGAAATAATTTCGCCTGCAGGTCCGGCATGGGCTGACCCATCAACCGGTGATAATAAGTATTCAGTCCGAGGGAAAATCCCTTGCCTGGACCGCCTTCCACGCGTATGGGGAAAAGGTCGGTATTGCTGACCAAGCCCGCTACCATACCGTGTTGTCGCTGCCCATTTGCATTTTTGTAATCCGGCTTCCACAAACAGGCGTCAATTCCGGATTCCGGGGAAATGCTGTCCCCGACCCTTCCCCTGAATTCATCCCAGGTCCACAGTCCCCGGATGGCGAGCTTTTTTCTTTCAAAGGGTTTGTACAGGGAAGACTGGCGCGTCCACCAGTTCATGCTGCTGTCGTCTGAATGCAGAAGTGGTTTTTCTCCCCAGTCCAGGCTGTTGAATTGGTGGTCAGGATCACGGACATGGCTAATCGAAAGGTGTGCGATATCGGAGCTAAGCGAAATGGTATAATCAAAATCCAGAGAAAGAGCCGGCAACTGCATATGATAGAAGATTCCGGACACGAAACTGTTTTTTAATACGGTGGAATAAGTACGGATATTCCATTCCTTCCAGGGATACAGGTGCCCATTTACTACCCAGCCGGAAGATCCGGAATCTCCCTGCAGAATAATACCGGATTGCTTAACGGTGTAGCCATTGATCAGGGGGAGGTTGCCGGCTAATTCCAGTTTCAGGTTTTCATTTTCAAGTATTTTTATTTTCTGATGCTGATGGCATCCGGTTATCAGCAGCCCTGAAAAAAGAAATATTGCACTATATAATAAACCTTTGCCGCCATCCATAAAAATTCGATTAATTTTAAAATTCAACAGGGAACTATTTTGATCCCACCAAAGCATCTCCATTATGAAAAAAGTTTTTTTTGTCTTGTCCGGTCTTGTTGTGCTCGTGCTGATTGTAACTTTTTTAATTCCTTCTGTCCAGAAAAACCAGGTTTTTATAGGTAATACAATGGATAATATTGTTTCTTGCACCATGAAACCGGCTCTTTGGATTAAATGGGATTCATCCGTTCATGAGGCCTGGTATAAAGACTCGACTGCCTGTAGTTTCCGGGAAGATACCGTTCATCACGTCATCGTCCTGAATATCCCGGGAAAAGAAATCAAGATCACCCAGGTCAATTACCTTTTATATCAGCTGGAAGAAACAAGAGGATCGCTACATTCCATGTTTATTTATTCCATAGTCCCCTATGTTGGCAATGGTCAGCCAACCTCATTTCACAATGCCCGGATCAACTACGATCAGGATTCCAGATTGCTCTACAAGATTCTGCCATTTCTTAAATCAGAATCCTTTGCTGATAAAACCATCTCCGGATTAAAATCCTATCTCGATAATCCAACCAGGTTTTATGGCCTGCCCATTCAATTTAAGAATCCTGCTGATACCATCTTCCTAACCCGGCGGGAGACCGTGACCAGTGGTCAAGATATTTTCAAAAAACTGCCTGACTTATTTCACGAGCTGGATAGTTTTGCCATGGCTCATCATGTTAAGCCGACCGGATCAAGAAACATCTCTTTCGAATTCCTGCCGGGGGATACCACTAAAATCATGGCCGGCATTCACATCAGCCAGGTTATCGATGGTGATTATCTGGTAAAGTGTCAACAATTGCCCGGTAACCAGGTGCTCGTGACGGGATCCTATGAAGGTCCTTTCTGCGACCGGGTTACTGCTTACCGGGCTATGGAAAAATATATCTACGACCACCAGTTGAATATCGCTTCTGCGGATTTTGAGAAATATTTATCTCCGCTGCCGGTTTCCGATAGCTCCATCATAAAGATCGAATTAACTTATCCGCTCCGTTCTTCAATAGCTCAATAAGCGAAGCGGACCGTTGTTAAAACCAACGATCATGGCATTTTCCCCATTGCCCAACCGGATGGGTTGAATACTTCTTACCTGTCCCGAAAGTGTATCCAGCGGTGACGGCAGTGGCAGTTCTGCTTTAAATCCCCCTTTGCCATCTCCCCGGTATAGCTCCAGGGGCATGGCATCATAACGCCCTTCGAAAGGCTCGGTGCCGTAAAAATTGCCTCCGGCCAGCAAATCCATTTTGCCATCTCCGTTAAAATCATGCGCCGCGAAGGCGAAAATGGGTGACCATTGAAAAACAGCGGGAAGAACAACGGGCGTAAAATGCCCTTTTCCGTCATTGATCAGCACCGTGGAAGCCAGCGTATAAACCTTGAACAAGGCAGCACTGTCCAACTTTTTACCAAATATTTCTTCCACCGTTTTCCCGGCCATCTCTCCATAACTCAAATATTGTTTCTTGAGATAAGGCAATCCCTTTTCCAGATTTTCTTTATTCAGAAAGGGATAGTATTTCCCTTTTTTTGCGATGGCCATGATCTGAACCATGCGGCCAGTGCCCATGATATCCCCCACATACATCTTCAGTGGATATTCGGAACTCGCGGTTAGTTTGCTGTTGAGCCCGTAATTTCCGAGCACCAGGTCGTCGAAACCATCGCCATTGATATCAGCTATTTTTATCGTACTCCACCATCCGGATAATTCAACATCGTTGCTGGTGAGTGTTTCGCGGGTAAAATGCCCATGGTTATTTTTAAACAGGATCGGTGGCATCCATTCGCCGGTGACGATCAGGTCTGGCCATCCATCCTTGTCAACATCCATCCAGGTGGCATCGGTAACCATACCGATATGAGACAGACCCGGAATCACCTCGTCCGTAACGATGCTGAAGTTCCCTTTTCCATCATTACGCAACAGATAACTGGTGGGTGGCATTCCATATATGCTGGCGTTGGCCCGGCCACCGACAAAAATATCCTGGTCTCCGTCTTTATCGAAATCAGCTGCACGCACAACGGATTTATTTTCATATAACGGGGGAAGCGTGGTTGATTTTGTAAAATGTCCTTTACCATCGTTCATATACAGCCGGTCCTGAAGTTCAGGCGCATTGCCGGAGTATTCATTTCCTCCGCTGGCCACATACAAATCGGGAAATCCGTCCCCATTAACATCAATAAACCGGGCATCTACATCTTCGCAATTACGGTCGGCCAGAAAAACAGCGGAATCCGGTGATGCCCTAAAACCAGCGTCCCTTTTTTGTAAAAAAAGACGGCCTCCCTGACCTTTGGCTCCGCATACAAAGAAGTCTTCAAGACCATCGCCATTCACGTCCGCCACCGCCACTTTGGGGCCGGGGGTGGACAATTCATGCGGAAGAAATATCTGCTCGTTGAAATCTATGAATGAACGGTCTTCCTGGTGAATATAATGAATACCGGATTGTACGGTGATGTCCTTCAGTTCGGAGGAGTCCTGTGTATGCAGGAGTGCATTGACAAAAGCATAGTGGTTCCTGATTGTATCGTTTTTATCCCGCTGGTAAATCAATAGCAGTTTACGATTCGCTTCCTGTTTGTAGATCCTCTGGACGGTATTGTCCGGCCAAATCACCACCATACTGTCCACCAGGTTGCGTTGTCCAAGACCGAAATGAAGTAAAGGTTCACTGCTGCTCATGAATCCCCGCTCAGGTTGCAACTCCTGATAGAATAGTTTTCCGCCGGCAAACAAAAAAACCTTGGTTCCTATACCGAAGCTGTTGGGAGATTTACCCCTTAGTTGAATGGTAAGATAATGGGATAAGGGATTTTGTCCGCGCACATTATTTCTGTAGATGCCCGCGGGTTCATTCATATTGTTCGTTACCAGGTCCAGTGCACCATCCCCGTCGAGATCTGCATAGGCCGCTCCCTGTGATAACGTGGCTTTTTCAAATCCCCAGTCAGTCGACCGGTCCTGAAATTTCATGCTGGAGTCACCCTCATAAATATAATTATGCCAGGCTCCCGGAGGCAGATGTTCCAATATCCGCTTATCATGTTCCCGCTTGCCCACACTGGTATGACGCTGGGGCAGTCCGGAAATGAATTTATAATAGTCCAGATCATTGGGCCGGCTCTTGATGCCATTGGAAACAAAAATATCATTTTGTCCATCCAGGTTGTAATCCGCTATGAGTGGTCCCCAGCTCCAATCCGTGGCGGAAACACCGCTAAAGAGGGCGATGTCTGAAAATTTCTTTCCTCTCCCGGTATTTAATTGCAGACAATTGCGGGCGTATTGATAGTTATATCCGAAACTGCGCTGATACATATAAAGGTTCAGCGGGTCGTCGCCCAAAGAAGACTTCAAGACTTTTTCGTCTTCAGGAAGCATATCCACCGTCATGATATCCGGCCAGCCATCGTTATTGATATCTGCGATATCGTTCCCCATGGAAAATTTGGATTCATGCCCGAAAGCCTGATTGTTCATTTCCCTGAAAGTGCCGTTGCCCTGATTGATATAATAGTAATCGTTTTCGTGAAAGTCATTGCTTACATAGATGTCGTCAAAACCGTCATGGTTCAGATCGGCTACTGCTACGCCCAGCCCATAACCCAGGGCGCTGCTATAAATACCAGAGCCTTTGGTGACATCGGTAAAATGATCCCCGTCGTTGCGGTACAGTTTGCCGCCGCTTTCCGCGCTGTATTTGTCCCTCAGAGAAATGGGTCCGTAGGAATCGGTCTGGTGTGTTGAATGCTGCAGCAGAAACATGTCCAGATCTCCGTCTTTATCGTAGTCGAAAAAAACGGCCTGGGTATTGTATCCAACGATATCCAGTCCCCATTTTGCGGCGCTTTCGGTAAATGTATTGTTGCCGTTGTTTATGAAAAGCTGGTTGCGGGAGTGTTGAAAATACAGATGCTTTTCTCCTATAGAATCCCTTTGGTAAAAATTGCCGACAGCGCATACGTAAATATCCAAAAGGCCATCCCCATTCACGTCGGCCATCGTAACGCCGGTGGTCCAGTCGGCATGTCCGCCCACACCTGCACTATCAGTAATATCCTGAAAATTGAAATGCCCTTTGTTCAGATACAATTTATTGCCTCCGGTGTTGGAAGCGAAATAGATATCGGGAAGGCCATCGTTATTGATATCGCCGATCGCTACGCCGGCGCCGTTGTAGAAATACATGTAATCCAGGATGCTGAGTGTGTCGGTATCCGTGTTGCCGTTAATAAAATGAATGTTGGTTTGGGACGACGGCAATGCATTGAATAAGGCAGGACTCCGGTGGGAACATGCATTCGTCAATATTAAAAAAAGGACAGAGAAATAAGAATATTTGTTCACTGTGCTCAAGATAAGGAATTTGCTATCGTGACATCATCCTGTTAACAAAAAGCAGGAGTAGCTGTTAGGCTACTCCTGCATGACGGACGCTGAAAAGGCCGTTCTATTTGGTTTTCCTGAAATTTAATACCCCGGGTTCTGTTTCAGATTCTTGTTGGTGTTAATCTGATTTAGCGGAATAGGATAAAGCAAATTATGACCATCGGCTGCATCGGCAGGTTTCGGCGGATAAGTCCGGGCACCGGTGTAATATTTGGTCCCGGTGTTCATTTCGAAGCGGATCAGATCGCTGCGCCTCACACCTTCCCAGGCCAGTTCCCTTGCTCTCTCTGCAAGTATGTTAGCGGGAGTCAGATTGGCTAATGTCCACATGAATGCTGGATTTTGCGAATAGGCCCTCATGCGAACAAAATTGAAATCATTTAAGGCACCTACTAAATCCCCACTATAATACTCGGCTTCTGCTCTCATTAAGTAGATATCTGCCAATCGAAAAATAACAAAGGCGTTTCCCATACCGCCATTGGTGTTGGGTCCCTGTTGCGGCCAATATTTGATATTTTTGAGACCGGCATGCCGGAACGTTGCCGCTGGATTATTGAACTCGGTCATGTCGGCGTAAATAATGGTTGGGGTGTAGATGTTGTTATAGAAATCGCCGATTTTAGTTGTTGCTTTTTCTGATGCCACCTGATTTGCATCACCATACGTACAGCACACATCATCATTATCAACCACCCAGTTTCTGTAAGGAGGATAATTGGTTATCCCGTCGCCCTGAAATTGCTGGCCGATAAGATATTGTCCTGCCCGCTGATCATTGAATGTGCGTAACCTTTGATGAACGGTACGTCCATTTATAACCACAGTATTTGTAGAATAGACAGAGCTGGTGTCAAAGTATTTATAAAATTCGGTGGTCGTGGATGCTCCATTGTTTCCAAAGTTGCAACAGGGAATTCCGAAAGTAAGCGCCGAATTAAACTCGATCGATGCCTGAATCAACCCATTACCCTGTATGGTGGGACTGTTGTCGAAAAAGGGAACGACGAAAATATTTTCCGGACTGGTATTATTTACTCCATAGAAGCAATCGTAATAGTCTGGTTCGAGATGGAATATACCACTTTCAATAATAGAATCACACATGGCTATACATTCTGCATCTTTCCGGGCTCCTGGCTGATAAGGGAGGTTCGGCCCGGCCAGATATACAGATGAATTAAGATACATTCTTGCCAGCGTGGCGAAAGCCGTCCACTTATTTACCTTCCCGTAGGTAGTAGCGTCTACAGTGGGAGACAAATTGGGGATTGCGGCTTTCAGATCCCTTTCGAGTGAATCAAAAACATCCGCTCTGGGAATATTGGTTACCGTGCTGGGATCTACCTTAAAATTGGTAACATAGGGAATATTTCCGAACATATCCATGCCCTGTAAATAATACCAGGACCGGAGAGCGGTCATTTCCGCTATATCAGCATCCATAGTGGCGTCAGTGCCTGCTGGTAAATTCTGCAGGGTGTAAATTACAAAATTACAATTACCCGCACCTGAGAAAATTGGACTCCAGCATCCGTTCATGTTGCCATGAACATCATTTTTATCTTCCTGGTGGAAATACATCTCCGTCCAGTATCCTCCATCACCCCAGTCAGAGCCGCGGACGGGATACACCATGTCATCTGAGGCAATTTCAGTAGTATAGCCAGGGCTGCTGTGCCCGATCACATTGGGAAGATTCGCATAGGACGGCGCTTTACCCGCTGAAATTTCGGCAGCATTTCTCCAAAATGTTGAACTGGGTATCGAGCTGTACGTTTTTACATCCAGCTTGGTGCAGGAAACCCCGATGATGGACAACATCAGTATCACAGGCATCCATTTTCTTATATCTGGTAATCGATTCATATTAAAAAATATTTCTTAGTTAGTACAATGGTTAATATTCAAGCGCACAGGATAGTTATTTTACCGTGACTGATACCCCGATGGTAAATGACCGGGCTCTTGGATAAAATCCACTGCCCGCATAGTTATTGTCGATATAGGCCTGGCCCGATCCTGCGCCTCCAAGACCACCATATGCACCCCTGAGCGAAGTGGCCAGATTGCCAGTGTTGGCACGGCTTCCTCCGGCTCCGCCGACTGGAGAAATTTCAGGATCCAGTCCTTTGTAAGGCGTAATGACGAACAGGTTATTGCCCGATGCGTATACCCTGAGGTTTTCCAATCCCGCAACATGAGGGAAAGTATAGCCAATCGTTAAGCTCTGTAGCCTGAGGAAAGATGCTTTTTCCAGCCAGTAATCAGATGTCGTCGGCCCGTCTTTCAAACCGTTAGTAAATGTTTCTTTCAAAACGTTCAAACCAGGAAAACGGGAAGCATAGTTGGCGAGATTCAGCCGCGCATTGTCATAGATCTTTTGCCCGTAATTGCCATTGAAAGCGGCACTCAGGTTCCAGGATCTGAAGCGGAAGCCGGTATTAATTCCATAGGTAAATTTGGGAGATGGGTCTACGTAGTAGTATGTCGGGTTTCCGTAGAAACCCACTTGCCCAACGTGTGCAGAATCCATTAATTGAGTTCCGGTCTGATCAATGCCCACAAAATGAGGTAGGTAAAATACATTAGGCGTGTAACCGACCTGGAGATAGGTTAGCGGATTGAAGCTTAAGCCCTGTCCACCGGCCGCCCCGGTATTAATATGGTCAGTAGCCACCGGATTCCCCTGCCAGCTACCGGAGAGACTGGTCACCCGGGTATGCACCGTGGTGATCTGTCCGCCGACTGACCAGTCGATATCTTTCTGGCGAATGATGAACACATTAAGGCCCAGTTCAACACCTTTGTTGGTCATACTGCCCACATTGGCGAGCACCGAACCGATGAAATTGGGAGGGGTTTGCACGCCGTAATTGTACAGCATGTTCTTTGTCTTGTCATTGAACACCGAAACACTACCCGTTACCCGGCTTTTCAGCAATGAAAATTCGACACCCAGGTTTTGTCCCACACGTTCTTCCCACCGGAGATCACTGTTCGGGTTTTGAATGGGTGTATATCCCACCGGCCAGAGGTTGCCCAGGTTGGTCGGATCATAAGTACGAACGGAACCTCCCAGCAGCAACAGCGTATTGTAAGCGCCGATGGCATCGGAGTTTCCCGTTACACCGTATCCCGCATTGATTTTTAATTCATCTAACCAGCTGACATCCTTCAGGAATTTCTCCTGGCTTATTCGCCAGGCAGCTGAAACGGCCGGGAAGTATCCGTTTTGATAATTGGGTCCAAACTTGGAAGAACCATCCCGGCGAATACTTGCTGTCAGATAATACTTATTATCATAATTGTAGGTTGCCCTGGCCAGGAAGGAGATCAGCTTAAATTCTTCCTTATAGGAGGAAATGTTTTGGAGGGAGTTAATGCCGGACTGTAAAGCATTGTACTGATTGCCATCTACCAGGAAACCAGCTCCCGATGCGTTGTAGTTATCATTCTCATAATAGTTATACTCATACACGCCCGTTGCGGTCACATTGCTTTTTCCAAAACTCCCCGCGTAATTAATATGTAAATCCCCTTTTTGCGAATTGTTGTTTGAGGTGGACCTGAATGCATTGTTATTAATGGCAGTTCCGGCTCCGGGAATCGTAGGTAAATAATAATCGTATTGCGTGTTGAACTTGCTGACGTTGCCGAATGCTCCGATCTTCAGACCTTTCAGCAGTTCGTAGTTGACAGTGATACTTTGCTGATTCAGATTGTCCGTAGCTTTTTTATACTCATTATTCTGAACCCAGATCGGATTCAGATAATTGTAGTTGTAGATCGGGTTGTCCTTTCCATCCACTTTTTCCGGCGTAACTGGGAGGATATTATACGCCCAGTAAAAAATGTTGGCATCCACATTATCATGGATGGTCTGGGTATTCAATACATTAACCTGTACATCCAGTTTATCGTTAAAGGCTTTCTGATCCAAACTCAGGCGAACACCCAATTGTTTTCTGCCCGTATTAATCACAATGCCTTTCTGATCCTGATAATACACGGAACCATTATAAGTGAAGCCACCCGTTCCTCCCGAAAGGCCCAGTGAATGACTCTGCGTATATCCTGTTTGCGTAATTGCCCTTTGCCAGTCGCTGTTTCCCCCCTGGTCAGAGTTTGCCGGGGCAAGTTTCAGATATTCATCCCTGTTCAGCAGGTCGAAGTATTTGGCATCTTTGGAGAGGGTGCCGTAGCCATCGTAAGTAAGCCGGATGCTTCCTGCTTTCCCTTTCTTTGTGGTGATGAGGATTACGCCATTGGCGCCGCGTGATCCATAAATAGAAGCTGCAGAAGCGTCTTTCAGGAAATCGAACGTGGCGATGTCTGACGGAGGAATGGAAGACAGCATTTCATAGTTGTCTAAAATAATCCCGTCAACAACGATCAGCGGCGCCTGCTGACCGTAAACCGAAGTCTGTCCGCGTAAACGGATGATCGGATTCGAGTTCGGATCGCCATCGGGTTTGGTAACAACCAGACCGGGCACCTTACCCTGGATCGCATCCATTGGCGTCGTAACAACACCCTGGTTAAAGTCTTTGGATGAAATGCTGGACACCGCACCAGTAATGTCTTTCCGGCGGGCTGTACCATAACCTACCACAACAACATCATTCAGCGTTGAGTTTTCCGGTATCAGACTGACTGATACTTCATCGGAATTACCAATGGCGACTGTCGCGGCGGTATAACCAACATTTGAAATTTCTAAAGTCCTTGCATTGGAACCAACAGTGATGGCGAAATCCCCTTTCTCATCCGTGGATGTTCCTGTCCTGGATCCGTTGACCTGAACGGTGGCACCTGCTACAGGCTCGCCTTTTTCGTTGGTAACTTTTCCCGTTATCCTCCTGGTCTGTGCGAAGGTCTGACTAATGATGAAACAGAATAGTAAACTGAACACCATTATCTTTTTTAAATAATGTAGAGGCATAAGCAATTATGTTTTAGTGGGATGAAGTTAGCATTAGCGAATGAACTTTAACTTTTCCGCAAACCAGGTCTTGAGGAGCGGTTTGCAATAGCTTATTTGAGCAACTATAGATACCTGACAGTAAGCGTGTTACAATCATAGTGCTAATTGATCGTTATCCCGCAATCGTTTGAGTTAATTGAAAATAAAAAAACTGAATCTTTTACGCAACCGGTTGTGTTGCATCCGGATGGGGAAGGGCAGTTAAGAAATGCAAAAGCCGCCCTCAAATTTCGGGCGGCTTTCTCTGTTTTGAAAAGCTTTTTTTCATCACGCTTTTAGAAAATCATCGCTCCACCGGTAGGCCCTGATCAGGTCCTGTTCCCCTTGTTTGCCGGGATTGGCGTTGCCGTGCTCCATGCCCAGAACGCCTTTATATCCCTTCTTATAGAGATGTTCAAAGATTTTCTTATAATTCATTTCACCCGAGGTTGGTTCGTTGCGTCCGGGGTTATCCCCGATCTGCAGGTATCCGATCTGGTCCCAGCTCCAGTCAATGTGGGGAATGATGTCTCCTTCATTGCGCTGCATGTGATACATATCGAAAAGCATTTTACAGGAGGGGCTGTTCACGGCCTTGCAAACCATATAGCCCTGGTCGGAAAAACGCAAAAAAAGATCGGGGTTGTCGCTTAAGGATTCAATCACCATAACCAGTCCTGCCGGTTCCACCACTTCCACGCAGCGGCGCAGCATCTCGATCACGTGGGCAGTCTGGATGCCGATGGGCAATTCGCGGTCGAAATATCCGGGAACCACCGTGGCCCATTTGGCATGACAGCGTTTGGCTACTTCAACGGCCTCTTTGCAGGTGGCGACATATTTATCCAAGTATTCTTTTTTACCCGTGGTAAAAGAAGTTTTCCAGTTGTCCCCACCGTCAATAACAAATACCCCCATGCTCATGCCGAGTTTCGCCATCAGGTTACCGATTTTTTCCTGCATCGCCCTGTCCCTGCCCATCATGCCGTTGTCTTCCATGGCGCGGAAACCATTGTCGTAGGCAAATTTGATCTGATCCAGGAAATTTTCGCCGGCCGATTCTTTAAACATGCCATCGTGGATGGCGTATGGCAGATTAAAGGGCTTGCTGTCGTTCACCCATTTATTTTCTGGGGGTGTGTTGGCCTTCAGGGAAGCCCCGGTTAATAAAGTGGCGCCTGTTAATAATGATTGCTGCATAAAATTCCTGCGTTGCATCTGATCAGATTTAATATGTAAAATATTTTTGTTTCCCTCCGGAGAAAAGACTCCTGAAATTAGTATTTTCTGAAGCATGAAAAAAGTAATTGCCGATTTCATTGGAAGAAATCTGCCGGTCCGGCATTTGCGCCAGGCAAACGATTGCATTTAACGACCATGGTATGTTCATAGCAAATAATCCATATCTTCATCGCTAAACCCGATATACAAAATTTAACGAATGAAAAAAACGCTATACCGGTTTTTCCTGATTTGTTTTCTCATCAATTTCAGTTTGCAGGGTCACGCTCAGGAGAGGTACCAGGCCACCTGGGAGTCTCTTTCCAAATATCAGACCCCGGAATGGTTCCGGGATGCCAAATTCGGCATTTTTATACACTGGGGCGTTTATTCCGTGCCGGCGTACGGAAGCGAATGGTATCCGCGCAATATGTACGATACGGCTTCCGATGAATTCAAACACCATGTGGCCACTTACGGCACCCAGGATAAATTCGGTTACAAGGATTTCATTCCTATGTTTAAAGCCGAAAAATTTGATCCCGTGCAGTGGGTCACGCTGTTTAAAAAAGCCGGGGCCAGATACGTTGTTCCGGTTGCGGAGCATCATGACGGATTTGCCATGTACAATACCGCCCTTTCGCGATGGAACGCGTTTAACATGGGACCCAAACGCGATATCATCGAAGAGCTGTCCAAAGAGATCCGCAAACAAGGATTGATCTTCGGTCTTTCCTCTCACCGCATTGAGCACTGGTTCTTTTTCAATCATGGTCGTGAATTTAAATCCGATGTGCTGGATCCGAAATACGCTGATTTTTACGGACCTGCCAGGCAGGAAAATGAAACCATGACACCGGAGTTTATGAACGACTGGTTGCTGCGCAGCACGGAACTGGTGAATAAATACCAGCCACAACTGTTCTGGTTCGACTGGTGGATTCAGCAGCCCGCGCTGGAACCTTACCGTAAATCTTTTGCATCTTATTATTATAATATGGGCCTGCAGTGGAACAAAGGGGTTGTGATCAATTATAAATACGACCGCTCCTTTCCCGATGGCGTGGCCGTGCTCGACCTGGAAAGAGGAAAACTGGATTCCGTCCGCCAGCTGCCCTGGCAAACCGATGATGCCATCGGGAATATCTCCTGGGGATATATCAAAAACAATACGTTTAAATCGGCCAGTTACGTGGTCACCAACCTGATCGATATCGTAAGTAAGAATGGGAATCTGTTGCTGAATATCGGACCCCGTTCTGATGGCACCATCACGGATGAGGAAACCCAGGTGTTGCTCGGTACGGGTAAATGGCTGGATGTAAACGGCGATGCCATTTACGGAACCCGCCCATGGAAGTTGTACGGAGAGGGCCCTACCCGCTCGGCCAGTGGCGCGTTTGCCGATCAGACCATACCGTTTAATGCAAAGGACATCCGGTTCACTACTAAAGGAGATACGCTGTTTGTGATCACGCTGGGCCTTCCCACGGAAAGCACCCTGGTCAAATCCCTGGGCATTAAAATGAATCACGGTTTGGTTGCGGATATTTCCATGATGGGGAGTATGGATAAAGTCAGCTGGACGCAAAAGAATGATGCGCTCAGCATAAAGCCTGCTGCTCACTATCCTTCCGATTTCGCGGTGGTGTACAAGGTCGTCCTCAAAAAATAAAAACATTTAAATTCCTCCGGTCAAATCAGCCATATGCCGATAAAAACGTTATTGAAAATACCCACGCTGTCCCTGGTTCTTTGCAGTCTGGTATCGAACGGGTATGCACAAAAAAGCAATCAGCAGAGAAAGCAGGAAATAGACTATGTAAATCCGCTCATCGGAACGCCATTCGCCGGTTTTGAGAAGGACCTGCAGGGCGGCGGCACATTTCCAACGGTGGGTGTCCCGCACGCCATGACCAATTTTGTGGTGCAGACGAGCCAGAACAAAATGAGCCGGATGCCTTATATCTATGAGGACAGCACGGTGATGGGATTTATGGGATCCCATCAACCCACGGTATGGATGGGCGATTACGGATACTTTTCTGTGATGCCTGAAGTTGGGGAATTGAAGACGCTGCCGGAAAACAGGGGTCTCCCTTTCAGCCATAAGGATGAGATAGTCAAACCCTATTATTATTCCGTTTTGCTCCAGGCCGGAAACAAAAAACAGATCAGGGGAGAAATCACCGCAGCCAGCCGTTGTGGCTTTTTCCGTTTTACTTTCCCCCGTTCGGACCAGTCACATATTGTAATTCAGGGCATCAACCTGAATCCAGCACTCGCCGATCAGGCCAACGATGTGGAATCGCGGATAAAAAAGCTGAAGGGATTTGTAAAAGTGGATAAAGAGAACAGGGAGATCACGGGATATAATCCTGACAGACAATCTGCGCAGCTTGGACCGGAGCTTCCCAATTTCAAAGGATATTTCATCATTCAATTCAGCAAGCCGTTTGACGTATTCGGTACCTGGAGCGGGTCGGAAATTTTTCCATCCACTACAGAACAATTTGGTACCCGCATGGGCGCCTACATCAGCTTTAAAACAGAGGATAAGGAGCAGGTGCTGGTTCGCATGGCCACTTCCTTTATCAGCCTGGAACAGGCAAGAAAAAATCTTAAAGAGGAAATCGCTGACTGGTATTTTGACAAACTCGCGATACATACCCGGACCATCTGGCAGGAAAACCTGAGCCGGATTCAGGTGGCTGATGTACCGGATGCGCAAAAAACCATTTTTTATACGGCCATGTTCCATACCCTGCTTTTTCCCCGGGAATTTTCAGAATATGGAAAATACTACAGCGCCTTTGACGACCGGGTACACAATGGCATTTCCTATACGGATTATTCTTTGTGGGATACCTTCCGGGCGCTGCATCCGCTGCTGGTCTTTACCCAGCCCGAACTGGTGAATGGTATGGTCAATTCCCTTTTGCAGATGTATAAAGAGGGCGGATGGCTGCCGATGTGGCCCAATCCGGCTGAAACAAACATCATGATCGGTACGCATGCCGATGCCGTTATCGCAGATGCATACATCAAAGGATTTCGCGGATATGATGTGAACCTGGCATACGAAGCCATTCGCCATGATGCCATGGTGCCCCCGGATTGTGATACCAAACACCTGTGGGCCGACCGGGATCCCTGGACGGCCAGTGAAGCCAGGGCCGGCATGAGCTATGAACATTCTGTGGGATTTGTGCCCGTGGATAAAACTTCCGAATCAGTTTCCAGGACCATTGAATATTCCTATGATGATTATTGCGTTTCGGTAGTAGCCAGGGATCTGGGAAAAACAGACGATTATAACCTCTTAAACAAATGGAGCAAAAATTACAGGAATGTATTTATACCGGAAACGGGGTTTTTCGGACCGCGCAAATTCGACGGAACATTTAATACTCCGGATACTGTAGGTTTTACGGAAGGTGATAAATGGACCTATGCCTTCGGGGCCATGCACGACGTTCCCGGGATGATAGAACTTATGGGTGGCAATGAAAAATTTGCTGCGAAACTGGATTCCAATTTTACACAGGGCCATTATCACCACGATAATGAACCGGGGCATCATTATATCTATTTGTTTGATTATTGCGGTCAGCCATGGAAAACGCAGGAACTGGTGAGAACGCATACCCGTATCAATTACCGGAATGAACCCCTGGGCATTAATGGAAATGACGACTGCGGTCAGATGTCGGCCTGGTACATATTCGGCGTGATGGGATTTTATCCTGTTGCACCGGGTTCTGGAATTTATGCCATCGGAGCGCCGCAATTTCCCAAGCTGACCTTGCATTTTAAGGCCAATGATCTCGAACATCAGTTGGACATCGTGGCTAAAAATTTATCCGAAGAGAATAAATATGTTCAAAAGGTAAGCCTGGACGGAAAAACCATAGAACATCCCTTCATTAGTCACGCCGATCTGGTCAACGGAAAATATTTGCTTTTCGAAATGGGTCCCAAACCGAATTATAACTGGAAATAACATTATTTGCCACTTACATTCCTTACCGCTGTTGTTCCTCCGCCATCCAGGGTGAGTGCAGACGGTTTATTGGTCTTCCAGGCGCCGCGTGTAAAATCGGGAACGTCCACCGTTCTCGATTTCGAAGCAACGGATTTTTCGCCGAGTGGCGAAATGGCGCTCCATAAGGCCGAATCATATACATCCAGGTCAAGCGGTAGTCCGTTGCGCAGATTATCGATCAGTCTCCAGTCCTGGATAAAATCCATGCCGCCATGGCCACCAATCTTTTTGGCAAATTCCCCGACGTGTTTCACAATGGGAAGAGTATACTTTTCTTCCAGGTCCTTCATCTCCGCCGCAGTCAGCCAGTCATCCGGATTTTTCAGTGAAGATATCACCGCCGGTTCCGGATATTTACGGGCCATCCCTTTGGTTCCGTTCAACTGATGGATCCTGGAATAGGGCCTTGGGCTGGTAACATCGTGCTGGATCATGATCGTTTTACCTTTCATGGTCCGTATCAGGGTGGTATTCATATTACCACGGTAATGCTTATCCGCAAATTCCTGGTAGTAGTTATCCTTTGCAGCCAGTTCCCGTGCTTTGGCGCCCATCATGAAATCATCGGAAGACATGGAAACCAGGTGATCCATCTGATCGCCCCGGTTGATGTTCATGCATTGTGCCAGCGGACCCAAACCATGGGTGGGATACAGATTGCCGTTTCGCATGGCATTTTCCCGGAGACGCCACATATCCATATAACCGTTCTCGCTGACCTTTCTGAAATTTTCTTCCAGCAGGTTGTGCAAATAACCGCCTTCGGCATGAACGAGTTCGCCGAAAAATCCGTCCCGGACCATGTTCAGCGTCATCATTTCAAAAAAATCATAACAGCAGTTCTCCAGCATAACACAATGCTTTTTGGTCTTCTCCGAAGTTTCTACCAGTTGCCAGCATTCATCCAGTGTTACCGCTGAGGGAACTTCCGTGGCCACATGTTTGCCGTTATTCATGGCATAAACCGCGATCGGTGTGTGCAAACGCCAGGGCGTGCAGGTATAGATAAAATCAACTTCGTTGCTTTCCACCAGCGTCTTCCATCCCGTTTCGCCGGTATATTCTTTTGCTTTCGGCAGACCGGCCGCATCCAGGATCTTTTGTGCGGATGCAACCCGTTCGGGCAGTTTATCGCAGAGGGCTCTGATTTCCACGCCTTCAATATGCGAGATCCGGTCCACAGCTCCGGGGCCGCGATGTCCGAGACCGATGAACCCAATGCGTACGCTGTCAATTTTTGGCGCGGCATAACCACACATATTGAAACCGGATACTCCCGCAGGAGATTGGGGCAAGGGCCGTTCATCCGGTTCATCGTGCTGCCGGATTAAGGGATTGCCGAATAAGGGTATACCGGCGGTAAGTCCTGCGGTACCCAGCGATAGATTGCGTAAAAAACGCCTGCGATTGCCTTTCATGTGTAGATTTAAAACGGTTTAATTTTTATTGCTCTCCGAATGTAAACCAATATACAGGGTCAGGGTTACGCAAACGTTTGCTAAATTTAGGAGGCGACACGCAATTTCACGCAAACACCGGAAATTTGCCTTATTATTGGGCCCAAACCAACCCTTCCGTCATTTTTCTCAGAAACGATTATGGATAAAAAGCTGGCCACCTTAAAAGAAATTGCAAAACGGTTGAATGTTTCCATTTCAACGGTCTCCAGGGCCCTGCATGATCACCGCAGCATTGGCATCAGAACCAAAATGCGCGTACAGCAGCTGGCCAAAGAATTGAGCTATGAGCCGAATCAAACGGCCATTTTCTTTCAGCAACGCAAAACGTTTACCGTCGGCGTGATCCTGCCCAAACTCTCCGAAGCTTTTTTTTCATTCGCCATCAGCGGAATCGAGGATTGTGCAAATAAAAACAACTATACGGTATTGATGGGTCAGAGCCACGACAATGAGGAAAGGGAGAGAAAAATCGTGGAGACCATGAAGAACCACCGCGTGGACGGCCTCGTGGTTTCCATTTCCAAAAACACCACCAATTATGAGCATTTTGAAGCACTGAGAAAGTACAATATACCCATCGTTTTTTTTGACTGCATTCCCAGGATGTCCAATATCCATTACGTGGCCTGCAATATGCAGTCCGGCACCATACAGGCCATAAACTTCCTGATCAACAAAGGCCACCGCGTGATCGGCATGATCAACGGCCCCGAAAAACTCCTGGCCAGCCAGGAAAGGCAGGACGGCTATATGAAGGCCATGGCTAAGAACCGCCTGAAATTCGATCCCTACCTCCTCATATCAACCGATTTAAGTACGGAAAGCGTATATGAGGCCACCCGGCAATTGTTGTCTTCCAAACGCAAACCCACAGCCATCGTGGCTTTTAACGATTATGTTGCCCTGGACGCAGTTCAGTACGCAAGGAAAGAAAAGCGTAAGATAAATAAAGACATCTGTTTCGTCAGTTATGCCAATCTGCCCATCAGTAACTACACGGCATTTCCCCCGCTGGCATCAGTCGAACAATTCCCTTATCAGCAGGGACAAAAAGCCATGGAAACCTTGCTTGAACTCATCGCCAGTAAAAAGGATGAATCGGAACCCGTAACCTATTTCAAGATCATCCTGGATTCCCAGTTGGTGATTCATGAAAATAAGTGAAAACACTTATGCTGGAATTCGTATAAAAGTCGTTTCTGTCTGATTTTCAAAAAGAAAGCGCAAACGTTTGTGCCGTAAAATATTATCAGGGCTATGTTATGTTTGTCAGTTATGCCCCTGACACAGCTTAGTTTTTACGGCCTGAAGGAAAATCAATGCACCATTAAACTTTTCGGAAATGGGCTGATCAACAATACCTGGAAGGTCAGCAATGGCCATTCAGAATATATTTTTCAACGCATTAATCAGAATGTCTTTAAAAAGCCGCGGGACGTAATTGAAAACATCAGCAAGCTATCTGCCTTCTTCAAAAAGTGTCATCCGGATTATTTATTTATTTCGCCTTTACTGACCCTGGATAATGAAGATTTTGTCTTTGACCGGGAGAAAGGCTATTTCAGGATGTTTCCATTTGTAAAGGGGTCCTATACCTGTGATACCGTGGGCAAATCTTCGCTGGCTTTTGAAGCGGCAAAACAATTCGGGAGGTTTACCCAATTACTTTCCGGTTTTGATCCTGCGCAATTGCGCATCACCCTGCCCGATTTTCATAACCTGACCCTCAGGCATCAGCAATTTGAATCGGCCATCCGGTCGGGAAACCCCGATCGCATTGCCGAATCGGCGGAAATTATTGAATTTCTCCAGGAGCACAAGGTCATCACGGATATTTTTGAAAAGATAAAGGCCAATCCCCAATTTAGAATCCGCGTTACCCACCACGATACCAAAATCAGTAATGTGCTGTTCAGCAGTGAGACAGACGAGGGTCTTTGCGTGATCGATCTGGATACGGTGATGCCGGGGTATTTTATCAGTGACGTGGGAGACATGCTCAGAACTTACCTGTCCCCTGTAAGCGAAGAAGAAAGGGACTATAGTAAAATTGAGATCAGGGAAGACTATTTTGATGCCATCGTACGGGGGTACCTGGGAGAAATGCAGTTTGAACTCAGCGATGATGAAAAAAGACATTTTGTGTATGCGGGGAAGTTCATCATCTACATGCAGGCGATTCGCTTCTTAACGGATTATCTGAATGATGATCTCTACTACGGTTCGAAATATGAAGGACATAATTTTGTACGGGCAAATAACCAGATCGTCCTGCTGAAAAGACTCATGGAAAAAGAAGACAAGCTGCTGGAAAGTTTAGCCCCCTATCTCAAGACCCGCCCCGCGTAAGGGAATCCCAGATCACATCGTAAACGCCGGTGGCTGAAATGATTTCCGTATTCGGGGCATTAGCCGAAATCAATACCGGATAGTAATCAGGTTCCGCGGCCACGCTCCCGTGTGATCCTCTGATGAGACTTGCATCCAGCGGAATAACATCCATCACATAACGTAAGCCGGTTTTTTTGCGGAGCAGTTTGTAGGCCGCCCTGAGTTTGGACGTCATGAACATTTCCACCGGGTCATATCCTGGTTTTTTATGAATATCCACCACCCGGGCATAGTCGGGCGCCCTGGCATCATCCAGCCAAAAATAATAAGTAAACCAGCTTTTCGCATCGGCCATGACCACAAGGTCACCAGCCCTTTCATGATCAATGTGGTGTTCCGCCTGTTCCTTTTTGTCAAGAACCATTTTAATTCCCGGAACCCTGGCCAGGAGATTTTTTACTATTTCCGTAACGGAAATATCATTGAGATAAACATGCGCCACCTGATGATCCGCAACGGCAAAGGCCTTCGATGCTCCGGCATCCAGCAGTTCAAGTCCCCTCTCCACCCGGATCTGCAACAACCCCTGCTCCCGGAACAGACGGTTCAGGTGAATGGGATTATTCACGGGTCCGATCCCGTATTCCGAGAGAATGATCACCCGGGCCTTTTTCATTTCATAATAATCAACCAATTCTTCCACGATCAGATCTATTTCCCGGAGTTCCTTAGAAATCAATGAAATATCGGGACCAGATTTTTGCAAACAATAGTCCAGGTGCGGCAGGTATATCAGGGTGAGTGTGGGATCATGGCGCTGGTCGGTGAGCCGGGAGGCATCGGCGATCCACCGCGTAGATTTGATGTTGGCCCCGGGTCCCCAGAATTGGAATAATGGAAATTGTCCCAGGGATTCCTGCAGATAATCTCGCAGTTCTGCCGGATGCGAATAGCAATCCGGCATTTTCCTGCCATCGGCAAGATAATTGGGCCTGGGGGTGACTGCAAAATCAGTTGAGGAATACATATTGTACCACCAGAACATATTGGAACAGGTAAATGCAGGATCCGCATTTTTCGCTTTATCCCATATTTTTTCGCCCCTGACCAGTTTATTGGACTGCTTCCAGAATTTTATTTCAGCGTCTTCCCTGTCGTACCAGCCGTTTCCCACAATGCCGTGTTCTGCGGGCCATTTACCGGTCAGGTAGGTTGACTGAACTGCGGTGGTTACCGCCGGCAGCATGGGTTTGATGGATACTATTTTATGCCGGGTAATATATTGCTTAATGAAAGGCATGTGTTCTCCGATCAGGGAGTTGGAAAGCCCCACCACATCTATCACCACGGTTTTTTGCATGGTCATGATTTAACAGGGTCTGCATTTAAAATATCCTCCACCCACTGTAGTTCCCGGATGATGGATTCATCCAAAGGCAGTTTCAGCGCAGCGGGAAGCACTTCCCAGGTATAGGTTTCGATCTCCAGATGTTGTGTAAACGGGTGTAATCCCTGTAACTCCAGCACTTTGCGGATGTGGTGGTTGGTGGATTGCAATGTTCCGAAGTCGCGGGCAAAAACGGGCACATGAAAATGAGCGCGCCATTCCTCGACCCCGGGATGGTCGAAATCCTCCAGGGCCTCCGGCAGATCCCGGTAACGCAGGAGGGTGCCATCCACTTTTCTCGCTACCACCTGGTGCAGATACACCCGTTCGTTATAGCCCGCGAATGCCTGTTTTATATTTGATCTGTCATCCTTTGGCCCGGGGATTGCCCGCAGGGCCGCGCTGATTTGTATTTTTCCAATCCGGATCCCTTTTTCTTTTACGCTGCGGATTATCGCTTCATGGGGTTCAAATCCAATGGCAAAATGGCACACATCATAACAGAGCTGGATATGCGCTTTCACCAGGGATGTTATTGCGGGGTCAGATAACCGGAGTTCCGCGGCGAGCCGGGACTGACCCGCGGGTATCAGCTCCTGTTCATACCAGTCCAGGAATTCATCCCCGGTCTCCAGGATACCGTCTGGTTCCGGTTCAATATCCAGATGTAATAATTTACCTGAAACCTGATGCATCCGGAACAGAACCTCCGCCACCCGCAATATATTTGCGGTGGCTTTTTTCCGCGCTGTCGTTAACGCTTCCGGTGTTTTATACCAATACCGGTAACTCAGGGGAGATGTGGATACGCCGCCATCCATGCCTTCCGGCAGTAGCTGTTCCAATATCTGAAATAACCGGATCGTATAGTTGACCCGGTCGTCGGTAGTCCAGTCCGGGGTATGTACCTGATCCTTTACGCGCACGCGATGAAATCCGCCGTAGGGGAAACCATTCATGGTGAATACATAGGCGTCGTTTGCGCTTAACCAGTCTTTAAAGATGGAGAGCCGTTCCTTTTTAATGAGGTCAAGGCTGGCCTCATTGGATAACCTCAATCCTATTCCCATCGGTCCGTTGGGAGAGATCTTTTTTTTAATGGCCGGAAAATATTTTTTCAACGCATCAAAATGATCAGGCCAGTTTTCACCGGCATGGATATTCGTGCAATAAGTTAAATGCCCTGCGGGGGTAAGCATGGATATAAAAAATTTAAGGATGGGGAACCGGCTCCTGCTGGTGATAACTGCCCAATGTTTTTCCGGCGCGTACCAGTAAATCCGTATTCATTTCAAAAACTTCTTTTCCGGTACCGATATCCGTTAGCAGCATAATGGTCAGCCGGCCGCCCAGGTGTTCCCTGAATTCCTGCAATCCCAACAGCACCGGACTGTTCTGATCTGTGATCTGCATCAGCGGATGGGTGATGTCAAAACCCAGTTTGATCAGCACCCGCAATATGCGTTCTGCCTCCGCAGGAGATAAATAGCCGGCCAGCGAAGAATACAGACTGTCCAGCGCAATGCCCATGGCCACGGCTTCTCCATGCAACACCTTAAAATGAGTGAGCTGTTCCAGTTTGTGGGCACTCCAGTGGCCGAAGTCCAGCGGTCTGGATGACCCCTTTTCAAATGGATCGGAGCCGCCAATATGCTGCATATGCAAATCGGCACAGCGACGGATCAGGTAATTCATCACGGCCCGGTTTCGGCTGACCAGTTCCAGAGTATGTGCTTCTATCCAGTTAAAGAATTCAGCATCTTTGATCAGCGCCACTTTAACCGCTTCCGATATTCCGGAACGCCAGTTCCTCCCATCGAGTGTATTTAAAAATCGGTCGTCGTTAAACACGGCCACGGGAGGCGTAAAAGTGCCCAGAAAGTTTTTCTTTCCAAAATGATTGATGCCGTTCTTTACGCCGATCCCGGAATCATTCTGAGAAAGTACGGTTGTGGGAATCCGGATCAGGTTGATGCCGCGGTGGGAAACCGCGGCCGCATATCCCGCCAGGTCAAGCAGGGAGCCGCCGCCTAAAGCAATAATATAGGAATGGCGGTCAATACGCTGAGAATGAACCGCTTCAGTAATGCGATCAAAATGAGCGAGATTATTTTTTGCGTCTTCACCGCCAGGGACAATCAGCAATTCTTCCGCCAGTTGAACAACGGGATATCGTTTAAAATAACGGTTGATGTCTTCCTGCAAACGGGGATATGTATCCGAAACGCCCTGATCAATCACAAAAAGGATTTTCTGGATGGTTTCCCGAACGGTCCGTTCCTTTAAAAAGCTGTATAGCGTTTCATTATCCGCATCAAAAATGCCGGCGGTAAAATAAACCCTGTATTCGAAATGAACACTAAACGACTGAGCCAGGTAATCCATACAATCAAACGCACATTATAAAATGACAAAATTAATCAACATCATCAGGTTACGGAAAATAATCCGGATAACCAGAGGGAAACCGGCAATAACAAGGCGATGAACCCTGCCAGCGCAATGGAACCAAAAACAGCTGCCCACGAGGCGTCCATCACGATGAGCGCTATCACACCTGCCTTCACGGCCCTGCCGATATTTTTGCCGGAAGGATCCAGGATAGCGGAAAACAGCGGCCTGAAGATCATCCATGTAAAGAGCAGCAAAAAGATCAGGGTCAGCCACAGGGTTTGTCGGGTAAAGGAAAAGTACAATATGCTTCCGGTTACCAGCAGGTATAGGATTCCGGCGGCGTACAGAACGGGTCTTCCGCCTCCATGCACTTCCCCCCTGCTGATCATGGTTATGGAAGCGATATAAATTACCGGAACAAAGGCCAGGAACCACCAGCCATGGAGAGCCGTTGTTTGAATGCTGATTCCCAAAAGCAGGTTAAGCCCCCTGCATATGCCCATATTCAGCGGCCCGACGAAAGACTGGTGTTTGCCCCATTTGTCATACAAAAGGGCCAGCAGCGCAATGCATAAGGCAATCAAGCCGGATACCGGATTCACGAGTGCTGCCGCAGCAATGCCGGCAAATAGTAGACAAATGCCCAACATTACGGCCTGGCGCAGGGTTACCAGCCCGGAAGGAATGGGACGTTCCGGCCTTTCAACGGCATCCAGAGAAGCGTCGAATACATCATTGAAAACAACACCGCCACCGTACAATCCAATGGTGCCCAGGCACAACCAGATCACGGGCAATACATGAGCCGCATCATTTGTATACCGGATGAAAAAGCCCGAAATGGTCATTCCCGCGAGCACATCGGCTACGGAAGTAATCAGATTGGCGGGTCGCATTAACCTGAGACAGGCCGTTAATTTTTTCAGATCGGCCATTTAACGGATTATAACAGATGATTTATCTATCCGGGGCTGCTGACCGCCGCGGAGAATGGTGTTGCCTTCAAACCGCCGGCTCTGGTCTATTCCCTGAACGCTCATGAAATCCGATTCCCGGATCTGTTTGCTTTGTCCAAAGGCAAGAATGGCATTCATAAAGGTGACGGCGCGAATGTCTTCGTCGGATATGCCGCGCGTTTTCATCAGCGCCGCTGTTTTGGGAACGGCCAGCGGATCACTGATTCCCCAGTCCGCAGCCGAATTTACCATAATGCGTTCAGTGCCGTATTGTTTTACAATGTCCACCATCCTTTCGTTCCCCATTTTGGTGAATGGATAAATGGTGAATGCTGCCCAGAATCCCCTGTCCAGCACTTCCTTTACCGTCTCTTCGTTATTATGATCCACAATCACCAGGCCCGGATCGAGTCCCTGTTCCAGGGCTATTTCCATACTGCGCTGCGTACCTTTTTTCTTGTCGCGGTGTGGCGTATGGATCTGAACCGGCAATCCCGCTTTTCGCGCCAGCTCCAACTGCAAACGGTAATATTTTTCTTCCGCAGCAGTCTGGTCGTCGAATCCGATTTCGCCTATGCCCACTACGCCTTCTTTATAAATAAACAGGGGCAGGATATCCATCACCTGCTCGGCCAGGGGCTCATTGTTGGCTTCGCGGGAATTTAAACCGATGGTGCAATAGTGGGTGATGCCGAACTGGGAAGACCGAAATCGTTCCCAGCCGATCAGGCCCGAATAATAATCCCGGAAACTGTCCACACCCGTTCTGGGCTGGCCTAGCCAGAATGCCGGTTCTATCAGCGCCACGATGCCCGCATCAGCCATAGCCTGATAATCGTCGGTAGTGCGGGAAGTCATGTGCACATGCGGATCAAAAAACCGCATGCCCTTAATCCCATCCAGGTTTACGGGATCCGTATTTTCTTTTATCTGTTCCCTTTCTTCATCCCCATTGCAGCAACACATAACGTTCAATTTTTAAGTTCGCAAAAAAGCAGTTAACCATTCAGGTTATGCCAGGTTTGTTTCTTTTCCAGGATGTCTTTTTTCAGAAGGCCCCCGGTTTCGAATAATTCCCTGGCCGGCGGATAGTCACTTTCCGAGCAGGCAAGGAGGGCCGCTTTTTGCTCCCTGCTGTTTCCTTCCTTCCATAATTTTTGTATGTCTGCGAAATTTCCTGCATCCAGGAATTTACCCGTGAGCCGCCACAACTGCGGATCAACTGAACGACCCGCGGCCCATCGTTCATGGGCATAGTCAAACAGAATCCGGGCCAGGTTCCCGTTTGCCCGCTGATCCATACCGCGGATGCGGTCCACCTCCTTATCCGTGAAAAATGCTTTCAGCACCATCTGGTTAAATGCGGCTTCATCCAGATAATGGAATGGATAGTCGTTTTCATACATGATCGCTTCCAGCACGGTTCCGATATTGCTGCGGATTCCTTCAGCGCAACGCATCTTCCATTCCGGCGCATAGGCCAGCACCGGAAGGGCACTGTACAGGGCGACCAGCTCATTCATGGATGCGCCGGAAAAAAGTTTTCCGATATTGGTCAGGTAAGCCGTTTTGTCTGTTGAGTCCACCTGCATGATCAGCCATACCCGGCATAACCGGTCCGTTGTCCAGCCATTTATAAAGAGCCCTTCAGCTGTTGTTTCCGGATCGTTTATTTTATCGTTTCCCGTTTTTCGCGGGATGAGGTTAAATGTTTCCTGCAGGGCGGAAGCGTCTTTTTCATGATGTATAGCTGTCCCGTTCTCTTCGAGCCATTTCCAAATCTTTTCCTCCACCTGCTCCCTGATGGCCGTTTCCACATGAGTTGTACTCTTCATCATTCCCTTTTTATATTTCAGGATGCAGCGAAATAATTAATGGCCAGCGCTGCGCCGGCAATGAGCAATCCAAAAAATTCTCTGGTTTTTTCAATATAAGGTTTTGTTGCCTGCATGGTTTCCACAATACTTGGTTTGTTGTATTTGAAGATCCAGTCCCTCACCCCGTCTTTACTGAAATACAATTGAACCGCATAAATCAGATAGCCGACGATCACGATCAAATAAGCCACCGGATAATATTTATGGAAAACGGCCAGCCCGCAGCCTATGGCCGCCGCCATATAAATCGGCACCCACAGCCAGGCGTCGGGATCGTTGAGGTTCACATAAGCAAACAAAATAAAGGACACGGTAAAAACACAATTCAGAATGATCAGTAACATAAATGGTTTGATTAACGTGGTATCACTTTCAAAATTCCCCGCATCACCAGGTAATGACCCGGATAGGTGCATACATACATATATTGTCCCGCTTTTTCCGGAGCCCTGAAATAAATCGTACTGGACTCTTTGGGATGCAGCAGGCTGGTATAGAACATCACCTCCGGCAAAGAGGGAACAAAATTCATTCTTTCACCATTCAGCCCCATTTTAACAGCGGCCTCCCCTACTTTGTTTGCAGCCCCCGGTTTGGTGATCACAAAATTATGCAACATATCGTCATTGTTGTGAAATGTCAGTTTTACACGCGAGCCGGCCTTTACCGTCAGTGTTTCCATGTCGAATTTCAAACCGGGTTTGGTGCCGATCACAATGCTGCGGTCCGGACCTTTGGTCCATTCAACCGGCTGTTTGGTCAGGTGTTTGTTTTCAGTTTCTTTTTTTGAAGCAGGCGCTTTTGCCGTTTTTTCCATCATCATATGATGTTCCATCAGTTTCGGGTTCACCTTGTTTTCAGGAGTGATGGTGAGTTTCTCCCCATCCGGAATGCGGTTCAGCGTGTAATACCCAAAATTATGTAAAAGCGAATGCTGACCCGCACTGCGGATACCTTCTGCCCTGATTTCGTGGATGTATCCCAGGCGCAGACTGTCCACAACCAGACGCACCTTTAAATGATCCGCAGATACGGAGATGGCTTTGATCGGACAACTGCCTTCGTTGATCACCGGGCTGCCGTATTCATGATGATACATGTAGGTGAAACCGGAAATTTTCCAGGAAAAAACATCCCGGGCCGTTTTTAAATCTACCGGTTTGGTGAATTCCACTTCAAATCCATCCGGCCTGGCCTGCACCGTTTTCATTTCAAATGGCGTTTTACCGTTCCAAATCAGGCGTTGTAGTCCATAAAGACCGCCGCCGGTGGCAGACCATCCCCGGGCCGTCATGCCCACAAACATACTGCCGTCAGATCCCCAGTTGAGTCGCAGGATGCCGGATGAGAATCCTTCCCGGAACGGAAAAACAATTCCCTGGTATACGCCTTTTACTTTTTCCAGATATACGCGCATGATCTTGCTTTGCCCCTGGTCTCCCACAAATAATTGTCCCTCGAACGGACCCATCTTTCCTTTGCTTTCATAACTCAGGATGCCGGAGGTGGAAATACCCAGTATGGTATGTGGGAACCAGACAGAAGGTGTTTTTAATCCGGGAACTCTTTTGGCCACATCATATTTTGGTTCGCCGGTGTCGGGGATATCCGTTTTTTTCAGCTTTACCGGAGAACCTGGTTCGCCGGACCAGATCAGTCCCGCAGGATTTCCCATAAAATCTCCTTCTTCCGCATGGGTAATGCTTCCTGACCCAACCCAGTCACCCTGGTTTTCAGCATAAAAGATATCTCCCTTGTCATTCAGCGCAAATCCTGCCGGCGAACGCAATCCACTTAAGAATGGTTTCATTTTTCCGTCCCTGGTGATCTTGAGCATCCAGCCATGCCATTTGGACAAGCTTTCTCCGTAACCGATCCAGCCGAGGTTAAGGGTTTCGATCATGTTGCTGTCTTTGTCCAGCACCGGTCCGTACGCATACTCATGGTAGTTACCTGCCAGAGGCCATGAATAAATGGTTTTGTATTCATCCGCTTCCCCGTCTCCGTCAAGATCGCGCAACCGGGTGAGTTCGGACCGCTGCGTTACGTAGAGGTCGCCAAAAATATAATTCAGTCCGAGGGCTTCGTGCAAACCCTGGGCAAACAAATGATATTGGGGAAGTATTCCGTCTTTCATGTAGGGATTATGGATGATCCACACTTCGCCGTGCCGGGTACATACGGCCAGGGCATCATCTGGCAAAAAAGTCATTCCGCCTACCTCCAGTATTACATCTTCCGGTATGGGCAGGGTAGCGATCTGGTAAAAATCTTCTTCTTTCTGGGTATGTCCTGTGGTGTCCTGTTTTTCCTGCTGGCTGTATCCCGCGATGGAAAAACAAAAACACAGCAAAAAAACAAATACTGTACTGAAATTATTCGAAGGCCTTTGATTATTCAGAAGCGGCATATTCGGTAGTTAGAATGTGATGGAATAGGTTAAGGGATCGCCATGCTGGCTAATGGGGACTATCAGTTCCTGCCCCGCAGCAGTTGACCGGATCTCCGGCCTGAACCGGTCGTCGACCCGGATATAATAACTCCGGTCATCAATGGCATAAAAACCCTGATCCGCTTTTTCGATTTTTTTTGCTGCCGCGATCCTGCAAAACAATCCTGTTTGTACCCCGGAAATGGTTATTTCCCGGCTGATGGATTCGGGTTGTTGCCCCGAAATTTTATCCGCCACCTCCATGCCTTTCCAGGCATATTGAAATGTTGGCGTCCTGTTGGCATCGAGGGTATATCCTTCATTTTTAAAATCATCAAAAGCAATGGAATCGGGCCACGCCTCCGAGGCAGATGTCAGCACGGCCAGCGCCGGTGCGTCTGAAAGGATCAGCAGACTTCCCCTTGGTTTTGCGAGTTGTGGTTCTCCCCGGTCATGCCACATGTCCGTGACATCCAAAAAATCCCCGCGCCAGATCTGAAATAACGCACCCTGTTTCAAATTGTATGAAAAATTTAACTGGTTGGGATTGCCATAGGAAATCACGTGCGTCAGTTTGCGGTCACCATAATTTAAAAAACTCCTCAGCAGGTATGGTTTTCCCTGAGGATTCAGCATGATCGGATTGTCAGTGCTCATTTCCGCCTGGGCGGTATCTGGTTTGCCATAACGGATATTGCGGAAGGCCACATTGCCATGGTCACCCTGCAGCATCAGTGGGCCCATGGGTTTTTCATCCTGATAAAATGAACTGCGGGTCGGGCCGGTTACATCCACGCCGACCTGAACCAGCACGCCGTTCAGGTATACTTTTTCAAAACGGGCATTAACCGTCTTTTCTCCTTTATCATTGAATTTTGGCGCGTAGAACGTTATTCTCAGGTGCTGCCAAAGGCCCGGTGCCCGGGCAACGCCCATCAGCGGCGGCACACCCTGATAGCCTTCGCGTCCCTCACCCCGCGCATCGTCCCAGCGCTGATATATTCCCCCGCAATCGGAAAACGACGGGTGCACACGGGTCCAGCTGTCCAGCAACTGCACTTCATACCGGCCTTCCAGGTACAAGCCGGAATTGGAATTTTTAGCCATCATGAAATCCAGATCCAGCTGCACGTCGCCGAATTCCTCTTTGGTGAGCAACTGGACGTTGTCTTTTTTATTCAGGATGTTCACTATGGCACCTTCGCCGGACAAGGCTTCCATATTTCCTTCCTTACCCGGATCTGCGGAAGCACCCGATGCCAGGATCCAGTTTTTCCCCGGATCCCGGAAGGCATCCAGATTATGTAACGGAATCTGTGTAAGCTGGCCGGCTTGCTGGCACCGGGCCATCAGGGAAAATCCTAAAATAAACGGAACGCAGAAAACGACTTTTTTTAAAAAATTCATGAAGGGCTTTTTGAGTTAAACGGTTCGTTATGATGCAGGATGAAGGTTAAACAGATATTTCTGTTTTCGGGGGATTAAGATAACTACAAATTGCCTGTTGTGTTAAAAATTAACTTCGTTTTTAACGCAAACGTTTGATTTTTCCTTTCAATCCTTTGCATCCCATATCTGCCTGCCTGTATTTGGGAATAAGCGTTATTTTCGATAACTTTTACGGTCAAATACGGCCTCCATGATCCTGAGAATGGGAAATAAGAAGATTTTATGGCTTACGATTTCGCTTGTTCTGATAGCCGTACTGCTAATATATGGTACCATCAGTCATCCGGTGGATTATATTACCCAGGTTAAACCGATCCTCAATAAAAATTGCATCACCTGTCACGGAGGTGTAAAAAGGCTATCGAATTTCAGCCTGTTGTTTCGTTCCGAAGCACTGGCCAAAAATAAATCCGGCAAACCCGCCATCATCCCGGGTGATCCCGATCACAGTGAAATGATACGCCGCCTTACGCTGAAAGATCCGGAAGAACGTATGCCCTATAAGCACGATCCTTTGAGTGCATCGGATATTGATATCCTGCGCAGGTGGATCAAACAGGGTGCAAAATGGGGTGACCACTGGGCCTATGTTGCCGTGGCGCCCGTTGAAGTGCCAAAACCCAAATCGCATTTTTTCGGATTGATTCCCGCGGCGAAATTAAGCTGGGCCAGAAATGACATCGACTATTTTATTGATGAAAAACTGAAGGAGGAAAAATTACAGCCTTCCCCGGAAGCTGAAAAATCCATCCTGTTGAGGAGGGTCAGTCTTGACCTGACGGGCCTTCCTCCTTCTCCTGCCTTAACCAAAGAATTTCTTGGTGACCCCGGCAGCCAGTCATACGAAAAGCTCGTCGATGAACTCCTGGCCTCTCCGCATTTTGGTGAACGCTGGACGTCTGTGTGGCTGGACCTGGCCCGCTATGCCGATACCAAGGGATATGAAAAAGACGGTGACCGGTATATCTGGAAGTACCGCGATTGGGTGATCCGTTCCTTCAACCAGGACAAACCCTACAACGATTTTATTACGGAACAATTAGCCGGTGACCTGATCCCGCATCATACCGATGCGCAAATGATCGCCACGGCATTTCACCGCAATACCATGACCAATGATGAAGGCGGCACCGACAATGAAGAATTCCGGACAGCCGCCATGCTCGACCGGGTGAATACCACCTGGCAGGGCATCATGGGGACCACTTTCGCCTGTGTGCAATGCCACAGCCATCCGTATGATCCTTTCAAACACGATGAATATTACAAGTTCATGGCTTTCTTCAACAACAGCCGTGACGAGGATACCTACGACGATTATCCCCTGCTCCGGCAATTCTCAACGGAGGACAGTCTGAAAATTGAAAAAGTATATGACTGGCTGAAACAGAATGAATCCGGGCAGTTTGCCGCTGATGAAAGAAGGTTTTTGAAAACCTGGCAGGTTTCCATTAATTCGATCCGGGCAGATCAGATGATCAACAGCGCCCTGGCAGATACCAAGTTCCTCACTTTCCGAGAAAATGCTTCTGCCAGGTTTCAGCAGGTGAACCTGGATCAGAAAAACAGGCTCGTTTACCGGTATAATGCCCATACACCGGATGGTGTCTGGACGATACACCTGGACAGTCTCAACGGAGCCGTGTTACAAACGGTGCATGTGGCCACAACGAAACCGGACTGGGTAATCACTTATGTTGATTTACCCGCGACACAGGGTACGCATGACCTGTACATGACATATACCAATCCCCGGTTAAAAAATTCGCTGAACGATGGTATGCAGTTTGACTGGTTGCATTTTACACAGCGCTTTCCCGAAAATGGGACCAAAGAAAACAAGGAGATCGAAAAAATGTACTGGGAACTGGTTAATGCCCATGTGCCGGGTATTCCGGTGATGATGGACAATCCGCCGTCCATGCTTCGCAATACCTATGTTTTTGAAAGAGGCAACTGGCTCGTGAAAGGAGAAAAGGTAGAAGCCGATGTGCCACATTCCTTAAATCCCTTTCCCAAAAATGCACCGCATAACCGGCTCGGCCTTGCGATGTGGATCACGGATAAAAAAAATCCATTAACGGCCAGGACGATGGTAAACCGTTTGTGGGAACAGTTATTCGGAACGGGTCTGGTTGAAACCCTGGAAGACATGGGCACTCAGGGAGCCGCGCCTAGCCACAAGGACCTGTTGGATCATCTCGCATACCAGTTCATGAATGATTATGGATGGAGCGTTAAAAAACTGCTGAAAGAAATGGTGATGTCCGCCTCCTACCGGCAGGATTCGAAGGTGAGCAGGGAAATGCTGGTAAAAGATCCTTATAATAAATGGCTGGAAAGAGGATCCCGGGTACGCCTTTCTGCTGAAGAGATCCGCGATCAGGCGCTCGCGGTCAGCGGCCTGATGAGCGATAAGATGTATGGTGCTCCGGTGATGCCCTGGCAACCTGCGGGAATCTGGCATTCTCCTTACAACAGTGATGTCTGGGAGAAAAGTAAAGGTGAAGACCAGTACCGGCGCGCAGTATACACGTTCCTCAAAAGAACAGCTCCCTATCCTTCCATGATCACCTTCGACGGCGTATCCCGGGAAGTGTGCACGTCCCGGCGCATCTTGTCCAACACCCCGCTGCAGGCGCTGGTGACGATGGACGATTCGGTTTATCTGGAAGCCGCGCGTTTCCTGGCTTACCGCATGATGAAGGAATGCGCGGATAAAAAGAATCCGGATAAAGTAATCAATACAGGATATCAGCTCGTCATGATGAAACCGATCAGTCAGCCAAAAATGGAAGCATTAAAACATTTGTACGATACGGCTTACGGGCAATATAAAAATGATCCGGATAAAACCCGCGACATTGCCGGCCTTGGCGGCATGCATGAAAATCCGGAAACGGCGGCCTGGGTAGTTGTTGCCAGCGCCCTGCTGAATCTGGATGAGGTGGTTACGAAAAATTAATCATGAACCAAACCTTGAATTTTTAAAAAATGACAAGAAAAGAATTGAATAATCCGCGGTTGATCAGGGAAGCCAACGAACGCATTCTGAGTCATTATACGCGCAGACATTTTCTGAAAGAAAGCGCCATGGGCATGGGCGCATTGGCGCTGGGATCCTTCCTGGCTTCCTGCGGAAGCAGTTCGGCTGCCGTTATGGCTAACGAAGCCGAAGTGGATTTCGCGCTGGCGCATCCGCTGGCGCCCAAACTGCCCATGTTCCCCGGCAAGGCAAAAAGGATTATATACCTCCACATGGCAGGCGCTCCTTCCCAACTGGAATTATTTGATTATAAACCGGATCTGATGAAACTCAACGGGCAGGACTGCCCGCAATCGCTGCTCCAGGGGAAACGTTTTGCGTTTATCCGCGGTATTCCCAAAATGCTGGGACCGCAGGCCAATTTCCAGCAGCGCGGATCCAGCGGCGCCTGGATAAGCGACAACCTTCCCCATCTGGCCACCGTTGCCGATGAAATCTGTTTTTTAAAAGCAGTCAGCACCGATCAGTTTAATCACGCCCCTGCCCAATTGCTCGTTCATACCGGAACACCCCGTTTGGGAAGACCAAGTATCGGCGCCTGGGCAACCTACGGACTTGGAACTGAAAATCAAAATCTGCCGGGTTATGTGGTTTTAACATCGGGGGGACATTTTCCGGATGCCGGCAAAAGTATCTGGGGAAGTGGTTTCCTGCCTTCTGTTTACCAGGGTGTTCAGTGCCGCAGCGAAGGCGATCCCGTATTATTTATCAAGAATCCGGAAGGTATGGACCGGGATCTGCGTAAAGCCTCCATTGATGCCATTAATAATATAAACAAACAGGAATACAAGGAATACAATGATCCGGAGATCATTTCCAGGATATCCCAGTATGAACTGGCTTATCGTATGCAGATCGCCGTTCCGGAAGTGATGAACATCAATGATGAACCGCAGTATATCCACGATATGTACGGCACCAAACCCAACGAAGCCTGCTTTGCAAATAATGTATTACTGGCACGCAAACTCGTAGAGAAAGGTGTCCGGTTTGTGCAGCTGTTCGACTGGGGATGGGATGATCATGGTACCGATGCCGATACCGCGGTGGATATCGGACTGGTGAATAAATGCAGGACGATCGACAAACCCGTAACCGCATTATTACTCGACCTCAAACAAAGGGGATTGCTGGATGAGACCCTGGTGGTATGGGGCGGTGAGTTTGGAAGAACGCCGATGATGGAAAACAGAGATGGAAAACAAAATCCGTTCAAGGGAAGGGATCATCATGTGGACGCATTTACCATCTGGATGGCCGGGGGCGGAATTAAAAAAGGATATTCTTACGGTGAAACCGATGAAATCGGTTACAGCGGAATCAGCGGCAAGGTGAATGCCTTTGATATACAGGCCACGATCCTCAACCAGTTGGGATTTGATCATACCAAATTCACTTATGAGTTCCAGGGGCGCCCCTGCCGGCTGACCGATGTCAGCGGAACCGTGATTGACGATATTATTGCCTGACCCATGAACCTAAACCGCCGGAATTATATGCTCGCATTACCCTTCACGCGCCAGCCACTGACTGACCAGTGGGCCATCAATGTATACACTATGCAAGCCCTGCGTAAGCGGTATCTTTCCTGACCATCATGATTAAACATTGAACGTGCTGTTAACTGTCACTACTGTTTTTGGCCGGCTTCACCCTGTGCTGGTCCATTTGCCTATTGGTATTTTACTGGCCGGTATCTTATTACAATGGCTCCACAGCAAAGAAAGTCATGCCGTGTCCATCCAGGTGATCAAGGTGATTTTTCTCACCGGCATGCTGTTCGCCTGGCTTTCCTGCATTACCGGATATATCCTTTCAACGAGCGGGGATTATGAAGAAGGTCTTGTGGACTTTCACATGTGGATGGGTATTGCCGTGGCAGTTATTTCAACACTCATTTACTGGAAGATCGTGCGTCAGGAAACGGATCTTTTATACAAGGGAATGTCCATCGTACTGTTGTTGCTGATCATGGTTACCGGTCACCTCGGCGGCTCACTGACGCATGGCTCTGATTACCTGACTGCCGCATTCCACGAAGAAGCGGATACGCCTTATCCGGTGCATAAGCCGATCACCAATATTCAGGAAGCCAGACTGTATGCCGATGTGATTCAACCCATATTTCAGAAGGACTGTTACAGTTGTCATGGACGGGGCAGACAGAAAGGAAAACTGCGCATGGACGATTCTGTATGGATCATGAAAGGCGGTAAAGGCGGGCCCCTGCTCATTCCATCGCTACCGGATAAAAGTGAATTGATGAAACGCATACTGCTCCCCACCACGGACGAACACCATATGCCAAAGGAAAAACCATCATTGAAAGAATCCCAGATCGCGCTGATCAAATGGTGGATCGAACAGGGCGCGGGGTTTAACAGAAAGGTCAAAGATTTTGCACAATCGGGTAAAATCAAGATTTACCTGCTGGCGCTGCAAAACAGTGGTTCGCATGACCAGGATTCCCTGGTGCCCGCGGCTCCCGTGGAAGAGGCCGACATCAAAAGCATGGACGCACTAAAAGAAAAAGGCGTGGTGGTTATTCCCGTTGCCCAAAACAGTCATTACCTGATGGTTGATTTTATCAATGCAGTGAATGTCCGGGATCAGGATCTGGCCTTGCTCGTTCCGCTGAAGAAACAACTGATCTGGCTGAAACTGGGAAACACAAGAATTAGCGATTCTTCGATGTCCTTTGTCGGTCAGTGTACAGCGATCACGCTGCTGCAACTGAATGGTACGCGGATCACGGATAAGGGATTGTCTGCCTTGCAATCACTGGTCAGACTGCAATCACTCAATCTGGTCGGTGATTCCGTTACCGCCGCGGGCATCCTGGCTTTGAAACCTCTGAAGCAATTGAAAAATCTATTTCTATACCAAACCGGGGTGAAAGCAAAGGATTGGCCCTTGCTGGTCGGCAGTTTTCCCAAAACACATCTGGATAGCGGCGGGTACCGGGTGTCCTTCATCGCTTCAGACACCGTGGTGATAAAGGCGGTTCCGAAAAAGGATTAAAAGGTGACAATGGAGAATTGACCATTGTCATTGTCAATTGTAAAAAAACATTGAAGCCGGTACGATTTGTTTTACTATTCCGGGCCCTTTTATGAACACCTGAAGTGTTTGTCCCGATTCGTTTTGAAAATAATTAACTAAAAAACGATGTAGTCCCGCCGCCAGGGCCTTATCTCCTGATTTTTCAAGATCACCGTGGCTGCCATCATTGTCCACCAGTTTCTGATCATCCAGATAAAGCTGCGAACCATCGTCGGAGTTGATGTAAAAAGTATATATCCCCGTTTCCGGAATATTCACGTAACCTGAAAACCGGACAGCATAGTTGTACCGGCGTGTTTGCAGCTGTCCGAGATCCGGTGTGGCCACACTGCTGGATCGAACACGAAGGATCTTATTAAAATCAGGCATTTTTTTCCATTGCCCCTCATAATAATTGGCTAGCAGTCCGGAAGTCTTATTCAAAATGGAAATGGCTGGTGCCGGTGTGACACGGATAAAATCTGCTTTTGTTGTACTGCTTCCTGATCCATTGGCATAAATCGTTTTGGCGCTCAGCATGGTCGTTTTAGTTATCAGCAAAGAATCCGTGTATCGCGGGGAATGAAAGGAAGGCGCTGAACCATCCATGGTAAAATGAATATTTCCCTTTTGATCCCCGGCCTGAAGGAACAAGGTTAACTGATGAATGAAAATGCCTCCCGGATAAGAAAGTTTTGGTCCGGGCGCACCCAGGAATTGGGCGGTTCCGGAAGCGGCAACCGGTTTTTGCTGATCAAATGCCATGGCCCGGATCAGGGCCGGATTTTTTAAGATAACCGGGTTCGTGTATCGTGTGGAATGGGTTGAAGGGGCCGTGCCATCGGTTGTATATCTGATGCTCAGACCAGCATTGGTTTTCATAATAACCGTCGTGGGCCCATATAAATATCCGCCCTGCGGTGATATGGATAAACCGGCGGCATCTTCGTGCGCTTTCCGGAGCAGGGCAACATAGCCTCCGGCCGGTCGCATAACAATCAGCAATGAATCGGTCCGTTGAAAGACGGTTTGGGAATAAAAGATATGATCAGGATCTGTAAGGTCATCTTGTATTATTTCGGCTGTATACTTCCCATTGTTTAAAAAGTTCAAAGGAATTTGAACACTCTTTTCGTCGCCTGCATTGGCCACGGCAACAAACCAGTCATTCCCTTTGCGCCTGGCAAAAGCGGCCAGCCTGCCGATGCGGCTGGGTTCCAGCACCAGGGTTTCATCCCATATGGTGGGAATGGCCCTGATGACGGGCAGTGCGGCGCTTTTCAAATAAACGTCCGGATCAGCGGGCCAGCAGGCCAGCGGAGAATTGAAGATAATGGGCAACGCCAGTTGTTGCGCACGGGATGTGCCATAAGCTTTTTTACTATCGAACACGCCTGGGGTATAGTCACCGGGTCCGGCTAAAAAACGGGTAAAAGGAATGGTGGTATTGTTTGCCGGTCCCTGTGGATTATAGGTGCGCCATTCCTGGCCATAAATGGCTTCACGGGTCAGTTCATTCGGATAGCTGCGGTTGTAACCTGTCGGTTTGTCGGCCCCGTGAAAATCGATCATCAGATTTTCCTTTGCCGCGTCCAGCAAGGCATTTTTGTAAAACCGGACCTGTCTGATCCCTTCCGTATCTATAAAATCAATTTTCACGCCGGCGACACCCGCATCATGAAGTGTTTTAAAAAAATGCTGACGTACCGAATCCTCTTTTAAAGAAGCATACGACTTCCATACCCAGATCCCCACTTTTTTTTTCCTCGCATAATCAACCAGCGCTTTCAGGGAATCCATACTGGCAGGCCAGCTTTGTTCCCAGCCGGCATCCACAACCGAATATTCAAATCCGAGCAATCCTGCTTTATCGGCATACGATTTCTCGAGTCCCAGGCTGGTTACGTTGTCATGCATAAAATAGGACCAGACCGCTCGTCCGGGTTTTATCCAGGCTGCCTCTTGCAAACTGCTGTCCGGAGCCGGATTTAAATCGGGAATAATATCCGAATTCACCAGCTGGTTCAGGGTTTCCCCTGTAATCACTACGCGCCAGGGAGTAACCACCGTGTCCTGAATTTTCCAACCCTGCGGATCATTCACAAAGGCGGCATGCAGCAGGCCGGTGCTGTCGGATTGCAGGCACATGCCGCTGTAATCATACAGGGCTGCTTCGGTGATGCTGGCATAAAGGCCGTCTTTGGTTTGATACGTGAGCGGCGGCCCCATCTTTTTTGAACCGAGTTTATCTAATCGGGAACTGTAATACAGGCCTTCGTAATAAAAAATATTTTCCTGGTACCAGACCATGGAGCCTTCCGGTATCTTCCAGGAACTTGCTTCTCCCTGCACAACAGAAACCTTTGTTGACGGAACAACATACCGCCAGGCCATGCCATCATCAAAAACTTTTAATTCCAGCTGATAACGGTTTCCGCCGTCTGTATTAGTGACGGGGAATACGGCCTCCCGGTAATGATTGTGCGCCGTGGCGTGTACGCCCTTCCAGGGGTACTGTTCGTTTGTTTCGGTAATAACCGGAGATCCGATTTTTACATGCCGGCCCAAATCGCGCTGATCGATGGTTATGCCCAGTGCGGATGGAGCGACAATCATTTTTCCCCGGTATTGTACGGCATAGGTGAGCCGCCTGCTGCTGTCGGCATACACAGATACCGTTACGGTGTGGGAAGGACTGCTGATAACCGAAGGGGAGCCTGGGTTCAAACAACCCATTGTGAAATTAATCAGCAGCAGTACGGGGGAAAAAGGAAATTGGTATTTCATTTTCATTTTTACAGGGATGATTCATATTTCCGCCATGAATATCCCTATAAAAATTCAATCCCGTGGCGCATGGTAAAACGCAAACGATTGATTAAAAAATGAGGTTGTTTATTTTATCCATTCACCAGGAAATAAACGATCCGGCACGCGTTTCCTTTGCTCCGGTTGTTTTTCTCTCCGCTGATTTTGAGATGCAAAATATGTTTTCCCTGTTTTAAGCCTTTCCCTAAAACCAGGTACCATGGTAAGTGAAGCTGATCGCTCCAGGCTGTAAACAGGTCCAGCTTTTTTTCAGCGCCACGGTCGATGGAATATAGAATCGTTCCTGCATCTGCGCCCGAAACAATGGCAATGCCCACGGCCGTTCCCGAAAACGACAGGTTCAAAGCGGCTCCGGGTGTGGACGTTGTCAGCATTTTTGTATGGACAAATCCTTCCCTGGCGGGCAGCCCGTCGTGCGGCGCCCAGTTATTATCCAGCATCCAGCCCTTGTCATATTCCGCATGTTCCGGACTAACGCAAACGCCCATACCAAAATTTCCTTTATTGATTGGTGCGGGCAGTGCCTGATAATTACTGGTTATTCCGGAATGATCAAAAGCGGTGATCAACAGGTTTTTGATGGTTGCGGCATATAATTCCTGTCCGAACGGGGAAGGATGCAAATCTTTGAAATCATATTCCCAGCTGAATTCTTTATTATTGATTTTATCGCTGATCTCTTTGTCAAGATTAATGGATGGCATCCCATAATGTGCGGCCACCAGTTCCTGATTTTCTGTTTCTACCGGGATCATCCCCCGGTTATAATCTTTGTTTTTTTCCGGATCTGCAAAAGACATGAATACCACATCCATCCGCGGATTGCTTTTCAGGGCATGACGAACAATACCTTCCAGGGCAAGAACCTGTGTGAGACTGTCCGTACCATTCCCGCGGTCGTTCACGGCGGCCTCCACAAACATCAGGTCTGTCTTGCCGGAATCCAGCAAATCCCTTTGCAGGCGAAAAGCATGTGCAGGGCTGCCGAGGGAAGGAATGCCGGCTGCTATAAAATGAAAAACGGTTTCGGGGAAACGTTCCCTTAGCCAGGAACAGACCTTATCCCGCCATCCGGGATTGTAAGTAATGGATCCGCCCAGAAAGGCAACGGTGGCCCGTCTGTTTTGCTGCATGCTGTGATAGCTGTTTTGAAGGCCGTTCCGGATATGGAAATAGTGATCATAAGGTAGGGGATCACTTACCGGATATGCGTTATTCAAAATAAAACCAGCCCACTCCTCCGCATGTTCAATCGGAAAATGATGGCCCTCCAGTTCCTGCGGCCCGTTGGTGACCGGATAAATGGAAATGGGTCCGCCGAACGAAGCATATAGCCGGGCCAGTATAAAAGTGTTTTCAGCGGAAGGCACAATTTTATCGTATGCACCAACCACATGGAGAACAGGCACTTTAAAAGAAGCCAGTCCCTCCAAATGATCGATGGGATTATCGCCAAAAACAAGCGCCTGTGCCTCCGTCATGGAGAAAACCTGCTGCAGTTGTTTCCAGGATGCGGAATCTCCTTTTCCTTCTCCCTTGCCGCCGGGCCAGCTTTTAAAATCGCAAACGGGCGCCTCATTATAAATACAATTCACTTTTTCCGGATTCCGTTTTGCCCAGGCATATACATACAAGCCGCCGCGACTCACACCTTCCAGACTCGCTTTTGCAGCGAAATGCAACGAACCGGTCAGGTAATCATACAACTGCTCCCAGCCCTGCATGGAAGCGGGACTGCCATATTGATCATCCACATTAATAAAAACAACATACATACCCTTCGATAACAGCAGACTATCCATTTCGGTGTGCCAGTCCGGAAAAGACGCCCTCCATATCCACGGATTTCCTTTTAGCGGCGCGGAAGGTTTCACATACCAGGCCTCATGACCGCCAATCGTAAAATGTACGCGCTGAAATCCTTTCCATAGATCCGTATGCACATAAACTTCCTGAGCGCAGGTGCAGGATATCATGGCAGCTAAAAAACAAAAGGATATAAGAAGCCGTTTCATTCAATAAATTTACAGATATTCAAATGTAAAGCGCATGGCCGTGATTGAGCATTGATCAGATGAATTATCTTTATTCCACTCATCATTAAATGATATTATGCAAGCATTCATCAAGACACTGTTGTTTTGCCTTTTTACTTTCCAGGTAGCGGCACAACCCGCAGCCTATTCGGTAAAAAATGCCCATTCCCACAACGACTATGAACAAAAAGTTCCCTTCTTCACAGCCTACAAGGCGGCCTTTGGCTCTATCGAAGCCGACGTATGGCTGGTCAATAACCAGCTGATTGTCGCGCACGACAGCGCCGAAGTGCAAAAGCACCGTACGCTGAAATCCTTATATCTGATTCCCCTGCTGACGGCCACCCAGAATCACGACGGACTGGTTTATGCCGACAGCTCCAGGGGTCTGCAAATGCTGATCGATATCAAAACGGATTCCATCCACACGCTGGCCAATCTCGTCAGCCTCCTGGAATCCCTGCCCGAACTTTCAAAAAATCCATCCATTCACTGGGTGATTACCGGGAACCGGCCGGACCCATCCACATTTGGCTCCTACCCTTCCTTTATCCGGTTCGACGGACAATTATCCGAGGATTATTCTCCGGCGGCCCTGTCAAAGATATCCATGCTGAGTAATGATTTCGAATACTATTCGAAATGGAACGGGGATGGTCAGATCCCCGATTCCGATCTTAAGATATTGCAGGCTGCTGTTCAAAAGGCACATGCATTGCATAAACCCGTCCGCTTCTGGGACGCCCCGGATAATAAAAATGCCTGGACTCAGCTGATGCAATTGAAGGTAGATTTCATCAATACTGATCATATACAGGAGCTGACTGGTTTCCTGGGTCATCCTTCCTCGTAGCTACGAAGGGTTTTCCTCGCCGGCCAGGGTTCCGGTGCATACAATATCTTTTAGCAGCTGATATTTTCCATTCGGATAATTCGGCGCCCGCCGATAAATATTCGTTTTATGTTCAATTCGTATCATCTTTGCCTATCCTGCTGCCCGATATCTTTTCAAAAACAGGAATGCTTCTTTCGCGGTGACTTCTGCCACGATGGTGGCCTTGTAGTCTTGCTTTTTCATTTGGCGTATTTTTTAGTTTTTAGATTTATTGTCTAAAAGAAATTTTAATTTGCCCAGTTTTGAATGCCAGAAATTATCAAAGTAGTTGATCCACTCCTGCAACTTATCAAATCCTTCTTTTTTGAGTACGCAGTGTCTTTCTCTTCCGATGTCCTGAATGGAGATGAACCCGGCCGTATGAAGTATTTTTATGTGTTTTGAGACTGCCGGACGGCTCACCTCAAAATGTTCTGCCAGTGAATTTATCGTTAAGCTCTCTTTTAACAGTAATCGCAATATCTGCCTTCGGCGGGGATCGCCGATCACCTGAAATACATCAGCGGTTTGTTGTTTCACTGTTTGCGGCATTTATGTGTTGAAAAATTTTTTGTATATTTTTAGACCATCCATCAGTCATGCCTGAGTACAGTGCAAAGTCCTCTAATTCTCTAAAGCCACTGTGTTCCAAAAACAGTTCCGTACCATTGTCTTTTGGACGCAGTTTCCACACCACGACAGAATCCAACTCGGTCCTGCCATTTCCCGGGCCGCTCTTCCAGGAATAGGAAAGCGATGTATAAGGCACTATTTCCAGCACCTTACAATATACGATGCCGTCGAAATTTAACTGTGGCAACGGTTTTATCCTGAACTTGAAATCATACCCAAGAATGGGCAGGAAATCGTTTGGCATTAACCATTGTTCCATCAATTCGGCCTTCGTAAGATATTCCCAGACCACTTCGGGTGGATGTGGAAAGAAAAATTGCTGAGTAATGCTTTTAACCATAATATGTAAGTTTAAAGTTACGTAAATGTATATGTAACTTTTGAATTACCCAAATATTTCACGCTGTAGTACCGAAAATAATTGACCAAACCGTAAAAAGCAGCCAAAGCGGAGCTTCCCGCGCTGTTGACCAAGGTGCTCTTTGATCTAACGTTTTGGCGTGCATTATTTCACTATGGAATGTGTTCAGGATTCTTTTTTGGTGGATATCCGGATAGGATCATAAAGTTGGGTGATGCACCCTGGAAAATCCTGTTTAACCCGGTATCTCATCATCTACAGGAAGGATTAAACAACCTATAATTGAGCTACCTTTAGCTAAACAACATAAAACCTGATCATTCATGGAAAGCTCATTGGATAAAATACGCGATCAGCAGAAAGCATCCTGGAATAAATTCTCTTCCGGTTGGAAAAAATGGGACGCATGGACCATGGAGTTCCTGAAGCCGATGGGCGATGAAATCATTCGGCTTTTGAAAATAAAGGAAACGGATCAGATACTGGATGTGGCTACCGGAACCGGTGAACCCGGACAGACCATTGCTAAATTAGCGCCGGCAGGGAGGGTTACCGGTTATGATATTTCAGATGGTATGCTCGGGATTGCCCGGGAAAATGCCGCCCTTAAGGGAGTCTCCAATTATGAAACAGTATTGGGAGAAGGAAACACTTTCACTTTCCCCGACAATCATTTCGATGCCGTCTGTTGCCGGATGGGTTTTATGTTCTTTCCGGATATGAAGCTGACCCTTCGGGAAATGTACCGGGTGCTTAAACCCGGAGGACGGCTGGCGATCAGTGTATGGGGCATAGCCCCAAAAAATCCCTGGGTAACGATCATGATGGGTACCATTGGCCGTCATATTGAATTAGATCCTCCGCCGCCGGGTGCGCCCGGTATGTTCCGCTGTGCAGCCCCTGGGCTGATGACAGGGCTCCTTAAAGAAGCAGGATTCCGAAATGGCTCCGAATCAGAAATCAACGGCAAAGCGACATTTAATTCGGCAGAGGCTTACTGGACAAACATGACGGAAGTGGGTGCTCCCATTGTTGCAGCCCTGAGTAAGGCAGATGAAGCGACGAAAACCGTTATCCGGAATGAGGTCTTTGACCTGCTCAAACAACATACAGAAAACGGAGAGGTGAAACTGGATTATTCTTCGCTGGTTATTTGCGGAGAAAAATAAAGTTTTTTATATCCCCATCAGGAATAATAAATTGCCGGATATTCCCGGAGCTATTCTATTTTTTGTAATAGCCCAGGCGGCGATCACCTGATTTATCCTCGATTTAAAGTAGAACTGTTTTTTCAATGCAAAGAAAAAGATTCATACAATTATCCGGGTTCTCCGCAGCTTCCCTTTTTTTCGCAAAAATAAATCTGCAATCCGGACAAACAGATCAGATGTTGGCGACGCCCGACGAAATTTCAATTTTAAGTTCCGGAAAATGGCTTCCCTTATCCCGGAGCCGGGAACAATGGATCTACCAGCATATTACTGTAAGCCTGCATACGAAAGCAGGGGGTACTGCAGTTCAGCTGAGCGCGCCTGGCATTGACGTAGAAAAAATCAGGATCGGGTGGAAACACAGTTCTTCATCATCAGCTTTTTTTCTGGGGGACGATTGGGAAAGATCTTACGGCGACCTGGCCTGGCAAGCCGGTTCATCCGTTCGCAAATCGCCCTGGTATCTTTTTATTCAGGATGGTTCGGAAACCTTTGCTTTCGGTGTCAAAACCGGAGCGGCCAGCATCTGCTACTGGCAGGCGGGACCGGAACGGCTCGAGCTTTTTATGGACACCCATTCCGGGGGAATGGGATTCCTGCCGGGAGATCGTGTGCTGACAGCCGCAGAGATCGTTGTCAGCAAAAGCCTTCCGGGGGAAAATCCTTATCAAACGGATATCCGTTTTTGTAAAATGATGTGTGACCGGCCGGTGCTTCCGGCAAAACCGGTGTATGGCATCAACGACTGGTATTTTGCGTATGGCAACAGCTCAAAGGAACTGATTCTGCGGACTACCGCCATCATGGCCGGGCTGGCCGGTGATTCTTCCAATCCGCCATTTTCGGTTGTGGATGACGGTTGGTCGCTCAAAAACGTAAAAGGCAATGCGGACTATTCAGGAGACGATTTTAACCGGTCCAATGAAAAATTCGGCGATATGTCCGTTGTCTCCGCCGGAATAAAAAAACTGGGCATGCGGGCCGGCCTCTGGACCCGCACGCTGCTGGCCAATGGAAATGATCCCGAAAAAGCGCTTATCCCACTCCGTGAGGGAGAGACAAATCTGAAACAACGATATCTTGACCCGTCCATCCCCGAAAATCTCGAACATATCCGGCGTACGATCGGGTTATATAAGCAATGGGGGTTTGAACTGGTGAAACACGATTATTCCACCTATGATCTTTTTGGCCGCTGGGGATTTCAGATGAACGAGGAACTGACATCCCCCGGATGGCGTTTGAACGACAGGTCCAAAACCAATGCCGAAATCATCCTCGGGTTATATCAGCATATCCGGAAAGCTGCGGGGAGTATGTACCTGATCGGATGTAATACCATGAGTCATCTTTCTGCCGGAATATTTGAACTCAACCGCATCGGAGACGATACCAGCGGCAAGGAATGGGCGCGTACGGTAAAGATGGGTGTGAATACCCTGGGATTCCGGCTTCCGCAACACAATGCTTTTTATGCTGCAGACGGGGATTGTGTAGGACTGACTACTAATATCCCCTGGGAAAAAAATAAGCAATGGCTGCAACTTCTTACGGAAAGCAGTGCGCCGCTATTTATCTCGGCCCAACCGGAGGCGCTGGGCGCAGAACAGAAGCTGGCCGTTAAAAAAAGTTTTGCCCTGGCCGCCAAACCCCAGCCGCTGGGAGAGCCGCTGGACTGGCTCAGCAACCCAAGACCAGCCGTTTGGAAACTGAATGGAAGAACCCTAAACTTTGAGTGGTGATGAAGATTTAGTAAGTCAATATCTTTTCTAAAAGAGCCATGGGCAATTCATCCTGTGGATTGAATTTTCGGCCAGACGCATATTGTATCAGGCTTTTTTTAAGCTGTCTGGCAGCCGGTCTTGTATCGGCATCCGTATCGAGGTCAGCGGCACAAACGAGCAGATTCCCCTTGCCGACCCTGGTTTCAAATATCAGTCCTAATTTATAATTCCGTTCATAGTTATCTATCACCTGTACGATGGGCCGAAAACCGGGTGCTGTTTCGTTCAGGATGATGGCTTTTGATCTATCATAAACATCTCCCCATGGATGTTTCCGCATGTCCGTGGAAATTTCATACGACTGCTCTGACGTGTACCTGCCGATGATATCTGCCCATTCCCAATCGCTATGCTGTTCCGTAGGAAATGCCTCCAGCGCAGGGTGCTTGGGATCACAGAGAATGCCCAGGGTGCCGATCTGATTGAAAAGGCGCATGCTCCAGAATGCAGGAAGAAAGGATCCGGGTATGGCACTTCTGCCTTTTTGTACGGGCGGAAACTGAATATTGTCCTTTGCCAATGAATCGGAGAGCCATCCAAAACAATATCCAAAGCCGGGTTTTATTTCATTCAGGCCCTGCCGTGGGGAAGAGAAGAGCAAAACATTTTCTCCTTTCAACAAAGCCTGCCGGGTTTCTTCATTAAAAGCATACGCGATTTTTAATTTGCCGGCTGCGGGAGGGGGCGTTTGTGGATACACCCAGATATTCCAGCTATTGCTGCAGGTGCCTGCACTTAGGGTAACCATGAGACGGGCGGGTTCCCTGATCTCTTTTAATGAAGCTTTTATACCGCCCAGTTTTGTAAGTTTTCCTGCCGGGATCTTATTTATGGGAAGAATACCGGTTGCAATCAGTATCCCTTTTTCATTTTCAATTTTCCATGTTGGCTGCAAGGCCAGATCATTTTGCCCATAGTGCGCAATTTCTGCGGCAGCCACAAAAGATTCCTCATTGGTATATATCCTTTTTGGCATCTCCAAGAGACATACGGTAGGGCCGCAAAAACGGCGGAATTCTTTGGGACTGATCAGTCCTTTCGAATCCCAAAAGGCATCGAGCCATCCAATGATAGCGCCGCCCTCGCCAGGGAAATCGCGGGCTTCCACAATTTGAAAACCCCCATGCGGATAGGTACGCAAACAGCCTTCAATTTCATCTTTGTAAATGCTCACTGCAAATTGACCACTCGCCATGGCAAAATCCTTGGCCAGGTACTCCATATGATGATCCACTAACGACTGGTGAAAGCGCTCATAATTATAGGGCTTCAGCACACCCGTAAATTTTGCAATTTGTGAGAAATCAGGATAACTGCCCCATTGCCCCACTTCATGCGCCATCACAGGCATGGCTGAATGCTGATAACTTGCTGTGAGGGAATCGGGGGTTAATGTCCACCTGTTCCAATCCGTACGGGGCCCTTTCACACCCCGCTGCCCGATTTCGGTGCCCCTTTCTGCATAGTCGCCCTTGGTAATGGTATCTCCGTCCTGACAGCGATAAAGCATGCGGCTGTCAACCGCTTTGCCTTTGTGCACCAGCACATCCATGGGGCCCGGAGATTCATTGCCCATAGCCATAAACCCAAACGAAGGATGATTTCCATAATCCCGGAGGATGGCATATAACTCATTTTCCAGGAATTGATCCCTTGGAGGATCTTCTCCATAGGCCGGTGCATCCATGGACCAAAAAGGCAATTCCACCTGGAGTAAAAAACCCATTTCATCGGCCGCCTCAAAAGATGCTTCCGGCGGACACCAGGAATTAAAGCGCATAAAATTAAACCCGTAAGAAGCACAAATTTTAAAAAGTTTTAACCAGGATCCCTTATCCATCGGCGGGTATCCGGTTAACGGGTAAATACATTCATTCACAGGGCCGCGAATGATAACCGGCTTGCCATTCACCGTGAACTGGCCATTTTTTGTGCCCAGTTCGCGAACGCCATAAACAATTGTTTTCTGATCCGCATATTCCGCAGCTTCCAGCTTTAATGTAAGTGTATCCAGCGCGGGTGAAAATTCACTCCATGAATTCGCAGGATGAGCAAATGGCAAATCTATTGTTGTGCCATTTATCGGGATTTCCATATGCTGGCCGGATATAGCAGCCTGTACGGGCTTGCCGGTAATATTGCCGATCCGAACCTGGAGATGATTTTTATATACCTGTACATCCCTGATCCAAACCGGATCGGTAGCAAGCAACGCGATCTGTCCGATGATCCCATTCCAGTTTCCCTGTGTATCTTCTGTTATGGCAAAGCCCCAGGGCCCGATGGGCAGTTTATACGTATTATCAATGCAAATGGTAATCCTGTGCAATCCGGGTTCCACATAACCAAAATCGTAGCGGTGCGGGGAGGATAAGCTTTCCCTGATGCCAAAGGGTTTTCCATCCAGCCATACCGCCGACTCCCAATGGCATCTTTCCAAAAATAATTCCAGCCTCTTTCCACTCCAGGAAGAAGGGATGATGATGGTCTTTTGATACCAGGCCTTCCCCTCATATTTAAAGGGCCGGGTTAAACGGTCTTTATCTTTGACATTATTTTTTATACCAAAACCCGCTTGTTCACAAGATCCCGGCAATGCGATGCTGTAGCTCAATATTTGGTCAAACCATCTTTCGGATAAACCTTTGTTGCCCGAATCCATCTTAAAATTCCAGTATCCTGCTAATGAAAGACTTTGGCTGAACCCATTTGAATTACCGATGCAAAAAAATAAGAGCGCAAACCAGCATACTTTTTTGTTCTTCATGAGTGCAAGATAGGAATGAGACCCTGAATCACTAAAATCGCATACAATAGGCTTAATGATTATGTCATTGTTAATGCGTAAATGCGAGCACATTTCTTGCTCTCAAAGTGCACATGGTAACTTAAGAAATATCAATTTGCGTATTCACTATTCCATTCGCTGGTTTTATAATATTATTTTAATTTCTCCACCAATAACCGTTTGCAACCGTTTCAGCGGTAAGCTGTTTGTTTTCTCATTTCAATGCCTGATAAAACTGCCCGACCTGCCCGCGAACCTGTTCACGATAAATATTGAGATTTTTGAGATCCGGATTCCCTGCTGTTGCAATTTGACAGTTAAAAAAACAAAAATGCCCGTAAACAGGGCTATTTACAGGCATTTGTAATCGTTTGAATTGAAAAAAGTCGGGACGACTGGATTCGAACCAGCGGCCTCTTGCACCCCATGCAAACGCGCTACCGGGCTGCGCTACGTCCCGCAATGACCCATTCAGGCCCTGCAAATCTAACATAAAAATCACTGCCCATAAAATGCATTTCAATGGTAAACCGTATCTTCGCGCAATTCCTTATAGATGAAGCTTCTAATCAAACAGGCTTGCATTACCGATCCACATTCATCCCATCAGGGAAACATCCGGGATATTTTAATTGAACAGGGCGTCATCAGCGAAATTGCCCCGTCGATTCCAGACAGCAGAGCAGATAAGATCATTACCGGAAAGGGATTATTTGTTTCACCGGGCTGGGTGGATGTTTTTTCTAATTTTGCGGAGCCGGGTTATGAGTTCAAGGAGACCCTCGAGACGGGTGCCCGGGCTGCAGCTGCAGGCGGGTTTACCGATGTTTTTGTGATTCCGGATACGCTGCCGGTTACAGATAGTAAAACACAGGTGGAATATCTGCGTCAGCGATCCGCCAGTTTGCCGGTGAATATATGGCCCATCGGTGCCATCACCCGCAACCTGGATGGGAAACACCTAGCAGAAATGTATGACATGCAGCATAGCGGGGCTGTGGCTTTTTCCGATGGGCTGCACCCGGTGCAATCATCCGGTGTGCTGGTCAAGGCCCTTCAATATGTGAAAGCCTTCGACGGCGTGATCATCCAGATTCCCGACGACGTCAGCATCGCACCCAACGGATTGATGCATGAAGGTGTTGTTTCCACGCGGCTGGGACTGCCCGGCAAACCCATGATGTCTGAGGAACTGATCATTGCGCGCGATATCAAACTGGCCCGCTACACGGACTCCCATATTCATTTCACCGGCGTTACGTCGCCGAAGTCGATGGATTACATAAGGCGGGCAAAAGCATCAGGGCTCCATGTGACCTGCTCCATTACCCCCTATCATCTTTTTTTCACGGATGCCGACCTCGCTGAGTATGATACGAACCTGAAAGTGTATCCTCCCCTGCGGCCCCGGGCCATTGCTGATCGGCTGAAAGAAGCCATCCTGGATGGAACGGTGGATTGCATCAGCGCCCATCACCTGCCCCATGAATACGACAGCAAGGTGCTGGAATTCGAAAATGCAAAATATGGGATGACGGGACTGGAAACCGCGTATAGTGCCGTGCAGACCCTGTTTCCGGAACTTTCTCCCGGTAAAATCTATGAAATATTCGGGGGAAATGCCAGGCGCATATTCAAATTAGCGCAACCACGGGTTGAAGAAAAGGAAGAAGCGGTTCTGACCATTTTTAATCCTGGGAAAAGCTGGAAATTTCTGTTGTCCGGGTCAAGATCCAAGTCAAAGAATAGTGCGTTTCAGGATCATACCTTTACTGCAAAGCCGGTGGGTATTGTTCACCGGAACAACTATTATTTAAACGATTAAATTAAAAATCATTTTATGCAGCCGACCTCCAAATACAATACAGGACTTCGATACGGGCTAATCACAGGGCTGCTTTATGCCATCCTGCTTTTTCTGCGGTATAATTTTTTTGCAGGCAGCCCGATTTCCCTCGGCATCTTTTCCATGATTTCCTACCTCGTGATCCTGGTGCTTTATCTGTTCGCCGGCATCGCCCGGAAAAAGGAACTTGTGGGATATGCGGATTTCAAGGATATCTTTCAAACGATATTCATCGTCATAATAATTACCGAAATAGTATACGTGGTCTTTAATGCCATCTACCTGAAATACGTGGATCCTTCCTTTTTTGATAATTTCAAGCTGGTGACGCGTAATTTCCTGGAAAAGTCAGGACTCAGCCAGGACCAGGTGGATGAAAAAATGAAGACTTTCGATGATGCGAACAAACAGTTAACGCCGCTGGGCCTGATCAAAGGATTTGGCACCTGGGTAGTAATAGACAGCATCATCGCCATGATCTATGCCGCCATACTGAGAAAGAAAAAAGATATTTTCCAAGAACCCAAGTTGTAATCACGCATGGATCTTTCTGTAATCGTCCCGGTATTTAACGAAGAGGAATCGCTCCCGGAACTCTGTGAATGGATATCCCGGGTGATGAACGAATATGCGTTCTCCTATGAAGTGATCCTTGTTGATGATGGCAGTACGGACCGGTCCTGGGAAATAATTGAATCCTTACACGAACGATACGTTACCATTAAAGGGATCCGCTTTCAGCGGAACTATGGCAAATCTGCGGCGCTCAACGAGGGCTTCCGCAGCTGCAGTGGCGATGTGGTCATCACGCTGGATGCGGACCTGCAGGATAGCCCCGAGGAAATTCCGGCTCTCCGGAATATGATTCTCCACAATGGATATGACCTGGTGAGCGGATGGAAAAAAGTAAGGCACGATCCTTTATCGAAAACCATTCCTTCCCGTTTTTTTAATTGGGTCACAGCAAAGGTTTCAAAAATAAAGTTGCATGATTTTAACTGCGGACTGAAAGCATACCACCAGCGTGTGGTGAAAAGCATCGAAGTATATGGAGAGATGCACCGCTACATTCCGCTGATCGCAAAATGGTCAGGATTCAGAAAGATCGGTGAAAAGGTGGTGGAACACCATCCGAGGAAATACGGGCAATCAAAATTCGGTATGGGCCGGTTAATTACCGGGGGACTCGATCTCGCCTCCATATTATTCGTGGGCAAATATGGAAAACGACCCATGCATTTTTTTGGATCCTTCGGATTTCTGTGTTTTCTTTTCGGCTTTATTATTTTGTTCTATCTGACCATCTCTAAATTTTTCCTGGATAAAACAGGTCTCACCCAGAGACCCGTATTTTTTGTGGCCCTCGTTTTCATGATCATTGGTATGCAATTATTCGTTACGGGATTTGTTTCGGAGCTCATTTCCCGGAATGCGCAAAATAAAAACACTTACCTGATTGAAAAGCGCGCCGGATTATGAAAGTGGTTATCATCGGTCCCGCCTATCCCCTGCGCGGCGGACTGGCCACCTTTGATCAGCGGCTTTGTAAAGCATTTGCTGAGGAGGGGAATACCGCATCCATTTATTCATTTTCATTGCAGTATCCCGGATTTCTTTTCCCGGGAACAACACAATATTCCTCGGATCCTCCTCCGGAAGATATAGAGATCCACACCCTGATCAATTCCATTAATCCCCTCAGCTGGTTATCCACTGGCAGAAGATTGCGTAAAGAAGCACCAGACCTGCTGGTCGTCCGTTACTGGCTGCCTTTTATGGGCCCAGCGCTGGGCACGATTTTGAGACGGGTGAGAAAAAACCGGAAAACAAAGATCATCGCCATTACGGACAATATATTGCCGCATGAAAAGCGCCCGGGCGATGTAGCCTTCACGAGATATTTTTTAAAAAGCTGTGATGCTTTCATCACCATGAGTGATGAAGTGATGCAGGACCTGAGGAGATTTGAAAAACAAAAGCCGGCTGAAAAAGTGATCCATCCCCTGTATGATAACTTCGGTGAAATCATTTCCAGGGAGCAGGCCCGGAAAATACTGAAGAATCAATATCATCTGCCCATTGAAGCCGGTGAAAGAGTCATGCTGTTTTTCGGGTTCATCCGGAAATACAAAGGACTGGATATTTTGCTCCGGGCCATGGCCGAACCGGGAATCCGGGAAGCAGGTATCCGTCTGCTGATTGCCGGTGAATATTATGAGGACCAGAAAATATACCGGGATCTGATCTCGTTGCTGCACATTGAGGATCTGCTCATCCTTAAAACCGATTTCATACCAGACAGTCAGGTGCAAAGCTATCTCTGCGCAGCAGATGCCGTTATACAACCTTACCGGCACGCCACGCAAAGTGGTGTTACACCCCTCGCCTATCATTTTGAAAAGCCCATGATCGTAAGTAATGTGGGAAGTCTCGCTGCCCATGTTATCCATGAAAAAACTGGTCTGGTAGCGGAGCCGGAACCGGCATCCATTGCGCGTGCGATGCTCCGGTTCTACGAATTAGGTGAAGATTATTTTATTCCTCATCTTCGCGTGGAGAAGAAAAAATATTCCTGGAAAACCCTTGTAAATACCATTCTTGGCCTATCCCATGATATACAGAAGTAAAGCACCGCTGCGCATCGGACTGGCCGGAGGCGGTACCGATGTAAGTCCTTACAGTGATCTCTATGGAGGCGCCATCCTCAATGCCACGGTTTCCCTTTACGCCTATGCCAATATTGAATTGATGGATCAGGACGAAGTTCATTTTGAAGCCATCGACTTCCAGTCCAGACAGGTGATCCAAAAAGATTCGCCGGTTGAGCTCAATGGCGTGCTGGATCTGCACAAGGGCGTTTATGACCGTATTCGCAAACAATATGGAGGTATTTTCTCCGGATTTAAACTATCCACTTTTGTGGATGCGCCGGCGGGCTCGGGACTGGGAACCTCGTCCACCCTGGTGGTTGCGATGGTGGGTGCATTTGCTGAAATGCTCAAGCTTCCGCTCGGTGAATATGATATTGCGCAGTTGGCCTATGAAATTGAACGCAAGGATCTGAATATGGCCGGTGGAAAACAGGATCAATACGCCGCAACATTCGGCGGCGTGAATTTCATGGAATTTTTTGGGGACGATAAAGTAATCGTGAATCCGCTGCGAATCAAACAGCGCTATTTATTTGAACTGGAGAATAACCTGGTATTGTATTATACGGCAACCAGCCGCGAATCAGCAAAAATCATTGCCAAACAAAGCCAGAATGTGATTGATAAAAAGGGATCTTCCATTGAGGCCATGCATCAGTTGAAACAGCAGTCCCTGCGCATGAAGGAGGCCCTGCTGCTTGGACACCTGCAGGAGATTGGTGAAATCCTCGATTTCGGATTTGAGCAGAAACGGAGAATGGCGGAAGGCATTTCAAACGACCGGATGGAAGACATATACCACGCGGCAAAACAGGCAGGAGCAACTGGCGGAAAAATTTCCGGCGCCGGTGGAGGCGGCTTTATGATCTTCTATTGCCCGGGAAATACCAAATATAAAGTGATGGAAAAGCTCATTACGTTTGGTGGTCATTGTAAATCATATCAGTTCGTGGATCACGGGCTCAGCACCTGGACCATTTAAATTTTGTTACCATGCAGGAGGATATTAAAAGGATTATTTCCGCATCCATTTCCGTCAAGCAAAGGTTGCTGGAGGATGAAAATCTGCTGAAAACCATGGTCCGCGTGGTGGATGAAATGGTCAAAGCATTCCGGTCGGGCAACCGGATCTATTTTGCCGGCAATGGCGGCAGTGCCGCGGATGCACAGCATCTGGCAGCCGAATTTTCGGGCAGGTTTTACAAGGACCGGCTGGCGCTGCCCGCAGAGGCATTGCATTGCAACACCTCTTACCTCACTGCCGTGGCGAATGATTATAGTTTTGATGAAATCTATGCCCGGCTGATCAGAGGCATCGCCCATCGCGGGGATATCCTGGTGGGCCTGTCCACGTCCGGTAATTCTGCGAATATTGTCCGTGCATTTGAAGCGGCGCATGAAAAAGGCACCATCACCGTTGGGTTTACCGGGGAGTCCGGTGGCAAAATGAAAACCATCAGTGATCATTTATTTAATGTTCCATCCGTAGACACGCCGCGGATTCAGGAGTCGCACATATTACTGGGACATATCGTTTGTGAACTGGTGGAAAAAGAATTTTTTAAATCCTAACCATTCTGCAGCATGATTCGGGAGGCCATTGTTCTTGCCGGTGGTTTGGGTACACGGCTTAAATCCGCCGTTCCGGATCTTCCAAAATGTCTCGCGCCGGTTGCCGGAAAACCATTTCTGGAATACCTGATCCGGGATGGAAAAAAACAGGGCATACAGCGGTTCATTTTTGCATTGGGCTACAAAACGAAACTGGTCGAAAATTTTATCCGTAATCTGTTAGCGGAAACGGAATATCTATTTTCTGTGGAACGGGAACCCCTGGGTACCGGCGGTGCCATTCACCTGGCCTGCAGTCAGGTAAACGGAACGGATGCACTGGTGATGAATGCGGATACATTTTTCGGTGTGAACCTGCGCCTGCTGGCTGACTTTCACGGGGAGCATCAGGCGGACTGCACCCTTTCGCTAAAACCCATGAAGCAGTTTGACCGGTATGGTGTGGTAAATCAGAACGCGCAGCACCTCATCACCGGGTTCAGTGAAAAAAAACACATGGAGTCTGGCCTCATCAATGGCGGGATATATGCGTTAAACACGGAACGCTTTTTAAAGAAGGATTTTCCGCCGGTATTTTCCCTGGAGAAGGACTATCTTGAAAAAGAATATCGGAACGGGAAAATTTATGGAATGGTTTCGGATGCGTATTTTATCGACATCGGCATTCCGGAAGATTACCGGCGCGCACAAACAGAATTGATTCAACACATCTCCTGATGTCATTCAACCTGGGTAAGATAGACAGGCACTGGACGCTTTTCCTGGACCGGGATGGCGTGATAAACTATGAACGTCCGGGAAATTATGTCAGGAATTGGACGGAGTTTACCTTCTATCCTGATGCACCGGAAAACATTGCTTTTTTCAATACGCAATTTCAACGGGTTATCCTGGCTACCAATCAAAGAGGCATTACGCGGGGATTGATGACCGAGGACGACCTGCACCATATTCACGGGCAGATGTTATTAGGAGTGGAACAAAAAGGCGGCCGGATCGACCGGATCTATTATTGTGTGGACATGCAGGCGGAAAGTGCCTGTCGCAAGCCCAATCCCGGCATGGCTCTTCAGGCTGCTCTGGATTTTCCGGAGATCGACCTGACCCGGTCCATTATGGTGGGCAATAACATCAGCGACATGAGATTTGGCAGAAATGCCGGTATGGTTACTGTATTTCTCCGAACAACCAGTCCGGAAATGCCATTTCCCCATGAATCCGTTGATCTTCATTTCCAGGATCTTAATGAATTTGCCCTCGCCCTCCGCAAATCATAAAATTTTCAAAGAATTCCGGCGTTAACTGGGAGTTCGTGATCTTCCTTGTAATTTAGTACCACGAATTTTACACCATGTCCAACATCCCGAAAAAGTTCTTTTATTTCCTTTTTATATTTTCCTTAACAACACGGGCAGCATGCGCACAGCATCTTTCAGCCGCTGAAAAAGCGATACTTGACCTCCATCAGGATTCGCTGATGCGTTACGCCGATGAGATTGTGAATGCGCCCGAAGCCAACCAGCGGTTCCGTGCCGACAGTTTTTTTATCCGGTCGCTGGTGAGGGCATTGAAAATACCGAATTCCTTTTCCTATCCGTTCGACTCCCTGCAAAGCATTTCCAGATTATACGCACCCGACAGCAGTTTCCGTCTGTTCACCTGGCAGGTAAAAAAAGATGAATTTATTTATCTTCAGCGGGGCGCGATTCAGAAAAGAACCGCAGATGGTTCGCTCAAACTCATTCCGCTGCATGACGTATCCATGTTCGCCGTCAAACCGGATGACTCCATACGTACCGCTGCCAACTGGATCGGTGCAATTTATTACCGGATCATTGAGAAATCATTCCAGGGGAAAAATATCTATACGCTGCTCGGATTTGACAGTTACAACATCAGCAGCAATAAAAAGTGGATGGAAATCCTGACATTCAACAACAATGGCGAACCCGTTTTCGGAGGCCCCTTTTTTTCATTTAAAGATGATTCCGCCAAAGCGGCCAAAATAATGCCGGTCCGCTTTCACATTGAATACAGCAAAGAAGCGGGCACCACATTCAACTATGATTCCACGCTGGACATGATCATATTCGATCATCTTGTGTCGCAATCCAATGAGCCATCGCGAAAAGACAGTTATGTTCCGGACGGTGACTATGAAGGGTTCCGCTGGCAGAATGGTCAGTGGCTGCATGTAGTAAAAGTGTTCAATACCGCGTTGAAAGACGGCCAGTACCCGCAGGATCAGAAAATCCTGAATGACGCCGGTGGCATTGATGAGAATAAGCTGAAGGGTCAGTCGGAGGAGAATAGGAAGAAGAAATAATTTGAAAATTTGAAAATGAGCAAATTTGAAAATGATGGCCTTTATTTTCAAATTATCAAATCTTCAAATTGATCTACTCATCCAGTTTCAACACAGCGAGGAATGCTTCCTGCGGAATTTCCACGTTGCCGATCTGGCGCATCCGTTTCTTTCCTTCTTTTTGTTTTTCCAGAAGTTTGCGCTTGCGCGAAATATCCCCTCCGTAACATTTGGCTGTGACGTCTTTTCTCAGGGCGCTGATCGTTTCCCGGGCAACCACTTTGGAGCCGATGGCCGCCTGGATGGCTATCTGGAATTGCTGACGCGGTAAAAGTTCTTTTAGTTTTTCGCAAAGTTTGCGGCCGAATTCCTGTGCCCGTCCCCTGTGGATCAGGGCGCTCAGGGCATCTACTTTGTCGCCGTTCAGCAGGATATCCATTTTCACAATGTCGCTGTCGCGATAACCAATGGGATGATAATCGAAGGAAGCGTACCCGCGGGTCTGGCTCTTTAACTTGTCATAAAAATCAAAAACGATTTCTGTGAGGGGTAACTCGAAATGAAGTTCTACACGTGTGGGTGTTAAGTAGTTCTGATCCAGTAAGATACCGCGTTTACCTAAGCATAAAGTAATGATATTCCCGATATATTCCGGTTTGGTGATGATCTGGGATTTGATATAGGGCTCTTCGATCCGGTCTGTTCTGGTTGGATCCGGCATTTCGGTGGGATTATTCACCTGGATTGTTTCGCCGTTACTGGTGTGGGCAATAAAACTCACGTTGGGCACCGTGGTGATCACGGTCTGGTTGAATTCGCGTTCCAGCCTCTCCTGAATGATTTCCATGTGGAGCATGCCCAGGAATCCGCATCGGAATCCGAATCCAAGGGCCTGGGAAGTTTCGAGCTCATAAGTCAGCGAAGCATCATTCAGCTGCAGCTTATCCATACATTCGCGGAGTTCTTCGAAATCCTCCGTATTGATTGGAAAGATGCCAGCAAATACCATTGGTTTCACCTCTTCAAATCCCTGGATCATCTGCGGGTTGGGATTGGAAGTGAGGGTAATCGTATCTCCTACTTTTACCTCTTTGGCAACCTTGATTCCGGTGATGATGTAACCCACATCTCCGGCGCGAAGTTCGGGTTTGGGTACAAGTCCCATTTTCAAAATACCGATTTCATCTGCCGTGTAATTTAATCCGGTAGAGACAAATTTGATTCCGTCGCCCTTTTTCAATACGCCGTTCAGGATGCGGTAATAAACGATGATGCCGCGGAAAGAATTAAACACGCTGTCGAACACCAGGGCCTGCAGCGGAATATCCGGATTCCCTTCTGGCGGTGGAATGCGTTCCACAATGGCTTCGAGAATACCCTCCACGCCCACACCGGTACGGGCACTGGCCAGCAGGATATCTTCTTTTTTGCAACCGATCAGTTCAATGATCTGATCCGTCACTTCTTCCACCATGGCGCCGTCCATATCGATCTTGTTGATCACCGGAATGATCTCCAGGTCATTTTCCATGGCGAGGTAAAGGTTGGAAATGGTCTGTGCCTGAATGCCCTGGGAAGCGTCCACCAGCAGCAGGGCGCCTTCGCAGGCAGCCAGTGCGCGACTGACTTCGTAGCTGAAATCAACATGTCCGGGGGTGTCGATCAGATTCAGTGTATATTCTTGTTTTTTATGGGTATAACTTATCTGGATCGCGTGACTTTTAATGGTAATTCCTTTTTCCCTTTCGAGATCCATGTCGTCCAGCACCTGCTCCATCATGTCCCGGTCACTGATGGTATGGGTGATCTGCAAAAGCCGGTCGGCCAGCGTTGATTTCCCGTGGTCAATATGGGCGATTATACAAAAATTGCGGATGTACTTCATGGGTGCGCGAAGGTACTGAAAACCGTTGATAGTTGATGGTTGATGGTCAATCATCCTCCATCAACGGAGTGGCTTCAGCCACGCCCTCCTCCCTGAGATATTGCATCTTCAAATGATCGTAAAAAGAATGCTGGTCAACCAGAGTGGAAACCAGCCCAGCCAGCATACCGGCGAGCATGAGATAGAAGATCAAGCTGTGACGGTCGGTCATTTCAAGCACCAGGATGGCCGAAGTAAACGGCGTCCGGGTAATACCGGTTAAAAACGCAACCATGCCTGAAAGAATGAGCAGGTTGGTATCGGAATCGGATAAGTGCATCCAGGAAGATAATACGGATCCGATGCTGGCGCCGGATGCGAGGGCAGGTGCAAATACGCCGCCGGCAGCGCCGGTGGAATAAGAGAATATAGAACCAAAGACGCGCACTACCGGAGCATACCAGGGAAGATATTTTTCCGGCGTGAATAATACGGAGGTCATGATTTGTTTTCCGGAACCGATTAACGAAGGACTGGTAAAATAAGCCAGGAGGGCGACGGCAAATCCGCAAATCAAAACGTAAATGACCTGCTGAATTCTTTTTTTAAATTTCTTTTTCCAGTTCATGAGCCAGAGCATGGAACGGGAAGTGAAGCTTCCGGCGAGGCCGCCCAGCACCGCCACCAGGATTACGCCCAGGAAAATATAGACGGACAGATTACCCACGCCCGGATATCCCAGATACAAATAAGGCCCGAACAGGGCCTGCGCGGTAAGTCCGGATATGATCACCGCCGTAAAAAGTGCCGTTTTGAAATAACTGATATGCGTTTTGGTCAGCTCCTCCACCGCAAAAACAATTCCGCCGAGCGGTGTATTGAAGGCGGCTGCCAGTCCGGCCGCAGCGCCTGTCATGATCATATTTCTCTTGGAAATTTTGGGCCACCAGTCCGGCAACCACTGATTCACCTTCCGGAAAATAGAGCCGGCGATCTGGATCGTTGGCCCTTCCCTTCCGATCAGGCCGCCACCGAGGATCATGGAGAAACTGGAGAGCATTTTGACCAGGATGATCCGGAGGTTGAGCAGTTTTGGAATTTTGTGATTGTCTTTCGGGTTGGCCATTTCAATAGCCGCCATCACCTGCGGGATCCCGCTTCCTTTGGCATAGGGGTCAAAGCGGATAACAAACCACCAGCCCAGTAAAAAAAGAGCAGGGGTAATTACAAATACCAGCCAGGGTGTTCCCTTAAACAGGTGCATCGTTGTGCCCTCCAGGAACAGGTAAATTTTCGAATAAAAAACAGCTGTCAGGCCGGTGAGCACCGAGCCGATCCAGAATGGAAGGGCCTGGAGCAGGTTATTCTTCAGCTTTTCGTTGCCTGCGCTGTCGAAAATTCTTTTTAACCGCCTTTTGATCCTGGTTCGCAGGCCTGTTCCAACTGCTTCTGGCATCCGCCAAAGATAGATCAGGCATTAAAAACCGCCATTTAATTTATTAAAAGTTTTTTTAAGGTCGCCATTAAAAGGTTAACTTTTCAGTTTCTGAATTTTATTTTATGGAGTACCGTCTACTGGGAAAGTCTTCCTTAAACATCAGCCGTGTCGGATTCGGTTGTATGTCACTCGACCCTACCGATCCTGTTTCTGAGCAGATCCTGCAAGAGGCCCTGAGCGTGGGGATCAATTATTTTGACACCGCCGATTTATATCAGAAGGGCCTTAACGAAGAGATGGTTGGCAGGGCATTCCGCGGTATGCGGGATAAAGTGATCATCGCCAGCAAGGCCGGAAATCAATGGCGGCCTGATGGCAGCGGCTGGGACTGGAACCCGTCAAAGAAATACATCCTGCAAATGGCAGAGAACAGTTTGCGTCGCCTGCAAACGGATTATATTGATTTGTATCAGCTGCATGGAGGAACGATCAATGATCCGATAGACGAAACCATCTCGGCGTTTGAACTGCTCAGGGCGCAGGGGAAGATCCGTTATTATGGAATTTCTTCTATTCGTCCGAATGTGATCCGCGAATATATTGACCGCTCGGGGATAGTCAGCGTGATGATGCAATACAGTCTGCTGGACAGGCGGCCGGAAGAAAGCATGCTGGATCTGCTGCACAAAAAACAGATTGGGGTATTGGCCCGTGGCTCCGTAGCGTCGGGTTTGCTGGTTTCAAAACCTGCGGCCCCTTATTTAAATTATTCGGCTGCACAGGTAAAGCTGGCGGCGGATGCCATCCGGGAATTGTCGGATGAAAAAAGAATGCCGGCGCAAACGGCCCTCTGGTTTGTACTGCAACAACCCGCCATCACTTCCGCCGTTGTTGGTATCCGGACAAGGGAACACTTACAGGGTGCACTGGCGGCGATTCAATCAAAGCCCCTGAATCAACAGGAAGTTGAAAATTTGTCAAAAGCGGTCCCGATAAATAGATACCTGGATCACCGGTAAAAAAAGCGGGTATTTTTTATTGGAAGGATTATTTCTTCAATAGCTCATCATAAACCCAGGCAAATTGCTGACCTACGGCGTCGTAGTTGTATAATGCCTGCGCATTCCGGCTGATGCCTTTTGTATTGTAGGCTGCGTATCCGGTCATCATATTTTTCATCGCTTCCAGCAGTTGGGACTCGCTTCCCGGATCTATCAGGATTCCATTTTCTTTTCCGATCACTTCTGCTATGCCGCCAACGCGTGTGCTGATAACGGGAATGCCGCTACACAGGGATTCGAGAATAACACAGGGCAGATTTTCCACCGTGCTGAAAAGAACGAATGCCGATGCCTTCTTTAATTGTTCCGCAACTTCTGCATAGCTGATCTCTCCGGTTAAGAATAACCTGTTGTTCAAAAATTTTTTTTCCTGCAGCAGGTTGAGGAGCGTTTCATCCGGGGGACCGACCATAACCAGTTCTGCGTCCATTCCGGATCCGGTCAATTGTTCAAATGCTGATATTATGCCTCCCGGATTTTTCTGGGGCAGCAGGGAGGACACATGAATAAACCGGAATCTTTGCGGTTGCTGATTTCCTGTTTCCCGAAACAAGGATGTATCCACTACGTTTGGAATCACACGGGTCGGAATGGGGGTAATGGTTCTGTTTATTATTTCTCCCAGATCCCGGGTGACGGGAAGAAAATACGAAGCATGCTGAAAAATTTTTTTCAAGAAGAACCGGAAGGCAAATCCTTTATTTTTTAAGGCATGTGGACTTTTATCATAATAACCCGTCCAGTGTTCGGTAATCACATAAGGGATGCCATATTTCTTTTTCAGATAAAGCGCAATCAGCCCCGCTTTCATGGCAACCTGAACGTGAACCAGAGCCGGCATCTCCCCGTTTTCTTTCAGCTTCTTGACCATTTTCAGGTGTTGCTTTATATATTGACGGAATGAAAACAGCCGGGATAACGGACCCGATTTAAATGGCGTGTCTGGATAATAAATCCTGTATTCCTTCAGGGCGGTGCCGCTGTTCCCCTCGGCATCCGGATGAACGCATACCACCCGTTTGGCGGATGCGTCTTTGGTTACAAAAATCAGGATGACGGATCTGAACCGCGCAGTGGCTATGGCCTGCCGCTGGATGAAGTCTCCGGTGAATGGATCCGTCTTATTGGGGTACCAACTGGCCAGCCATAAAACTGTTGACATGTTTTTTATTTATGGTGCGATTGGTTTTTCGGGAAATGTTCCGGAAATCTTATTTTTCATCAAACTGAATATCCATTGCAGGTCATTCTTCCGGATAATGAGAAAATCTTTTAGCGGCGATGCATTTTCCTTCCGGTACCTCACCAGAGTATAACAGTAATAGCAAAAATACCCAACACTGCTTATGCAGGAGGCTGCCAGCACGCCTGCACGGGGAAGGATCAACAGGTCACCAGCCAGGATGACCAGCAGCGCCAGTATGGATCCGGTAATATTTATCCCGATCCGGTCCCGGGCAGAAAACCAGGCTGCCAGCGGATAGTTGGCCGTGAAGGCCAGTATGCCAGGTATTAATAAAATAAACAGCCTGTACAGGTTGTCAAAACTTCTTCCGAAAACAGCAGGAAATAAAAAACTGCCGAAGCAGATCAACGGCAAAGAAATACAAATGTTGAGCCACAGCAGCGTCCGGATAATGGACTGAAGCTGTTTCCCATCGTTTATTTGTTCCCGTGATGAAAGCAGGGGAAAAAGTGTGGCGGCAAGAATGGAAGGAACGATCAGCATCATTTGACCCAGCTTGGAAGCCTGAATATAGTTCCCGAGATCTCCCGCACTGCAATAGCGTTCCACAAACCAGTAATCCATGCGATTCACCAGAAAATAAATCACATTTGCCGCCAGAGCAGCAGCGGCGTAGCGGAAAACCTTTTTCAGTACTGTGGAAGCCGGTAATCCACTGATTTTCTTCTCCGGATACCAAATAAAATAAACAAGCATTAACAACAGACCCTGAAGAAAATACGTAAAGAAATACAGTAGCAGGAAATGTTTGCTGACCAAACCGGAATGGTTGCCGGAAATCAACAACACGATAAGCGCCAGATTTACCCCAAAAAGGATTTTATTGGAGAGCGCGAACTGCTGCTTCGCATAAAATAAGGCGTTAAAGAAGCTGGTCATCAATACACCCCCGATAAAAAGCAGGCTGGCACCCAGGAATCCGGAGTTCCGCGAAAAAGCGGATCCGGTGAAATGCAGTCCCAGCCACCAAAGCAAAGCGGCCACAGTGGCCGCAAAAAGGGTCCATATAACAAAGAACCTGGCCATCTGTAGGCCATCCAGTTTTCCGGATGAAATAAAAAATACGGCGCCCGATTCCAGGCTCATGCTGACCAGCAAAAGCACAAAAGACAGGTTGTTGATGATGTAAAAAATCTGCCCGCTTTTTTCGGCGGCGAAAAAGCGGGAGATCAGGATATTCAGGATCAGGACGGAGAAAAAGTAGAGTCCCCTCCAGAGCAGGTGCTGAACAATAAGGTTTGCTGTTCGCTTCATCTTGGAGAGAGCATGGGGAACTTATTTTAAGGCGCGGATGATCTGGATAAAATCGGATGCGACCAGAGATGCTCCTCCCACCAAACCCCCATCCACATCCGCACAGGCAAATAATTCGTTCGCATTGTTTGGCTTTACACTGCCTCCATATAAAATGGAAATCTCCTGCGCCGCTTCTTCGCCGTATTGCTTTTTTAAAACCGAACGGATAAACGCGTGCATTTCCTGTGCCTGGGCAGTACTCGCTGTTTTGCCGGTGCCAATGGCCCAGATGGGTTCATAGGCAATCACTACCCTGAGTATCTGTTCGGCAGTAAGATGAAACAGGGATTCCCTCAGTTGCTGTTCAACAAAATTATTCTGGCCATTCTGTTCCCGGATACGAAGGACCTCCCCACAACAAAAAACGGGGCTTAGTTCATAGCTGAGACAAATACTCACTTTGCCGGAAAGTAATTCATTGGTCTCGCCGAAATATTCACGCCGTTCACTGTGGCCCACCAGGCAATACGGGACCTCCAGGGATTTCAGCATTTCAGCAGAAATCTCCCCGGTATAAGCCCCCGATTTCTTGTCAGAACAGTTCTGGGCTGCAGCATAATAATTTTTCTTATGGTGAACGGTATCGTTAGCCAGCTCGAGGTAAGGAAAAGGGACGGCAAACAGGGCGATCTGATTCTCATTCAGGCTGATGTCGGCCGATAAAATGGTCTTCAATAATTCGGCACCCTGCTGATAAGTCAGGTTCATTTTCCAGTTTGCCGCGGCAATTTGTTTTCTCATGACAGATTTTTTTGTTGATCAAAAATAATTTTCAGTTGGGCTATTTCAGCATCCGTGAGTGTTTTGTTTTTTAGTTTCTTCCATTGCTGAATGTGCTGAACGGCTTTTTCAAAGCCGTATTTTTCTGCTGGATCAAAGCCCCAGGTAAAAGAGGAAAGATAGGATGCCGTGAGACCCTTTCCAAATGCGTTCACGCACACGCCCACCACCGTACCCGTATTGAAAGCCGTGTTGATGGCCGACCTGGAATAATCCCCCATCAGCAACCCGCACTTCATTCCGGCATCAACATCTTCATTTTTTAAAGGATTCCGGTATTTTACTGCGCCTGCGCTGTTTTTGACATTTGAACAGGAGCTGCCTGCCCCCAGGTTACACCATTCGCCAATCACCGAATCACCCAGGTATCCGTCATGCGCTTTGTTGGAATAGCCGAACATGACTGAATTTTTAATTTCACCACCCGCCACGGAAAAAGGGCCTATTGTGGTGGCCCCGTAAACCTTCGAACCCATCTTCAGTACGGCATGCTCACCCAGAGCAAAGGGCCCTCGGATCATACAGCCTTCCATCACCAGTGCATCTTTCCCGATATAAATGGGTCCTTCTGCTGCATTGAGAATACAGTGTTCCACCACCGCTCCTTCTTCAATGAAGATGTGACCGGGTACGGCTTGCTCCATTAGGTGGGATGGATTTTCTCCCGCAGGAACGGATTCCGGAACGGGAAAAATGATCCGGTTGGATTCCGGAACCGGTCTTGTTGAGCGGCCGCCGGTTATCCAGGCGAAATCAGTCCGGATTTCGCGGTCATTCCGACGTATAATGTCTATAGAGTTTAAAAGTCTGGCTGACTGATCCAGTGCTTTGTTAATGGCCAGTCCATTGCCGCTGCGGATGGCTTCTGCCAGTTCCGCAGAAGGGATAACATTAGCCGGAATATCCACTACATCGCCACCGGTATCCGCAAGAGGGAAAAAATACGCCCATTTCTGCCGGATACTCAGGATCCCGCATCGGATATCCGCAACGGAACGCGTTTGGGAGAACGGGAAAAAATCATCCGCAAAAGGGCCGGTGATGAGGTTGATGGACTTTTTAATTTCTTGAGGGTTTTGTTGATGGTATATGGTGGATGGTATATTGCTGACGGATCAGAGAATCCATTGCGAATTTACACATAAAGCGCATTATCCGCCGGGGGATTGGCCATCTGCCTTCCAGACTGTGTGAAGTGCAAAAAAAATCCCTTCCTGATTTTCAGAAAGGGATTTAATTATTTATTATAAAAATGAGAATGTATTAATCCTTTTTTGCGTAGCGTTTTTTGAATTTATCGATACGACCTGCAGTATCTACCAGCACATTTTTGCCGGTAAAAAACGGATGGGAAGTATTTGAAATTTCAAGCTTGATCAATGGATAGTCATTCCCGTCTTCCCATTTAATCGTTTCTCTTGAATTGGCTGCACTGCGCGTAAGGAAGCTGGTACCATTACTCATATCCCGGAACACCACGAGACGGTAATTTTCCGGATGAAGATTCTGTTTCATATTTTTTAATTTGGCCGTGCGATTGATTAGGTATTTCCCGGCACGAAAGGGAGTGCAAAATTAAGCGTTGAAAATCAGGAAACAAAATCTTTTCGCCATTGGCGAAATGGGTTGATGGTATTTGGTTGACGGTGAATGGACAGGCAAATTCTGGCGGGTCACCTCACGGATTTTATACTAAAAAATAATTGGTTATCAATTGATTGTATAGCTTATTAAAACAAATATATACCATCTCAGTTCCGCATGTTATCAAACTGCAGCGCCACTTCCAATCCGGCTGATTTGCAACGCTGCATTACGGCCTGCAGGTCGTCCAGCTTTTTGCCGGTCACGCGCACCAGATCATCCATGATGGCTGCCTGAACCTTGAGCCCGGAATCCTTGATAAGTTTGACGATCTTTTTGGCATCTTCCTGTTTGAGGCCATTGCGGACAGGGACTTCCTTTTTGGTCACCTTGCCGCTGGGATACGCTTCTTTGCTAAGGTCGTACGCCAGGGGATCCAGGCCCTGTTTCATGGACCGGCTGATCAGCACGTCTATGATCTGTTTGATCTTCATATCGCTGGCGGCTTCCAGTTCCACCCGCATTTCCTTTTTATTGAGTTCGACGGACACCGGGGAATCCTTAAAGTCAAACCGGTTCTGAATTTCTTTTTTGGTAATGTTCACGGCGTTGTCGAGCGTCTGGGGATCTATTTTGCTAACAATATCAAAGGATGGCATAGGTTGTTATTGATCAGCAAACATAGAAAATAATTTAAAATTAATTGCCGCCACCCGCTTTTACCCGGTTGGATTCCTCATCGGCCCCGCCTGAATGACGATTATTCTGGGCGCCTTTGATGGGCTTGCCAAAACGATAGGAAAAGGTCAGGCTCACTTCGCGGCTGTCCCGGATATTATGAAAAACGGCCTCTGTTTGCTGGAAATTGATCTCTCCCCTCACCTGCTGGGTATTGAACATATCCCTGATCCCCAGCTTCACGCTTCCTTTTTCTTTTAGAACCTGTTTAACCACAGCGGCAGAAACCTGGCCCAGGGCTCTGATATACACTTGGCCCTCTATGCCGGCTGTTCTGTAAAATCCGGATAATTCCCCGGCCCAAACCTTGCTGAATTTAAACTGGTTGTTGAGATTCCCCATCAGGGTGGTGGATCTTACGTTCAGGTTCTCGCCATATAACTGGCCGCTAAAATGACTGTAGTTCACGTTGCTGTAGAGAATGCTGGTCCACCATTTGGTGACCGGCCAGTTGAGACTAACCGATGCGCCGGCATTTTCCCTTCTCCCGATATTTCCATTGCGCACTATAGTGGCATGTCCCTCCTGCTCAAAAGTTTCCGAGAAGAAGTTTTTGGTATTGCTGTAGTTCAGCGTGGTGGTCAGGAAATTATTATAGGTATGGGAAAGTTCATAATTCGTCGTGTACTGCGGTTGCAGGTAGGGATTTCCGGCTTGATAAGTGTATTGATCCAGAAAAAATAAGAATGGGTTCAGTGAACCATAGTCCGGGCGGTCAATGCGCTTGCCGAAATTTGCAGAAAATGAATTTTTATCGTTCAATTGATAGGAAACATACAGCGTAGGGAAGGCATTGACATAACTTCTGGTGAAGGAAGAATCATTGTTGTTTATGGTGTATTTATTGCCGAACTGATGACCGGAATAGTTTGTATTTTCTACTCTTAATCCCGCCTGGAAATTCCATTTTTTATATTTCCTGGTCAGGTTAATATAGGCCGCATTGATGTTTTCATGATACACGAAATAGTTGCTCTTGCTGGTATCCGGTGAATAGGTATCATTTTGCACATTGTAATAATTTGCCTGGTTGTCCGTGGCCACATAACTGGTTTTTAATCCGGCCTCCAGTTTTAAATCATGCTTGAAAGGATGTGTGAAATCCGTTTTGAATGAATAGATGTTGATGATGGAAGGCAGGCTGCCGCTGAGTACGGTCTCGTCAACCAGATTCATATTGGGATCAAAGGTGAAGTTCTGATAATACTGGTCATTCTTTGACTTGTATCTTACGTAATCCGCATCCGCCGTTAGTTCTGTGCCCAGGGAATCGAATTTTCTCCGGAAGTTCAGGTTCACGGAACTGCTTTGCCATTTCCCGTTGTTGTTTCCGTAGGTATTCACCAGGGAATCCGGAATGTTGTTGGCATCTTTCAGGGTAATATAACTCTGCGAATTGTTCTGTGATTTATTCTGAAAGCCGCTGACCACAAAGCCGATGGTGGTTTTATCACTGATGAAATAATCCATGCCCGCTTTCAGGTTGAACTGGGGACTGGTATATTGCATGAGGGTGGCCTGCGTAAAAATGGAATTTAATTTTTTATCCGTTCCATCGTCAAAATATTTTCTGTTGATATCCAGTTCATGCCAACCCTTCCAGCGGTTGAATCCGCCATCAAAGAACAGGTTCACTTTCCCGGTACGGTAATTCAGGTTCAGACTGCCCCCCGGTTTGCCGTATTTGCTTTGCGTCTGGGTCATCGTTAAAGAACCATTGAATCCTTTGGCTTTGATCTTTTTGGTTTTGATATTGATGATCCCGGAATTTCCGGCCGCATCATATTTGGCGGAGGGATTGGTCATGATCTCCAGCTGATCTATGGCAGAAGCAGGAAGCCCTTT
>JBEPUT010000006.1:0-154189 GCA_041691395.1 Chitinophagaceae bacterium
AGGAACCCTATTTTAAAAGAAATCCGAAATTGAAACAAATGGCTTATCTGGAAGTGGTTTGATAAAAATGGATAAGATATATTTTAAAGGCTTAAACGGGATAAGAGCGATTGCGGCATTTATAGTAATTACATTTCACATTGATCAATTTCTCCGTTTGTTTGGGTTGAAATCATTTGGATACCATAACACGGGTATGGCTGGTTTTGGAGTAACTCTTTTTTTTGTGTTAAGCGGTTACCTGATCACTTATCTGCTGCTGACGGAAAAACAGACATACGGCAAGGTTGATTTATTAAAATTTTACAAAAGAAGGATTTTAAGGATTTGGCCGATTTATTACCTGGTCATCATTATAACCATTTTACTGGTTGCCACGGGCGCCCTGATGGTGATCGATCATAAGATTGTCGGCAATATATTCCTCTATCTTTTTTTGCTGGCCAATTTTACTTCCGGTAACATGATACCGCTTACGCCCTTGTGGTCGATCGGAGTTGAGGAGCAGTTTTATCTGTTCTGGCCGGTCATGCTGAACGCATCTAAAGATGTTTTTCGCAGTTTAGTGGGCATCATTATCCTGTATCTGATCATCAAAATAGCATTCAGGATATTTGAAAACGGAGATCTGTATTCTATAGTTTATATAACTGCATTCGATGCCATGGCGATCGGAGGGATAATGGCCAACCTCGTTTTTAAGAAACATGCTGCTTTGAATTTTTTTTATAATCCCGTTTTGCAATTTGTTTCCTGGCTATTTTTGGGTGTTTCCATATTTTATAAGCCGGTGCATTTGTTTTCCTTATTTGACTCAGAGATGCATGCCGTTTTCTATTCTATAATCATAGTTAATGTAAGCACGAACCCAAGGACTCTGGTAAACCTGGAAAATAAAATAATGAATTTCCTCGGAAGAATATCCTATGGTTTGTATGTATATCATATGCTGATCATCTGGGTTTTGTCGCTTATCTTAAAAAATCGGATCCAGGCTTTATCGCCTAATAAATCTATCCAATACGTAATTATCTATGCGCTGATATACAGCATCACGATATTTGTTGCTTATCTTTCCTATCGTTATTTTGAGTCCTATTTTCTGAAGCTAAAAGCCAGGTTTTCAAAAATCCACAGTACCAATTGATGGAAAAATTTTCTAACGTGAAGAAAAATACAATGATTACATGAAAGTGCTTTTATTGGCAGGAGGTTTCGGAACACGCCTGAGCGAAGAAACCGATATACGGCCAAAACCTATGGCAGAGATTGGTGGGAAACCAATCCTCTGGCATATTATGAAAGGATATTCCCACTATGGCTTTACCGAATTTGTTGTGCTGATGGGATACAAAGGGTACTACATTAAAGAATATTTTGCCAATTATTTTCTTCACCAGAGTGATGTAACCATCGATCTCAGCACCAATGAGATGCAAGTCCATAGTAATACTTCTGAACCCTGGAAAGTAACTTTACTGGAAACCGGGCAGGATACCATGACGGGCGGCCGCATCAAAAGGGCCAAAGCGTTCATTGGCGATGAACCTTTTCTGCTGACTTACGGAGACGGTGTTTCGGATATTGATTTAAAAAAGCTGGTAAGTTTCCACAAAGATCATGGCCGGCTGATCACCATGACGGCTGTTCAGCCGGAGGGCCGTTTTGGCGCATTGGAAACCGATGGCAACCGGGTGGAATCATTCCTGGAAAAACCTAAAGGAGATGGAAGCTGGATCAACGGCGGATTTTTTGTCTGCCAGCCGGACGTGCTGAAATATATTGCTGGGGATGAAACAGTATTTGAGCAGGAACCTCTGCAGCAATTGGCTTTGGAAGGCCAATTGTATAATTACCGGCACACCGGATTCTGGAAATGCATGGATACCTTGCGGGATAAAAAAATGCTCAACGAAATGTGGGAAACCGGACATGCCAAATGGAAAACCTGGACCTCATGAACATCAGAAAGCTGCTTTATTTTCATTTTAACTCTTCACTGGCGAGGAAGATACTATCCCTATGGTTTAAGGAGGGCCGTTTTTATAAAATACCCTTTGGTGCCATCAAAGGATCAAAACTGTACTACCAGAAGAATATTAATTTTCATTCCATAATGGGCGTATGGGAGAAAGACTCCCTGGAAGTGCTGTTGAAGGTTTTTTCCCGGTATGGTTTAAACAAACCGGGTAAGATTATCGCCGATGTGGGGTCCAATATCGGTTATTACTGTCTTTTCTTTTCGAAATACCTGGATTCTTCCACCTGGATTTTTGCATTTGAACCTTCCATTTCTGCGCTGCCGCTGTTAAGGAAAAACCTTACGGTCAATGAGATCAATAATGTAAAAGTATATGAGCTGGCACTCGCGGATCATACCGGCAGTGAGGAGTTTTTTCTGGGCGAGCACCACCATGAATCTTCGCTGCTGCGGGAATGGTCGAATAACGCCGCGGGTGGAACCAAAACCATCGTATCTGCGGTAACGCTGGATTATTTTTTTGAAACATATAATGAGGGCCGATACCCGGATCTGATAAAAATGGATATTGAAGGAGGGGGGATATATGCATTAAAAGGTTGCGATAAGTGTTTAACCACGAAAAGGCCATTTATTCTCATTGAATCGCATAATCCGGCAGAAGACAAGGCCGTTAGCCATGTGCTACGCAACTATGATTATGAGGCCTTCCGGGTAAATGATGCCAAATGGATCATTCACAAGGACAAAGAATATCCGGAGCCCGATGGGGTTTGGGGCACCATGCTGCTGTTGCCTTCTGAACGAAAAGCGGAATTTATCAATTGACAGGTCATGTTCAATAACATTTACAGGGACAAAAAAGTAATTGTTACCGGAAACACCGGTTTCAAGGGATCCTGGCTGAGCCTTTGGCTGCATGCGTTAGGAGCAAAAGTAACCGGGATCTCAAAAGATGTTCCCACGAATCCATCTTTGTTTGAGGAACTGGAACTGGCGCAGAAAACCACGCATCATTTTGCGAATATCTGTGATGGTAAAAAAATGAAGGAGATCTTTTTACAGGTCCAGCCGGATTTTGTTTTTCATCTGGCAGCACAACCCATCGTTTCCCTTTCCTACGAGGATCCGATAGAAACCTTTCAGACTAATGCCATCGGCACAGCGAATATCCTGGAAGCGCTGCGCGCCTTATCCAATCCCTGTTCCGCCGTGATGATCACGAGCGATAAATGTTATGATAACGTAGAATGGATCTGGGGTTACCGGGAACAGGATTCGCTGGGCGGCAAGGACCCTTACAGCGCTTCCAAAGCGGCAGCGGAGATGGTGATCAAAACGTATTTTCATTCCTTTTTTAAAAAACCCGGATGCAACGTGCGACTCACCGTAGTGCGTGCGGGAAATGTGATCGGCGGCGGCGACTGGGCCCTGAACCGCATTGTGCCGGATTGTTTCCGTTCCTGGAACGATGAGCAGCCGGTGTCCATACGGAATCCCAATTCCACCAGGCCCTGGCAGCACGTGCTGGAGCCGCTGAGTGGATATCTTCGGGCAGCACAGATTCTGGCGGAATCTGAAAGTATCAACGGTGAACCATTTAATATCGGACCCGCCGCAGAACAAAACCACAGCGTACTGGAACTTTTGCAGGCGGTGCGCAGATTCTGGACCGCCGGTTCTGTGGTAAGGCCATTTGAAATAGCGGAGAACAGCGGCTTCCATGAAGCGGGACTGCTCAAACTGAATTGTGATAAGGCTTTATATTATCTCCAATGGAGGCCGGTGCTGGATTTTGAAGGTACGGCCAGGTTCACCGGGAAATGGTACGATCACTATTACAATAATAAAAAGGATATCAGCAGCTATACGCTGGATCAGATCGGTGAATACACGGCCGAAGCGAAAAAAAAATCCATGGCATGGGTGTTGTAAATGAGGTGACGCTTACACCGCTGCGCATCATTCCCGGAGATTCGGGATATGTAATGCATGCGCTGAAACAGCAGGAATCCTCTTTTCAGGGTTTCGGAGAAGCTTATTTTTCCATCGTAAATAAAAATTCGGTCAAGGGCTGGAAAAAACACCGCAGCATGTTGCTGAATTTGATCGTCCCATCCGGTGCGATCCGTTTTGTATTGTATGACGACCGGAAAGAAAGCAGTCAGCACCGGGCCATCCGGGAAATCACCCTGTCCAAAGAGAATTATCAGCGGTTGACGGTTCCTCCGGGTGTCTGGATGGCGTTTCAGGGATTGTCGGACGACCTCAATATGCTGTTGAACATTGCCAGTATTCCGCATGACCCGGAAGAAGCGGACACGTTACCGATACAAAATGAATTGATTCCCTATTACGGGTTTACATGAACCGAATTTTAATTACCGGTGGATTTGGATTTGTCGGGGGCAGGCTTACCCGAAGGCTTTCGGAAGATCATGAAGTATGGGTGGGGTCCAGGAAAGATGTATCGGAAGACGTTCTGCGACTGCATGGCAATCCACGGCGCATAGATCATTCCTTACTATTGTCCCCAGCTACTTTCCCCGCTTTTATTAATACAGTAATACACCTGGCTTCGCTGAATGAACATGACAGTATGAAGCATCCTGCTGACGCCATACGTGTGAACGTGGATGAAACGCGTCTGATCCTGGAGAACAGCATCAGCAGGAAAGTGGAACGGTTTATTTATTTTTCCACTGCCCATATTTATGGTTCGCCGCTGCAGGGTAGCCTGTCCGAAGACAGCTTGCCCATGCCCGCACATCCCTATGCCATTACCCACAGGGCGGCGGAAGATTATGTACTGGCGGCCTGTATGCAAAAACGGATCCGCGGAACGGTGTTCCGGCTTTCCAATGCCTTTGGCGCCCCCGTTACGGCACAGGTGAACCGCTGGACGCTGCTGGCGAATGACCTTTGCCGGCAGGCCGTGGAAAAAGGAAAATTAAAGCTCAGCTCTAATGGTTGCCAGTGGCGCGATTTTATTTGTCTCTCCGACGTGGAAGAAGTGATTGCCCGTTTTTTGCAACGGACCAAAATACCTGAGCAATATATATATAACCTGGGTTCGGGAGTCAGCATGCGTGTAATGGATATGGCAGATGCCATCATCAGATCAGCGGTAACGGTACTTCAAAAAAATATTCCGCTGGAATTGCCCGCAGGTTGTGCGCCATCGGAAGAGCCGGCATTGCATTTTTCCATTGACAGGCTACTGGCAGAAGGTTATGAAATGCCCAACGATGTGGAACTGGAACTGGAACGGCTTTTACAATTTTGCAAAGAAAATTTTTCCCGGCAATGATGGATCTGCTGGTGGTTTCCCATGCCTGTTTCACTGCGATCAACCGCAACGTGTATCAGCTGTTGGAAAAGGATGGCTGGAACCTTGAAATCGTGGTACCGAAAACACTCCTGTTTGCTTCAGGAGAGAAAACGGCCGAACCGCCTCAGCCTGCGGATCCGCCCCTGCACTATCTGAATTTGAAGGGCAATAATCCCCGCACCTATCTTTTTGAATCCCTGATGGAATTGCTGGATCAGAAAAGACCCCGGATCATTTTACTGGATAACGATCCGGTGAGCAGACTCAGCATACAACTGGGAAAATGGTGCAAAAAAAATAATGCCTGGTTATTTTGCATTTCCAACGAAAATCTTCCTCTGGATATACGCTCGGCCATAATCAGGAGAGGATGGAAGGCCTTGCCCGCAGCGATCATCAAGCGGGTGATGCTTAAAGAAAGCCGGAAACTGGTGGATGGAGTGTTCACGGTTAACGGCGATGGCGAAAAACTTTTTAAAGCAGCAGGTTATCGCAATGTCCGCCACATGCCCCTGGGTTTTGATCCGGCCTATTTTTACCCCGATCCAGTGGCTCGTCAGCAGATCAGGGACCGGCTGGCACTGAAGCAAAAAGTGATTTCGTATTTCGGAAGGCTCACCCGGGAAAAAGGAATCCATATCCTGATCGGGGCCCTTGCTGAACTGAAATCTTATTCCTGGCAGCTGATGATGGATTCTTTTGACCCGTCCACTTCGGCTTATCATGCTGAAATAAATCATTTAATGAAAAACGCGGGCATTGCAGAACGCGTGGTCTTTATCAATCCCTCCCATACCGAAATAGCCGACTACATGAATGCAGCGGATGTAATCGTGGTGCCTTCCATTACCATTCCTGCCTGGAAGGAACAATATGGAAGGGTGGCCGCCGAAGCCATGGCCTGTGGTAAAACCGTTATTGCTTCAAAGAGCGGCGCACTACCCGGTTTACTGAATGGACACGGGTATCTTTTTGAAGAAGGGGACGTGCGGGCGCTTGCCGGCATCCTCAAAAGCTTTCTTAGCCCGGGCGGAAATGGTCACCTGCCTGAATCGGAGATTGCCGCCTATGCCCTGGAAAATTTAAGCATCAACACACAAAAATCAGTGCTGGAGGCGGCTTTCCGCTAAGATGCCTGTTTATTTATGAAGATCTTACTGGTTGGGAGTGATTTTGAATTTGGCATCGAGCGGTATTATATAAAATACCTGCGGGATTTTGGAGCCGACGTAATTCACTATCCGGCGCCGGATATTGTGATGCGGCAAAGGTTAAAAAATTTGCTGAACAGGGGTCTGTTTAAAACGGGAATTTATACGGGTTACGACCGTGTAAATAAAGAACTGATCCGGCTGGCGGCGGATCATCAGCCCGATGTGATCTGGATCTTCAAAGGCATGGAAATATTTCCCGCCACCCTGAAACAACTGGCCAAAACGGAAAGGCTCGCCAACTATAACCCGGACCATCCTTTTATTATTTCCAGCAAGGGCAGTGGCAACAGGAATGTAACAGACAGTGTGGGCCTATATCATTTGCATTTTTGTTATAACTATAAACTACTTCGCCAGCTGGAGCAGTCCTATCCGGTCAAAACCGCTTTTCTGCCATTTGGATTTGAACTCGCTCCTGCAGATTTTCAGTCTGCCTGCGGGGAACCGGAAATCAAAAAGATTTGTTTTATCGGCAATCCGGATAAAACGAGGATCCAAACCCTCGCCCTGCTGGTCCGAAATGGGCTTTCGGTGGACGTGTACGGACACGGCTGGTATAAAACCAGCTTAAACGGCGTCAGCAACCTGTCCATCTTCGATGCGGTTTATGGCCCGGAATTCTGGAAGAAACTCCGGCAATACCGCGTGCAGATCAATATTTTCAGGCAGCACAATCTGGGTTCCCACAACATGCGCACTTTTGAAATACCTGCCATTGGCGGCATCCAGCTGGCTCCTTACAGTGAGGAACAGCAATCTTTTTTTACCGAGGGCAGGGAAATATTCTTTTACCGCAAGGAAACGGATCTGCTCAGTCAGGCGAAGGCTTTACTGGCGGCTCCTGCAGAACAGGCGGATCAATACCGGCAGGCGGCCCGGAAAAGATCGCTGGATTCCCATCACAGTTACCGCGACCGGGCAATGACGGTGTATGAAAATTTTAAACAATGGATAGGCTAACATGGTAACCATCGCGGGCAGTACGAAATTGTGGGCCTTTCAGCTGGCGGAGCAAATGGAGAAACATGACTTGCTGGACGAACTCATTACATCCTTTGCCTATTCTAAAAATACGTTTGCCCGGAGATTCATCCGGCGGATCGACAAAGAAAATATTCCGGTATCCAAAATAAAAACAAATCTTTTACTCGCGCTGCCCATCGGGATCTTCCGGAATAAATCCTACTGGTGGAACATCCTTTTCGACCGGTGGGTGGCCTGGAAGTTAAGGAAGAGCCAGAGCAAGATCTTTATCGGCTGGAGCGGCATGAGCCTGCATAGCATCCGGGCCGCTAAAAAGCGGGGTATGATTACTATTGTGGAAAGGGGCTCTTCGCATATCCTCACACAGAATAATATCCTTCACGAAGAATATAAACGCTTCAACAAAAATTTTTCCATCAATGCTTCGCTCATCAAAAGAGAGTTAAGGGAATATGAAGAAGCGGATTATATTGCCGTACCTTCTTATTTTGTCCGGGACAGTTTTATTGAGCACGGCGTGTCGGCGGATAAACTTTTCCTGAACTCCTTTGGCGCCAGCAGTTATTTCAAATCACCACGCACGCCAAAGGATCCGAATGATAAATTCAGGATCGTGTATCTCGGAACCCTATCCATAAGGAAGGGCCTGATCTATTTTTTTGAGGGCCTGCGAAAACTGCAAATCCCAAAAGAAGCATTTGAAGTGTTGCTGATCGGGCGGGTGGATCGTGAGGTAGAGGAAATCGTTTCCAGATACCGGGATGATAACTGGCGGGTGGTCGGCCATGTGGACCACTATCAGTTACCGGAAATGCTGAGAACGTGCGACGTGGGTGTGCAGCCTTCCCTGGAAGAGGGATTGAGCATGGTGATACCGCAAATGATGGCTTGTGGGGTGCCCGTGATCATAACGCCGAATACGGGAGGCCAGAATATTATTCAGGATGGTGTGGACGGATTTGTAGTGCCCATCCGGAATGCCGATGCCATCAGGGAAAAAATCGAATGGCTTTTTTACCACCGGGACGAATTGGATGTCGCCAAACAAAAAGCTTCCTCCTCCATTCTGGATCATTTTACCTGGGATGCTTACGGCGACCGGTACCGCGATTTTGTGCGGAAACTATTCCTGCATGCGCGGCCGTTTCGGAATTATCCCGGCCGGGGAAAAACGGTGGCGATTGCCATTTATACCCATCCCGAATATTATCCGCCGCTGTTGAATGCCATAGATGAATTGTCGCGCAATACGGATCACCTGTATGTACTCTCCAGGAATCTGAAAACAAACCACTGGAGCTATCCCGACGGCGTTGAACTGATCAGCAGTGGTGAGCTCATCGATATCCGGGTGGCGGAATTAACATCAATAGCCTGGAAATTCAGATCATTTCTGAGGTTCACTTTTGATTTTTACAAATTACTGATACGGAAAAAACACGAGTGGGTCATTTGCCAGGATCCGATATCTTTAATGGCTTTCCGTTTGGTGCGTCCCTTTATCTGGTATAGGCCCCGGTTATGGTATCACAACCATGACATTGTTGAAATTTCTGCGGTAAGGAAATATTCTGTGGGTTATTTCAGTGTGGTGTCCGAAAAACAGTTTTTTAAGCATATAGACCTTTTCTCGCTACCGTCCGTGGAAAGGTTGCCGGCTTTCCCTTACCACAAATTAAGAGGGCCCTATTTTATTATTCCAAACTATCCCTCCACCCGCAGAAACGGGAAGGATCTGCTGGAAAAGCCGGATCCGCTCAAGGGTCTGAAACTCATCTATCAGGGACATCTGGGCAACGACCACGGCCTGGAATCTTTTGTGAATTATATTGAAACGGAAAAAGACATTTCCCTTACGCTGATCGGTCCGGGAAACCCTGAATTTATTGAATACCTCAAACGCATCATCATCAGCAAACGGCTGACTGACCGGATATTCCTTCACCGCGCGGTTCCCTATGCTGAACTGAAAGAAATTACGATGAACCATCACGTGGGCCTTGCCGTTCACGAACCAGTCAACATCGCCTTCCGCACGGCGGCGCTGGCTTCCAATAAGATCTATGAATATGCGGCTTCCGGCCTCCCGGTCATTTACTACGACGATGACCATTATAAAAAGTATCTTTCCGTTTATGCCTGGGCGTTTCCGACGGACCTGTCGCTGCAGAATATCCGCAGCACAATTAATTATATCCGCCAGCATTTTGAGGTATTGTCCGGGAACGCTCAGAAGGATTTTCGTACACGGCTCAATTTCGGATCCGTCTATAAGCCGGTAATGGATTATATGAACGCTTTTCACCAGGACGCCAAATGAAGAAAGTTTTTTTACTGCTCTGTTCTGCTTTTTTTATGTTGTTGATTTTTACCAGCTCGCTGACCACTTTGGAATCGCTGAGTGTGGCATTAGTTATTTACGCCTTTCTTGAATTTCTGTATGACCTTGGGAAGAGGATCGTTATCATGGATATTTCCGTGCTGGCGTTGATAATTACCTGCATATTGATGCCCGTAATCTTCTATCATATCTATACCCGGGAAAACCATTTGGCTAGATTATGGGCCAAGTATATGCCCATTGAATCAGATGATTATTTTTCTTTTGCCTTACCCGGTGTATTTGCCATGGCAGTCGGTTTGCGCATAAAGTTGAAAAAATTGAGGTTTAGAAAAACCCCCCTTGTCTATTTGCAAAATACAAAGCGAAGCCTGCTTTCTAAGCCAGCCGTTGGCTTATCTCTTATTGGAATAGGGTTAATTTCCGGTTTTTTGGATTTTTTGTCTCCTGAAAGTACCCGACAGATTTTCTACCTGGCTGCTCATCTTACCTTTGTCGGTGTATTTTATGTTATCTATTCTCCATTTCAATATAAACGGTTTATTGTTCCTGGAGTAATTGCGTTAATGCTGGGTCAGTCGGTAATCACCGGCATGTTCGGTGAAATGATCTATATCCTGGCCTGTTCGCTGACCCTGATTTTGTTAGGATCCAAGATCACTTTTCAGGCAAAACTCATTTTTGCGGTGCTGGGTATATTCATGATCATCGTACTCCAATCCATAAAAATGGAATACCGGCATCAGAGTTGGGATCAGGGAAAAGGCGGCGATCCCGTTTATTTTGCTTCCCTGATTGCCAGCAGGGTCACCGATGTAAGCTCCCTGATGGATGCCGATAATATGTTTTTTACCGCAGTCCGCCTGAACCAGGGCTGGCTGGTGGCGGTGACCATGAAAAGAGTTCCGGAACGGTTCCCGTTTGGTTATGGGGAAACGATTTGGAAATCCATTGCTTCGGCATTTATTCCCAGATTCATGTGGCCCGATAAACCCAAGGCGGGAGGGAAGGAAAATCTGAAAAGGTTCTGGGGCTATATCATTGTCGGATACAGCATGAATATAGGCACCCTGGGAGAGGCCTATGCCAACTTTGGAAAGGTTGGCGGGGTGGTTTATATGTTCCTGTACGGACTGTTCTTCAATTTCTTTCTTTCCTCGATTTTGAAGATGGCGGAAAAGCGGCCCACCATCATCCTCTGGCTTCCGTTTCTTTTCTTTTATTCGATCAGTGTGGAAACCGATCTGTTTACCACCATGGGCGCTCTCATTAAGGCCATCATCTTTACCTGGATCATGTTTAAGTTTTTTGATATCGCCTTACAGACGGAACTATAATGAAATCCCTTTCTTTTTTCTACCGTCATCCGCATCCGATCTATTTCAGCATGGAAAAATTATTTTCTGCCGTGGCCGGAGCCATAACAAAACAGCATACGGAGGAGTTTTCGGTCCGCGAATTCAACCTGCCCTTCACCAGCAAGCTGGCCACCATCAGGAAAAATATTTCCTTTGTCCGGCAGCATCAGGCGCAGCTCAACCACATAACCGGCGATGTGCATTATGCCATCCTGGGGTGCAGCCGGAAAAACATCAATGTGCTTACGGTACACGATTGTGTGCTGCTTCGTCATTATCCCAGAACCCATCCGAAACATTGGATCATCCGATGGCTCTGGTATCGGCTTCCGGTGAAAAGAGCGGATATCGTGACCGTGATTTCTGAAAACACAAAACAGGATTTATTGCACTTCACCCATACCGCATCCGATAAGATCCGGGTTATTCCGAATTTTATTGATCCTCTATTTAAACCGAGACCGGCGGCTTTTCATGTTCGTTGCCCGAAGCTGCTTTTTATCGGAACCGCTCCAAATAAAAACCTGGAAAGGACCATCGAAGCCATTCAGGGCATGGAAGTGGAACTGATCCTGGTCGGCTATTTACAGGAAAGCCAAACGGAAAATCTGAAAAATAAAAAAATCAATTATCGTCTGCTGAATAACTTGTCGCCGCGGGAAATGATGGATATATACGCGGAAGCGGATCTGGTGATCTTCCCATCCACCTATGAAGGATTTGGTTTGCCCATCATTGAAGCACAAGCCACCGGAAGACCGGTGTTAACCAGTGCGCTGGAACCCATGGTTTCCGTTGCCGGTGGTGCAGCGGCGCTCGTTGATCCCTATAGTGTGCCCGCCATCCGGGCAGGTATCATAAAAATCTTCGAAGACGCGTCATACCGGAACGAGTTAATAGAAAAAGGATTTAAAAACGTTGCCCGGTTTCAATTGGAAGAAGTCTGTAGCCAATACAGGGATCTGTACAAAGAACTCTTCGGTAAAAAAGGACAATAAATATGTGCGGCATTGCCGGAATTTTAAATAGAGAGGAAGCGGTTTCCCGGGATCAGATCCGCCGGATGACGGATTCAATGTGCCATCGCGGACCCGATTCAGAAGGATTTTATCTTGACGGGGAACTGGCCTTCGGTCACCGCCGACTTTCCATCATTGATTTGTCCGATGCAGCCAATCAGCCATTTGAAGACGCGTCCGGACGTTACATCATCATATTCAACGGAGAGATATATAATTATGCAGAGATCAAACCCTTGTTGAAGGATTATCCTTTCCGCACGCAGGGCGACACGGAAGTGATCCTGGCCGGGTATATCCAATGGGGGGCAGATTGTCTCGACCACCTCAGGGGCATGTATACTTTTGCCATCTGGGACAAGCAGGAGAGGGAACTTTTTATTGCCCGCGACCGGCTGGGCGTAAAGCCTTTATATTATTACCTGGATGAAGCGACTTTTATTTTCGCCTCGGAGATCCGCGCAGTATTGACGATGGGAAAAATAAATCGGAAAATGGATCCTTCAGCGCTGATGGAATATTTCCGGTATCAATCCATCGGATTTCCTTTTTCTCCCATCCAAAACATCTGCCAGATGGAAGCCGGTACCTGGATGCGGATAAAGAATGGTGAAGTTAAGACGCATCAATACTGGGACCCCACGGCTAAAAATTATGATTTTGATTTCACCAGTCAAAAGGAGGTCCGCCAAAAAGTAAAAGAACTTTTGCTTCAGTCGGTCAGGCGCAGGCTGGTGAGCGATGTGCCTGTCGGCGCGTTTTTATCCGGTGGCATCGATTCCAGTGCAGTGGTGGGGCTCATGGTGGAAGCCGGTGATCCGTCTCCGCATACCTTTAATATTTCATTTGATGAATCGGAGTACGATGAATCGAAATACGCAAATCTCATCGGCCGAAAATTCAATACCCGGCACGAGCAGATCAGGCTGCGCCCCGAAGTGATGCTGGAAGAACTCACCAATGCCCTGGATGCCATGGATATTCCCAGCGGGGATGGTATTAACACCTATGTGGTTTCAAAGGCCATTCATCAAAAAGGAATCCGCGTGGCGCTATCGGGTGTTGGCGGAGATGAGTTGTTTGTCGGATATCCCATATTCGAACATTACATCCGGCTCCAGCAAAAACACTGGTTGTGGAAGGTTCCCGCCGGACTGAGAAATGGTTTCTCCGGTTTTTTGGGCAAGGGTGCAAAAAAGGACCGGATGCGGCAGTTGTTATCTTTGTCCTCACCGGCCATCGAACAGGTGTATCCGGTATTGCGGCAATTGCTTTCTCCCGTGGCCCTACAGGAACTTACCCTCCTGAACGGCTCAGATGAACGGTCCCTGTCGCAGCAACTGATTTCAAAAAAGAATGCTTTGCGCAGACTTCCCTTTTTCAGTCAGGTTACGGCAGCAGAGTACCTGGGCTATACCCAGCAAACCCTGCTGAAGGATACCGACCAGATGAGCATGGCCAGCTCGCTGGAAATACGCGAGCCTTTTTTTGACCAGGACCTGGTGGAATTCGTGATGTCCATTCCTGATCATTTCAAGGTGCCCGTATATCCAAAAAGCCTGCTGGTGGAATCATTGAAACCCATGCTGCCCGATGAAATCGTTCACCGTAAAAAACAGGGATTTGTTTTTCCCTGGAACGAATGGATGAAAAATGAACTTCGTTCCTTCTGTGCATCGCATATTGGGCATATGGCGCAACGAGACTTTATTCAGGGAGAAAAGCTGATCCTGATGTGGAACCGGTTTTTATCCGGCGATGGCGATATACGCTGGCAGGAGATCTGGCTTTTTGTGGTACTGGATTACTGGATGGACAAAAACGGCTGCGAATAACAGGACAACATGCTGACACGAAAGCAAAAACTACGATATTTTCTGGATGAACTGATGGCGACGGGACAGAAACTGCAATGCCCTTTCTGCCAAAGTGATCAATGCGCGGAAATAGACAGAAAATATTATATCACCCGGTTGATGGAATGTGAAAACTGTCATTTATACTTCCGGTATCCGGTGGATAAAAAGGAAGAAAACGCCAGTTTTTATCAAACGGAATACAAGGAAAAGGATAAGATCACCACGGACCTTCCGGATGCGGCATCATTACAACAGATGAAAGACAGCCGGTTTGAAAATTCCAATAAGAACGGCAAACGGTTCCTGAATCTGTTTTCGCAGTTGTACCCGGATCAAAAATCGCTCAGGATCGTGGACTATGGATGCAGCTGGGGTTATATGACCTATCAGTTCCAACAGGCAGGGCATCTTGTACAGGGATGTGAGATATCGCGGTCCAGGGCCGGTTACGGGATAAAAAATCTGGGCGTGCAGATAGAGACGAATGAAAGCAACCTGAAAGGGAATAACCAGATTTTCTTTTCTTCCCATGTAATAGAACATCATCCCGATATAAAAGGAATGATTCGGTTGGCGGAATCGCTGCTGATCAAAGGCGGTTATTTTATTGCGGTTTGCCCGAATGGCAGTCCGCCATACCGGCGTGAACATCCCGAAGCCTTTCACCATGCCTGGGGAAAGGTGCATCCCAGTTATTTGAACGGTGATTTTTATAAAAAAGCATTTGAGGGCAGGCCCTATTATATTGGCAGCAATCCGTTTCAGATCCGGCACATCCATCCATTGGCGGACCAGGAGTTTATTGTAGATGACCTTTCCGGGGAAGAACTATTAATCATTGCGCAGTTTAGCTAAACAGGTTGCTGTTGCCCGAAGAACCATTGGATTGGCGGGCCGTAAATTAAAAATGAATTTCTATTGGTGAAGAAAAAGATTATGATCCTCACGGATTGGTACGAACCTGGTTTCAAAGCCGGAGGACCCATACAATCCTGCAGGAATTTTGTAGCGGCCATGCATGAATTATATGAGATTTCTGTGATAACCGGTGACCGGGATCTGGGGGATGCGGTTGCCTATCCCGGCATCCAAACAGGCCAATGGATAGAGCGGAGTCCGGGGATAAAGGTATATTATGCTTCGAAGAAGACCCTGAAACCTGCTCTGATGAAGGATCTTATCCATTCTCGGCAGCCGGATTTCATATATCTCAACAGCGTGTATTCCCCGCGTTTCAGTATTTTACCCATGTTCCTCCTCTGGAGAAAAAAAATCAGCGCCGTCTTCGTGATGGCACCCCGCGGCATGCTTCAGGCAGGAGCCGTTAAATTTAAACCGATAAAGAAAAAGTTATTTATTTACCTGCTGAATGGCCTGGGCATCCCTGCGCAAATGAATTTTCACGCAACGGACGATCAGGAAAGGAAAGACATACTTCGTCGCTTTCCCCGGGCGGCACGGGTGGATGTGATTCCTAATTTTTCAGGAGGAATTCCCGCCCGGGGTCTTCCATTGAAAAAAATTCCGGGACAACTTCGGTGCGTGTATATTTCCCGCATTACACCCAAAAAAAATATTTTGTTTTTCCTGAAGCTGCTCAACCTGGTTTCTGATGACACCCAACTGGAATTCACCATTTATGGTGAGGTTGATGAAGAAAAATATTGGCAGCAGTCGCAATCCGTGATGCATTTCCTGCCGAAAAATATCGCCGTACTATACCGCGGCCCCCTGCCGCACGACCAGGTAATTCCTGCCCTGGAGGCCAATCATGTTTTTATATTACCCAGTAAAGGAGAAAATTACGGGCACGCTATTTTTGAAGCTTTTTCGGCCGGAAGGCCCTGTATGATCAGTGATAAAACACCGTGGAAGGGGCTGAAACAGGTGGGTACGGGTTGGGCATTGTCTTTGGAAAAAATGGAAGACTGGATTGCCGCCCTGCAGGAGATTGCAGATTATGATCAGGCGGAATTTGATGCACAGAGTGAGCGCTGCCGGCAGTTTGCGAGGGACCACCAGGAAGGTTCTGACCTGGAAAAAGAATATATCAATTTATTTAGCTGAAAATGTACATACTGGGTATTAACGCGTATCACGCAGATTCCTCTGCGGCCATTTTCAAAGACGGCCTGCTGATCGCTGCAACGGAAGAAGAAAGGTTCAAAAGAATAAAGCACTGGGCGGGATTTCCCACCGAAGCCATTGCTTTCTGTTTGAAAGAAGCAGGTATCAGCCTGGGTGAAGTAGATCACATCGCCATCGGGCGGGATCCCTATGCCAAACTCGGCCGGAAAATACTTTACCTGTTAAAAAACCCCGGGGGCGGTTTCCGCGCAGTGAAGGACCGGCTCTCCAACGCCAAGAAGGTGTCATCGCTTGAATCCGAATTTAAGGCGCTGGATCCTTCCATCAGCGCCAGGGCCATTAAATCGAAAATACATCAGGTGGAACACCACCGCAGTCACCTGGCCTCCGCTTTTTTCGCTTCCCCATTTGAAAAGGCCGCCATCTTATCGATTGACGGTTCGGGCGATTTTACCACGACCATGACGGCAACGGGCACGCACAACCGCATGACGGTACTTGATTCGGTGGATTTTCCCCACAGCGTAGGTTTATTTTACACAGCATTCACCCAGCTGATTGGTTTTCCACATTATGGGGATGAATATAAGGTGATGGGCCTTGCGCCCTATGGCGAACCCAACCACCTGGAAGCGCTGAAAGACGTGCTGATCTTCGGTTCCAACGGAATGTTCCGGCTCAACCTGAAATATTTCAGGTCGGCGAAAAGCGGCATCGTATCGTATGGTGAGGACCATGTGCCGGTTGTTGCCCCGCTTTATTCGGATTACATGATCGCCAAATTTGGGACGCCGAGAAAAAAAGAAGAACCCCTGACCCAGTATCATAAGGACCTTGCCGCCTCCGTGCAAAGGATAACCGAATTGCTCATCTTCCATATACTGGAGTCTCTGCAGAAAAAAACCGGATTGGGAAATATCTGCATTGCGGGTGGTGTGGCTCAGAATTCCGTGGCCAACGGCAAGCTCAGCCGCAATACCTCCTTCAAAAATATTTACATCCCGTCGGCAGGTCATGATGCGGGTATTTCCATGGGATCCGCATTGTATGTTTACCACCAGGTGCTCGGGGGACCGCGGCAGCCTCCGGTATATTCTGCTTTCACCGGCAGCCGGTTCAGCAATGAAGAAATTGAGGTTTATCTGCGCTCGAGGAATATTGCTTACACCCGTTATGCCGAAGAGGAATTGTATGAGGTGGTTGCGGATCAGCTGATAAAGGCCGGCGTAGTGGGCTGGTTTAATGGCCGTGCTGAGTTCGGTCCCCGTGCACTCGGTGCCCGCTCCATTATTGCCGATCCTCGCCGCACCGATGCCAAAGACCTGCTGAATGCCAAAATAAAAAGAAGGGAAAGCTTCCGTCCTTTTGCACCTTCGATTCTTAAAGAATATGTGTCGGAATATTTTGAAGTGACGGACGAAGTGCCGTTTATGGAAAAAGTATTTCCCATAAGACCCGAAAAGCGCGCCCTGTTGCCGGCCGTGACGCATGTTGATGGAACAGGCAGATTGCAATCGGTGGACCGGCTCGTTTCGCCGCGATATTACCGGCTGATTGATACATTCCGGCAGAAAACCGGCGTGCCGGTTTTGCTCAACACCTCTTTTAATGAGAACGAGCCGATCGTGAATTCACCGGAACATGCGCTGGAATGTTTTTTACGAACCAGCATGGATATGCTTGTCCTGGAAAATTGTGTGGTTACCCGTTAGGTTAATTTCAATCCCATGTCCCTTTGTGTTTCCATCATTACGGCTACTTTCAACAGTGCGGCCACTGTTGAGGAAACCATGCGCTCGGTGGCCGGGCAGGACTATCCATTTATTGAACACATCATCGTAGACGGGCAGTCCGGGGATGAAACCCTGCAGATCGTAAACCGTTTTTCCCATACGGCGCTCGTGGTTTGTGAAAAAGACAGCGGCATATATGATGCAATGAATAAAGGCATCCGCGTTTCCCGGGGGGATATTGTCGGAATCCTGAACTCCGACGATGTTTACGCGCACCCGGAAGTGATCTCCCGCATCGTGGATGTTTTCCAGGATGAATCGGTTCAGGTCTGTTATGCGGATCTTCAGTACATCCACCTGCATGATCCCTCGCGGATCACGCGCACCTGGAAATCCGGAAATTTCAGGACCTCTTCTTTTTACTGGGGCTGGATGCCTCCACACCCTACTTTTTTTGTGCGAAGATCCGTATACGATCAGGTAGGTCTTTTTGAGACCAGTCTCCGTTCCGCTTCCGATTACGAAATGATGCTGCGCATACTGCTCAAAAATAAAATGCGGGCTTGCTACATTCCCGAGGTGTTGGTGAAAATGAGAACGGGCGGAATCAGCAATCAATCCCTGGCCAACCGGTTCAGGGCAAACCGTGAAGATCGGCGGGCGTGGCGCATGAACGATCTGAGACCTTATTTTTTTACTTTATATTTGAAGCCTATCCGAAAGATTGCCCAGTTCTTCAAAAAATAATTATATGTCAAAAGTTGCATTGATCACCGGTGTTACGGGCCAGGATGGCGCTTATCTCAGTGAATTCCTGTTAAATAAGGGATACCAGGTGCATGGAATTAAAAGGAGAAGTTCTCTGTTCAACACGGACCGGGTGGATCACCTGTATCAGGATCCGCATGAAAAGCACATCCATTTCCGGTTGCATTACGGGGATCTGACGGACAGTACCAACCTCATCCGCATCATTCAGGAAACACAGCCCGATGAAATTTACAACCTGGGCGCCATGAGTCATGTCCAGGTGAGCTTTGAAACGCCCGAATATACCGCCAATGCCGACGGCATCGGCATGCTCCGCATACTCGAGGCCGTTAGACTGCTCGGACTCACCAAAAAAACCAGGATCTACCAGGCATCCACGTCTGAATTATACGGACTGGTACAGATGGTTCCCCAATCGGAGACTACCCCATTTTATCCGCGTTCGCCCTATGCCGTGGCCAAACTCTATGCCTATTGGATCACCATCAATTACCGCGAGGCTTACCAGATGTTTGCCGCCAATGGTATTTTATTCAACCATGAATCCCCGTTGCGCGGAGAAACCTTTGTTACCCGCAAAATCACGCGGGCTGTGGCCAAGATCGGGCTGGGCCTGCAGGAAAAATTGTTCCTGGGGAACTTAAATGCCCTCCGGGACTGGGGTCATGCCAGGGATTATGTGGAAGCGATGTGGCTGATCCTGCAGCAGGAAAAGGCAGAGGATTTTGTCATTGCCACAGGCGTGACAACCACCGTGCGCGATTTTGTAAAATTAGCTTTTGAAGAGATCGGCATCGGGCTGGAATTTAAGGGTAAGGATGATCAGGAATATGCAGAAATTATTTCCTGCACCAATCCCGACTACCAGGTAGAGATCGGCAGAAAAGTGGTTTCGGTGGATTCAAAATATTTCCGTCCCACAGAGGTGGATCTGCTTATAGGGGATGCCAGCAAAGCCTATCAGAAACTGGGCTGGAAACCCAAATACAATCTGGCTGCCCTGGTTAAGGAAATGGTGCAGGCCGATGTGGATCTTTTCCGGAGGGAAAAGATCCTTCGGGAATCCGGATTTTCCATTAAAAACCAATTTGAATAGGGTCATAATACCCTGATTTTATCCGGGCGAATGGATTAGTTTTAAAATATGTCTGCCTTGGCCAATATTCTGCCACACTATACCTATGATGATTACCGCCTTTGGGAGGGCAGATGGGAAATCATCGACGGTATTCCTTATGCCATGAGCCCGGCCCCATCCATGCGGCATCAGTGGGTTTCTTCAAATATCAAAGGAGAATTGAGAAGTGCACTAAAGCGTACGGCTTGTAATGAATGTAAAGTGTATGATTTTATAGATATCAAAATCACGGAAGACACGGTCGTTCAGCCTGACGCTTCCGTTGTTTGCGGTGAAACGCCAAAACTATTTTTGGATTTTCCACCCGTCATTGTCGTGGAAGTCCTTTCTCCATCAACCCAGATAAAAGACCGAAACGTGAAGTTTGACCACTACCAGAAATTCGGGGTAGCCTATTTTATGCTGGTGGATGTGGATGCAAACCTGGTCGAGATTTACCATCTTGCTGACGGAAAAAGCTACTCCAGACAATCCCCGGATAATTCAAATTCCTTTACCTTCCATTTAAGTGATCATTGTGATTTAACTTTATCGCTCCCCGCAATCTGGGAATAATCGTATGCAAAAAAAGGACAAGATTTACATCGCCGGCCACCGCGGTATGGTTGGCTCCGCCATTAAGAGAAGACTCGAAGCAGACGGGTTTGAACATTTGATTTACAGGACCTCAAAGGAACTGGATCTGAGGGATTCCGCTGCGGTCAAAGCTTTTTTTGAGGAACAAAGACCGGAATATGTTTTTCTGGCTGCCGCCAAAGTAGGTGGCATTCTGGCGAATGATACCTACCGGGCCGATTTTCTCTATGAAAACCTGATGATCCAGAATAACGTGATCCATTCTTCCTGGAAATCAGGAGTTAAGAAACTCATGTTCCTGGGTTCCTCCTGCATTTATCCTAAAATGGCGCCGCAGCCGCTGAAGGAAGAATACCTGCTGACCGGCACCCTTGAACACACCAATGAGCCCTATGCCATCGCCAAGATTGCCGGCATTAAACTCTGCGATGCGTTCCGGTCACAATATGGATGTAATTTCATTTCGGTGATGCCAACCAACCTGTATGGACCCAATGACCATTATGACCTTAAAAATGCCCATGTTCTTCCGGCCCTGATCAGAAAATTCCACGAAGCCAAAATCAGGAAGGAACCGCTGGTCACCATCTGGGGATCCGGTGAGCCCAAAAGAGAATTTCTTTATGTGGAGGACCTGGCCGATGCCTGCCTCTTCCTGATGCAGCGTTATGATGAGCCCGGGCTGGTGAATGTGGGGGTTGGTAAGGACCTGACGATCATGGAACTGGCTGAACTTATCCAGCGAATTACCGGCTATACCGGCAGCATTCAGCGGGATCTTAGCAAGCCGGACGGCACTCCCAGAAAGCTCATGGATGTATCCAAACTCGAAGCCATGGGCTGGAGTGCGCGGATTTCGCTGGAGGAAGGAATACGAAAGGTTTATTCAGGTTATAAAAAAGAAGCTTTTTCTGCATAATTCAACCCTATATCTTTACTGATTGTAACGAAATTATGTTTAGCATCTTCAGGAAAAAAAAGGAAAACGAGACGGACCTTTCGGGTCTGGTGGCAGATATGCATTCACACCTTATCCCCGGAATTGACGATGGAGCAACCGACATGGAATCCGCAATCGTTATGATCCGGGCCATGTACGATCTGGGTTACCGGAAGCTCATCACCACGCCCCATGTGCACTGGGAGATGTATAAAAATACCACCGAAATCATCAACCGGGGCGCCCAACTGGTCAGGGACAGGCTGGCTGAAACGGATATGAAACTGGAATTCAGGGCCTCAGCCGAATATTATATGGATGAATATGTGGATGAGGTGCTGGAAAGGAACGAATCCCTGCTCACCATCAGTGGTAATATGGTGTTGGTGGAATTTTCTTTCATCCGGCAGCCGACGGATTTGCGTGATAATTTATTTCAGCTTCAAATAAAAGATTATCAACCAATTATAGCCCATCCGGAACGCTACCTGTATTTTGGCGCTCACAAGGAATTTTATGATGAACTGCACGACATGGATTGCCGTTTCCAGCTTAACCTGCTGTCCCTCTGTGGCTATTATGGTAAAAAACAGCTGGAACTGGCCAACTACCTCATTAAAAAGAAATACGTGAGCCTTCTTGGTTCCGATCTCCATAATCTCCGCCATGCACACATCCTTCGTGCCTCTTCCGCCATCGGCGATGCGGTGAACAGACTCCTGGATTCGGGGGTGCTTTTGAACCCAGTGTTGTAAAAGCTTTTATGGTGGATGGTATTTGGTTTATGGTGGATGGATATTGAGGTGACCAGCCACCCAAACGGTCTCTTTGACAGTACCCATTTCCGCCCAATGACCAAATGTCCTCTTTAATCCCCTGTTAATATTGATCCGTCTGTCCTTTTGCCGACATTAGTTCCTGGCATTGTTTTTATCTTTATAGGGATAAAATCAGTGATATGGGTTCATTAGAATTCAACCAGCTTTTGGTAAGTAATGCGGATTTTTTGAAACCGTTTGCGATCACGTTAACCCGGGACAGTGAAGCGGCTAAAGATCTGTTTCAGGAAACGCTATACAGGGCCCTTGCGAATAAGGAAAAATACAATGTCGGTACCAATATTAAGGCATGGTTATACACCATCATGCGCAATATTTTTATTAATAATTACCGGCGCAAATCGAAGCAGAAAACCATATTCGATTCCTCTCCGAACGACTATCTGCTGAATAACAGTCAGTCGACCGTTATCTCCGGAACCGCAGAAAGTAATCTCCGGATCCGGGATATCCAGGGCGCCATTCACAATCTCCCTGAAATTTTCAGGAATCCTTTTCTGTTGTATTTTGACGGGTATAAGTACCATGAAATTGCGGACATGCTGCAGGAACCGCTGGGGACCATAAAAAGCCGCATACACTTTGCGCGTAAACTGCTGAAAGCGCAGATACAGCATTTTTGACAATTGCCAAGGGACAATGGGCAGTGACGATGAATTAAGAAAATGGGTAGTGGGCTTAATTCCACTCCTGTGTGCTAATGATGATTATTCAGACTAATCTTTAATTTTCATATTTTCACATTTCCATATTTTCACATTTTTCTCAATTCTCCTCCCAACTCCCAATTTATGCCTGAAGAAGTGATCCTGGTAAATGAAAGCGACGAACAGACCGGGACGGTTGAAAAAATGGAGGCTCATCAGAAAGCTCTCTTACACCGGGCCTTCAGTGTTTTTATATTTAATGTAAAGGGCGAAATGCTCCTGCAGAAAAGGGCTCCGGGAAAATATCACAGTCCGGGTTTGTGGACCAATGCCTGCTGCAGTCATCCTCGCCCCGGAGAGCTGGTAGAGGAGGCTGCCCGCCGGAGATTAAAGGAAGAAATGGGCTTTGATACAACACTCAGAAAAATATTCGATTTTATTTATCGTACAGATTTCGAAAACGGTCTCACCGAGTATGAATTCGATCATGTATATGCCGGAAATTATGATGGCAGCGGACTGAATCCCGACAAACAGGAAGTGATTGATTTTTGTTTCAGATCGGTAGAAGACATCCGGAACGACATGGATTCTTTTCCGGATAAATACAGCAGCTGGTTCAGGATTGCTTTTCCGAAAGTAAAGGACTGGCTGAACGAGGGGTTGAGCGTTGAGCATTAACCCTCCGTCGCTCCGCTTCGGAGGACGAGGCCGTCAACTGCGTCCACGGCCTTTCCCACACCCACACTCTTCTTCTTCCCTCTATTGTTCCGCGCCATGCGGGAATAAACAGAGAGGTTCCTGTCCAGTAAAAATTTAAACAGCAGCACAGTATAGGAGGTATGAAAACCGAGGGAGTTGTAATACTTTCCGGCGATTCTCCTGATGCGGGGTAGTTTGTTCCAGGGCACGGAAGGAAAATCGTGGTGCTCATTGTGGTAGCCCACGTTGAGGTTTACGGTATTCATTACGCCATAATAACTTTTTGTTTCCTGGTCGCCGTGGGTGAGAAAATGTTCCTGGATCCAGCGGGCGCCGAGCGGATGCAGCCCTACAGAAAAAAAGAAACTGGCTGTTAAAAATACCGTGGATTTCCATCCCAGGAAATAAATAAAAAAGCCCATGAAAGTAAACTGGACGATCATATTGATGAGGGTCCATTTATCCATAAGGGAAACTTCTTTCATTCGTACGGGCCTGATCATCTGAAACAGGGGGTAAAGCAGCAGCCACAGGGCCTTTCCAAATGCGGAATTGTTGATTAGTCTGGCTTCCCATCGGTAGGGCATATCGGCGTCCAGGGCTTCTACGCCCTGGTAGGAATGATGTTTTAAATGATATTTCTGAAAAGAGATTGCACTGGGAAAAACGAGGGGAAGGTTGGCGATGATCGCCGAGATGCTGTTGTATGCCCGTTTCTTGAATAACAGGTTGTGGGCGCACTCATGAATACATACGTACAAAGTATGGCAGGCAAACGCGCCACCCAGATAAGCCAGTCCGAAAATGAGCCACCAGGAAGCATCCCTTAAAAACCAGGCAAGGGTGAACTGGAAGCCCACGCAAAACAAAATGATCAAAAAAGTATAGGGATTCCGGCCAATAAGTGTCCTGATCTCCGGATGCTGATGGATGATTTCCTTCGTACGCGATTTATGCGGCTCGCTCTCAGTACTCCAACGAAAGCTGTTGGGTTTCGGCATGTTCCTCAGTTTTTGGGAAGGTACAAATTTAATGTGTAAATGTGAAAATGTGTAAATGTGCTGATGTGAAAATGTTCTGATGCCTTCATTTCCACATCAGCACATTTACACATTTTCACATTACCTACCTCGGCTTATACTTCACCTCATCAAAAATGCTTCTGTCAGCGGTTTTCATGATGACACCGGGACCGAGATCCGGATGCAGGGCCGCGTATTTCCGCACGATCTGCCAGCCCACCCATTGACCGATATTCCCCGGTGAGGACCCGGGCATACCCTGCGTGTAGGGAGCATCCCCGATATAATTTTTGATCAACTCAGGATCAATGGTATAGAGATCATTCTGCAGGAAAAAATTCCAGATTTGTCCCTCGTTGTCTTTACACCATTCCAGTTGTTTGCCGGTAAATCCGGTCTTCAGGCTATCGGCTGATTCGGGCAGGAGCTTATCCAGCAGCCACCAGTATTTTCCTTTTTCAATCATCTGTTCCACCAATGGTTTTCCCTGGCTGGGGTCCGGGAAAATATCTTCTTCAAGCGCCTTCATGCAATTGGGTACCATATATTCCGGTTCAAACCGTGCGGAAATATACAAAGGGAAAAGTTCCTGTCCCTGCGCACTGTGGTAAAAAGAAAAATTGCGCCCGGCATAAAGCTGCAGTCCAATCGCCAGGGTGTACCGGGTAAGCGCTACTCCTGGCGCATCAAAGGGACCGATATAGGAAACCACTTTGGGAGGCAGCTGATAGGAAGGAAAATAATATTTAATATATTGAAATCCTTTTTTCAGATCGTTTTCTATACCGCGCATGTTTTTGAATTTCGCCGTGATGGAATCTTTCACCGGCAGGTAGCTGGTGAGAAACTGCCGGCAGGCGATAAAGCTGTTCACGCTGGTATCGGATAGCGGGCCGGTTCCCAGGATATTCACTGTAAAATCATTTAAAAAATAAGGGTATTGCCGGCCCAGCTCAAGCAGTCCCTCCCGGATATGGGTGGAATCCAGCGCGAAAAAAGACTGGTCGAATCGTTCGATCCTGGTATTCACGGTAATATCGGAAACATCGGGTGCCCGGTTGCGGTTTTTGCAGGAAAGCGCAAGGAGGAAGAGGAGTGAGGGAATGAGTTTTTTCATTATCGTTGACGGTTGACAGTTGATAGTTGGCAGTTGGCAGTTGACAGTTGACAGTTGACAGTTGACAGTTGACAGTTGACAGTTCCCGGGCGCGAATTTACACATAAAGCCGGTCAACTGTCAACTGTCAACTGTCAACCGTCATCCAAAATCCCCGGCTTAGCAGTAAATTTGCACCCATGAAGATCGCGCTGGTCCAGCAGAATTATCACATCGGGAATTTCGAATACAATACGCAGAAGATCATCCGCGGTATCGGGCAGGCCCGGGAAGCCGGGGCCGATTTAGCCGTATTTTCAGAGCTCTGCATCTGTGGTTATCCGCCAAGGGATTTTTTGGAGTTTGAAGATTTCATTAACAGATGTTATCAGTCGGTGGAAGAAATCAAAGCGCATACCCACGGTATAGCGGTTATTGTGGGATGTCCCGCCCGTAATCCCGTTCGCGAAGGAAAGGATCTTTTCAATGCGGCCTGGTTCCTTTTTGAAGGGGAAGCGAAGGCCATCATCCATAAAACCTGCCTGCCTACTTATGATGTTTTTGATGAGAACCGTTATTTTGAACCGGCTTATTCATGGAACCTGATACCGTACAGGGGCAAACGCATAGCGCTGACGATCTGTGAGGATATCTGGAACCTGGGCGATAATCCCATGTACAGGGTTTGTCCCATGGACCAGCTGATGCCACATCATCCTGACCTCATGATCAACATTTCCGCATCACCATTCGATTATGACCACGAAGAGGACCGCCGCGCGGTGGTTCGGGAAAACGTATTGAAATATAAACTACCCATGTATTATTGCAATGCCGTGGGATCCCAAACAGAAATTGTTTTCGACGGGGGCAGCGTGGCCTATGATGCCGAAGCAAATCTCATTCAGCGGATGAAAGTGTTCGAAGAAGATTTCTCGGTCCTGGATACGGAGAAAAAATATCGGGCATTGCCCGCCGAAGCACCGGCGAAGGGTGGTGGGCCGCTTCTTGAGGAGGCACAGTCATCAGCGGGTCATACACATTCCGGAATTTCCCAATCTTCTCTTTCTTCTTCAGGGGAAGCCCAGGTTCCCATAGATCCTGAACAGATCATCGCTTATCTTACCCGGCACAATAATATCCGCGAAATACACGATGCCATCATCCTGGGTATCCGGGATTATTTCAGCAAGATGGGATTCGGCAAAGCCATTCTTGGCAGCAGCGGGGGCATCGACAGTGCGGTGGTGCTTGCCCTGGCCTGTGAAGCGCTGGGCAGGGATAACGTGCGCGCCCTGGCGATGCCTTCCGGATATTCGTCCGCCCATTCGGTGGACGATGCCGTACAACTCTCGAAAAATCTGGGCAATCCATTCGACATCATTCCCATCCAGCCTGTTTACGAAAGTTTTCTCACCACTTTAAAACCTGTTTTTAAAGACCTTCCTTTCAGCGTCGCGGAAGAAAATATTCAAAGCCGTTCACGGGGAAACCTGCTGATGGCCCTGGCCAATAAATTCGGATATATCCTGCTGAACACTTCTAACAAAAGCGAACTGGCTACAGGTTACGGCACCTTATATGGCGATATGGCCGGCGGTCTCAGTGTGCTGGGCGATGTATACAAAATGCAGGTTTATGCGCTGGCCCGGTATATAAACAGACAAACAGCCATTATTCCCGCGAACATTCTCCAAAAGGCTCCTTCCGCCGAACTCAGACCCGGGCAGAAAGACAGTGACAGTCTGCCGGAATACAACGAGCTGGATAAAATTTTATATCTCTACATCGAAAAACGAAAAGGCCCCAAAGAGATCATCGCCATGGGTATGGACGAAGTCATGGTAGGCCGCATTTTAAAGCTCGTCAACAGCAACGAATACAAACGCAACCAGTTCTGTCCCATCATCCGTGTGAGCTGCAAAGCTTTTGGAGTGGGGAGAAGGATGCCGATTGTGGGGAAGTATCTGGGATAAGAAATTAGTTGACGGTTGACAGTTGACCGCGTTTTACTGCCGAATCTGGCACTTGACATCGGTCAACTGTCAACGGTCAACTAGACATTCAATGTAACTGAACTTATTGCTTCGTCAGCGTCGTCGTTGCCTCCAGGTTTACTCCGCTGAATTTTTGGTTGCTGGTAACCACCAGTGTTTTTCCATCAAAGGATTTGATAAGGGCCGATTCGTTCCCAAGATAAAGGGAGTCGCCATGAGCAGACAGACTCCAGGAACCGGTGGAATCGGTAGATGGCGTACAAATGGCCGGTCCGGCATCAATGAACTGGGCTCCGCCATTGGCATCGAGTACGATTTTATTGTCTCTTTCGCATGGAGGCAGGGAGTCATAGAGGTTGGCGCTGGCACTTCCTTCACTGACCGTCAAAGCAGTAAGCATGTAGGTTCCGGACATATTGGCCATAGTCCGGGAATTATTTGTTTTATCGCTTTTTTTACATGCGGCAAAGCCCAGGAAAAGGATAACGGCGGAAGACAATAACAATGAATAACGCATCATAATCAATGATTTAAATGACTTAATTCCTGTGTAACTCTGTATGTTAAATTTTATTGTCCGGCATCCGGAGATTTAACGAACCCGGGCCTTCTAATTAACGAATTCGTATTTTGCAGCCTAATTTTTTATCAAGATGTATACGGCGGACGATATTAAGCAGCTAAATGAAAAGATACAATATCACGGAATGTTTATTGACCGTATGCGGGAGGAGATCGGTCGGGTGATCATCGGGCAGCAGTACATGCTGGATCGCCTGCTGATCGGTTTGCTCAGCAACGGACACGTTTTGCTGGAAGGGGTGCCCGGCCTGGCCAAGACCCTTACTATCAAATCACTTTCCCAAACGATAAAAGGCAAATTCAGCCGCATCCAGTTTACGCCGGACCTGTTGCCGGCGGATGTGGTGGGCACGATGATCTATAACCAGCAGAAAAATGAATTTGTCGTGAGAAAGGGGCCGATTTTCGCCAATTTTCTGCTGGCCGATGAAATCAACCGCGCCCCGGCAAAGGTGCAAAGCGCGCTGCTGGAGGCGATGCAGGAAAGGCAGGTGACCATTGGCGACAGCAGTTATATACTGGAAGAACCCTTCCTGGTACTGGCCACTCAAAATCCGTTGGAACAGGAAGGCACCTATCCGCTTCCCGAAGCGCAACAGGACCGCTTTCTGATGAAAGTGATCGTTGGCTATCCCAGCAAACAGGAAGAGCAACTCATCATCCGTGCCCATATGAACGGGATGAAACTGCCGGATCTCAACCAGGTCGTCTCCATGCAGGAAGTGTTGCAGGCCCGTGATCTCACCCGCAAAATTTATATGGATGAAAAAGTGGAGCAATATATACTGGACATTGTTTTTGCCACCCGTACACCGGAAAAATACCGCCTGGAGAAACTGAAGCCGATGATCGCATACGGCGGATCTCCCCGGGCCAGCATCAACCTGGCCCTGGCTTCCAAGGCGCATGCCTTCCTGAATAAAAGAGGCTATGTGATCCCCGAAGATGTGCGTTCCATTTCAAAGGATGTATTGCGCCACCGCATCGGCCTCACCTACGAAGCAGAAGCTGAGAATATCAATGCTGATCAGGTGGTGGATGATGTGTTGCGGGCGATTGTGGTGCCGTGAATAGGTGTTGACAGTTGACGGTTGACAGTTGACGGATCTCCGGTGTGAATCCCTGTAGAAAGACCGTCATCCGGCATCTGTCAGCCGTTATCCAATCAGTATCTTGCCCTATGTGTTAGGCCTTAATGGTAGCATAATTTTTTAATTTTAAAAAGTGTGCTATGACAAGTTATAAAGAACTGAACGCGTGGATATCTTCAATGGATATGGTAAAAGAGATTTATCAGCTGACCGGAACGTACCCAAAGGAGGAAATGTTTGGATTAACTTCCCAAACAAAAAGAGCAGCTGTTTCCATCCCGTGTAATATTGCCGAGGGATTGGGACGTAATTTTATAAAGGATAGCATTCAGTTCCTTCATATTTCCCGGGGATCAGCTTATGAAGTAGAAACCTTATTGAGTATTGCAGTCATGACTGATTTAATTAATCAGGAGGCCTATGATCGCATTAATCAAATGATAGAAAAAACGATACGCTTAATCAATGGCCTTATTAATTATTTGGAAAATAAACCAGGTTTGAAATAATGAGTCCGTCAACCGTCATCCGTCAACCGTCAACAAAAATATGCTGACCCCCACAGAGATCCTCAAAAAAGTAAGAGAGCTTGAAATCAAAAGCAAGCGCCTTACCCGTCACCTGTTTACCGGGGAGTATCACAGTGCCTTTAAGGGAAGGGGGATGAGTTTCCGGGAAGTTCGGGAATATTATGCCGGCGATGATGTCCGTTTCATAGATTGGAACGTGTCCGCGCGATTCAACCACCCTTTCAGTAAATTATTCGAGGAAGAACGGGAGCTTACAGTGATGTTGCTGGTGGATGTAAGCGGAAGCTCGCTTTTCGGAACCGTAAAGGCAAGGAAAAAGGACCTGATGACGGAGATCTGCGCCGTCCTGGCTTTTTCCGCTGTGAATAACAATGATAAGGTGGGACTCATCTTTTTCAGCGACCGGATAGAACGGTATATTCCTCCGAAAAAAGGAAGAGACCAGGTGCTCCATCTGGTCCGCGAGCTCCTGGTGACGGAACCTGCCCACCGCAAAACCAATATCAGCCACGCACTCCGGTTTCTGAATAAAACCGTTCGTCAGAAAACCATCAGTTTTCTGCTCAGCGATTTTCTGGATGAAAAATATGAAGAGGCCCTGCGTGTGGCCGGTAAAAAACACGATCTCATCGGAATCAAGGTCTATGATAAAATGGATATGGAGCTGCCGGAAGCAGGAATGATTGAAGTGGAAGATGCCGAAACCGGGAAAATAGAATGGGTGGATACCCACGATTACCTGCAACGATCCTATTATCAGCAATCTTTTTTTAAAATGACGGAACTCAGTAAGTCTATTTTTCTTAAATCAGGCTCAGACCTCCTCCACATGCGTACGGATGAAGATTATGTAAAGATCCTTCAGAAGTTTTTTGTGGGCAGGAACCGGACCAGATAGTTTAAAGAATTGACAATGGACAAGGGACAATGGAAAATTGATAATGGACAAGGGACAGGAGACAAAGGACAATGGACAAGGGACAATGGACAAGGGACAATGGGTTTTTACTTTTTACTTTTTATTTTTTACTTTTCCTCTTACCAGGCAATCGGGCAGGATACCCCTTCTGTTAAAACCTGCATTGACAAAACCCATATCCTGATCGGGGAACCGTTTCGTTTGAGCATCGACGTTAAAAATACAACAGGAACCGGGCTTCAGCTTCCCCGCCCTGATAGCATTCCGCATTTTGAATTTCTCGGAAAGGGAACGCTGGATTCACTGGCGTCCGGCGGGGGTACCGCCTATCACCTGGAATGGAAGCTTACCAGCTTTGATTCCGGGGTCAATACGATCCCTTCTTTTCCTGTGCTGATTGCAGGCCGCCAATACCACAGCGATTCCCTGCTGGTAAATGTTTCCTATGGAAACATGGATACGCTGAAGGAATATCATGATATCCGGGGAATCATCGACAAGGAAAACCCGGCTGTCAAATACATACTTTGGGTGGTGCTGGGGTTAACGGTGCTGGGCCTCTTTTTGCTTATCCGTTGGGCAACCAGGCCGGAGATACTTCCGGAAGTTCCTGAAGATGGTCCGCGAAAAAGCAGTTTATCACCCCTGGATGAAGCCCTGGCTGCCTTGGAGGCCCTTAAAAAGATGCCGCTGACAGATGCCGCATCGGTGAAAAAATATTATTCGGGCATGAACGATATCCTGCGGGTATTCCTGGGGCGCACCATGGCACTCACGGCCATGATGAGAACCAATGAAGAGTTGATTCTCCGGTTAAGCCGGGTGGATATGAACAAGGATTCCTTTACCCATCTGGCAGGCACTTTACGCATGAGTGATTTTGTGAAGTTTGCAAAATATATTCCCGATGTTTATGATAATGAAAGGAACATGGAAGTGATCCGTTCCTCGATGGTGATCATTAACGAAATCCGAAAATAGTGTTGTACGACTGGTTCAGTAATATTCATTTCGCCCAACCCCTGTTCTTTGCGCTTTATGCATTGATCCCGCTACTGATTTACTGGTATATCAAACCGCCTCTGCGGCTACAGGGTACCCTGATCGTTTCCAGTATAAAAAGTTTCGGCAGCGGCAGATCCTGGAAAACCACATTGAGGCATATCCTTTTTGTGTTGCGGTTGCTGGCGGTCATGGCTATCATTTTAGCCCTGGCCCGTCCCCAGGCAGGCAGCCAGCAGGAGACCACCACCGGTGAAGGCATTGATATTGTGCTTTGTCTCGACATCAGCGGAAGCATGCTGGCGCAGGATTTCACACCGAACCGGATGGAAGCGGCCAAGGATGTGGCCGCGGAATTTATTGACCGCAGGCCCACGGACCGTATCGGACTCGTAATTTTTGCGGGCGAAAGTTTCACGATGTGCCCGCTCACCACGGATCACACCGTATTAAAGAGCCAGTTGTTCAATGTGCAAAGCGGTTTGCTCGAAGACGGCACGGCGATTGGCTCGGGGCTGGCCACCGGCGTGGAAAGGCTGAGGTCCTCCCAGTCAAAAAGCAAAGTGATCATTTTACTTACAGACGGAGAAGACAATGGGGGGCGCCTGGACCCCAATACCGCAAAGGAAATTGCCAAATCGTTTGGAGTGCGGGTATATACCGTGGGCATGGGCACCGAAGGTTTTGCTCCCGTTCCGGTGCAAACAGCCTCCGGGGTGATCATGCAACGCGAAAAGGTGAGCATTGATGAAAAACTACTTACCCAGATTGCCAATGAAACCGGAGGGAAATATTTCAGAGCCAAGGATAATGAGAGCCTGAGCGGCATATATAAAGAAATTGACCAGATGGAAAAATCCAAGTTCGAGGTCAGGCATTTTACCCACTACACAGAAAAATTTCTTCCCCTCGTAATAGCCGCTATGGCTTTGCTTTTGCTGGAATGGGTGTTGCGACTTACCCTGTTCAGAAAATTCCCATGACCATGCGCGCACTTGTTTACAAATCCACCGGCAGCTGGTACACCGTAAAAGCGGAGGACGGCAAAATATGGAATGCCCGCATCAAAGGCATACTCAAAATTGACGGGATTACTTCCACCAACCCGGTGGCCGTGGGTGATTGGGTATTTATGGACACCGAAGACAGCGAAGAAAAGGCCAACATGATCACGGAAATCGAAAAGAGACACAATTACATTAACCGGCAATCACCTGCCAACAAATACCAGCATCACATCATCGCGGCCAACCTGGATCAGTCCATGCTTATGGCCACACTGAAAGAACCGAAAACCTCACAGGGGTTCATCGATCGTTTTTTGGTGGCCGGCGAAGCCTTTCATATTCCATCCATCATCGTTTTCAATAAAGCCGATATCTACCGGAAAAAGGAAACAGATTTGTTTGAGCAACGACGGGAAATGTATGAAGCCATAGGATACAAGGTATTGTTGTTAAGCTTAAAAGATAAAACGGGCATGGAAGAAGTGGAAGAACTGCTGAGGAATAAAACCACCCTGCTGAGCGGTCATTCCGGCGTGGGAAAATCGTCTTTCATCAATGCGGTTGTTCCGGAAATGAAATTAAAAACGCAGGATGTCAGTGGCTGGAGCGGCAAGGGCATCCATACCACTACGTTTGCGGAGATGTACGACCTGCCCCTCTTTACCGCCCGTATCATAGATACGCCAGGCATCCGGGAATTCGGACTGGTGGATATTTCCCGGCAGGAACTATCGCATTATTTCCCGGACATGCGAAACCGTTTACAGGATTGCCAGTTTAATAACTGTCTTCATGTGAATGAACCGGGGTGTGCCATCAAGGAAGCAGTGGAAGCGGGCAGCCTGTCCCTGGACCGGTATGTGAGTTATTGTATGATGTTGGATTCGATTGATGAGAAGAAATGGTAGTGGGAAAGTTGATGGTATATGGCTTATGCCAGATGGATGGCGGTCCATATTCAAAAATATGGCTGTCCGCTTAATCCAATAAAAAAAGCCCTCCTGGAGGGCAAGAAATCGTATGTTGTTTTAAGGGTTTACCAAGCTTCAGATATACGGTTCGTCAATCAACCATCAACCATATACCTTAAACGAAACAGCGTCCGGCTACTTATGAAGCTAAACGATTCGCCGTATGGATCATCAGTTTACCTTCCAGGAAGCGCGCTACTTCAACCACCGCATCATTGTCTTTGCGGGGTGCTTCGCGGAATTTTCTCGGATATATCGAGATCCCGGTGTAAATATTATAATGCAGGGTGAGTACATGGCCCTTAAAGGCAAAATCCCACATCAGTGAATCGAAATCATCTGTTTTCTGATTGAAATTGATGTCGAGATCATCAGATAAGATGTTGGCGACCTCATAGAATCTTTTAAGGCCGCAATCGTCGTCTATCACGGCTTCGGTGCAACCAAAGTCCGTGCGTAATGTCAGGCTCATAGTGGAAGGATTTAGGTGTTTGTGAATGGGAAGAATAGTCATAATGGGTATGGATAAATAGTTAAGCTTTGAATTTTGGCGCCTTTGGTACTTTCTCCCCACTCAATATCCTTTCCGCTCCCACATTCCTGCCATTGGAGGGACAACCGTATTTCGGTCCGAATGTTTTATTGATAAAGCCGCAGGATGTTCCTGTACTGCACAGGATCAGGATAGATAAATAGAGGGGTATGCTGCTGCGCTTTTTCATTGGATACAATTGAACTATTTAAACCTACGACAAAGAATCTTCAAATGCAATGAAGACCGGCAAAATCTCGACGAAAATGATTAATTGTTCGATGAACGGAATAATTCCCCGTTTTAGTATGTATTGGAGGCCCCATATTCCGCCTCTGCCCTGTACCGGCAGCCTTTCCTTTAAGGCTGGCATTGGTCTGGTCTATGCTCGGATTGAGGGCTCAGCCTGCTGTGTTAAAGCATTTGCGGTGGCAAACAAGGGCTTTGCTATTTGCCCTTAATCCATTCATTATTTTTTCTATCCACATCCGGTAATACATTTTCGGGATCGATTATTACCTTATCGATTGTGGTTCCGGAAGGATATTTAAAGGTCCAGGTTCCACCACGCTGCCATATTTCTACCGGCAACTGTATTGTTTTTGTTTTGCCATCAGATTCGACAACTTTTACAATAGCAGGCAGGATCATTTTCCCTTTATTTTCGATCGTGATCACCGCGCCCTGGGATGGATCTTTGTCAATATAGGCTACTCCCGTTATTCCCTGATCGAGTTTCCATGTGGTAAAAAACCATTCTTTCCAGAACCAGTTTAGGTCTTCCCCTGCCGCGCTGTTGATGCAATGAAAAAAATCGTAGGGTGTAGGATGTTTATATGCCCAGGCTTCGGTATATTTTCTAAAGGCGTAGTCAAAGCGCTCTTTCCCGACGACAACGGTACGAAGCAAGTTAAGTCCGTAGGCTGTTTTACCATAGAATTGATGATGTTGCTGTTGATCCATCGCATCGGATACGGTGATCAATGGATCTTTGTACTGCATAAACTGGCTATAATCAAGTGAGCCAAAAAAGCCTTTATCAAAATACGCCGGATCATTTACATACTCTCCTTTATTAAAGAGATCGGTGGCTATATAATTTATATAGGTATTTAAGCCTTCATCCTGCCACATATATTTTCTTTCATTGTTACCTACTATCATCGGGTACCAGTTATGGCCAATTTCGTGGGTTATCAAAAACCATAGACGTGCTTTGGTTTCCTGGTAGTTATCAAAGATCATCCCGGGATATTCCATGCCACCGGTTATACCCGCGCTGCTCACCGCATGGTTCCACGGATATTCAAAAAAGAGTTTTGAATAAATTTCTATGCTGGCTTTTAAGTATTCTGTTGATCTCGTCCAGGCTGTATCGCCGATGCTTTCCTCCGGGTAACACGACATGGCAAGTGCTTTGCGGCCTGAGGGCAAATTAATTCTTGCCGCGTCCCATATCATTCCTTTTCCGGCAGCCCAGCCAACATCTCTGGTATGCTGCATGGTGAAATGCCAGGTAAGGTTTCCTTTGGCGGCAGGCCGTGTAGCAGGTTTCATTGCTTCATCAGCGCCAATAATAGTTACGGTTTTGTCACTGTTTGCCGCAAGGGATAGTTTTTTTATTTCTGCTGTTGTTAATACATCAGTTGGATTTTGTAAATCTCCTGAGCCATATACGATCATTTCCGATGGGGCTGTGATGTAATAATCGTAATTGCCATAATCGCAATAGAATTCTCCGAGGCCCATATAAGGCAGCGTGTTCCAGCCTTCCACATCATCATATACACACATGCGCGGATACCATTGGCCCATCTGATAAATAACCCCATTTTTAGTGTACTGTCTTCCAAATCGGCCCGCTCCGTCAAGTGGTATTACAAAACTGTAATTTATTTTTATGGAGATTTTATCTCCCTTAGGTTGCATGGGCGTGTTTAGACGCAGCTGCATCCTGGTGTCCGTTATCACAGGCTGTACGATATATTTTTTACCGCCCTGGCTAATGGTTACATCCTTTATTTGGTAACCACCGTTGTTTTTTCTGAGCGCATTAGCATTGTCGCCCGAATAAGGTGTAGCTGCAACAGATCTGGAAGACGGTTTAAAAATGTTCTGATCCAGCTGAAGCCATAAATACTCCAGCTGCTCCGGACTGTTATTGGCATAGGAAATAATTACATCGCCCGTAACGGAAGTGTCTCTTTCACTTAAGGTGGCGTGTATAAGATAGCTGGCGCTGTTTTGCCAATAGGAAGGCCCTGGTGTTCCCTTTGCTGAACGGAATGCATTTCCGGCCGGTGGATTAAAGCCCTGTGTAAAAAAATCATGCGGATCGTATGCCGCATTTTCATTAACGGTATTTTGTGCGTACAAAAAACCGAGATTGATAATTTGAAGAACAAGTATCGCGATTATTTTCATTTTGTTCATATAGAGATGTAAGAAACAACCGGTTTTAATACAATGTACAGCATGCTTTTTCGCGGCAATATCATTTGGTTTCCCGGAACCAGTCTGCATACTGTACATAATTATTCGCGATGCGGTCGATCTCACCCTGGATGAGGTCCTGTGGAATGTCCTTTATTTTACGGGCCGGCACGCCGCCATAGATAACGCCCTGTTCAATCTTGGTGTTTTCCAGTACCACGGCACCGGCGGCGATGATGGAATTACTGCCGACTTCGGCGCCGTCCATGATGATGGAACCCATCCCCACCAGCACGTTATCATTCAGAACGCAACCATGCACAATGGCATTGTGACCAATGGAAACATTGTTGCCGATCACGGTTTTTGCTTTCTGGTAGGTACAATGGATGATGCAGCCATCCTGGATATTCACTTTGTTGCCGATGCGGATGCTGTTCACGTCCCCGCGAACCACGGCATTGAACCATACGCTGCAATCGTCACCCATCATCACATCGCCGACGATGGTCGAGTTGGGTGCGAGATAGACGTTTTTTCCGAATACAGGCGAAATGCCCTTAACAGGAAGTATAACAGGCATAAGAGAAATTTAACGGTGATGAATAAACAGGTTTTACCTTCGTGACCAGGCAAAAATAGGCATAAGCCATCACTCCGAATCTTATCGTATCATGAATCAACGGGAATTATTTTTCCGCCATCTGGCACAGACTTCCGCTTCGCCGCTTGCACTGGAGATCGTGCGCGCAGAGGGAATGTATCTGTATGATGCCGGTGGAAAAGCATACCTGGATCTGATCGGCGGAATCAGTGTTTGCAATACCGGTCACCGGCATCCGCGTGTGGTGGAAGCCATCCGCCGGCAGGCGGATCTATACCTGCACATCCTGGTTTACGGAGAAATGTTGCAGTCGCCGCAGATTCAGTACGCCCGGTTGCTCACTTCGCTTCTTCCCCAATCCCTGCAGTCCGTTTATTTTACAAATTCCGGAACCGAAGCCACGGAAGGCGCCATGAAGCTGGCCAAGAGGGCAACCGGAAGAACACAGATCGTTGCTTTTAATAAGTCTTATCATGGTTCCACACAGGGCGCGTTGAGCATTATGGGAGATGAATACTGGCGAAACGCTTTCAGGCCCTTGTTGCCCGGCGTGCTTCATCTGGACTACAATGCATTTGATCAGCTGGATCAGATCAACGACCACACCGCCTGCGTGATCGTTGAAACCGTGCAGGCGGAAAACGGAGTGATCAGGCCGTCCTTCGCTAAAGGTACGGAGGGCGAGGCCGGTAACCCTGTCCCGCATCGCTACGGCGGCGAGCCCATCAACTTCCTCCGGGCGCTGCGTCAACAATGTAATGCCTGCGGCACCTTACTTGTCCTGGATGAGATACAGACCGGCTTCGGCAGAACCGGAACCCTTTGGGGGTTTGAACAATACGATGTTGTTCCGGATATCCTGCTGCTTGGAAAAGCGCTGGGGGGCGGGCTTCCCCTGGGTGCATTCGTCGCAAAAAAGGAATTGATGGATACGCTGATGGACAAACCCGTGCTGGGACACATCACCACTTTCGGCGGTCATCCCCTGAGTTGTGCCGCCGGCCTGGCATCGCTGAATATCCTGCTGGATGAAGAACTGGTAAAAACGGTGGCGGAAAAAGAAAAAATATTTCTTCAGCGTCTGGTTCATCCATCCATCAGGTCCGTCCGCAGTGCGGGACTGCTCATCGCCGTGGAGTTTGAAAGTTATGGGAAGAATAAGCGCGTGATCGACCATTGCCTTGCGGAGGGTCTGCTCACCGACTGGTTTTTATTTGCCCCGAAATGTTTACGCATAGCCCCGCCGCTGACGATTTCCGCGGAGGAGATTGTTCGGGCTTGTGAGCTGATAGTGTCGGGGTTGACAGTTGACGGTTGACGGTTGACAGACTTCAGGTGCGAATTCGAAATAAAAGTCAGTCAACCGTCAACCGTCAACAAACCGTAATCAGGATATTAAAATGTCAGTCTAAAGCTCCCAAAAACGCCGAACCTTTCATTCAAAGTGGTCGGCGCATTCAAAGGCAATACACGCCAGATAAAATCGATCCTGAAAACCTTGAAGATATTGTCTACGCCGGTACCGACTTCCATATAGGTTTTACTATCCAGCGAATGGAAAGTATAATCGGGTGAGCTGTTGTATGTCCGGTTGGCGTCGGATAAACTGCCCCAGAGTGCCTTGATGGTATAGAACTGCCTGAACTTGAGTTTTCGCGTGAGCGGTATGAACCGGAAAATACCATTGCCGATATTGTGTTCAAAATTCACCCCCAGGTACTGATCGTGGAGGTACTCGAATTTATTCATCAGGCTGAATGCATATTGATTATAATAAAAGGTTTCATTGCCCGGCGCCACGTTTAAAAAAGGAAAGGGAAGGGTGCCATAGGTTTTCCCCGCGAATATGTTGTAATAAATACTGCCTATGGGCGGCACTTTGATGTAGTCGGAAATACTGGCATCCAATTTACTGTATTGCTGCGTGCTGCCCAAAACGCCGGGGATGCCCCGGGTGTATTTCAGGTCCACGATCGGATAGTCACTGCCCAGGCTGGTGCGGTAAAAGGTTGTTTCAAAAAATTTCTCCAGGTAAGCGAAGCGAAGTTTAACAGCCAATTCAAATGCATTCAGGGGATTGCCCGAAAACTGGGAATAGATATCCTTCGAAGGCAGGTTGCGCAGGGGGTTGTATACCTTGTGATCTCCCGTTGCGGTAACCGAAAATCCTGAGAGCCATTCTTTGAATATTTCCAGTTTCTGTTCTTCCAGATCCAGGAATTTGATGGGCACATTGGGTTTCCGTACCGCCAGCGCGAATATATTATCCGAGGTGATCTCATCATAATATTGCTGCCCGTAATCCAGGTCCTGTCTGTACATGCCGTAAATGGAAAACCGGGGAGAACGGTTAACGAGGTACAACGCATCAGCTTCCCCATGCCATTGCTGATCGCCGAATCCGTAGGCCAGGTAACCGTGCAGGGTCAGGTTTTTATTAAACCCTTTATTGGTGCCCAGATCAAAGCGCAGACGCAGTCCCTGAAGGTCGTTGGCATAAATCCAGTTGTACCAGGGACCGATCTCGTAGTTGCCGATATCCAGGTATCCTGTTCCCACAAAGTTGAGCACGTTGGCATACGTATGAAAGATCTTCATCTTCATCAGCGTGTCGATCATCTGGTAAACTGCTTTTTCATTCCGGCTGAGGTCCTCATGCCGGTTGTCTACCCAGAATGAATCCGGCTGGGTCCGGGCGTTGGGCATAAACAAAACTTCTTCCAGTATTTTATTTTTGTCGAGTTCCCGGCTCACGGAACTATCGTTATATACAATGTTTTTGTAGGTGGTGGTCTTTCTGCCGATGACCCCCATCCTGTTCTTACCCAGCGCTGAGAGGTTTACAACAAATTTATCTTTCGTAAGGAACCAGGTACTGTCGTCGATCTGCTGAAACTCCTGGATAAGACTCATCTGGTCCACAAAATTCACGTTGGCGGTTGCATCGAGGCGAAGCGTCATTTTCTGAATGGCGAAACTGGTATCGTGCACCCAGCAGTCTCCTTCAAAGGTATTTTCCCCTTTTCTTTTTGGCGTGAAGATCAGGTGCAGCAACCGGCGGGCGTTTACATACTGGGTATCCACAATTTTGTACCGGTAGTAGTTGTCGCCGTTGTTGCTGAGCGGACTCACGAACCGTTTATCAAAAACCGGGATGAAATTATTATAGAAATCAATGTTCTGATCCATCCCGCCCAGGAACTTGCTGACGCTTTCGTTATCCAGACCCACGGTCTTGCTGCCCAGAATCACTTCCCTCCGTTTCAGCGGGGAACGCTGGTAATAGTAATCGGAAAGGGTTTCGGTTACATATATGGGTAAGAAAGGATCGTCTTCCGAACTGTCGATGTTGTTCAGTACAAAATCAAAAGGACGCAGCAGTTTAATGGATGCCAGTTTGTTTTTGTTCACCTTGTTAAGATCGAGTTCGAGCTTGTTGTACAGTTCATAGGAAAAGTTTTTAAACCGGTAACGGTCATTGAATTTTTTCCGCCGCACGATCTTCCGCCACAGCAGGTAGCCGAAATCCACTTTACGGCTCACCACCACCTCGTTGGTATACCTGCCCCTTTGCAGATGGATCACCACAAACAGGCTGTCGTTCCTGGATCTGCGAAGCAGGGAATCCGCTATGGGCAGATCATAATACTGAAAGCCCACATAGGTGATCTCCAGGGTATCTTTTGGCCAGTCATTAAACCGGAAGCTGAAATCACCGGCCGAATCACTCAGTTTACCTGCGCCGGATCCGTTAAACCGAAGGGAAGCAAAGGGAATGCGCTCCCCGCTCTGCGCATCAAGGATAACACCACGAAGAAGTTTTTGCTGGGAGGCAGCATCCTGAGAAGAAAAGAGAAAACATAAAAATGCTGCGAAAGGCAGGCTTTTTTTCAATCCGCACATAACCCCAAAAATACTACAATGCGGGCTAAGGAGTTGCTTCCTCATCCTCATTCTCCTTACTTTTGCAGCCATTATGCCTAATGACGCTCAAAAATTCCAGTCGATCATCTCTCACTGCAAGGAATATGGGTTTATTTTCCCTTCCAGTGAAATTTATGATGGGCTCAGCGCCGTATATGATTACGGCCAATATGGCAGTGAATTAAAAAAGAATATCCGGGATCTCTGGTGGAAAAGCATGACCCAGCTTCGCGATAACATTGTGGGGATAGATGCGGCCATTTTCATGCATCCCACCATCTGGAAGGCTTCGGGACATGTGGATAATTTCAGTGATCCGATGATTGATAACAGAGACAGTCAGAAAAGATATCGGGTGGATCATCTGCTGGAAGCCTTTGCCGATGGGCTCGAAGCCGGGGGTAAAAAAGCGGCGGCGGAAGATCTTCGCAGCACCATGGAACGGCTCCTGGCGGCCAATGATTTCGGTGGCCTGAAAAAGCTGATTGAGGAAAAAGAGATCAAGTGCGGCGTTAGCGGTACGTCGAACTGGAGCGAGGTGCGCCAGTTCAATCTCATGTTCTCCACCCAGCTGGGCAGTGTATCGGAGGAAGCCAATGAAATCTATCTGCGGCCGGAAACTGCGCAGGGCATATTTGTTAATTTCCAGAATGTTCAGAAAACGGGCCGGATGAAAATTCCTTTTGGTATTGCCCAGGTGGGTAAGGCCTTCCGGAACGAGATCGTGGCCAGGCAATTCATTTTCCGCATGCGGGAATTCGAACAGATGGAAATGCAGTTTTTCATCCGGCCAGGTACCCAGATGGAATGGTACGAATACTGGAAAAAAGAACGCATGCAATGGCATCTTAGTCTCGGCATTCCGACTGCGAAATACCGGTTTCATGACCATGTGAAACTGGCTCACTATGCAGATGCCGCCTGCGATATCGAATATGATTTTCCCATAGGCTTTAAGGAGGTAGAGGGGATACACTCCAGAACGGATTTTGATTTGAAGCAGCACCAGGAATACAGCAGGAAAAAGCTGACGTATTTCGACACCGAGCTGAACCAGCATTACCTGCCCTACGTGATTGAGACTTCCATCGGACTGGACAGGACCGTACTGATGATACTGAGTGAGGCATACCAGGAAGAGGACCTGGGAACGCCCGGGAAAAAAGACAGCCGTGTGGTTTTGCGCTTCCCTCCAAAACTGGCTCCCGTTAAACTGGCCATCCTGCCGCTGGTAAAAAAAGACGGGCTGCCTGAAATAGCCCGGGAGATTCTCGCTGCCTGCAAACCACATTTCCGCTGTTTTTATGAGGAGAAGGATACCATTGGAAAACGATACCGCCGGATGGATGCCATAGGAACCCCGTTCTGCATAACCATAGATTATCAAAGCCGGGAAGATCAGACGGTTACAATACGGTATCGCGACAGTATGCAGCAGGAACGAATCCCCATTTCCCAAATCCTGGAAATTGTAGAAAAAGAAATCGTATAAATATTTATTTCAAAAAGGAAACCTTACATTTGAGCGGCACCTCCAATCGCATGATAAACCCCCTGGCCGGTACGATTTCCAGTACCTGCGGGTACCTGTTGAAGATTCCATTGACCGATCCATTAATTTTTAATAACCATGTTTATCAACGAGGTTACGCTCAACATCTATCTGCTTGCATTTATCGTGATGTCGTCTGTACTGGCTGGATTTAGTTTCAGGTCAAAGCGGCTTCTGAAATACCGCGAGAAGATTCAGAAAATGGAAAGAGAAATCCTCGGCCATTGCGAACAGATCCTGGATCTGGAACGCGAGAACCTGAACATGGAATGCCGGATGCAGGATATTACGAGTCCTGTGATCGCCATGAAAACGCCGGTAATCCACGAAGAATTGAGAATTGTCAAAAAAGTACCCAATATTTCCCTCCGCAAAGAACTCCTGGGGAAGAAGAATAATCAATCTGCATAGGGACTATAATTTAGTTGACGGTTGACGGTTGACGGCTGACCGTTGACGTCCTTTATGTGTAAATTCGCACCGGAATACCGTCAACTGTCATCCGTCAACTGTCATCCATGCTGCTTCCCTGGCAAACCGGCAAAGTAATTCGTATAGAAGACGAAACACAGACCACAAGAAGATTCTGGATTGAACAGACTTCCGGGGAACCATTTGCTTTTAAGCCTGGTCAGTTTGTAACACTCGATCTGCCCATTCACGAAAAACCGAATAAACGCTGGCGCAGTTATTCCGTTGCTTCCTGGCCCGATGGCTCTCCCGTTTTTGAATTGCTGATCGTGTACCTCGAAGGCGGGATGGGAACGAATTTTCTTTTCAATGAAGTGAGGTTGGGAAGTGAACTCGTTTTCCGGGGACCCCTGGGACTTTTTACCCTTCCCGATGCTATCGAGAAAGATCTTTTTCTGGTCTGCACCGGTACGGGTATCGCCCCTTTCCGTTCTATGCTGCATCATATCCAGGATCATAACCTTGCCCACCAGAATATTCACCTCATCTTTGGATGCCGGAGACTGGGTGACTGTCTTTATCAGAAAGAAATGGAGGATCTGCAGGAGCAGGTTCCCCGGTTTCAGTATATCCCCGTATTCTCGCGGGAAGTGCCGGAAAACCGCGAACATCTGATCCGCACCGGCTACGTCCATAGCATTTATGAAGAAATCTGCAGGAAGAATATGGGCCCTACTTCCGCTGACCTCCCCGCTGCACTTAAACCCGCCCAGTTTTATTTATGCGGCTGGAAGAATATGATTGATGAAGCCAAATTGCGTATCCTGGCATTGGGGTACGACAAAAAGTCGATACACCTGGAGTTGTATGGTTGATGGAATATACCGTCAACAGCAATTCATATTCTCATTCAATAAACCATAATCTTCCTTACATACTTATTTCCTCCAATTTGGATTTTCAATACATACATGCCTGCGCTTACGGCGCCCAGGCTGATGGTTTTGTTGAAGAATCCGCCGAAAGCCGGATAATCCGCTTCATAAATTTTCTGACCCAGGGCGTTCACCACGCTGACACCGGTGTTTTCGCTGGTGGCTACATAGAATTGCAGCTTGAATGTGCCGTTATTTGGATTGGGCGTTGTTTTCAATCCGATATCGTTGCCAAATGAAAAAACAACTTCATTCGATACCAGCGAACAGCCGAGACTGTCACTGACCACATCTTTATAGGTTCCGGGAACTAAGGCCGAATCCGTTACCAGCGTTGCACCGGAGACCAGGGTATCATTGTAATACCACTGGTTTCCGGAAGCATAATTGCTGGTTAAAAGATTTCCCGTAAGCGTGATCACCGCGGGTGTTGGTGTTATTGCAACAACGGGAATGCGTGGGGCGGGACATTTATTCAGCGTCAGTTTCAGATCGTACAGGAAATAATAGTAGGCCTGATAAAAGCTGGTGTCCTTGCAATTGGCCTGGTCAACGGCGCTGTTTCCGGTTATGGAAAATACCCCCGGGATCCCGAAAGGATAGTGGTTAGAAGGAATGTTGTTGTTCCTGAATAAAGTGGCACCATCAGCATCCTCAATAATCAGCACGTGGTTTCCTGGTGTGGGAACGGCCAGGTTCAGCAGGAACACGGCCCCCGTATCGCTGGCTGAATTTCCATTCACCGCTCCGGCCTGCGGATTGGGTGTTGTCGGATACACATCAATGGTATTGCTGGAAATGAGATAATAACTGTAGTCGCCGGTACAGGAATCAAAACTCGCAAGATCCGCTACCATGAAAGTTACTTTCCCTCCATTGCCCACATATAACCGGGAAGAAGTGATGGTCAGCGGAACCTTGTTGGTGAAACGGATGAAATTGCCTACGAAGAAATTATATCCTCCGCTGGGGAATTCCAATTTTGATTTGGGTCCTACCGTACCGTCCAGATCATTCACGCCCAGATAATAGGTTTTGTCCGACGGAATTACCGTGGTGGTTGCCCGCACACCGGTAGCAATGGGCGTTGCAGCCGTTTGACTGTCGTACCAAAACAGGGCATCGGAACTGTCGGTGTCGTTCGCTTTCAAACCGGCATCTGGCGGATTATCGCTGCAGATTTCCGCATTTCCGGTAACCGCAGTTGTGCTGCCGGCATTCACCGTCAGTGTATCGGTAATGGTATTGTTCGTGGTATCCTGATCGTTAGCGAGATGGGTGCTGACAGTAACAATATATGTTTTTCCGGCTTCAGCTTTGAAAGCCGGCTGGAATGTATAGATGGCATTTCCGGATGAAAAAACCGTATCCGGATAAATGGTGGAAACATCTACCAGGGCAATTCCTCCGCTGACCACTTTAAGGGATATCGGGAAATTTTGCTGGTTGCTGGTTCCTGCATTTTTAATGCGCACGGAAATTCTTTCGGAATCGGCCTGGCAAAAAGAAGGAAGCGGGTCTACGACAGCACTTGGAGCAACATCATTGGACGGTGCGGCAAACTGCACCCGGTAATCTTCTGTTTCCCCGTTCCCATAGTTGCCGCAGGGTTTTACAGCCGACGTATCGGTTGTTTCCTGGGCCACGATGCGTAAAAGGGTACTGGTGCCCGTTATTAATCCTGCAGGGAGAGATATTGTACCGGTAGACCAGGTGGTGGTTCCTGCGGGAAGTACGGGACTGACCAGTACCAATTCCCCGGAGTCTGTAAAATTGCCATTGTTGTTGTAATCGACATAAACCTTCACCACCCGCTGTGCCGTGGACGCATCACAGCTGCTGAGTTGAATGCTGAAGGAAGTGGCCCTCGACGCCTGGAGCCGGATGGTTTTGCCGGAATAATCCGTATACGTGGTACAACCTGGCGGATTGGTTACGCTGTTGCTGTTGCTGTCGTTGTCAATGATTACCTGGTCTATGCGGGTGCCGGCACTGCTGGAAGCTGCCGAGCTGCAGTAACCCTGTCCGCCCGCGCCGCTGACGATGAGCGAATATGCCTGTGCTCCCGTTTCCAGGGTGCCTTTATGGGTCACCTGGATATTGTAAGTTTTACCGGGAATGGTATTGCTGATCTGAATTTTTTCGAGGTTATTCAGGGTATCATCCCCGTTGGTGGCGGGTTTTGCCGGATTTTTGCGATCCAGTATCCAGGGCGTGTAGGTATTCCCGTTACCAGTTACCCTGAGGTCCAGGTCATTCACCAGTTTTCGTGCGGGATTGTTTAAGATGTTCACGGCGTCCACTTTTCCTGCAGGGTCCGTCCAGCTCAGGGTGGCCACCAGCGGTCCTTTTCCGGAGGCTATAACCGGCAGGGAAAAACTACTTCCGTTGGTTAAATTATTTTCCTGGATCAACTGATCCGTATTATTTGACGTGATCACGGAGGCTGCTTTGGGCATGTCGATAAGACCATAGCCGAACTGATAATCCGGACCGTCTGCGATACCGGCTTCGTCCGCAGTATGGATGAGAATACCTTTCAAGGTTGCGGACCTCATAAAGGCGCCGCCATGCAGCTTGGAATAATATTCCTGCAGCAGGAAGGAGGAACCCGCCGCGGCCGGAGACGACATGGACGTGCCGCTATAGATGGCATAGGCATTGTCAGACGTGCTGATACTGGATAGTACATTCACCCCGTCTGCCACCAGTTCGGGTTTTATCCGTCCGTCATCCGAAGGCCCCCAACTGCTGAATTCTGCCAGCACCACATCGGCTGGCTGGCTGTAACCGCCCGGAATGGGATTTACCGCGCCGATGGCCAGAATATTCTTTGCATTGCCATAGGTGGGTACAATATCATAACCGTCGTTGTTACTGATGCCGGCGGCCCTGTTGCCTGCCGAAATAATGATGCCGCTGGCATTGGGCCTGAAATAGGGTTGTCCTACCAGCGGACCGTTCACGTCCCGGTTATTACCGACCGATTTTACGATCAGATAAAAGGGAGCGTTGTAGCACATGGAATCCCAGGCCTGTGCCTGGTCATCATAATATCCGAATTTATAATCCACTGTATCTCCGGGATTGCCCATAAATTCCCAGCGGTTTTTTTCCGTGTCAAAGTTCCAACCCGCAACGGTTCCATAGGAATGGTTGGAGATCAGCAGGTTGGGTGCCTCTGTGAGCATTTCTGCCACATCGTTGTTGAAATCGTAGGCCAATAATTGCTGAGCCCCGAAACTCATTCCCTTTGCAGCCGGATTTACGCCTGAGGCAATGAGGGTTCCTGAAACATGGGTGGAATGATCGTTGAGGGCGGTTACCCCGTCTTTCTGAACAACCCTTCCGGTAAGCTCCTGGTGCGTGGCGCGTACCTTTCCCCCGTCCCAGATGGCGATTTTACCTTTGAGCCCCGCGGAAGATCCGCTGAGGTTTAATCCCGTACTTCCTCCCGGCCATAACTGGCTGGTGCCGATGGTGGCTGCAGAAATAATATTATCGTTGGTGGCCACGTACAGGGGCAGCCCGCGCGGGTCTACGCCGTACAACATGGCCCTCGTGCCCCCTTTCATCGAGAGGAACCGCGGCCAGCCATTTAGTTTGGCAAGCCGGACCAGCCGGGCGGCCATATCTTGATGCCTGGCATCAGCTTCAACGGCTGCCTGTCTTAATGCTGAAGTATTGGTTTTAACCTGTGCAGAAGCGCCCGAAATTATGGAAAGGGCAACCAGAACCGGAAGGGCGAATTTCTTGGGGGTCATGAGGTCCGTTAAATGATAAAATACCGTTTAAAATTACATATTTTTAACCAGCGCCCGCTTTTTTGATTTAACTTCCAGTCCGTTAGATATCAACCTGATGCAACCTACAAAACATCTGATGTTTATGGCAACCTGCCTGACGGTCCTGCTTTTTCCTGCATTCAAACAGGCAAAAAAAACAGGTATTGAAGGATATATCTTCAAAATCTCCGGCAACCGGATGCCCTCTCCGAATTCCAAACTCAGTCCCCCAAAAGGCATTCCGGCCACGCTGTATGTTTACGAACAGACCAACCTGAATCAGCTGACCCGGGTTAACGAGACCGCTTTTTACCGGGATATCAGCACCCGGCTCGTCCGGACCACCGAATCGGACGCAAGTGGCTATTTTTCAGTATCTCTCCCCCCCGGTCAATATTCCCTGTTTACCAAAAAAGACACCTTGTTCTATGCCAATTATTTCGATGGAATGAATAATGTGGCTCCCGCGAAGGTGGTTTCGGGTAAAGTGACCCAAGTGAATGTGAATGTGGATTATGATGCCAGTTATTAATGTGCTGATGTGAAAATGTGCTGATGTGAAAATAGAAAACTGGCTCTTGCATTTACACATCAGCACATTTTCACATTAACACATTAACACCCTAATCTATACTCCAAAACTAAGCCACCGGTTGCTTACCTTTGCAGGCGGATGAGTAATGAGGTGTTACTGAACTTGTATGAGCATTCATCCCGCCTTTTTCAGTTGGGGGACAGGATCACTATGTCTGCCCCACAGCATATCCTGCTGAAGAATCTCCACGGAAGCTCACCGGCGTTTGTTCTGGCCGGCATCTTTAATCTCCCCATGGCCGCACAGCTCAACCACCTGGTGGTTTGTGAGGATGCGGAAACTGCGGCCTACCTGCACAATTCGATAGAAAACCTGACGAAAGGGCTTGACATATTCTATTTCCCCTCCTCCTTTAAAAACAGCAAGACCTATCACGAGATCAACAGCAGCCATGTGATGCTGCGTACGGAAGCCCTGACCCGCTGGAGCGGCGGGGGGAACAAAAAAATGATGGTCACTTATCCGGAAGCCCTGTTTGAAAAAGTGGTGCTCCCTGAAACCTTGGAAGGGAACAGAATCCGCCTGAAGTCCGGGGAAACCATAAACCCGGATGCCCTTATGGAATCGCTGGTCGGGTATGGATTTGAAAGAACCGATTTTGTGTACGAACCGGGTCAGTTTGCCCTGCGGGGAGGCATCCTCGATATCTATTCTTTCGGAAATGAAAAACCATACCGCGTCGAACTATTCGGTAACGAGGTGGATTCCATCCGCATTTTCGATCCCGAAACACAATTGAGCGAACGCCGGCTGATGCTGGTGAATATCATTCCCAATATAGAAACCCAGTTTGATTCGGAAAAAAAAGTATCCCTTTTTGAGTTCCTCCCGGAGAATACCGTGTTATGGATGCACGACCGCCGTTTTATCCGGGAAAAACTGGAAATCCAGGCCAGAGAGCTGGAAGAATTCCTGGGATCCTATGCAACAAAAGAAACGGTTTTTGGAGAAGGCAGCGCTGTAAAAAAAATAATCTCCGCGGATGATTTCATGGGCCTGGATTCTTTTGACGGGGCCATTTTGTGCAGACACCTCGTGGAATTCGGATATCCGCAATCCGCAGATCCCGGTTCCTTTCCCATTGAGTTTCATACCCGGCCGCAACCGGTTTTTAACCGGCAGTTTGACAGGCTGATCAGTGATCTGGAAAACTGGGAATCCAGAAAGTTCAGGATCTTTCTTTTTGCCGAGAACCCGAAGCAGCTGGAAAGGTTGCATACCATTTTTGATGACCTGAAATCAGGTATACAGTTCGATCCCATAGGCACTTCCATTCACGAAGGATTTATTGACGAAGACCTGAAGATCGTCTGTTATACGGATCACCAGATCTTTCAGCGCTATCACAAGTACAAGGTGAAGCAGGCTTACAATAAAAGCAAAGCCATCACCCTGCGTACCCTGCGGGAATTGCAGCCGGGGGACTATGTAACCCACATCGACCATGGGGTGGGCATATTCAGCGGTCTCCAGAAAATGGAAGTAAATGGCCGGCTGCAGGAGGCCGTGAGGATCCTGTATAAGGACAGCGATATTCTTTATGTGAATATCAATTCACTGCATAAGATCTCCAAATACACGGGCAAAGAAGGCAGTATGCCTAAAGTGAGTAAACTCGGCAGCGATGCCTGGCAAAAACTCAAGGAAAAAACCAAGACCCGCGTCAAGGAAATTGCCTTCGACCTCATTAAACTGTATGCGGCCCGGAAGGCCCAGGAAGGCTTTGCTTTTTCGCCCGATAATTACATGCAGACGGAACTCGAGGCCTCTTTTATTTATGAGGATACACCCGATCAGAGCAAGGCCACTGCCGATGTAAAAAAAGATATGGAATCCGCTTCCCCGATGGACCGGCTCGTTTGCGGGGATGTGGGATTTGGAAAAACGGAAGTCGCCATACGTGCGGCATTCAAGGCCTGCCTCGATGGCAAACAGGCGGCGGTACTGGTCCCTACCACCATTCTGGCATTTCAGCATTTTAAAACCTTTGGGGAAAGGCTGAAAGAATTTCCCGTAACCGTGGACTATGTGAACCGGTTTAAGTCCGCCAAAGAAAAAAAAGAAACCTACCAGCGGCTGGCAGAAGGAAAGGTGGACATCATCATCGGCACCCATTCCATCCTGGGCAAAGAAGTGAAGTTTAAGGACCTGGGTCTGCTGGTGATTGATGAAGAACAGAAATTCGGGGTAGCGCACAAGGAAAAGATAAAGACCCTGCGCACGAATGTGGACTGTCTGACGCTGACTGCCACACCGATACCCAGAACCCTGCAGTTCAGCCTGATGGGCGCCAGGGACCTGAGTATCATCAATACGCCACCTCCAAACCGTCAGCCCATTCAAACGGAGATTCAGTTGTATAATGAAGATACAATCCGGGATGCCGTGTATTATGAAGTGGAGCGGGGTGGTCAGGTATTTTTTATTTATAACCGGATCCAGGGCCTGAAAGAAATTACCGGACTGTTGCAGGAACTGTGTCCGGATCTGAGCATCGGGTACGCCCATGGGCAAATGGAGGGTCATGAGCTGGAAGAAAGGATCATGAACTTCATAGATAAAAAGTACGATGTGCTGGTTTGCACCAATATTGTGGAAAGCGGGGTGGACATACCCAATGTGAACACCATTATCGTCAATAATGCGCATCAGTTCGGCCTGAGTGACCTGCACCAGCTGCGCGGAAGGGTAGGCAGAAGCAACCGGAAGGCCTTTTGCTATCTGCTGGCGCCATCCCTGGCCAGTTTACCCTCCGATGCCCGCAAAAGGCTCCAAACCCTGGAACAGCACAGTGATCTGGGAAGTGGGTTTCAGATTGCCATGCGGGATCTGGATATCCGCGGGGCGGGCAACATGCTGGGAGGAGAACAAAGCGGGTTCATGGTGGAAATGGGATTTGAAATGTATCAGAAAATTCTGAATGAAGCGATCCGTGAACTCAAGCGGACGTCATTCAAGGATTTGTTTAAGGATGAAATTGCAAAACAGGAGGAAGCGGCCCAGGATTGCACCATTGATACGGACCTGGAGATTTTGATCCCGGACAGTTATGTGGAAAGCATTACGGAACGATTGTCCCTGTATACCCGCCTGGACAATTGTGAAACGGAAGCGGAACTGCTGGATTTTCACCGCGAACTGCAGGATCGGTTTGGTCCGGTTCCGGAAGAAGTGGATGATCTGTTTGATGCGGTGCGCATCCGCAAACTGGCCGTGGAGCTTGGTTTCGAGAAGCTTATTTTTAAAGACAAAGGGGTGCGCCTGTATTTTATTAACCGTCCCGATTCAAAATATTTCGAATCGGATACATTCCGCAATTTGCTGGACTTCATCCAGAAGCAAACCCGTCAGGCGAGGTTAAAACAGAATGGAAAATTGTTCATGCTGATCGTGAGCGAGATTGACGGCATGAAAAAATTACTGGAGTTCATGCAGCGCATGCACGGGGCGGTAAAGCAAAAGGAACCGCCGGAAAAGGCGCTTGCCGGTAAATAGTGGTTAGAGTTTTTTTTCCATGATCACATGTCTGATGGTCAATTCCGTGAATTCTCCGTCTTTTTTCACATAACCCAGTTTTTCATAGAATCCGATGGCGGTGAGCCGGGCATGCATCATAAGGGTGCGGTAACCCATATCCCGGGCGATATTCTCGGCAAAAATCATCAGCGCCCGGCCAATTCCCTTTCCCTGCATATTGTTGGGCACGGCCATCTGGCGGAGACGGAGGATATGGTTGCCTTCCGGGGCGAGGAGGCAGCAACCCAGGATCCGGTCGTCTTCGAAGGCCCCCATGAGCACATCTCCCTTTTCTTTTTCCAGTTCGTCTTCCTTGAAACTCAGGCCCAGTGGCTTTCTCAGCATTTCATACCGCAAACGGAGCATCTGTTCATACTCCGGGGAACCGTAATCAATTAGCCTGAGCGCCATGCGGTAATGGGTTGATTTTTGCTATCTTACAGCGGAAATTGCAAATTCCGGTATATAATCCAAATCAAAAAATAAAATTGAATTGTCTTGTTGGTTGTGTTTAGCTCAAAAATTATATTTTTGCACCCGTAACTAAACTTTACAAAAATGTCAGACATCGCTACACGAGTCAAAAAAATTATAGTGGATAAGTTAGGAGTGGAAGAAGCCGAAGTAACCAATGAGGCGTCTTTTACGAACGATCTGGGCGCCGATTCACTTGACACGGTGGAATTAATCATGGAGTTCGAAAAGGAATTCAATATTTCAATTCCCGATGAACAGGCAGAAACCATTACCACTGTCGGCCAAGCTATTGCATACCTGGAGGAACACGCTAAATAGGTAGGTCTTGTGCTGCGCATGTTAGTTGATCCGCTTTTCGAAGGCGTTAAGTCTGAGAAGGCGGATTTATCACATTATTTATTTTCCGCGCAATACGCATTATGGAATTGAAAAGAGTTGTAGTTACAGGGATCGGAGCGCTCACTCCTCTGGGTAATAATCTGAATGATTATTGGGATGCACTACTGCAGGGGGTTTCCGGAGCAGATTTTATAACCCTCTTCGACGCAACAAAATTCAAAACCAGGTTTGCCTGTGAACTGAAAAATTTCGATCCGCTCAGTTTCCTGGAGAAAAAAGAATCACGCAAGCTCGACCGGTTTGCCCAAACGGCTGTTGGCGTCAGCGACCAGGCGGTCGCCGATGCCGGCATCAATAAGGAAAATGCGGATCCGGACCGCGTGGGCGTTGTATTTGCCAGTGGCATTGGAGGCCTCATAACATTTCAGGAGGAAGTGGTGCATTTTGCTAAAGGTGATGGCACACCCCGCTATAATCCTTTCTTCATTCCGAAAATGATCCTGGATATTGCTGCAGGACAAATTTCTATGCGGCATGGTTTCAGGGGCCCTAATTTTGCCGTGGTCAGTGCCTGCGCCTCATCCACCAATGCCATCATGGAATCATTCAACCTGATCCGTTTGGGCATGGCAGACATCATCCTGGCAGGAGGCTCTGAGAGTGTGATCAGCGAAGCCGGTGTTGGTGGATTCAATGCCATGAAGGCTCTGAGTGAGCGGAATGAGAGTCCTAAAACAGCCAGCCGGCCTTACGATAAAGGCAGGGATGGATTTGTGATGGGAGAAGGTGCCGGAGCCGTTATTCTGGAAGAACTGGAACATGCACAGGCACGGGGTGCCAGAATATATTGCGAGATTGCCGGTTGCGGCGCCACTGCCGATGCGCATCACATTACGGCACCGCATCCCGAGGGACTGGGTGCCAAGAACGTAATGAATGCGGCGTTGCGGGATGCCCGTATGACGGCGGCTGATATCGACTATATCAATACCCACGGTACTTCTACGCCACTGGGAGACATCTCTGAAATAAGGGCCATCATGGACGTATTCGGGGAACATGCCTTTAAGATCAACATCAGTTCCACGAAATCCATGACGGGCCATTGTCTTGGCGCTGCCGGCGTGGTGGAAGCCATCGCCTGCATCATGAGCGTGGTGCACAATGTTGTTCCGCCAACCATCAACCACTTCACAGATGACCCTGACCTCGATCCCCGCCTCAATTTCACTTTTCTCCATTCCCAGAAAAGAACCGTTAATGCCGCGCTAAGCAATACGTTTGGTTTCGGGGGGCATAATGCTTGCGTGATCGTAAAGAAATTTGAAAATTAGGGAATTTGAAAATTTGAAAACGAAGAACCGGAGAGTTCGTCGTTCGGTTTACTGATAATCAAATGCCGCTCTTTCCGATTGGCCTCTCCCCATTTTCAAATCCCCAAATTTTCAAATTTTCAAATTATATATTCCTATTTTTGACTCCGTGGGATTCTTAGATCGGATTTTCAAAGGAGACTCTTCTATTGTTTCATTCCGTAAGCAATTGCGGAATGTTCTGGGTTTTGTGCCCGTAAATGCAGTACTGTATAAAACAGCGCTTACCCATCGCTCGGTAAAAGAAAGCTCCGACCAGAATAATGAACGGCTGGAATATTTGGGCGATGCGATCCTCAGCGCGGTTATTGCCGATTTTCTTTTTAAAAAATATCCTTACAGGGAAGAAGGTTTCCTTACCGAAATGCGCAGCAAGATGGTGAACCGTGTACAGTTGAATGATATTGCGGTGAAGATGGGCCTGCGGAAAATCAGTTACTTCAACAAGTTTGACGGCTCCTTAAAAATGAGCCAGATTTTTGGAAATACACTGGAGGCCGTGGTGGGCGCTATTTATTTGGATAAGGGATATGACAAATGCAGGCAGTGGATTATGGAACGCATTATACAGCCCTACCTTTTTATGGAGGATCTGGAAAACCTGGAAATCAACCATAAGAATAAACTCTATGGATGGGCGAATAAAAACGGAAAGAATCTGGAGTTTGAAACCCTGGATGAACACATGGAAGGCGGCCGTCGTTTATTTACCGTTGGAGCCGTGGTAAATGGGGAACTCATTGGTCAGGGCCGCGCCTATAATAAAAAAGATGCGAGCCAGATCGCTGCCCAGCAGGCTATGGAAAAGCTGGGTTTGAATAAGCTGGAGGGAGAAGAGGGTTGACCGTCAACCGTCAACTCTTTCCATACACAACTCAATAAGTATCCCGTTGGCGGATTTCGGGTGCAGGAAGCAAACCATTTTGTTATCTGCTCCCCGCCGGGGCCGGTCCTGCAAAAGTTGAAATCCTGCTGCCGCAAGTCTTTCCATCTCTGCTTCAATATCAGTTACTGCCAGGGCGATGTGGTGTACCCCCTCGCCATATTTGGCGATGTATCTGGCAATCACACCATCCGGATCGGCGCTTTCCAGCAATTCCAGCTTATCGTTGCCCAATTCAAAAAAAGCCGTTTTAACCCCTTCCGATTCTACGTTTTCGATCTTATAACAGGATCGGTTCAGCAATCTTTCGAAAAGAGGAATCGAATGAGTCAGGGTTTTAACTGCAATGCCTATATGTTCAATTTTCTGCATGCCCAAAGATCCGGAAAAAGGATGAACGATTTTTAAGGGTTGATGCATCGCCTTTTAATGGGCTCATTCTCACCTGCCTTCGCCAGGCAAATTCTTTACACATCAGCACATTTCCACATTCCTCCGATTTCTCAGTAATTTTGCCCATGCTCCGCCTTCCGGTATATCTGGACCACAACGCCACTACTCCCTGCGATCCGCGGGTTTTGGAAGTGATGTTGCCCTATTTCACCGAGAAATATGGGAATGCCGCCAGCCGCAGTCATTTTTTCGGATGGCAGGCCGAAGAGGCCGTGAAGATCGCCAGGGAACAGGTGTCCGGGATCATTCATGCAATGCCGGAAGAAATTGTTTTTACATCGGGCGCAACGGAATCAGATAATCTGGCCATCAAAGGCGTGTTGGAAATGTATGCGTCCAGAGGGAATCACGTGATTACCGTTGAAACCGAGCACAAAGCCGTGCTGGATGCCTGTGGTCATATGGAACGGTCCGGAGCGAACATCACGTACCTGGGCGTTAAAGAAGATGGTATCCTCGATCTGGGACAACTGGAAGCGGCCATCAGACCCGATACGGTATTGATAGCGGTAATGTATGCTAATAATGAGATTGGCGTTCTACAGCCGGTGCAGGAGATCGGCAGGATCGCCAAAAAACATGGCATTCTTTTTTTTTCCGATGCCACTCAGGCGGTCGGAAAAGTTCCGGTTGATGTGATCCGGGACGGGATTGACCTGATGGCTTTTTCTGCCCATAAAATTTACGGTCCCAAAGGCGTTGGCGCCCTGTATGTCCGGCGGAAAGATCCCCGCGTTAGCCTAACTGCCCAGATGGATGGCGGGGCCCATGAGCGGGGCCGGCGCAGTGGCACCCTGAATGTTCCGGGTATCGTGGGCTTTGGAAAAGCCTGTGAGATCTGTGTAAAGGAAATGGAAATCGACAACCTCCGGATAGGCGCCCTGCGCAACAAACTGGAAGAAGCTTTGTTAATGATTGAAGAAACCCGGGTGAACGGAAGCACGGTATCCAGGCTGCCCCAGGTCAGCAACCTTTCTTTCAGATATGTGGATGAAAATGCGCTGATGATGGGTCTGAGTAAAGAGATTGCCGTGTCCTCCGGCTCAGCCTGCACGTCGGCTTCACCGGAACCCAGTTATGTATTGAAGGCTCTGGGATTGGAAGACGAACTGGCCAACAGCTCCCTCAGATTTGGATTGGGGAGATATACGAATGAAGCGGAAATAGACTTTACCATTGATAAAGTCAAGGGTATGGTGAGGCGTTTGAGGGAAGAAGCGGGGAAGATAATAATTTGAAAATTTGAAAATGCCGGAATATACGCATTCAGTGAATGGATTGGCTTTTATTTTTACATTTTCACATTATCACGTTTTCAAATTAACGTATTAATCATTATTTTGCACAACCACTATGATCTACGTATCTGATAAGGCAAAAGAAAAAGTTAAGCGCCTCATGGAGGAAGCTTCCCTTGGAGATGGCCAGGATTATTTCCTGAGGGTGTCGGTGGTGAGCGGAGGCTGCTCAGGGCTGAGTTATAAAATGGATTTCGATAAGGAAAAGAAACCGATGGATCAGGAATTTGAAGACAATGGCGTGAAAGTGGTCACCGATCTGAAAAGTTTTTTATATCTCGTCAATACCACCCTGGATTTTTCCGAAGGATTAAGTGGAAAGGGATTTTTCTTCAGTAACCCCAATGCCAGCAGGTCCTGCGCCTGCGGAGAAAGCTTTGCCGTGTAGCCCCCAAAAACTATTCCCGGGGAGCTCTTAATGCATTGATTTTCATGATATTATTTGCAATATTACAGTCGGCGACAAAAACGTATAATTACGATTTGAAATCGAGCGGATAGGTATTAGTTTTAAGGTGCCTAAACCCATTCTGGTGAACCATTCACCACGAAAAACCGACTATGAAAACCTTTAAGTGCTGCATACCCTTCGTGCGCATCATCACTAACCTGGTGTTATTTTCACTGTACGTTTTTTCTGCCCATGCCCAGCTAAAAATTGATTATGGTAAAAGTTATGTAAACATTACCAAGGGATTGACCGGAGGAACGGTTGAACCCGGAGACATCCTGGAGATCCGCGCTACTTTTGTTGTGGGTGGAAGCGGCGCGAATGATTATATGGACAGTTGCGGTTACTTTGATGTAATTCCCGCAAATACCAGCTATCTGCCGGGAACCCTGGCCATCCTAACCAACGAAGGCAAAGTATATAAATCATTTACTGATGCAACCGGAGATGATGCCGGATGGGTAACCGGCAGTACCGTTCGGATAAACCTGGGTTTTAATAATGCGCCAAAGGCAACAGCTTTCAGCCGCGGACGGATCAAGTATAACGACAAACCATCTTTTTACGGGGGCACCTGTATCCTCGTTGCCAGTTTCCGGGTTCAGGTAACAGGCGCATACAATGCACCCATCAGTGTAGGCGGCGGGTCCATCACGTTCCGCCCATTCGGTTCCGGTACCACGCTGATCACCTTTCCAGTCGATTCCGTCATGATATTTAAAAATCTGGGGATTTGTACAACCACTTCGGGTACCAATGCCATTCTCTCCGAATTCGGAGGAACATTTGGTTTTGGTAAAGCAAAGAACAGAACGGCTTCCGGAAAAATATCCGCGAATTATACGTATGCCTTGTTTGGCGCCAATTCACCGCAGGATTATTATTACAATATTTCAAACAATACCAGTACCGGGGGTGTCGGATATACCACGCTCAATACCTGGGCCATTCCGGATGCGAATATTATTCCCGGCCAAACGCACCGTGTATTCGGTATCTGGGATATCATCGGTGACCATACGGGCGCCCTCAATCCATTGCTGGGCAATCCGGCCAGCGACACGATAAGCAGCATTACGGGAGGTTATATGGCTGTGATCAACTCGTCTTATAAAACCGGTATCGCATTTCTGGATACCGTGAACAATCTTTGTCCGAATACTTATTATCAATACTATGCCTGGTTCAGGAATATCTGTTCCCGCTGTGCCTGCGACTCTAACGGCAGACCCCCGGGAAGCACGGGGCTTCCGGCTTATATTCCGACAGGCCCGGGCGACTCATCCGGAGTGCATCCCAACCTGACTTTTAATGTGAACGGGTATGATTATTATACCTCTGGAAATATTTTGTATACCGGGCAATGGATCCGCAAGGGATTTACGTATTTGACCGGTCCCACACAAACCAGCATGATTATTTATATCCGGAACAATGCACCGGGTGGCGGCGGTAACGACTGGGTCATTGATGATATTGGCGTGGCCACCTGTACGCCGGATATCGCCCTGACACCCAACAAACCCGACACGCTTTGCCAGGGTTCCGACGATACGGTCCGTTTCAAAGTAAGTGCTTTCTTTAATAATTATACGGAATGGCGACTTGAAAAAAGTGTGGACGGCGGCGCCACCTGGACCGGTCCCGGCACGGATACCCTCGGCATGCCAGACCGTGGCTCGTCCATTCCGGTTTACAATGCCATTACAAACCTGTACGAATATCTGGTAACCCGTTATTACCGGTTGAACAATGTGGATGCCACCATCACCTACCGGCTTATACTGGCCTCCACCACATCCAGTCTGAATGATCCCAATTGCCGGTACATCACTTCTACTCCCAAAGTTGTATTCGCAGTGAATTGTCTGGTCGTGCTTCCGACGCAGGTGATTTTAAAAGGAGAAGTCACCGACGCTTTTGCACGTTTGCAATGGACCAGTTTCCAGGAAACAGGAAATATCGTGTACTGTGTTGAACGAAGTGACGACCAGGGTATACATTTCAGAACCGTGGGAACAATACCTGGGAAAGCCGCTGCGGGTAACGGATCCAACTATTTGTTTGATGATCAGCAATCCCTGGTGGGCCAGGTATTTTACCGCATCCGGATCAATGATCAGCAATACGGCACCTACAGTAAAATCATTCTTCTCAGCAGCCAGGATATACCGCTGGCCATAAGCGGATTCCTTAATCCATTCGTCAGTTCTGTTTCATTCAATATGACCGTTCCGGAAGATCATGCGATAACAGTAAGCTTATATGATACCTACGGCAGGTTGATTACAAGAGAAACCCAAACAGCCGGCAAGGGTCTGAATCACTATGACCTCGGCGGACTGGGTAAACTGCAAAGCGGGATGTATGTGTTGCAGGTGCTTTATAAGGACCGGATGCTGACGAAGCAGCTGATCAAGAAGGTGGAATAGCACGAATAAAAAATCCCGCCGAAACGGGATCTTTAAGCAAGTAGGGATGGTTATAAGCTATAGCCAGGGTATTTAATTTTATTTTTCAGGATGGCCTTTCAAACGCCGGGCGAATATATAAGAAAATGATTTGTTAAAAAAAATTATTTACCAATTCCCTTTTTCCCTCGTTATTTTCGTGGTATGTGGGCGGTTTGCAAAAAGGAATTCAGACAATTTTTCAGCAGCTTAACAGGCTATATTGCCATCATCGTTTTTCTACTCATCACCGGCCTCCTGCTTTTTGTTTTTCCGGACAGCAGCATCCTGGATTTTGGATATGCCAGCCTGGAAAAATTTTTTGATCTCGCTCCCTGGGTTCTTTTGCTTTTGATACCGGCCATCAGCATGCGCAGTTTTTCCGAAGAATTCAAAAGCGGGACCTTTGAGATCCTTCAATCCAGACCACTCACCCACTGGCAGATCGTAAACGGTAAATACCTCGCCGCCCTGCTTGTAATAGGGATTGCCCTGATACCCACGTGGATCTATTTTTTTTCTGTTCAGCAACTGGCGGTGGAACCCGGCATGGACATGGGCGCTACGCTCGGTGCCTATATCGGCCTGTTCCTGCTGACCGCAGTTTTTGCTGCGATTGCGCTCTGTTGCAGCAGTTTTACCAGCAATGCCATGATCGCTTTCATCGCCTCGGGGTTTACCTGTTTCCTGATCTATTCCGGCTTTCACGCCATCAGCGGTATTTCTTCTTTTCCTGCGGGGGCTGATTATTATATCGATATGGTGGGCATCGACTTCCATTACCGCAATATGAGCCGCGGTCTGATTACCGTGCGCGATCTGGTTTATTTCCTCAGCGTGATCCTGTTTTTTTTAACGCTTACCAGAAACAATCTGCTTAAAAGATAGCCTGAACCATGCAAAAGATCTTTTCTTCCAAATCGGGCTGGTTTTATCTGTTGATTGTGCTGGTGCTCATCAACATCGCGGTTTCTTATTCTTCTTTGCGTTTCGATCTCAGCAGCGAAAAAAAATATACCCTGAGTAAGCCGGTAAAACAAATGCTCCGGCACATTCCCGATGATGTGTATGTGGATATTTACCTGCAGGGAGATTTAAAATCGGGCCTGCGCAAGCTCCGCAACAGTACGGAGGCTATGTTGCAGGATTTCAATGAATATGCAGACGGAAGAATCCATTACCGTTTTGTGGATCCGGTGGCAGGCGGAGATGATACTACACGGGCCATGATCCTGGATTCCCTGAGCCGTATGGGTATTCAGCCCATGACGGTGGTTGCGCAGGCCAAAAAAGGAGAGGAACAAAGTCAGCGCATCGTGATACCGGCAGCGTTGGTAAAATACCGGGGTAAAGTTTTTCCGGTTGACCTGCTCAAGGGCGTTCAGCGCAGCCGGGAAGGTCAGCCGCCGGAACAACTCTACGTAAATGCGGAAACACTGCTTGAATATAAATTTGCCCATGCCATCGATAAACTGGTCAGGGATTCTCTTCCTTCCGTTGGATACCTGATGGGAAATGGGGAGCCGCTCGACTTCCGTGTGTATGACCTGATACAATACCTGCGCAAAAATTTCCGGTTTGGTATCGTGCGCCTGGACAGCATTCCGGTGATCCCTGACCATCCGGATGTGCTGGTGATGGTAAAACCTTCTGTTAAATTTACGGATGACGAAAAGCGAAAACTCGATCAGTTTGTGATGCGCGGAGGAAGCCTGATCTGCATGATTGATAACTTATATGCTGAACCAGACAGCCTGAATGCGAGTAAGGAAGTGATCGCTTATGATCGCGGGTTGAATCTGGATGACCTGTTTTTTCATTATGGCGTACGCATCAATCAGGACCTGGTGGAAGATATGCAGAATGCCAACATCAATCTGGTGGTGGGTTCACAAGGCGGCAAGCCGCAGTTTCAGCTGATGCCCTGGCCCTATTATCCACTGTTGGACGGCAATCCGTCAAGCCCCATATCTAAAAATCTGGATCCTGTTTTTTCCCGGTTTGCCAATTCCATCGATACGGTCAGCGCACCGGGCATCCGGAAATCCATTCTGCTGCAAAGTTCTCCCAATGCGAGAACCATTTCAACGCCCGCCATGATCACGCTGGAGAGTATTAAAACGGCGGAGGATCCGAAATCATACGACAGGCAAAACGTTCCGGTAGCCGTTTTGCTGGAAGGGAAATTCAGCTCATTGTATGCCAACCGGATTTTACCGGCAACAGCAGACAGCCTGGATAGCATCTACCATCAGCCATTTTTAAAATCCGGACAGAAAGAGGCACGGGTGATCGTTTGTGCAGATGCCGATGTGGTGATGAACGAACTGCGTGAGGGTGGTCCCCTTGCACTCGGATACAGCAAGGACATAAATTATACTTTTGCCAACAGGGATTTTCTGGAAAATTGTCTGGACTATTGTGTGAGTCCATCCGGCATACTGGAGGCCAGATCCAAGGATTATACGCTGCGGATGCTGGATCCGGAAAAAACGGAAGAAAACAAAACATTCTGGCAGTTTGTAAACATTGCCGGACCTTTGTTGGTTATCCTGTTGTGTGGTGTTATCTTTCAATTCATAAGGAAAAGAAAATACAGCATCGCCTGAAAGGATCATATAAATTTCACCGTTTTTGAATCATTCTCAATTGGCCTATCTCATATTCGGTATTGCGCTCGCGTTTGCGCTGGTTTTTGACCTGGGATTGCTCAGTAAAAAAGGCGCTGTCATTAGCATTGGCCGTGCCCTGTTGCTGACCGCATTCTGGGTTGTTCTGGCGCTGGCCTTTGGTGTATTTTTATGGTACGATGAAGGCAAACACGTGGCCCTCGAATACCTCAGCGCCTATCTGATGGAATGGAGTCTCAGCATTGACAATATCTTTGTCTTTATACTGATCTTCACTTTTTTTGGCGTGAAGGATACGCATTATTCCCGCGTGTTGCTTATCGGCATCCTGCTGGCCGTTTTTTTCCGGATCATATTTATCACGGCGGGAATAGTCCTGGTCCGTGAATTCAACTGGCTGCTCTACATTTTTGGTGCGATACTCCTGTATACCGGCCTCACCATGTTCTTCGCCAAAAAGCAACAGGAGGTGAACCTTGAAGAAAACGGGGTTTACCGGTTTCTGAAACGCTTTCTTCCGATTACTTCGGCCGACGGAGGAGGAAAACTAACCATGCGTGTCGATGGCAAAAAATTTTATACCTCCCTCTTTGTCGTCATTGTTTTGCTGGCCACAACAGACATCGTATTTGCACTGGATTCTATTCCGGCGGTATTTGGCATCACCCAGAATAAACTGGTTATTTATACATCCAATATTTTCGCCGTACTGGGACTTCGATCCCTGTTCTTTCTCCTTCGGGGTGCCGTGCACAAATTCCGTTTCCTGCAGCAGGGGATCGCAACAGTATTGGTATTTGTTGGCCTGAAAATGCTGAGTGAACTGGTGCATGTAAAGGTTTCGGTGACGGTATCCCTGGGCGTGATCCTGCTGTGCATTCTCCTGTCTATTCTGATTTCCCTGGTCTGGAGCAAAAAGCATCCTTCCTCCTAAACATCCTTATACACATTGGGTTATACCATAAGGCATATTGCTTCTCTTGTAAATGGATCCTTTCTGCAATTTCAGCGGGATGATCAGATTGAACAATTGCTGACGGACAGCCGGCGCTTAATATTCCCCGAGACCTCTTTATTCTTTGCCCTGTTTGGCGCGCGGCGGGACGGCCACGCTTTTATGCTTGACCTGCACAAACGCGGGGTGCGGAATTTTCTGGTTTACCAGGCTGTGGATATAAAGGACTTTCCTGAAGCCAATATTATTTTGGTGAAAGACAGTCTGGGTGCTTTACAGCAACTGGCGGCCTTTCATCGCCAGCAATATGACTATCCCGTGATCGGCATTACCGGGAGCAATGGAAAGACCATAGTGAAGGAATGGCTGAACCAGTTGCTGGAAGACAAATACCGCATCGTGCGCAGTCCCAGAAGTTATAATTCCCAAATCGGTGTTCCACTCAGCGTATGGCAGATGAATGACACGAATGAGCTGGCCCTGATTGAGGCCGGAATTTCCAGGGCCGGAGAAATGCAGGCACTCGAAAGAATCATCCAGCCTACCCTCGGCATTCTCACCAACATCGGCGGAGCGCATGACGAGGGATTTGAAGATACCCACGCAAAAATCCTCGAAAAACTTGGGTTGTTCAACCGCTCGGCCGTGCTGGTTTATCCTGCCGATGATGCCTTGCTGGATGCCACGGTTCAGGAATGGAAAAAAGGAAATCCCGAAATAAAACTTTTTTCGTTTGGAAAAAATGGCGCTGCGCTGCGTGTTCTTTCACAACAGAAGCATGGGGGCGCCACGCGTCTGAAACTTTCTTATGAAAACAATGCGTGGTCTCTCCTTATAGGATCCGTTCAGGAGGCCGCCCTGCAAAACACGCTGACGGTGGTATCGGTACTTTTGTATCTTGGCGTGCCCGCTGCAGAACTTCAGCCCCGGCTGCTCCGCCTGAGTCCGGTAGCCATGCGCATGGAAATACAGACCGGTATCAATCATTGTTCCATTATCAACGACAGTTACAGCGCAGACATCAGTTCATTGAAAATGGCGCTTGAATTTTTATCCCTGCAGCAACAGCATCCCAAACGCACGGTGATCCTGTCCGACATCCTGGAAAGCGGTCGTTCACCGGAAGACCTGTATGGCGAAGTGGCCGTGTTGCTGAAGAAATATAAAGTGGACCGGCTGATCGCTGTCGGCGAACAGATTTCCGCAAACCGTGATCTTTTTACCGGCACCTCTGCGAAGGAACTACAATTCCATCCTTCCACGGACTCCCTGCTTTCCTCTTTTCCTGCCTGTGTGTTCCGGGATGAGACCATCCTGCTGAAAGGCGCGCGTATATTTGGTTTTGAACGGATAGACCGGCTGCTTTCCCGGCAGGTTCATGAAACTGCGCTCGAAGTGAACCTGGAGGCGATGGCCCATAACCTGAAACAATATCAGCAATTGCTGAGGCCTGCCACCCGCATCATGGCCATGGTGAAGGCATTTTCCTATGGCAGCGGCGGATTTGAGATTGCCCGGTTGCTTGAATTTCATAATGTGGATTACCTCGCCGTTGCCTATGCAGATGAGGGCGTTTCCCTCCGCCGGAGTGGGATTCGGTTGCCCATCCTCGTTATGAACACCGAGGAGTCTGCTTTGGATGCCCTGGTGGAATACCAGCTCGAACCCGTACTGTATTCTTTTCCCGTACTCCGTGCGATGGCCAAACGCCTGAAACAGGAGGCCATGGTAATGTTTCCGGTTCACCTTGAACTCGAAACCGGTATGAACCGGCTTGGTTTTGGTGCCCGGGAAATTCCGGAACTGCTGGAAAATCTCGCGCATTCACCCTTTCATGTGCAGTCCGTTTTCAGCCACCTCGCTGCCAGCGAAGAGCCACAGCAGGACGAATTTACCACGAACCAGTTCCGGCAATACCAGGAGATGTCGGAACTGCTGGAGCGCCATCTGCCACATCCGTTTCTGAAACATATTTCCAATTCGGCAGCCGTGGTCAGAAACCCGGCATTACAGCTGGATATGGTGAGGCTGGGCATCGGCTTATATGGAATAGATCCGGCAGCTTCTCATTTACTGGATCTGCAACCCGTGGGAACATTGCGGACGACCATTGCCCAGATCAAAACCATTGCTGCGGGGGAAACCGTCGGGTATAACCGCCGCGGTGTGGCGGATCATGCCATGCAGATTGCCACGGTGAGGCTGGGATACGCCGATGGTTATCCGCGTACTTTGGGAAACGGCGTTGGCAAAATGTGGTACAGGGGAAAACTTGTTCCGACCATCGGCAGTCTTTGCATGGACATGAGCATGCTGGATATTACAGGCATTGAAGGAGCCCGGGAAGGAGATGAAATGATCGTATTCGGTCCTGACCTGCCGGTGGAACAGGTGGCCCGTTGGGCAGGAACCATCCCGTATGAGTTGCTGGCCGGCATTTCGCAGCGGGTAAAGAGGGTTTATTACGAGTAAGTTGACGGTCGACCGATTTCAGGTGAGGATTCGCACATAAAGACCATCATCCGTCAACGGTCAACCGTCAACTAATCTCGCTTAAGCAGACGTTCATTATATTTGCGGCTCATTATGAATATGAAAGAAAGGAAGATCATTTTTATAGTACTGCTGATCATCGTCGCGGACCAGGCGCTGAAGGTCTGGGTGAAAACGCACATGCCTTTGAGCCATACCTGGGATGCGTATTACCGGTTGCCGGTTTCTCCTTATGAAAGCGGCATCCATATCCTCGGCAACAAATTCCAGTTGTTTTTTGTGGAGAATGAGGGCATGGCCTGGGGTTGGAAGTTTGGCGGGAATTTCGGAAAAATGTTCCTCACGTTGTTCCGGCTGGCTGCGGTTATTTTTGGTGTCTATTATATCCGGACGCTCATTAAGAAAAACTATCACAACGGATATATTATCTGTGCGGGATTGATTTTTGCCGGGGCGCTGGGCAATCTGATCGACAGCATGTTCTACGGACTTATTTTTGAAGAAAGCACCTATGACCATGTAGCTAAATTGTTTCCTGCTCACGGATATGCCGGTTTCCTGCATGGCAGGGTGGTGGATATGCTTTATTTCCCGCTCATAAGAAGTCATTACCCACACTGGCTCCCTCTTGTGGGCGGTGATGAATTTGAATTTTTCAGTCCGGTTTTTAACATCGCGGACGCCTCCATTTCCATTGGCGTGATTACACTTTTTCTTTTTCAGAAAAGATTTGTAAAGAAATACCATGCGGAAACACTACCTGCTGAAAAGGAGAGAGCGGGTGCACTCGCCGCCGGAATTCCACCTGAGAAAGCCTGATTTACCCCTTTTATATTCGGTTGATTATTAGGTATCTCCCGGGATCACCGTTTAAATACGATCCCTGTGGGGGGTTTTGTCTATTCCGGTAATCATCCCGATGTTGTATGTTTAGACCGCGGTTTTCCCACTACCGCATTTTCGAAAATCCTTTACCCTGATGAAAAAGTACCTGCCGGTTCTTTCCTGTCTCCTGCTGTCATTTACCGGTTACGGTCAAATCGTTTCTTTTAACGGCGAATATTTCAAGATAGATACGCTTTATCCGCTATACGATATTCCTGCCCACAACAAAGGCCTCAGTTTTCCCTGGGAAATCACTTATGGTCCGGACGATTCACTCTGGATTACTGAAGCACATCGTTACCGGATATGGAAAATTCATCCTGGCGATAAAGGAAACCGGATCTTACTGGACCTGAATGGCCTCGCTACATTTAACTATTACAATCCGCCGAACGGATATCCTGCGCCGCAGGGCGGCCTCATGGGCCTGGCCCTCCATCCGCTCCTGCTTTCCGGCAAACCCTTTGTGTATGTCGCGCTGGTATACGACGTTTATCCTACAACGGGCTCACCCAACAACAACAATTGCATGGGCAGTGGTTCCGTGTCCGGTAATCCCTGTTATTACAAAACCAAGATCATCCGGTATACGTATGACCTGGTTAACCATTCTTTGGGATCACCCGTTATTGTGATGGACCAGCTTATGGGAAGCAACGATCATAATTCTGGAAGACTCAAAGTGAGCCCGGTTCCGGAAAGCGATGGGAAATATCATTTGTACTACACGATCGGCGACCAGGGTGCGGGTCAGTTCAATAACGGATTAAGAACAAACAACGCGCAAAACAAAGATGTGTATGAAGGGAAGATATTGCGGCTGAATACAGAAACAGACGGTGATGCGGATGATGGGGCATTCAGCCCCTGGATCCCTAACGATAACCCCATTCAGAATTCGGTGAGCGGGAAAATAAATGCAGTATATTCCTTTGGTCACCGCAACGCGCAGGGCCTGGTGTGGGCGCATGTGGGAACGAAATACGTTTTATTCAATTCGGAACATGGCGATAAATCGGATGATGAAGTGAATGTGATCCGTGCCGGCAGAAACTATGGCTGGCCCAAAGTGGCAGGCATGTGCGATGATAATTATAACGACACCGATGCCAATCCGAATAACGATATGCTGGCGAACCAGACCATTCATAATGAACATGCTTTTTGCTCGGCAAATAATGTGGCTGAACCTTTATTTTCCTTTTTCAATGTAAACGGATCGGCCGTTCCATCCAGCGGGTCATCCAATTATACATGGCCCACCATTGCGCCTTCCAGTATTGATTATTACGATGGGAATTACATTCCCGGATGGAACAATTCTTTACTGGTCACTTCGCTCAAACTGGGGCTGTACCGATTGAAACTCAAGGCTGACGGGAGTTCTGTGGATAGCTCCAGCACAGCCCAGATCACCGATACCATTCCCTACCTGCACGAATACCGCATCCGCGACCTGGCCATCGCCCCAACGGGCGATACGCTTTTCCTGGCGATAGACAGCAGTGGATCTACTTCGGGACCAACAGGCGGGTTTACCGGGAATATGCTGGCCACCAAATCGCCCGGACATATTTTGCGAATGGTGTATCTGACCCTTCTTCCGGAGGGAGCAAAAGCACCGGCTGGCCCAAAACCCGAAAAAATAAACAGCACCCTGGTCTTTCCGAATCCAGCCACTGATCATATTCATGTACTCTGCAGGGATTTTTTACAGGCGCCGTTTCGTGCGCAGCTTTTTGATTTGTCCGGAAGAAATGTGGTCACGCAAACTTTTTCTGCAAATAATTTCGACATGCCCCTGCATAACATCCGCGAAGGATTGTATGTGTTCCGTTTGTTTGATGCGCACGGAAATATAGTGATTACGAAAAAGATCCTGGTGGTAAACAAGTGATGATACCATTTCATATTTTCCCCACCATCTTCCGCGGGTCCACCCATTCGTCGAATTGCTCAGCGGTGAGGTATCCGAGTTTTACGGCCATCTCTTTTAACGTGGTTCCTTCCTGATGGGCCTTCTGCGCAATTTCAGCTGCTTTGTAGTAGCCGATCTTCGGATTCAACGCCGTCACCAGCATCAGCGAATTATTCACGTGTTTTTGAATATTGGCCTCGATGGGTTCTATACCCACGGCACATTTATCATTAAAACTTACACATCCGTCGCCAATCAGCCGCGCGCTGTGCAGAAAATTATAAATGATCACCGGCTTAAATACATTGAGTTCAAAATGGCCCGTTGCCCCACCGATGTTTATGGCCACATCATTACCCATCACCTGCGCACAGATCATGGTCAGCGCTTCGCACTGGGTGGGGTTTACTTTGCCAGGCATAATGGATGAGCCGGGTTCATTATCGGGGATGCGCAGTTCGCCAATGCCGCTGCGCGGTCCGGACGCCAGCATGCGGATATCGTTGGCAATTTTCATCAGGCTCACGGCGATGGTTTTTAACGCGCCATGGCTCTCCACAATCGCATCATGCGCCGCCAGGGCCTCAAATTTATTTTCAGCCGTTACAAAAGGAAGCCCGGTGAGGCGGGCAATGTTTGCGGCAACGGAAACCGAGTAATTTTCAGGGGTATTGATGCCCGTCCCTACTGCCGTGCCACCCAGGGCCAGTTCGGCCAGGTGAGGCAGGGTATTGCGGACGGCTTTCAGTCCGTGGCTTAACTGGGATGCATAACCGCTGAATTCCTGGCCCACGGTCAGTGGCGTGGCATCCATGAAATGCGTTCGGCCGATTTTAACGACCTGCATATATTTTTTACTTTTTTCCAATAGGGTGTTTCGTAGTTTTTCGACACCGGGTATCGTAGTTTCCACAAGTATTTTATATGCCGCAATGTGCATGGCGGTAGGAAAAGTGTCGTTGGAAGATTGGGATTTGTTTACATCATCGTTGGGATGCAGCACTTTCTCCTTGTCGGTCAGTTTGCCACCCTGGAGTACATGACCGCGGTAAGCTATCACTTCATTCACATTCATGTTGCTTTGCGTGCCGCTCCCCGTTTGCCATACCACTAGTGGGAAATACGCGTCCAGCCTGCCTTCCAGGATCTCGTCACAAACTTTGCCGATGAGTTCTGCTTTTTCTTTTGAGAGTGAGCCGGCCTCCAGGTTGGTGATGGCCGCTGCTTTTTTAAGGTAGGCAAAGGCCCGGATGATTTCCTTGGGCATGCGGTTGATATCCTGGGCGATTCTGAAATTATCTATGCTGCGCTGGGTCTGTGCACCATAGTACGCTTCGGCAGGTACTTTTACTTCACCCATGGTGTCTTTTTCTATCCGGAAATCCATTTGATTTTTTATTTTAAAATGCAAAATTAGCCACAAATTGGAACACTAATTGCTATTTCAATGCCGTACGTCCAATTCCTTTAAAAAACCATACATGAAAAAGCCAATGCGAACCCGGCTGCAGGTAAAACCTGCGCGAGGCAAACAATCTGATGGCTTTGGTTTGGATGAATACGCCGGAGAATGGGGTTCCACAGAAGTGGTGCACCTGCTGAAAAGAACGCTTTTCGGTGCCACGGTAAAAGACGTCAATTATTTTCTTTCTCTTTCTATGGACCAGGCCGTGGATGAACTGCTCACGGAAGCGCCTCCCCCCGGCACGGTTCCGCTCAATCAGTACAGTACGGATGGTTATATTGATCCCACCGGCGTAGCCGCCTGGGATACCTGGATCAATACCGGTATTGATTTTCCCGATTCGGAAATGAATACGAAAAGAATCAGTTCCCTCCAGTGCTGGTGGATAGGCCGGATGCTGAATCAGACCAGGAGCATCCACGAAAAGATGACCCTTTTCTGGCATAATCATTTTGCAGTGGACAGTCAGCTGCATATTGATGACATACCGGCCCGGCCCTGGTGCGACTATTACCTTACCCTGCGTACAAATGCGCTGGGCAATTTTAAACAATTGCTGAAGGCCATTACCCTGAGCCCTGCCATGCTCTGCTTTCTCAATGGCAATACCAATAAAAAAACGGCCCCCAACGAAAATTACGGAAGAGAACTGCAGGAACTGTACAGCATCGGAAAAGGTTTGGGCTCACAGTATACGGAAGACGACGTGCGCGCAGCGGCGCGGGTGTTGACAGGCCATACGGTGGACAGCAATTTCAATTATTATTTTGACGTTGCCGGACACGATGACCAGAATAAGGCCTTTTCCAATTTCTATGCGGGAAACATTATCACCGGCAGGTCTGGCAGTAGCGGGGCCGGCGAACTGGATGACCTGATGAATATGATTTTCAATACTACCGAAAGTTCAAAATTCATTTGCCGCAAGATCTACAGTTTTTTCGTTTATTATAAAATAGATGATGCGGTTGAAACAAACATCATCACGCCGCTTGCCCTGATTTTTAAAAACAGCGGTTATGACATCAAAAGCGTTTTATCGGCACTTTTTAAAAGCGAACATTTCTATAACCTCGCGTATTCCAGCGCCTGTATTATTAAAAGTCCGCTGGATTTCCTGCTTGGACTTTTGCGGGAATATAATGCAGCCCTTCCCGATCCGTCAGACAATGGGTCCTGTTATGCGGCCTGGACCATGATCCTGCAAAGATCCACCACACTGCAGCAGGAGATCCTGCGCATCCCGGAGGTGGCTGGATGGTATGCCTATTATGAAGGCACGGCCTACCACGAACTATGGATCAATGCGGTTACCTACACGGAAAGGAATGCTTATTCTGACCTGATGGTCTCCACGGGTGATATGATGAGCATGGTTTCCCTCCTGATCGATCCGCTGGCCTTTGCCCAGTCACTCAGTTCCCCGGAAGATCCCAATTTACTCATCAGCGAATCGCTGGCCATCCTGTACCGCGTGCCCTTGTCAGACGATTCCATCGCTTACCTCAAGCAATCTTTTTTACTGGGGGGGCTGACCAATGATTATTACTGGACAGGCGCCTGGAACACATACATCGCCAATCCTTCCGATGCCATTGCCAGGGGCACCGTACAGACCCGCTTGCAGGCTTTTTATAAATATCTGATGAACCTGCCGGAATACCAGCTTTCCTAAAAATCATCCGTATGAAAAGACGTCATTTTTTAAAAAATCTCATTCCGGCATCCGCCCTATTTCCTTCGCTTGTGAATGGTTTTAATGTGAAGACTTATGGCGCTGCCGGGTTTTTTGAAACCCTGGCCGGTGCTGCCGATAATGATCATGTATTGGTGATCGTTCAGTTGTCCGGCGGCAATGATGGGTTGAATACCCTGATACCGGTATCCAACTATAGCGATTACAATAACCTGCGGCAGAATATTGCCATACCCCTGGACAAGGTGCTTCCGCTTGACGGATACAGTAAGGCCGGCCTGCATCCTTCCATGAAAGGTATGCAGCAGTTGTACAACGAAGACAAACTGGCGGTTTTGTACTCTGTCGGTTATCCGCAACCGAACGAGTCGCATTTTCGCGCCACCGATATCTGGCTGACGGGTGCCGATGCAAATCAATACCTCACCACCGGCTGGACGGGGCGTTTTCTCAGTACAACATATGAAAATTTTCCCATAGGATATCCCAATGCCAGCATGCCCGATCCCCTGGCGATCCAGATCGGTTCGGTGCTTTCTCCTGTTTTTATTGGCCCTGGCGGTTTTACGGCAATGGCTACACCAACGGACCTGGATTTTTACGGACTGATCAACGGCATTGCCGATCCGGTGCCGGATTCACCCATGGGAACCGAACTGACCTATCTCCGGACCGTTGCCCGCCAAACCAATAAATATGCAGATGTCATTGTGGGTGCCGCAAATAAATCAGGCACACAGGCCTCTTATCCCGCCGGTAACGAACTGGCCGCCCAGTTAAAAACAGTAGCACGACTGGTTTCGGGTGGATTGAAAACCAAAGTATATATGGTGAACATGGGTGGCTTTGACACCCACGGGGGTCAGGTGCAGGTAGGAAATACAGTTTCCGGCAATCATGCTTCCCTGCTCAAAAAAGTATCCGAGGCCATTACTGCTTTTCAGAATGACCTGCAGCAGCTTGGCGTGAGTAAACGCGTGGCAGGGATGACTTTTTCTGAATTTGGAAGAAGGATCAAATCCAATGGCAGTGCCGGAACGGACCATGGTGCGGCGCAACCGGTATTTCTTTTTGGTGAACCGGTGAAAAAGGGTGTTCTCGGAAATCCGCCCGATCTGCCGGCTGATTCTGACGTCAGCGCCAGTCTGCCGATGCAATATGATTTCAGATCCGTTTATGCCACCATACTGCGCGACTGGTTCTGTGTGGATCCCACGGACATCAGCACGATGCTCTATAAAAATTACCAGTACCTGCCCCTGATGGAAACCACTTCCTGTACATTGAATAAAGAACTGGATAAACTGGGCGAGAAACTCATTATGAATTATCCCAATCCATTCGTCAATGCCACCACGCTGGAGTTTAAAACGGGCGGTGGCCATACCCTTGTCCAGATATTCGATGTATCCGGCAAACTGGTGGCTGTACCCGTAGATACCGATTATCCTGCCGGAACATACGATGTGCTGTTTAATGCCGGTTATCTGGCGGCAGGAGTCTATTATGCCCGGTTTCAGAACGGACCGACACAGCAGGTAAGAACCATGGTAAAAGCAGCCCATTGATGCAGATCAGATCATATTATTTGCTAGCGGTCACCATTATGTGCTTTTTGGCTATTGCAGGAAAGGCTCAAACCATGGTGGACAGTATCAGCTACAACTCCACCTGTGTCAATTATAAGATTGCTTTTAATTCCTCTGTATTCGACAGGATCTCTTTTCCGGATAAGGTAATCTGGAATTTTGGCGATCCCGCATCCGGTTATTATAATGGCGCCGGAATAAAAACGCCTGCGCATTTGTATGCAGCTCCCGGCGCATATCCTGTTTCCCTGATTGTGGTGAGCGGCGGCGACAGCATCAAACTGAATGATACCATTCAGGTCATAGCACCTATAGCCTGGAATTTCGGACCGGATATTTATTTATGCGAAAAAGGAGATACCTCCCTGCAGGCCCCTGTAGTTGCCGGCGCGATGTATCAATGGAATGATGATAGCCTCACGACCGCCCCTGAACTCAAAATAACCAAAACGGGCGTATACACAGTACAGATCAATGGCTGTGCAGTGACCGATTCCATTGGCGTTTTCTTCAGCGATAAACCTGAAATAAAGCTGGGTGACGATCATGTATTGTGCGCCGGTGAGCTACTTACCCTGAATGCGTCAACGCAAAACGGAAACTACGCCTGGCAACTCAACGGCACCGTTATTCCTGGTGAAAACCTGGGACAACTGCTCACCACCGCACCGGGTGGGGAATATATTGCGGTGGTTTCGGTTCCCGGGTGCGGCACTTTTTCAGATACCGCAAACATCAGCTATTCCGGATTTACGGCCCCGGCTTTTTCACTTGGACCGGATACCCTATTGTGTCCCAAAGAAATTTTTCCGCTGACCGCAACGGTTGACGGGGCAACGGCTTATCATTGGAACACCGGCAGTAGCAGCAATTCCATCCAGGTTACCGAGCCGGGATTGTACTGGTCATTTGTAACCGTTTCCGGGGGCTGTGAAGTGGTGGATACCGTGGAAGTCAGTTACCGGGGCGACAAACGGCTTGATTTTCGGGATACCGCTATATGTAAGGGAAGCACGCTGATTCTCGACGCTGATTTTGGAACCGGAACTTATGACTGGGTTGCCGATCCCCCACAGCGGAGCGACCAGAACCAAACGGGTCAATCCACCTATTATGTTTACGAACCGGGTTTATACAGCGTAACAGCACAGGTGGGCAGGTGCATCTATAAGGATAGCCTGCATGTTTCCTTTAATGACAGTCTCGACCTGAGCATTGGACGGGATACTACGTTGTGCATTGAGGAGGGGTTTGTGCTGCACGTAAAAACAAATGCAAATAATTTTGTCTGGCAGGATGGAAGTATGGCGCTTGCCTACTCCGTGGGTGATTCCGGAATTTATCAGGTGATTGCAGAAAACGGTTGTGGCAGAGACACGGCATCGGTACACATCAGCAGAAAGGTCTGCGGTTGTGATCTCACACTGCCTAATGCGTTTACCCCAAATGGCGACGGGGTGAATGAGGTATTCAGGCCCCTGCATCCCTGCAAAATGTTTAATTTTATGATGCGGATCTTTGACCGTTACGGCACCCTGATCTTTCAGACCAATGATTTCTCCCGGGGATGGAATGGTTACTATCACGGGTTGCCAGCGGACACGGGTACATTTATCTGGATGGCCAGTTACATCAATACCGACACCAAGAGTCAGCAATTCCGGAAGGGGTTTGTGCTGGTGCTGCGGTGATCTGAAAAGAACAATCCGGATTCATGTAGTCCCCCTAAAACCAGCCTGTTTTCTTTGAACTGCTTCTTCCGCCCAGTCCCAAAGCGCCGAGCAATCCGCGGGTGATTACGCTGGCAGCGGTTCTTTCCACCTGCCTCGCGGCTCCGCTGCTGAGGATCTTCTCCAGGGTGGAGGGTTGCGGTTTTGCCGCACCGGGCGTGGGTTTGGCCGGATCGGTTTGCCCTTTGTTAGCCGCATCCTGCAGTTTTTGGGTCAGTATTTCATAAGCGCTTTCACTGTCTGTCACCTGGTTGTATTTGGCAACGAGTTTGGATTTTGTCACGATGCCGTCGATTTCAGCAGGTGTGAGAATATCCATTCGGCTTGTAGGCGGAGCGATCATGCAATGGACCAGCGGCGTCGGAATACCTTTTTCATCGAGCATGGTCACCAGGGCCTCTCCGATACCCATTTGGGTAATGAGGTCTTCCGTTTTATAGAAAGTGGTAGTGGGATAATTTTCCGCTGCCTGTTTGATTGATTTGCGATCGTTGGCTGTAAATGCGCGTAAAGCGTGCTGCACCTTTAATCCCAGTTGTGCGAGGATGCCCGGAGGTACGTCGGTGGGGTTCTGTGTGCAGAAAAAAATCCCTATCCCCTTGGAACGGATCAGCTTCACGATGGTTTCGATCTGTTTCAATAAAGCATCGCTGGCTTCTTCGAATACCAGGTGTGCCTCATCAATGAACATCACCAGTTTGGGTTTGTCGGGGTCCCCTTCTTCAGGACAGGATCCATAAAGTTCCGCCAGCAGCTGGAGCATGAACGTGGAAAATAATTTCGGCTTATCCTGAAGATCTGTCACCCGCAGCACACTTACCATGCCGCGGCCATCATCAGCAATGCGCATCAGGTCATTCACTTCAAAGCTTTTCTCTCCGAAAAAAGTATCTGCACCCTGCTGCTGTAGTCCGATCACTTTCCGCAGAATGGTTCCGGTGGATGTGGTGGCGATGGAACCATAGGCCTGCTGGATTTCCGCTTTACCTTCGTTGGTAATGTACTGAAGCACTTTGATGAAATCTTTGAGATCCAGCAAGGGCAGTTTGTTGTCGTCGCAATATTTGAAGATCATGGCAACCAGTCCTTCCTGCGTATCGTTGAGTTCCAGGATCCTGGATAACAGGATCGGCCCGAACTCACTCACGGTGGCGCGTAATCGAACTCCCTTTTCCTGGCTCAGGGTCATGAATTCCACGGGGAAGGCCTGAGGCTTGAAGGTTATGCCCAGGCTTTGACAACGGCTGTTGATCTTGTCATTGGCCGTGCCGGCTGCGCCGAGTCCGCTGAGATCACCTTTGATATCCATCACCAGCACCGGGACGCTGGCATTACTCAGCGCCTCGGTAATCATTTGCAGCGTTTTTGTTTTTCCAGTGCCCGTGGCACCGGCAATCAACCCGTGACGGTTCATCGTTCTCAGAGGCAGGTTGATGTCTGCGCCCGGAACAGGCTTCCCGTCAAGCATACCAATACCGATCTTCACCGATTCGCTTTTGAAGTTGTAACCATTTTTAACGATGTTTAAAAAGCTGCTCTGATCCGACATAAAGGGTTATTAAATTAAAAATAAAAAAATTTCCTGCGCAACGCCCGATTCCCTCATTCTCCATTGTCAACTGTCAATTGTCCATTGTCAAGCAATTCCTGCAACTTTTTCTCCAGTTCCAGGATCCGTTTTTCGAGGTCCGGCAAATGACGAGTGGCCGCCTGGCTTCTCAGCGCGCTGGTATAGTCGAAAGCAGGACTGCCCGTCACTACGCTGTTGCTGGCTTTTAAAGATTTAGTTACACCGCTCTGGGCATTGATCCTGCTGCCATCAGCAATGTGGATGTGCCCGACTATGCCTGCCTGGCCGCCCACCATCACATTCTTTCCCAGCTTGGTGCTGCCGGAAACTCCTGCCTGGGCTGCGACCACCGTGTTTTCGCCTATTTCCGCATTATGGCCAATCTGAATGAGATTGTCCAGTTTGGCTCCGGTACGGATCAGCGTGGATCCGATGGTGGCGCGGTCTATGGTTGTATTGGCGCCGATCTCCACAAAATCTTCCACCACCACATTGCCCATCTGCGGAATCTTTTTGAAGCTGCCATCGGCCTGCGGTGCAAAACCAAAGCCATCGCTGCCGATTACACAACCCCCGTGGATAACCACTTCCTTTCCGATTACGCAATCGGAATAGATTTTGGCTCCGGGCAAAATGATGGTATCGTCTCCGATGGTTACATGGTCCCCCAGGTAAACCTGGGGATAGATCTTCACATTGTTTCCTATTTTCACCTGCTCGCCGATAAAAGCAAAAGCGCCGATAAAAATATGTTCTCCCAGTTGTGCAGATTTGGAAATATAAGAAGGTTCCTGGATGCCCGTCAATTGCTGTTTCAACATCTCCTGGTACTTCGAAAGCAGCCCCGCAAAGGCGAGGTAAGCATCCGGTACCCGGATCAGGGTGGCCTTTATCTTCTCCCTGAGTACCTGGCTCTCGTTCACCAGGATCACCGATGCCTTTGTGCTATACAAATGATCTTCATATTTTGGGTTGGCCAGGAACGCAAGCTGACCTTGCCGGGCCTCTTCGATCTTTCCGAAGGACTCCACCAAAACCTCGGGATCCCCTTCTACCTTACCATTAATCAGTCCTGCGATCTGCACTGCAGAAAATTGCATAAGGATGTATTTGCTATGAAACAGTCTCTTTTACCCGATTCCTCAGGCAAGGTAACAAATATAGAATTTTTTCACTGCGGTCGCCAGGCTCCGGCTGATCAGGGCATTGTCCACCTGGGAGATGTCTCTTACCGATCCGTCCTTGAACAGGATGTTTATTTTTTCATCCTCCGGGTTATAGGTAGTATTGGTGTGTTCTCCGGTAAAAACAAAATAGGCTGCTTCTGCTGCATTCAGCTTCAGTTCCCGCATGGCATATGCACGATGGGATTCCAGCGTCTTGTTATCGAATGGTTCTGCCTGCAATTTAACTTTTAGGAGGCGGCGGTTGATCAGCATGCTGCTGAGGGTGGAAATTACCTGATCGCCGTGATTCATCCATGTTTTTAATGCACCCATCACATCATAATCATCGAGGAGTCCAAAGGGTTGCAGGTATTCCTGCGGATCCGTTGGCGAACGGGAAAGAAAAAAATCCAGCGATCGGGAGCACGAATGCAGGCGTTCGCCCGAGGCGATGATATCTTTTGCCCGCTGAATTATTTTCACCAACATGCTTTCAGCACTCACCACGGTTTTATGCAGGTAAACCTGCCAGTACATCAGGCGTCGCGCAACCAGGAATTTTTCTATGGAATAAATTCCTTTTTCCTGAACCATCAGTTCGCCATGCTGAACGGCTAGCATGTGCAGGATGCGGTCGTAGCCGATAACGCCTTCGGATACGCCGGTGAAAAAACTGTCGCGGTTCAGATAATCCATTCTGTCCACATCGAGTTGTCCCGAAACGAGCTGATGCAAAAACCTTTTTGGGTACCGGTCGGTGAAAATTTCAATGGCTGTAGTCAGTGCACCGCCCAATTCTGTATTCAGTAGCTGCATGATCCGGAGAGAAACTGTTTCATGCGGTACATTTTCGATCAGTTTATTTTCCAGGGCATGGGAAAAAGGACTGTGTCCCGCATCATGAAGCAGGATGGCCGCTTCGGCGCCCAGCGATTCTGCTTCGCTGATCTCCGTGCCTTTTACCCTCAGTGTATTCAGCGCATTGCCCATCAGGTGATAGGCGCCCAGCGCATGATGCAGCCGGGTGTGAACGGCCCCGGGATATACCAGATGTGCGAAACCCATTTGCTGAATTCGGCGCAATCGCTGGAAAAACGGGTGGCGGATCAGTTCCAGGATCAGGGGATGGCTGATGGTGATGAAGCCATACACCGGATCATTGATGATTTTCTGAGAACCTGCACCCATGCTACATTTGGTTTTGTTAAAAGAAGTCAAATCCAGCCCCAAATTTAGGAATGACTGGCTGATAAACTACCTTTAGAATTACGAAATATAGTACTATGGCATTAGGAACGATATTATGGGTGGATGATGAGATCGAGAGCTTACAATCGCATATTCTCTTTTTAAAAAATAAGGGTTATGAAGTGAATGCCATGACCAACGGTCTGGATGCCATCGATTTTGTGAAGGAGAATCCTGTGGACGTAGTTTTGCTGGATGAGACTATGCCTGGCATTAGCGGACTGGAAACGCTGGCCAAGATCAAGGAAGCCAACCAGCAGATCCCGGTGGTGCTGATTACCAAAAATGAAACGGAAAATCTGATGGATGAAGCCATCGGCCGGCAGATCACCGATTACCTGATCAAACCGGTAAATCCGAACCAGGTGCTGCTGAGCCTGAAAAAAATCCTCGATAATAAAAGGCTGGTGGGGGAAACCACCACCACGGCTTACCAGCAGCAGTTCCGCGAACTGTTCATGGCGCTGAACGACAATCCGGATTATAATGAGTGGATGAACCTGTATAAAAAGCTGGTGTATTGGGAGCTGGAAATGGAGAAAAGCAACAGTCCCGAAATGCAGGAGGTTTTTCAGACCCAGAAACAGGAAGCCAACACGGAGTTCTTTAAATTTATTTCAAAGCACTACAGCAAATGGGTGAATCCGAAACATACCGAGTCGCCCATCATGTCTCATAATTTGTTGCGGAATAAAGTTTTTCCCAATCTGGAAAAAGGTGTTCCGCTTTTTTTTGTACTGATTGATAACCTGCGGTTCGACCAATGGAAAGCCATACAGCCGGTATTTGCGGAAAATTTCAGGATACAGTCGGAAGAAACTTTCTACAGCATCCTGCCAACGGCTACGCAATATTGCCGCAATGCCATATTCGCGGGACTTATGCCGATCGAAATCAATGCTCTGTATCCGACACTGTGGAAGAACGATGAAGATGAGGGTGGCAAAAATCTTTCGGAAGAGGAATTTTTCCGCGGCCAGCTGAAGCGGTTAAAACTGGATCACCTGAAAACCTCCTATACCAAAGTGTTGAACCATCAGGCGGGTCAGGATCTGGTGAATAACATGCATAACCTGATGAGCAACGATTTGAACGTGATCGTCTACAATTTTGTGGACATGCTCAGTCATGCGCGTACGGAGATGGAAGTGCTGAAAGAACTCGCCAGTGACGAAGCGAGTTACCGGAGCATCACCTCCAGTTGGTTTGAGCATTCACCGCTTCATCAGGCGCTGAAAAAGATCGCGGATAAAAAAATAACGATCGTGCTGGCTACCGATCACGGCAGTGTGCGGGTTAAGACGCCCTGTAAAGTAATTGGCGATAAACAAACCACCACCAATCTGCGCTATAAACACGGACGAAATCTGAAATATGAAGCCAAAGAAGTGCTTGCCTTCCGTGATCCCAAGGAAGCCGGGCTTCCCGTACCTACCATCAATTCATCATTTATTTTTGCCAGGGGCGACGGATTTCTCTGTTATCCCAACAACTACAATTATTACGCAAACTATTACCGGAATAGTTTTCAGCATGGCGGGGTGAGTATGGAAGAAATGATTGTGCCGGTGATAAAGATGACGGGCAAGGGCTGACCCTGTTTATTGGTTGTGGATAAACTATCATCGACGATTGCCCCTGAAACAAGAACTTTGAGACATGAAATACAATGCCGGCACGCTGGAGAAGATCGAAAAGCTCATGCATGAAACCGGATATGTGGTTCGCTATGAAAGAGGCAATTTTCAAAGTGGTTATTGCATCCTGGAAGAAAAAAAAGTGCTTGTACTCAATAAATTCCTGCCCCTGGAGGGCCGGATCAATACCCTCATCGACATCATACCGCAATTGAAGATTGAAGCTGGTGAATTACCGGTGGAGAGCAGGAAGCTGCTGGAGAACCTGCTGAAGCCCCAGGTATAATGGCACATACAAAAAAACCAGCGGGCCCTAACGTCTCTTCCCCCTGAAAGTTTTTTTAGTATTTTCGGTGTGTGAATCATTCTTTTTTAACAATTACTTTTCTGGGATCTGGCACCAGTAGTGGCGTTCCCATGATTGCCTGTCCCTGTTCGGTTTGCCATTCTACGGATAAAAAAGACAAACGGCTTCGTTCCAGCATACTGGTGGAATCGGCAACAACGCGGCTGGTTATAGATACTACGCCTGATTTCCGTTATCAGATGTTACGGGCATCGGTCACCAGGCTGGATGCCGTAGTGTTTACGCATCCGCACAAGGATCATATTGCCGGATTGGACGATATACGGGCATTTAATTTTTTCTCCGGAAAACCGATGGATGTCTATGCCAATGAAATGACACAGGAAGTGATCATCCGGGAATTCCCTTACGCCTTTACGGATTTCCGTTATCCGGGTGTTCCGGAAATCCGGCTGAATACCATAACCACGGAACCTTTTTGGGTGGGTGATATTGAAGTGATCCCCATACAGGTCTGGCACCTGAGAATGCCCGTGCTGGCATTCCGGTTTGGCCAATTTACTTACATCACCGATGCGAACCGGATAGAAGAGACCGAAAAAGATAAGATCCGCGGCAGCGCTGTGATGGTACTCAATGCTCTCAGAAAAGAAAAGCACATCTCTCACTTCAACCTCAGGGAAGCCATTGATCTGGTTCAGGAACTTCAAATACAAAAAGCGTATTTCACGCACATCAGTCACCAGCTGGGGAAACATGCCGACGTGCAGACAGAATTGCCGGATGGCATCGAACTTGCATATGATGGACTGGAGGTAAGGGTTAACGGATGACCGTTCACCGAACCTTGGTGTGAATCAGCACATGAAGGCGGTCACCGATCAACCTTTTTTGCAAGGGTTTAACAATATCAATCTTAAACTTTTGGTTTAATACCGGGTCTTAGTGCAGATTCAAAACAAACTTTATGAAAAAAACGGTGTTGTTATCCTGTTTCCTTTTGGGAATAATGGGGTATTCTTTTGCACAGTCGTCCATTGAATTCATTCCGATGGCCGGGTATACGTTCCCTGAAAAGCTCAATTTTAATAATGCTTATGGGCGGCTCGGGGATGCTGTTAACCTGGGTGGATCCTTCCAGTTTAATTTCTCTCGGCGTTTTGGTTTGGAACTCATGTATAACCGCGTTGATGCAACGGCCAAAATGTATGATTATGGCGGTTCCGTTAACCGGGTGCCTTTTTATCAAACCCAGGCAGGCATTAATTACATCATGCTGGGACCGGTGTCCACCGTGCAGGTTCCCGGATCTCCCGTGCATCTGTTTTTTGGTGTGCTGGTCGGAGCGGCCATTTATACACCCGGACCGGACGATCTATCCAGCAACGCCGGATTGGCCTGGGGCCTTCAAACCGGCGCCAATATTTATTTTAACAGCCGGCTGGGGTTGAGACTGAGTGCGAGATTGCTCTCGGGTACTGCACCTGATCAGGGATCAGGATATTATCTGGGAAGTTTTGGAGAAAGTCACAATGGATATTATGCCAATCCCTCCATTTATCAGTTTGGTTTCAATGCAGGCCTGATCATCGGACTGGGTCGTCCCCTGGCTGAATACAGGCGCCCTGTCAGACAGCAGCAACGGCGGCCGGCCCAGCATCCGCGCAGATATTACTATTATTAAATCTGGTATTAAATCCGGTTCGTGAGGGATAAATGAATCAGGGACGGTAATCATTATTCCACTTAATGGGTATTGTGCACGGCACAATGCCCATTTATCTTTAATAAAAAAAGATTATGTGGGAAAAGATGGTTGCGTATTTATCCTTTACACGCAAAGAGCGTCTGGGCGTTCTGGTATTGCTGGCTGTCGTTTTGATTTTGTTTGTGGTTCCCTATTTTGTTCAGCCGGCGATCGGCTCACTGGATGAACAGGCTGTTCAAAAATATGGTAAGGGCATCCGGAAATTTCAGTCTGATGATAACGGGAAACGGGATGATAAAAAAGAAGGTACTGAGGTGGATCCACCGGGCCAGCCATTGCATTACGCCTCGGAAAAAAACAGGGTATCCGGCGAATACCAGGAGAAATCAGCCCTTTTTTATTTTGATCCAAACCTTATTTCCGGGGAAGACTGGCATCGTTTGGGATTGCCGGATAAGCTGGTAATGACGATAACACATTATATACAAAAAGGAGGCAGTTTCCGGACTGCTTCCGATCTAAAAAAATTGTATGGTCTGAAGAAGGAGGACTATGACCGGCTGTTTCCCTATGTAAGGATCCGCGAACAACCGGCTGCTATCCGGGAACCGGAGGTCAAAATTGAATCATTCCGGCGGAAGAACGCGAAGCAATGGAAGGACTTTCACGCACAATATGACCGTTCAGGACAGGTGTTAAAAAATGATCGGGAACCCCCTTCAGAAAATTCTTCTGAACAGCGGATGCATGCAGAACATTCATTAAATTATTTTTCTTACGTCTCCGGCAAAAAAAAACCAGAGGATCTGGATATCAATCAGGCAGATTCCTCGGTATGGTGCCGTCTACCGGGAATTGGGATGAGACTGGCCTCCAGGATCATTCATTTCCGTGAAAAGCTGGGTGGCTTTTACGAGGTTGAGCAATTGCGTGAAACCTTTGGTTTGCCGGATTCAACTTTTGAGAATATCCGGCCTTTCCTGCATATCCAAACGGCAGATCTGCAAAAGATTGACCTGAATTCGGCAGTGCAGGAATCTTTGCAGGCACATCCCTATATCCGCTGGAAGCTGGCCAGGGGGATCATTCAATACCGGGAGCAACATGGCAGATTTAAAACGGTTGGGGAGTTGCAGCAACTCGCCCAGATGGATCCGGAAATATTTAAAAAGCTGGAACCTTATCTGGTGGTGAAATAAATAATGCTTTGGGTTATCCGAGTGGCAGGCAGCACGCCTGAATTCATCAAAAATGCTTATTCAACTGGCCGGCAGGAAATGGGTTTGACGTTTGATCCACATCAGGTCTTTTCCTTATCCTATATCATTGTGGCACCTATATACCTGTTGGGACAGGTGGAAAAATGGTTATACAAAGGTTTCACATCTTAGAACACTCTAACGATGAAGCCAATTTACAAAGCCCTTACCTGGTATTTCTGGAATATGATTTTTGGGATTGCTCCGTTTTTAATATTCAGGTACTTGTGGATTTCAATAAATGATCCTGTGCTTAGCGAAACTGTCAAACTGGAAATAGTCCATTTAATTAGGGATTTAATTTTTATTTTTTACTGTCTCGCAATGGCGGGAAGCGTTTCTTTAGATTTTCTTTTTTGCAAATACAAGTACCCCTTTCATATATATTTTTTAATGGGTGTTATTCCGTGTGCAGTATTTGGAGTCGTAGCGTTGAATTATTCAGTATTGATACTCAATAAGTTAGATCTAGCAAACATTAGGAAACTGACTATTATTCAAGGCATTGTATTTGTGATTGTGACTATATTCTGTATTTTCGATAAGGTTAACTTACTGACAAAGGAGTTAGAGTTAGAACAAAATATTAAAAAACCGGATTGAATATGAATAGTTCTTCTTTCATAGTTGACCTGCTATTACTAGCGATTGCGGCTGTTGCTCTCTATTTCTTTATTTCTAAAGTAAATAAAGAAGATAAAAAAAGAGCCCCTCATTAATTAAAAGCTCGTGTTATATTTCCCCGCCAGTACTAATTATTTCTCCTTGGTAATTATTCTGAATAGGAGCTGTGAACTGAGTATATGTAAGCCTGTAAAGCCTAAAAAGAACACAAAGAAAAGGTGATTTCGTGGTAGGTCTATATATTTGCTAGTACAAGCTCAACTATATCACGAGGCAATCCTGCAACGTCCACAAAAATTTCTTTAAACTCTTCAGAATCTGTAACACCAATCCCCCCCATTGGCTCAACGATTTTGCCATCAATCATTACCTCAAAATCGAAGTCGTCGACATTGGCAATGCCCTTAGTTAAATAGAGTGATTGTATTTGCTTTTGCCATTTATAATATGCGAGGTATGGTACAAAATCTCCTCCGACAACACCCATACTTTCGTCAATCACTTTGAAATCGATTTCTCCCAAATGCTCGTTTTCTAATAATAAATAGCCAATCATATATTCTAAATTAGCGAATTTTGATGTTGTCCCATCACGTATTGTATAGTTGCCGAGAATAAAAACTAACAACCGTTAGTATGTTTTTTAAAAAAAATGTACCTTGCTTAAAGTTTACAAAATCTTGTAAACGGAGCTAACGATTGTTTGCTGCGTCAGGGCAGCAACTCCGGTTGCTGCTTTTTTCATTCTGAATGCTGACGTATGGATTTTGAAATTGATGAACTATCCCGGCAGGCTGCTGCTACGGCCAGAGATTTTGCTCTGCAATATATTAAACCGCATGTCATGGAATGGGATGAATCCCAGCATTTCCCCGAAGAGATCATGCGTGCTATGGGTAAATTGGGGCTGATGGGTGTCTTGGTGCCTGAGGAATACGGCGGTGCCGGCATGGGTTATATAGAATACATCCTCATCATAGAAGAAATAGCCAGGGTTTGCGGCTCCATAGGGCTCAGTCTGGCTGCCCACAATTCCCTCTGTACGGGGCATATTCTGGCTTTTGGTAACGAGCAGCAAAAGAAGGCGTATCTGCCTAAGCTGGCTTCCGGGGAGTGGATCGGATCCTGGGGTCTTACCGAGGCGAATACCGGAAGTGATGCAGCCAATATGCAATGCACCGCAACCCCTGATGGCAATGAATGGATACTACATGGTACGAAGAACTGGATCACCCACGGCATCAGCAGCAACATCACCGTAGTAGTTGCCAGAACTGGCGCCCCCAGAGAAAAAAACAATGCAACGGCTTTTGTTGTGTTGCGTGGAATCCCGGGGTTCAAAGGCGGAAAAAAAGAAAACAAACTGGGCATGCGTGCGAGTGAAACCGCTGAAATGATCTTTGACAACTGCCGTATTCCCGACAGCTGCCGCCTGGGCGAAGTGGGTACTGGATTTAAACAATCTTTAAAAGTGCTGGACGGAGGAAGGATATCCATTGCCGCTTTGGGCGTTGGTATTGCCAAAGGGGCTTATGAGGCGGCTTTGCAATATTCAAAGGAAAGACATCAGTTTGATAAACCCATTTCTGCTTTTCAGGGAATTTCGTTTAAACTGGCAGATATGGCCACGGAGATCATGGCAGCAGAATTGCTGACCTTTCAGGCAGGCTACCGGAAAAATAAGGGGCTTGCCGTGTCCAAAGAAGCTGCTATGGCCAAATATTATTCAAGCGAAGTCGCTGTGAAAACGGCCAATGATTCCGTTCAGATTTTTGGCGGTTATGGTTATACCAAAGATTTTCCGGTGGAGAAGTTTTATCGGGACAGTAAATTATGTACCATTGGGGAAGGCACTTCGGAGATACAGAAGATTGTTATTGCCAGGGAAGTGCTGCAATGACATTTTATTTACAACAGTCGTACATCCAAAGCCCCTCCAAAACCCGGGTTGTCTGATCCGCAGCATCAGGGCATAAAATCTTCTTCCTGCTGTTTGCTGTATTTATCAAACAGCTTGTCAATGGCACCACCAAACAAAGGGAATTTGGATTTGGCAAAATTCTTCATGATCTCCACAGCCTTGAATGCCTGTTCTTCGGTCAGCCCTTCAGCTTTTAATTTTTCAATGAGTTCTTTCATATGCTTTTATGATGTCAGTTGAAAATTTTTTGAAAAGGAGATCGGGAATAGAAGGATTATGATAGGAGGGGCTGATCAGGCAACTTTTAACAAGCTCATTTTACTGGTGTCAAATTTCTTTCTGGCATATTCCAGGTCAAGGTGAAATTTGCTTTCTTTGGTAGAAGGCAGTTCAAACATGGCGTCTGTAAGAATGCTTTCGCAGATGCTGCGAAGCCCACGCGCTCCCAGTTTGTACTCCACTGCTTTTTCAACCATAAAATCCAGCACATCGTTATCGATGCTCAGTTGGATGCCTTCCAGTTCAAACAACCTTTTGTACTGACGGATAAGCGAATTCCTGGGTTCGGTCAGGATGGACCGAAGGGTGACGCTATCCAATGGATTCAGGTGGGTCACTACGGGTAAGCGACCGAGCAGCTCAGGGATCAGCCCGAATGATTTAAGATCCGGAGCATTGATGTGCTGCAACAGGTTTTTCCGGGTAAAGTCCTGCAGCTCTTTATTTACATTGAATCCGATGGAATTGGTATTGATCCTTCTCGCAATAATTTTATCCACCCCGTCGAAAGCCCCACCACAAATGAAGAGGATATTCTGGGTATTGATCTTGATGAGCTTTTGCTCAGGATGTTTCCTTCCGCCCTGTGGAGGTACCAGTACGTCGGTTCCTTCCAGGAGCTTAAGCAAACCCTGTTGTACGCCTTCGCCGCTCACATCGCGCGTGATGGAAGGATTGTCTCCCTTTCGCGCGATCTTATCGATTTCATCAATATATACGATCCCTCTTTCCGCGCTGACTACATCATAATTGCAAACCTGCAACAGCCTGGTCAGGATGCTCTCTACATCCTCACCCACATATCCTGCTTCGGTAAATACCGTGGCATCCACAATGGCAAAGGGAACGTTGAGCAGTTTGGCTATGGTTTTTGCCAGCAAGGTTTTGCCCGTACCGGTTTCGCCGACCATGATGATGTTGCTTTTTTCAATTTCCACATCGTTGTCGGCCACCTTTTGCTGGAGTCGCTTATAATGATTGTATACGGCAACGGCGAGCACTTTCTTTGCGTCATCCTGTCCGATCACGTATTCATCCAGAAACCGTTTAATCTCAATCGGCTTTTTAACCGTAAGCTTGAACTGTGAATTGGGCGTGGAATCCTCGCGTACGATCAGCTCCTGCTGGATGATTTCCTGCGCATGCTCCACGCAATTTTCACAGATATGACCTTCCTGACCCGCAATGAGGATCTTGACTTCGTCGCGACTGCGGCCACAGAAAGAACAATGAAGTGAGTTTTTAGCCATTTCCTTTGAATGATGCGTAAAATTAATCAACTTATGCGCCAAATCCCAATGATTTGGACAAAAATTGCGGCGCCCGTTTCCGGAAAAGGGACCGGTTCCGGCGGCCCGGATTATAAAGTGGTGCTGATGTGGTCCACGATCCCGTAATCCAGGGATTCTTTGGCATCCATCCAGTAGTCACGGTCGAAATCCTTGATGATCTGCTCGTATTTTTTACCACAGTTTTCCGCCAGGATCCTGGCTGCTATCTCCTTTACCCGCCTGGTTTGTTTGGCCTGTATTTCCAGGTCAACACTAACGCCCTGGATATACCCGCCGAGGCTAGGTTGATGGATCATTACCTCGCCATGCGGATAAATATATCTCTTGCCCTTGACTCCTCCGCTAAGCAGTATGGATCCCATGGATGCGGCCAGTCCGATACATACTGTGCTTACCGGGCTTTTCAGCATCTTCATCACATCGTAAATGGCCATACCGCTGGTGACCATGCCACCCGGGCTGTTGATCAGGAACCGGATATCCGTGCCCGGTTTATCTGCATCGAGTAAAAAAAACTTGTTGATGATGTCTTTGGCAGAACGATCGTCTACGGGTCCCCAAAGCTGTACGGTACGGGTTTCAAAGAAATATTTCTCCAGCTTTTTCATCAGCATGCCCGGATCGGTTTGCGGTTTCTCTTCTTTCTCTTCTTCCGGCTCATCGTCCATGCGAAGGGGCTGAACCGGGTATTTATTGGAATAATTCATTGTTTGTTCTTTAAAAAGGATTTAATTTTCTTTTTTCTCCTTACGTGGATTGATCACCAGCACTTCGTCAACCAGTCCGTATTCCTTGGCTTCAACGGCAGTGAGCCAATAGTCGCGGTCGGAATCCTTTTCTATCTGTTTGACTGTTTTTCCCGTATGGTTCGAATAAATCTCATACAGTTCTTTTTTCAGCTTTCGGATCTCATTTACGGTAATCTCGATATCGCTGGCCTGTCCGCCGATGCTGCCGCTGGGCTGATGCATCATGATGCGGCTGTGTTTCAGTGCTGTTCTTTTTCCTTTGGTGCCTGCGCACATCAGGGTGGCGCCCATGGAAGCCGCCATGCCAATACAGATGGTGGCCACGTCCGGCGTTACATACTGCATGGTGTCATAAACGCCCAATCCTGAATACACACTTCCGCCGGGGCTGTTGATGTACATCTGAATATCGCGATGGCGGTCGGTACTGTCCAGAAACAGAAGCTGCGCGGTAACGATGTTCGCCACTTCGTCATTGATCGGATAACCCAGGAAGATGATCCGGTCCATCATCAGACGACTGTAAACATCCATCACCGCAACATTCATGGGGCGTTCTTCAATGATATTGGGGGTTAGCCCCGTCACCTGGTATTTCCCGTAACTGTGCAGTGTATTGCTCGATAGGCCGAGGTGTTTTACGGCATATTTTTCAAATTCGGTTCCTAAATGCATAATAGATTAAATTTTTTCTTGAGGATGGATTGGCAGTAACAGGGGTTTACCGTTCAAATCTCCGTCCAAACTTTTAAACTTCCAAAAAACTGACAGAGTTGCAGGACGAATTAAAAATCCTGCTGGTTTGCAGGATTTTTAAGGTTTATATCAGTCATGATGCTGTTGTTCGTGTTCAGCATGCACATGGCCCGCCACCCCGTGATCCTGTTCCTGATCTTCGTGATGATGGTCTTCGGCATGCAGATGCTGGTGTTCCTGCTGAAGTTTATTGAATTCTTCGGCGGAAATTTCCTTGTCCACGGCGCTTACCCGGGATTCCAGCCAGGTCAGCATTTTATCTGTTTTGAGTCGCTGATAGGTTTCATCCACAAACCGGCGGTCCTGCATCATTTTGTTTACATAATCTTCCACCCAGGGCTGGTTATCACCCTGGGGAAGTCCACCCAGATAGGAGAATAGTTGCTGACGGGCGGCACCGCGTACATCGTCAACACCCACTTCAAAAGCATTTTCGGCATTGATCTTCTCTGTGATCAGGCTCCATTTCAGGGCATTCACAAAAGAAGGAAACTCGTGTTCCACTTCTTCTGCTGTTTTCGGTTTATCGCCACCGTTAAGCAGCCAGCGTTTGAGGAAGGACTCCGGAAATTCCACCTGCGTTTTATCGAGGAGTTCATGATAGAGACTGTGGTGCAACTGGCTGCCGGTTTGCGTTTTCCACTGCGCCGCCATTTCTTCTTTCACCGCCTGGCGAAATTCCGCTGTGGTGCCGGCTTCCCTGGATGGAAATACTTTTTTAAAGAGCGTTTCGTCCAGCGCCGCTTTTTCCACCAGGCCCAGTTTGGTGAGGGTGAGTTTGAAATATTTATCGGCATCGGCGGCGCTTTCCTTGTCCAGACCCAGATCCTGAAGTATCCAGGCCCTTTCTTTATCGTCAAAAGCCCAGGATAACTGAATCACGAGTTCATCCGATTTCTTTTTACCGGTAAGCTGTGGCCGGAATGATTCGGTAAAATATTTAACGAGCAGGGAATTTTCTTTGGGCTGTGATCCTTCCACCGGATGGCCTTCGGGATCCGTTTCCTGGAAAGCAAGGTTCAGTACATTTTCGTCACTGTTCACGGATTCGGGTTCTGTCATGGTTCCATTTTTCACCTGCAGCCGGTCGATCTCGTTATCCAGCATTTGGTCCGTCACCTGTATCTGGTAACGGGTAGGGGTAAGCGAAGCCAGATCGGGAAGTTGAAAAGCGGGCTTCAAACCCACTTCAAAGGCAAAGGAGTAATCATCCGGCTGTCCCATATTGATCTGGCGGGCATCATTTTCCGGCAGGGGAAGGGGCTGGGCGAAAATATCCAGTTGTTCGGCGCTCATGTAGTCGGTCAGCTTTTTCTCCACACTTTTCAACACCTCGTCGGTGAACACGGAGTTTCCGTACATTTTTTTGATCAGGCTGGTTGGAACCATGCCCTTCCTGAACCCGGGGATATTGGCCTTTTTACCAAATTCTTTAAGGGCTTTTTCGAAAGAAGGGAGATAATCGCCTTTTTCAATCTTAACGGTGATTTTTTCATTTAACAGACCTATAGGCTCTCTGGTTATGGTACCCATGCAATGATTTTTGATGATGTTTTTCCAGCGGAAAGGCGGCCCCGCCCACTGGAAACGGGCTGCAAAATTAAGAAAATCCAGGGAGAAAAAAGAGAAATATGCCGGGGAGGGCATCCTGTCGTAACTCCATAGCATTTAACCTAATTTGGACGCTGTGCCGAATAATCCGTAATTTGGATCCATTAAAATTATTCAAATTTAAAATCTGCTGTTATGAAGAAGTATCTTTTAATGCTGGTATTGTTTTTTTCCCTCGCAGTTACTTATGCCGGTGATGGCACCTGGACCGGATACATCAGCGATTCTCATTGCGGCGCAGATGGCGCTAAGGAAGGACATGTAGCCTGTGCAAAGAAATGCATCAAAGAAGGTTCTGTTGCCGTTTTGGTAGTAGACGGTAAGGTCTATTCCATAACAAACCCTAAGAAGGTTTCAAAGTATCTGGGCCAAAAAGTTACTGTTACCGGAACCATGACCGGGGATGCGATCGATATCGCAAGTGTCAGCAAATAAGCCGTCCGGAGTATTTGGCTTTTCTGATTACCTGACCGGGAACTGCCCATGTTAACATGAGCAGCTCCCGGTTTTTTTTTAGGGGAAGTAAAAAAAGACGGGACCGGGGTCCCGTTCTGTGCGGGTGGAGGGACTCGAACCCACATGCCTCGCGGCGTCAGATCCTAAGTCTGATACGTCTGCCAATTTCGCCACACCCGCATGGTATGAAAGAATAAGAGCTTGAGTTTCAGGTTGATGGTATATGGTGGATGGTTGATGGAATTTAGGTTTGGATTCGCACCTGAAGTCCATCAACCATCCACCATATGCCATCAACAGCTCCTCAAGGAGCTCAAAAGTACCGTAAATTTCGTAAATTCGTTTCAATGGAAACTGTCGCGGCCATCCCGAAGTATAATCTGACGGAAGAGCAGGAAAAAAGGTTGATTTTAAGGGAATACCGGGCCCTTTTGCGCTCCCTGAAACCGAAACTGAAGGCCGGGGATAAGGAGCATGTCCGGGATGCTTTTGAAATGGCGGCAGAGGCACACAAGACCATGCGCCGCAAGAGCGGGGAGCCCTATATTTTGCATCCCCTGGCCGTTAGCCGGATCTGTGTGGAAGAGATCGGTCTGGGCGTTAGATCCACCATCTGTGCCCTGCTTCACGATGTGGTGGAAGATACAGACATCAGTCTGGAAGACATCGAACGCGATTTTGGCAGTGAAATCGCGAGGATCGTGGACGGACTCACCAAGATTTCCAACGTAATCGACGTTAATGGCTCCCAGCAGGCAGAGAATTTTAAGAAGATCCTGCTTACCCTCACCGATGACCCCCGGGTAATTCTGATCAAGCTAGCAGACCGGCTGCACAATATGCGGACGCTGGACAGTATGAAGCGCGACAAACAACTGAAGATTTCATCGGAAACCGTATATGTGTTTGCGCCCCTGGCGCACCGGATGGGCCTGTATAATATCAAAACCGAACTGGAAGATCTGGCCATGAAATACCTGGAGCCGGAAGAATATAAAGAAATTGCGCGCAAACTGGCAGAAACCAAACGCGAACGGTCGCGGTATATCAATGAATTCATTAAACCGCTTCGCGAAAATATGGAGCGGTCCAATTTTGATTTCGAAATTCACGGTCGTCCGAAAAGCATACATTCTATCTGGACCAAGATGCGCAAAAAAGGTGTCAGCTTCGAAGAAGTATACGACCTGTTTGCTATCCGAATCATCATCAATTCCCCACCCGAAAGGGAAAAAGCGGATTGCTGGAAAGTGTATTCGATGATCACGGATGAATATTCGCCTTCACCGGAACGGTTGCGGGACTGGCTCAGCAATCCAAAATCAAACGGGTATGAAGCCCTGCATACAACCGTTATGGGACCGCAGGGTAAGTGGGTGGAGATTCAGATCCGTTCCAAACGCATGAATGAGATTGCGGAAAAAGGTCTTGCCGCCCATTGGAAATACAAGGAGGGTACAAGCGACGAAAGCCGGTTCGACAAATGGTTCCAGCAGATCCGGGAAGTACTCAACATGGAAGATAATGATTCCATCAACTTCCTCCAGGATTTCAAAATGAGTTTTCTGGCCGAGGAAATTTATGTGTATACCCCGAAAGGGGACGTGAAAATGATGCCCATCGGATCCACCGCTCTGGATTTTGCTTTTTCCATCCACAGCGCTATCGGGGAACAGTGTATCGGTGCCAAAGTGAATCACAAGCTGGTTCCCATCAGTCATAAGCTGAGAAGTGGCGACCAGGTGGAGATCATTACCTCCAGCAAGCAGCACCCAACCGAAGACTGGCTCAGCTTTGTAGTAACCGCCAAAGCAAAAAGTAAGATCAAGGATTCCCTGAAGGATGAAAAGCGGAAGATCGCCGATGAAGGCAAGTACATGGTGCAAAAAAAACTCGAAAATTTCGGGGCAGCATACAACCAGCATAATATTGACACGCTTACGGCTTTCTACAAGCTCAATTCCTCGCTGGACCTTTATTATCAGGCAGCGATAAAGAATATCGACCTGAAAGAACTGAATGAATTTCAGCTTTTGGGCGACCGGCTGGAACCCCCCAAACCGGCAAAGCTGCCCGTCGAGATCAGACCGGAGTCCAATCTATCTCCGGCTCAGCGGAAAGATACCGAACTCATCATTTTTGGTGAAAGCAGCGATAAGATCGTGTATACGCTGGCCAATTGCTGTAAACCCATTCCGGGAGATGATGTATTCGGGTTTGTGACCACCGGAAAGGGGTTGACGATTCACCGCACGAATTGCCCCAATGCAACCCGTCTGCTTTCCAGTTACGGTCACCGTGTGGTGAAAACCAAGTGGGCAAAGAACAAAGAAATTTCTTTCCTTACCGGTATCCGCATCGTAGGTATAGACGATGTGGGTGTGATCAATATGATCACCAACCTGATTTCGGGGGAACTGAAAATCAATATCAATGCCCTCACCGTGGAGGCCAGGGAGGGGCTTTTTGAAGGAAGCATCAAGGTGTATGTACATGATAAGGAAGAGCTGGATGATGCCGTCCGGCGGTTGAAACAACTCAGTGGTATACATTCGGTTGACCGGTTTGACACGGAAAACGGGTAATGAAAAATGAAAATAATTTCCCATTGATTTCCATTCACTTATTTTTGCGCCTTTCTGGTAAACAGCAAATCACTTCTGATGGTTGATGTTATTTTAGGCTTGCAATGGGGCGATGAGGGAAAGGGCAAGATTGTAGATTATTTCGCACCCCGCTATGATGTTATTGCCAGGTTCCAGGGAGGTCCCAATGCCGGCCATACCTTGTATGTGAATGATCAGAAGATCGTTCTGCACCAGATCCCATCCGGCATCTTTCACGAAAATACCGTTAACCTGATCGGGAACGGCGTGGTACTGGATCCGGTTACCCTGAAAAGGGAATGTGAATCGGTAAAATCATTTGGCGTTGACTACCGCAAAAACCTGTACATCGCCCAGCGGGCGCACCTCATTCTTCCCACCCACCGGGCGCTCGATAAAGCCTCCGAATTATCAAAAGGAAATGAAAAGATCGGATCCACGCTCAAGGGGATCGGACCGGCCTATATGGATAAAACCGGCCGCAACGGATTGCGGGTAGGGGATCTGCTGGATAAGAATTTCACTACCCAGTACATCCGGCTGAGGCTGAAACATCAGAAATTATTGGACGGCCTGCATTTCCAGGAAGACGTTTCCGCCTGGGAAGAAGAATTTTTTGAGGCCCTGGAATTCATGCGTCAGTTTAAGATTGTGCCCGGAGAATATTTCATCAACAACAGGATCAGCCAGGGCCAGAAAGTGCTGGCTGAAGGAGCACAGGGGAGCATGCTGGATGTTGACTTTGGCACTTTCCCCTTTGTCACCTCTTCCAATACCATTTCCGCCGGCGTTTGCACGGGCCTGGGTATAGCCCCCCAAAAGATCCGGGAGGTGATTGGCGTCACCAAGGCTTATTGTACGCGCGTGGGGAGCGGCCCCTTTCCAACCGAACTCTCGGACGAAACTGGCGACCGCATCCGCAAGGCGGGTAGCGAATTCGGAGCCACCACCGGCAGGCCCCGCCGCTGTGGCTGGATCGATCTGGTGGCCCTCCGTTATGCCTGTATGCTCAACGGAGTTACCAGCATGGTCATGACCAAGGCCGACGTGCTGGATGATTTTGAGAAACTGGAAGTGTGCTGCAAATACCAGATCGATGGAAAAGAAACCGGAGAAGTTCCGTTCCAGATGCTTCAGAACGCCATTAAACCCATCCTTTCTTCCTTTGCTGGTTGGAAAACGGACATTACGTCAACCAGGACCTACGGAGAATTGCCCGAACCGATGAGGGCCTATATTGCTTATATAGATAATTACCTGAAAGTTAAAGTTTCTTATATATCTAATGGACCGGGCCGTAACCAATTGATAGAAAATTGCTGATCCGGTCTGGCGACCTCAAAAATTCTTTTTAAAAAAATTTGGAGGTTTAAAAACTTCGCTGAAATTTTACAATCTAATCTTATTGGAACATGGCATCAAAATCTGATAAGGAGAAAAAGGATTCAAAAAAATCCGCACCTGCACCATCAAAGCCGACTGCTGCGAAACCTTCCTCAAAAAAACCAAAGGAGGACGACGAAGACGACGTTGATGACGAGGTTGAAACTCCGAAAACTGCGGCTAAAAAAAGCGATAAGGCTTCTACCCCCAAATCTAAAAAGAAGGCGGATGACGACGATGACGACGATGACGACGTCGCGGAGGAAGATGAAGTGGATGAATGGAATAAGGTGGAAGAAGATGAGGAATGGGATCCTGATTTTGATGAATTTGATATTCCCCGTTCCAAAGTAAAGAAGAGTGGCGTCTCCACGCCCGGAAAAAAAGCGGCTAAAGGCACCGAAGAAGATGACCTGGGTCTGGATGACGAATACAAAAACCTGGATCTCTTTAACGACAATGGCTTTGAAGAAGAAGAGGATGATTTTTAACCGGGGTAACCGCAATGGCTAACCGAGCTTTTGTTTCTTTTCCCGTTAGCGATCTGTATAAAATAAAACAACAGGTATTGAATTGGTCAGCCCCGTTCAATACCTGTTGTTTTTTGGACAACCAGCAATATAAATCCACCAACCACTCCTTTGAATGTATGGCGGCAGTGGGAGAATACGCCCGGCTGGAAGCCGCATCCGGACAAGCTTTTGACCAGCTCAAACAATTTTCCTTACGTCATAACGACTGGCTTTTTGGCCATTTTTCTTTTGATTTGAAATCGGAAACGGAATCGGTCCCATCCCGGTTGCCGGATCCCATCGGTTTTCCGGATCTTTTCTTTTTTATTCCGGAAACCATTGTTCTGTTAAACCATGAACGCCTTAGCATCGGATCGCTGCGGGATGACCATGACCGGATATTAAGTGAGATCAGCGCCGCACCCGTAATAGCGGAATATAAAGGGCCGGTACCCGAAACGCTGATGAGGCAAAGAATGAATAAGGATGAATACATCCATATCATAGAACGCCTGAAGGAACACATCCACCGCGGCGATTGTTACGAAATTAATTTCTGCCAGGAGTTTTTTGCCGACCAGGCGGTTATTGATCCGATGTTTCTTTTCCAGGCCCTGAATAAAGTTTCCCCCTCTCCTTTTTCTGCCTATTATACGATGGGTGGTAAGTTTTTGCTTTGCGCAAGTCCCGAAAGATATCTTAAAAGAAGGGGCGACCTGGTCCTGTCCCAACCCATCAAAGGCACTGCACCCCGTGATCCGGAAAACAAACAGCAGGATGAAAAATGGAGACAGGCCCTGATGAACAGTGAAAAGGACCGGGCTGAAAATGTGATGGTGGTGGATCTGGTCCGCAACGATCTTTCCAGGATCTGTAAACCGGATACGGTAAAAGTGGAAGAACTTTTTGGGATATATAGTTTTCCCCAGGTTCACCAGATGATTTCTACGATACAGGGCAGGCTGAAACCGGGACTCGGCTGGACCGACATGATCTCGGCTACATTTCCCATGGGATCCATGACCGGGGCGCCCAAGAAAAGGGTGTTGGAACTGATTGAGCAATATGAAAAAACAAAACGAGGATTATTTTCAGGTGCCGTTGGGTATGTGAAACCCAACCAGGATTTTGATTTCAATGTGGTGATCAGAAGTTTGTTGTATAATCAGCAGCACCGGTATCTGTCCTGCTTTGCCGGATCCGGCATTACCACGGGCAGCGACCCGGAAAAGGAATATGAAGAATGCGTGATGAAAATTTCAGGCATGGAGAAAATATTAAAAACCCCCGCCTGAATGAACAGGCAAGGGGTACGGTTTAAATAAAGCGACCAAATTATTTTCTGGTAACACCGGCTATGAACTTGTTGTCGTCCATATTTTCTTCCATCTGCAAATGCTGTACGGATTCATTCAGGATCTGGTATCTATCTGATTCAAAAAGATCCATTTTATCTGCAGGCAGTTTCAGATCGTAGCTGTTGTTCTCACTGGCCATCACCTTATCAAAGTCCGGATTGTACCGGTTAAAATCTCCCAGACCCATCAGGATGTGACTGGAGATCACCGAGGCATCATACTTCCCGGAAACCCTTACTAATTTTGCATCGGCATCCTCCGCCTTATTTATTTTCCGGGAAAAGACATAAATCGCTGAACCGGTAAGTTGTTCCGCTGCTTCTTTTTTGGTAAGGGTGGTCACACTGCCCTCTCCTTCCAGAGCGTACTGGGTAGCAATAAATTTTTTTACGTGGTTACTGGATTCTTTTGGCAAATATTTCTGAAGAACCCAGAAATTGGAGCTGTGGCTTTTTTTGATCGCCCGGTAAACGTTTCCGTCTCCTCCGTTATAAGCCGCAATCACCAGCAGCCAGTCGCCGAATTCGGCGTACAGGTCCCGCAGGTAAATTGCCGCGGCCCTGGTGCTCTTACGATAATTCTTCCTTTCATCCACCCTGTGGTTCACTTTCAGACCCAGCACACGGGCCGTAGCCGGCATCAACTGCCAGGGGCCGGCCGCCCCAACACAGGAAACTGCCGAAGGCTTGAGCTCGGATTCAATCATGGCCAGGTATTTCAACTGGGAAGGAAGGCCACATTCGCTTAAAATGCCATTGATCAGTCTCAGATAAGCATAATTCGCGGACCGGATTGCTTCCAGGTCCTTCTTGTTCTTCATCATGAAATCCCTCACATAAGAAACCGCATGGCGATTCAAAAGCGCTCCGTTGTTGCCCCTGACAGAAGCCAGGAACAGGTTGTCAAAGCTGTTTCTAACGCTGCTGGTGTCGATGGGCACGTAAAGCGTGACAGCAGTTTTGTCCCTCTTCAGGGCATTTGCCAGGGTACTCAGCACAAGTCCAATAATAGCAAAGCCCAACAATAAAAGTCTTTTCATCTCTTTAATGCTTAAAGATTTATAAACCGGAAAATGCGGTTCATAAATTTTTCAAGGGATGGATCACGGATTGTAGTTACCGGATAATGTAGCTCGTGGATCCGGTTTTCATAAAGTCGGAGTTTCGTAGGACTTATATTGTTGCATGAGTTCTTTGGAGAACCGGAGTAAAGATAATTCCCGAAATCGGTTTGTCATAGCCTGAATACCAAAAGGCATGCCATTTGAATGCTGGAAAAGTGGTAAAGAAATGCCCGGAATGCCCACCAGATTTGCGTAAACTGTATACAAATCAGCGAGATACATCGCTACCGGATCGGTCATTTTTTCCCCGGCGCGAAAAGCGGTGGTTGGGACTGTGGGAGTGAGAATGATGTCGAACTGATTGAAAATCAGCCTTGTTCTGTCTGTTAAAATTTTTCTAACCTGCTGGGCTCTGGTAAAGTAAGCTTCGTAGTACCCGGAGCTCAAAACAAAGGTTCCGAGCAGGATCCGCCTTTTTACTTCTTTCCCAAAGCCTTCCGACCGGGTTTTACGGTAAAAACCGGGGTATCCGGCCTCGGGATCGGCGGTCCTTCTCCCATATCGTACCCCGTCAAATCTGGATAAATTGGAAGAGGCCTCCGCCGTGGTCAATACATAATACGCCGGTACAATAAAATCCAGCAGGTCGAATGATATTTCCTCCACCAGGTGGCCCGCCGCTTTCAATTGCCCCGTAAACCGGTTAAGCTGTTCCCGTATCTCCGGATCCAGCGAAGGATGCTCCATAGCCTCCTTCAGCACCGCTATGCGGTAAATGGAGGGAGGCTCTTGTATGCCCCTGCTGTATTCAGGAACGGTCTGGCGGGAAGAAGTACTGTCGCGGCCGTCAAATCCTGAAATTACTTCCAGCACCAGGGCCACATCAGGGATATTTGTTCCAAAAATGCCGATCTGGTCAAAAGAAGAGGCATAAGCGATGAGACCATACCGGGAAACTCGTCCATAAGTGGGTTTGAGCCCAACTACTCCACAGAAATCTGCCGGCTGACGCACGGAGCCACCGGTATCGCTGCCCAGGGTCACCATACAAAGGCCGGCCTGTACGGCCACGGCCGAACCGCCGGAGGAGCCGCCGGGGACCCGGTCGTAATTCAGTGCATTCTTCACCCGGCCATAGACCGAATTCTCATTGCTGGAACCCATGGCAAATTCATCGCAATTCAGGTGACCTATTATTATGGCTCCCTGATTCAGGAGCCATTCCACGGCAGTGGCATTATAAAGTGGATTAAAACCTTCCAGGATCTTAGAGGAGGCAGTCACCGGATGATCCCTGTAACAAAGCACATCCTTAATACCGATCACCACGCCATGGAGCTTTCCGGGCCGGCATCCGGTCTTTCTTTCCTGATCGAGCCGGTCAGCAGTGGAAAGGGCTTCCTCCCCGTAAACGGTCACAAAGGCGTTTAAATGGCTAAAGTGGTTGATCCTTTCCAGGTAATGAGAAACCGTTTCCCGGCAGGAAATGGATCCTGTTATCAGGGCCTCATGGTATTCTGGTATGGAGGAAAAGGTAAACAAGCGTGGTGACTACGCAAAGCGGGAACATATAAAATTCAGCAGGATATGCTGGATTTATCAGTTCGCGGAGTTGGTAGCAGAAGTTTGGGTAGGTGTGGACGTTGCTGTTGAAACTGGCGTTGATGCTGACGTTGCGGGCGGCACCGTTTCCCTGGGTTCATTCATTCCGTCTTCAAATTCTTTTTTCACATTGTTTTTGGCATCATTGAATTCGCGCATACCGCGACCAATGCCACGCATAAATTCCGGTATTTTCTTACCACCAAAAAGGATCAGGACAGCCAGGATAATCAGGATCCATTCTGATCCGCCAGGTGCTGATATCAGGAACAAATGACTGAGCATAGTCTTTTCATTTAATCCCGCAAAGATAATCCTTTGAAAATAAAAAAGCGGAAGGATTGCACTTCCGCCAGATCATTAACAGTTGATTTATAAAAATCAGGAAACGATTCTTTTTTCCTTGATGCGGGCGCTTTTTCCACTTCTTTCCCTCTGGAAATAAAGTTTCGCGCGACGGACGCGTCCTACCTTGTTCACCGTCACGGATTCAATATGGGGGGAAAAGGAAGGGAATGTTCTTTCTACGCCAATCGCGTCGGATATCTTGCGAACGGTAAAAGTAGCCGTCTGACCCACGCCCTGGCGTTTGATCACGTCTCCTTTAAAACTCTGGATACGTTCCTTGTTGCCTTCAATGATTTTATAGTTAACCGTAATATTGTCCCCTGCCTTGAATTTGGGGAGTACTTTTTTCGCGGATAACTGTTCCTGTACATAGGCTACTGCGGTGCTCATAACATGATTTTTGGGGATGCAAAGCTAACAAGGTTTCGGGTAAATCCAAAAACTATTGCTGGTCATTACCGGGCAACATTCACGGCTCTCTTTTCCCGGATCACCGTAACCTTGATCTGGCCGGGATAGGTCATTTCTGTTTGTATTTTCTGGGCTATCTCAAAACTCAGTTTATCGCTGTCACCGTCTGAAACCCGGTCGGACTCCACGATAACCCGCAATTCCCTGCCGGCCTGGATGGCATAAGCTTTTTCAACACCGGGATAGGTGAGGGCCAAGGTTTCCAGATCCTTAATGCGCTGGATATATTGCTGCATGATCTCCCGTCTGGCACCGGGTCTTGCGCCGCTGATGGCATCGCAGGCCTGGATGATGGGTGCGATCACAAATTGCATCTCCACTTCGTCGTGATGCGCGCCGATGGCATTCACCACGGCAGGATTTTCTCCGTATTTTTCAGCGATCTTCATTCCCAGCAGGGCATGGCTGAGTTCAGTTTCTTCATCCGGAACCTTGCCGATATCATGCAGCAGTCCGGCACGTTTGGCCAGTTTAGGGTTCATGCCCAGCTCTGCGGCCATGATGGCACACAGATTAGCCACTTCCCGGCTGTGCATCAGCAGATTTTGACCGTAAGAAGAACGGAAACGCATTTTCCCCACGATCCTGACCAATTCTTTGTGCAAGCCGTGAATACCGAGCTCAATCACCGTTCTTTCCCCAATTTCAATAACCTGTTCTTCAATCTGGCGACGGGTTTTCTCCACCACTTCTTCAATACGCGCAGGATGTATCCGGCCATCGGCAACAAGCCGCTGTAGGGCCAGCCTGGCTATTTCCCTGCGAAGCGGGTCAAAAGAAGAAAGCACGATGGCTTCGGGAGTATCATCCACGATCAGGTCAACACCGGTAGCTGCTTCCAGGGCCCGGATATTGCGTCCTTCGCGTCCGATGATCTGACCTTTGATTTCATCACTTTCCAGGTTGAAAACCGTAATGGAGTTCTCTATGGCCTGTTCCGCAGCAGTACGCTGGATGCTTTGAATAATGATTTTACGGGCCTCCTTATTAGCCTTCTGCCGGGCATCATCAATGATCTCCTGCTGCAGGGCCAGGGCCTGGGTATGGGCCTCGTTTTTCATGCTTTCGATGAGTTGGGCTTTCGCTTCCTCGGCGGTAAGCGCGGAAATCTTTTCCAGGCGCCGGATGTGTTCCTCCTGGTGTTTTTCCAGTTCGGTGCGCTTCTGATTGACCACGTCGATCTGACGGTTCAGGTTTTCTTTGATCACTTCATTGTCTTTAACCTGCTTATCCAGTGAATCCATACGCTGATTGATGCCCTGTTCTTTCTGTTTGATCCGTAGTTCGGAATCACTGAGCTTCCGGTTTCTGTCCAGGACCTCTTTCTCGTGTTCTGATTTCAGCTGAACAAACCTTTCCTTGGCTTCGAGCATCTTTTCCTTTTTCAGGTTTTCTGCAGAAATTTGGGCCTCGGCCAGCATCTTCTGGCTCTGCTGCTCAGCTTCCTCGACCTGTTTGCGGGTATTTTTAGAAAAGATCAACTTGCCAGTTAGCAGGCCCGCGATAAGGCCAATGACGGCAATTATGATGTATATAACGGTGGCATCCATGAAATCCTAGTTTAAAATGTTGATAATCATATTTTTACCATCCTGGAAGGATGGGGAATGGTGAGCGAAGATAAGGGATTTTTAAGTAGGCGGGGGATGGGAATGGCCTTCAGGACAGGATCTTGTCCAATTGTTCCTCCAGTTTATTCAGGGAGCTGGAAAAGTCGGCCGGAATGGCAACGTTTTCGTTCATACCGGGCTGTGTGGCAAACCATAACATCACCATGGAGATGTAGTCCTGCATATCTTTCCCGGCAAACTGGGTTTTAAACTCAATGATCTTGTCGTTGATGGTTTTGAGGGTGCTTCGGACGGTCCCCTCATCCTGCGGCTGGATTTTGATCCGGAACTGGCGGTCCCCGATCACAATATTTATTGGAATCAGTGCTTGCATCTCTGGAATTCTTTTTTTAACTTGTTTTCACATCCGCCGGATAACGATTGTTCGAAGTTAAGCCAAGTTCTTCTGAAGAATCCACAACGGGGAAATTTAATCCAGTATCCAAATCCAGTATCATGTTTCTGAAAATCAAATCTCCGAATTTCATCGATCGCCTCAGTTTCGAGATCAACCAAACACACAATTCTTTATTAAAAGCTGTTCTGAAAGACGACCACGGCAGCATTTGCAGTGAACTCAGCAAAGAGCTGGGATTTGGCAGGCAGTTGCTTGACTGGGACGGCCTCAACGAGCTTCCTTATGGCGTGTATACCCTTGAAGTGAGCCAGGGCGCAGATGAAATGAAGATGCGTTGCGTAAAGCGTGTCTGACATTTTAAGCCCCTTCCCTTTTTCTATTCGTTCAACAGGGCGATACAACGATCTATTTCCCTGACGTACTGGTTTAATCGTTTTTCCAGGTCCTTTTTCTCTTTTTCATCCATGTCACTTCCTGATAATTTCAGGATTTCTGTCTGCTGGCGGAATTTATCCGCTTCCTGCGAAAGCGCGTCACATCGCATACTCATGTTTTTGAAATCCGCCTTCAGCTTTTCATTTTCTTTTTGTAATCCCTGATGCAGTTTAACCAGTTGCTGAAATTTTTCATACACTCTTTTGAGCTGAATTTCCGGATGCGTCATGAGTGATTCTTTTGCTTATGAATGTGGATTGGTTTTTCCGGATTATTTCCTGATCTCCGCTTTCAATTCCAGTTCTGCTGTTTTCATGATCCTGCTCATCATCCCGTCAATTTCCTTATCGGTCAGCGTTTTTTCCGGATCGAGGAAGGTAAAACTGACGGCCAGGGATTTTTTATCCTTACCCAGCTTTTCGCTTTCAAAAATATCGAATAATTGAACCTGTTGTAATTTCTCCAGTCCGATTCCCTGCAACGTTTTCTCAACGGATTCAAAAGGTAGGGATTTTTCCACGATCAGAGCAAGATCCCGGTTTACCGGAACCTGCCGGGGCAGTTCGGTAAAAAGGATCGGGTTCATCGCCGCGAGAAGCATCAGATTATCCCAGTACAGATCAGCAAAATAAACCGGTTGACGGATATCGAATCTGGCAAGCAAATCATTAGCCACCCGGCCAATCTGTAAGAGGGTATATTTATTATGAACCACTTCCATACCCGCACTCAGCTTCGGATGGGACATCGACAGCCGATTTCCGCTCACGCCGGCCATTTTCAATATATTTTCTCCAATTCCTTTCAGATAAAAAAAGTCTGACGGCACCGGTTTCCCTTTCCATCCCTCTGCCTGCAGATCACCGGTGAGGTAGAGGCAACAATGATTGATTTCCTGGTAATGACCAATTTGCCGGGTGTGGTATGATTTTCCAAACTCAAAAAAACGGAGGGCGTTGTTTTTCCGGTTGATGTTCCAGGATATGCTTTCCAGTCCGGTTTCCAACAGGGACGGCCGCATGATATTGAGTTCCGTGCTCAGGTTATTGATCATTTTCACGGCTGTTTCCAGTTCCCCGTCACTGAAATAAGCGCTGTTGGTGATGGAATTGGTAAAGATTTCACTGAACCCCAGGCCCGTGAGATAGCCGGCCAGTTTTTCCTGGAGCGCAGCGGTATCCCGGTTCGTTTCCACGGAAGGGGAAATGGTTATAGCGGTCGGTATGACAATGTTGTCATATCCATCTATGCGCATGATCTCCTCTACAAGATCTGCGGGCAGTTGTATGTCCGGTTTATGCCGGGGGGCCGCAACCAGCAGATCATCCATACTTTCCCGGAGAATATCGAATCCCAGGGACAGCAAGATATTTTTAACGGTTAATGCAGGATAATTCTTTCCACTTAATTTCTTCAGGTAATGATATTTCAGCAGGATCTGATCTTTGGGAAATGGTTCCGGATATACATCAACGATATCCGTTTCTATTTGTCCTCCCGAATATTCCCGGATCAGTGCGGCTGCCCGTTTAAGCGCCGTAACCGTTTCGCTGATATCCATGCCTTTTTCAAAATGGGTGGCTGCGTCCGTTCGTAGTCCGTGCCGGAAGGAGGTCCTCCGGATGCCGGTTGGATTGAACCAGGCGCTTTCCAGGAAAAGACCGGTACTGGATGGGGTAATGCCGCTATTTAATCCGCCAAAAACTCCCGCGATACAGATAGGCCCTTCCGCATCGCAGATCATCAGGTCCTCCGCATCCAGTTTTCTTTCCTTTCCATCGAGGGAGATAAAGGGTGTTCCTGCGGGCAGGTTTTTAACGATGATCCGGTTGCCCCTGATACGGGCGGCATCGTAAGCATGCAGCGGCTGACCCAGTTCATGCAGAACGAAATTGGTGATATCGACCACATTATTGATTGGTCTTATGCCGATGGACCGAAGCCTGTCCTGTATCCATGTTGGAGATGCCTGAATACGGATCCCGTTTATGGTTATGCCTGAATAGCGCGCACAGGCTTTCGGATTCTCCAAATGTACGGACACGGGCAGGTTGTGTTTATCGATGATGAATGGCGGAATGGCAGGCATTTTTACCAGGTATTCTTTTTTATCCTGGTTGGATAAATAAGCACAGATATCCCTGGCCGCGCCGGCATGACTCATGGCATCCATGTGGTTGGGCGTAAGACCGATTTCGAAAATATGATCCGAATACGGCTTTTGAAAATCGGCAAACGGGGAACCCGGACGGAGATTCTGTGGAAGAACGAGGATGCCCGCATGGTTTTTTCCAAGGCCGATCTCATCTTCGGCACACAACATTCCCTCACTGTCTACTGACCGGATCTTTGCCGCTTTGATGGTGACCGGAGACCCGGTTTCAGGATACAGGGTGGAACCGATTGTTGCCACCACTACTTTTTGACCGGTGGCCACATTGGATGCCCCGCAAACAATCTGTAAAGTTTCCGTTTTTCCGATATTCACCCGGGTTACTTTCAGCTTATCTGCATGGGGATGTGGCTCGCAGGTTATTACTTCTCCAACAACCAGTCCTTCAAACAGCTTTTTCACCGATTCATATTTTTTCAGGCTCTCTACCTCCAGCCCGACTGCCGTGAGCATTTTGGAAAGCTGTTCGGGGGTTGGCTTTACCTGTAGATTGTCCGGAAGATAGTCGCAAAGCCAGTTATAGCTGATGGTCATGGAGAAATTGCTCTTTTTTTTAGAAAGGCAAAGATAGTTTTTATGGCGTTTCTACGGGTTTCAACTATCAAAAGAAGCGTTACCTGATGTGTGGCAGGATTTTAGATGTGTGCTGCTAACTTTAATATTTTGTTAATCGACTGTAAATAATTGTACTTTTTGGCCATTCTCAGATCAAATAACCGGACTGGGTTAAGTCCGCAAAAGTTGTAACCATGAAAAATTTTATACCCTGCCTCATTTCAGGCATTATCCTGCTCAGTTCCTGCGGTCCCGTGCAGGTTGTTCAGACAGAAAGTTATGATCCTCCGCCCCAGGCTGCTCCATCGGTTTCCTATCAGTCCTTTTATGATGATCTGGCGCCTTACGGTAATTGGATCAATTACCCCGGATACGGATATGTGTGGATGCCGGATGCCGGTCCGGATTTCATGCCTTACAGCACGAATGGCAACTGGCTCTATACTGATGCCGGGTGGACCTGGGCCTCGAATTACCATTGGGGTTGGGCGCCGTTCCACTATGGCCGCTGGTTTTATGAAGGCGGTTACGGATGGATGTGGGTTCCGGGAAATGAATGGGCTCCGGCCTGGGTAAGCTGGAGAGGCGGAAATGATTATTATGGCTGGGCGCCCCTGGGGCCCAATGTAAGCATCGATGTTGCTTTGGGATCCTATAATCCGCCCATGAACTACTGGAATTTTGTTCCGCGCCGGTACATGGGTAGTGTTGGCTGGCAAAATTATCATGTGGACCGGTCACGCAATGTGACCATCATCAATAACACCACCATCATCAATAACTACAGTGGATCAAACCGGGCCAGGTATGCCTATGCCCCGGGTCCTGATCTGGCCGAAGTAAGAAGGGTCAGCGGTCAGAACTTCAGGCCCGTACAAATCCGCGAGGCCAATAGTCCGGGAAGCCGGGTTTCCGGGAACCAGTTTAATATCTACCGGCCACGTATAGACGCAGCACCATCTGCCAGGCCCGATGCGTCGTCCAGGCCGGCTCCTGCCCGCGTTCAAACGCTAAGGGATGTGCGTCCGCAGTTGCAAAATCAGGGAGATAACAACAATCGTCCCGCAGCACAGCCTGCTGTGCAGAATCCGAACTTTAACAACAGGCCGCAGCGATCTGTAGCAACTCCCGACAATAACAACGACCGTCCCGCAGCACAGCCTGCTGTGCAGAATCCGAATAACAACAACAGGCCGCAGCGATCTGTAGCAACTCCCGACAATTACAACAACCGTCCGGCAACGCAGCCTGCTGTGCAGAATCCGAACTTTAACAACAGGCCGATACCGCAACCACCGTTACCCGCGCCCAATAACAACAGGCCGGCAACACAACCCGTTCAGACCCCACTTGCTCCGGCCGTTACGGGCAGGCCCTCAGATGCCCGTTTCAACCAGCGGAATGGAACCCCGGGAGCTGTTCAGCAGCAGCAAAACCTGCCGCGGCCCTCACCGGCTAACCGCCAGCAGATGCGCCTACGACCCGCACCGGCCAATCAGCCCGTCAGAACAGCTCCGTCACCACAGGTGCAGGAACCGGCTAACCGAAACCAGACGAGACCGGAGGATAAGAAAACAGAAAGACCGACAACCCGACAACCGAATTAAACAGCATCGGCCCTTCCTGAAAAAAAATCCCGGATCAATTAAAAAAGGGATCGGGATTTTTTTTAACCGGAAGGAATCCGGAGTCGGATTTTTACAATTCGGGGTTTCTTGTTTAGCAAAATATTCAGACGGAAATTTTTGTACACAGGGTCTGTGCATTTCTTTTGCTTAAAAGCGAAAAACTTTTTTAAATTGTGAATAGCAGTAAACAATTTGTGCATAACCCGGCGAATCATGTTAATAAATAAGTGTATTTAGGATGGATAAATTAAAAAAATGAAAACTTTTTTTAAAGGAATCAATGGGGTCTATATTCGTCCTCCTGATAACATTTGATAACCAGGGGATCATGTGTAAAAAAATCAAGCGGATACATGGAGCTCACTAATTTGAATACGGACAGGAAACTGAGACGGAAAACACCAGTAGATGTCAGTACCATGATGTATGGTAAGGTGCCGCCCCAGGCCCGCGAGCTGGAGGAGGCGGTGCTGGGGGCCATCATGCTGGAAAAATCGGCTTTCGATACCGTGATCGAAATCCTGAAACCGGAATGTTTTTATGTGGAGAGTCACCAGCGGATTTACCGGGCTATGCAATCCCTGGCGCAGAAAAGCCAGCCGATCGATATGCTGACTGTAGTGGAAGAGCTTAGGTTCCGTGAGGAGCTGGAAATGACCGGCGGACCTTATTTCATCACCCGGCTGACCAATGCCGTGGTGTCTTCGGCCAATATTGACGCCCATTCCCGCATCATTCTTCAGAAATTCATTCAAAGGGAACTGATCCGTATTTCGGGGGAGATCATCGGGGATGCTTACGAAGACAGTACCGATGTATTCGACCTGCTGGACGATGCGGAAACCAAATTGTTTGAGATCACCAACAATCACCTGCGGAAAAATTTTGACAGCATAGATACGGTGCTGGTGAAAACGATCCAGCGCATTGAGGACCTGCGGAACAAGAATGACGAAATATCCGGTGTGCCTTCCGGGTTTGCTTCACTGGACAGGATCACGTATGGCTGGCAACCCACGGATCTGATCATCCTGGCAGCACGTCCTTCTGTAGGTAAAACCGCCTTTGCGCTCAACCTGGCCCGCAACGCGGCCCTGCATCCGACCAAACCTACGCCGGTCGCCATTTTCAGCCTGGAGATGAGTGCCAGCCAGCTGGTTCAGCGTATACTATCGGCAGAAAGTGAAATCTGGCTGGAAAAGATCGCGCGGGGAAAACTGGAAGAACACGAAATGAAACAACTGTATGCCAAAGGCATTCAGCGTCTGGCCCGTGCCCCCATTTTCATTGATGATTCCGCCGCGCTGAATATTTTCGAGCTCAGGGCAAAATGCCGGAGGCTGAAAAATAAACACGATGTGGGACTGATCATCATTGATTACCTCCAATTGATGAGTGGCACGGGGGAAAACCGGAATGGAAACCGGGAACAGGAAATCAGCCGGATATCCCGGGATCTAAAAGGCCTGGCGAAGGAACTCCAGGTGCCCATTGTTGCGCTTTCCCAATTGAGCCGCGAGGTTGAAAAAAGAAAAGAAGGCAATAAAATGCCGCAATTGAGTGATCTCCGCGAATCGGGCGCTATAGAGCAGGATGCCGACATGGTGATGTTCCTGTACCGCCCGGAATATTACGATATTACCGCCAATGAATTTGGTGAAAGCAACAAAGGAGAAACGCATGTGCGTATTGCCAAACACCGTAACGGATCGCTGGAAACTATTAAACTCAAGGCCCTGCTGCATATCCAGAAATTCATGGATGATGATGGCGCCGGCGGATTCGATCAGCTTCCGCCCGGGGGTAACTGGAAACCCGTTCAAGGTGACCAGAGCGGTCAGGGAGGTCCTAAACTTTATATTCAGGCAGGCAGCAAAATGAATGATATTCCTTTTAATGATGAAGAGGAAAGCCCGTTCTGACATTTATCCTGCTGCCTGTTTATCTTCATGGAAATGCCCGGCGTCTATTTTTATTTAGCTTCCCTGAGCCGCGTGACGGAAGTGTTCACCTTGGATGAACCTGCTTCCCGGCACATTGTACAGGTATTGCGTATGCGGGAGGGCGAAGCGCTCGTTCTCACGGATGGCTTGGGTTTACGGGCCGTGGCCAACATCCTGGATGCTCATAAAAAACATTGCCGGGTAAAGATTTCAGAAAAAAAATTCCAGAAGTCCGATGCCAGTCACGTCACCATTGCCCTTTCTGTTTTAAAAAATACAAACCGTTTTGAATGGTTCCTGGAGAAGGCGACCGAGCTGGGTGTTTCGGAAATCATTCCGCTGAAATGCAACCGTACGGAAAAACAGCAGTTCCGTATGGAGAGAATGCAATCCATTGTGGAAAGTGCCCTGATCCAGTCCCAGCAATCCTGGATGCCGCTCCTGCAGGAGCCGGTCAGCTTTGATGATTTTGTGGGGCGGGCTGTTTCTGATCAGAAATTCATTGCTCATTGCGAACCCGGCGAGAAAAGGCAACTCAGTGAAATGATCAATATTACCCTTTCATCCCAGTTGATACTGGTTGGCCCGGAAGGCGATTTTACGACCGAAGAAATCAGCCTGGCCCGCCAGGAAGGGTTTATTGCGGTTCATCTCGGGGATCACCGCCTGCGGTCAGAAACTGCCGCGGTGGCCGCGGCCGCTGTGTTAAAACTGATCTGAATTTTTATTACCTGCCCGCTGTATTTCCCGCGCCAATATTTTCTTAACAATGGTGGGACCCTCATAAATGAAACCTGTCCATACCTGCACCAGGCCGGCGCCGGCATTTATTTTTTCCCTGGCATCTGCCGCATTGAAAATACCGCCGGATGCCATGATGGGTATGCGGTTGCGGACTTTTTCCGAAATATAGCGTATGAGCTCGGTTGATCTTTTCCGAAGAGGTTTGCCGCTCAGGCCGCCGGCTCCAATGTGCTCCAGCTTTTCGGGCAGCAGGGTCAGGCCCTCGCGGGAAATGCTGGTATTGCTCACTACCAGCCCGTCCAGTTTAATTTCCAACGCCAGTTCCAGCACTTCATCCACCTGCTCCCGGGCCAGGTCTGGCGCTATCTTCAGCAGGATGGGTTTGGGTGTTGTCTTTTGTGGGGCGGTTTGCTGCAAAGTCGTGAGGATCCTGCGCAACGATTCTTTTTCCTGCAAGGCGCGGAGACCGGGCGTATTCGGCGAACTCACGTTCACTACAAAATAATCCACCCAGGGAAACAGCGTAAGAAAACAGATCTCATAATCTTTCCACGCTTCTTCATTGGGCGTCATTTTATTTTTACCGATATTTCCGCCGATGATCAGGGTTTGCGCTTCGTTGTCGCGTCTTTTTTCTTTCCATTTTTTCAGACGGAGCGCCACCTGGTCCGCGCCCTCGTTATTAAAACCCATTCTGTTGATGAGCGCCTGATCCTTTTTTAACCGGAACAGCCGTGGCGCCGGATTTCCCGGTTGGGAAAGCGGAGTTACCGTTCCTATTTCCACAAAACCGAACCCCAGGGTTTCGAGACTTTGCAGATAACGGGCATTTTTGTCGAAGCCGGCTGCCAGCCCCACGCAGTTTTTAAAGTTTAACCCGGCAAATTTTCTTTCCAGGGAAGGATGCTGAACAGAAAAGACCTGCCGCAGCATGCGCCGGGCGAAGCCGTTTCCCGAAAGCAGGTTCAGGAAACCCATGGTAAAATGGTGGACCGCTTCGGGCGGAAAAAGAAACAATACGTTACGCAGCCATCGGTACATGGGATCCCGGGTAAAAAGTAAAAATAAAAAAGTTGCGACCCTCGTTGATAAAACGGGTACGGAACCGGGCAAAGATAGAGGACTTTAACAGTTGCTTTTTGCAGTGAGGCTCCGAACAATTTATCTTTGGTATTCAATCATTCCACTCATTCATATGCAGGATGCTTATATCGTTGCGGGTTACCGCACAGCCGTCGGTAAATCCAAAAGGGGCGGATTCCGGTTTTACAGACCGGATGATCTGGCCATTGAAGTGATCAAAGGCCTGCTGGCCTCGGTTCCGCAACTGGATCCGAAACAGGTGGATGATGTGATTGTGGGCAATGCCGTTCCGGAAGCGGAGCAGGGATTGCAGGTGGGCCGCATCATTGCAGCCCGGGCGGTTGGCATTCATGCGGCCGGGGTGACCGTAAACCGGTATTGTGCCAGCGGACTGGAATCCATTGCCATCGCCACGGCCAAGATCCGCACCGGAATGGCAGAATGCATCATCGCGGGGGGAACGGAAAGTATGAGCATGGTTCCAACAGCAGGATGGAAACCTGTTCCGGCTTATTCCATTGCCTCCGACGACCCGGATTTTTATCTCAATATGGGGCTTACCGCAGAAGCCGTAGCCAAGGAATACGAGGTGAGCCGGGAGGATCAGGATCAGTTCTCGTTCCTGTCCCACCAGAAGGCACTCCATGCTATTGAACAGGGATATTTTAAAACGGGCATCATGCCCATTAAAGTAGAAGAAATTTATCTGGATAAGAAGGGAAAAAAACAAAAGCGGGAGCATATCATGGATACGGATGAAGGTCCGCGCGCTGATACATCCCCCGATGCACTGGCCAGACTGAAACCTGTATTTGCGGCCGGTGGTTCCGTGACGGCCGGCAATTCTTCCCAGACCAGCGACGGCGCTGCATTTGTTATTGTAATGGGAGAGAAACTGATGAACCGGCTGGGATTAAAACCCATTGCCCGTTTGGCAGGCTGCGCGAGTGCGGGTGTTCATCCCAGAATAATGGGCATTGGACCTGTGGAAGCAGTTCCCAAAGTATTGAAGCAGGTGGGCATGAACCTCTCTCAGATTGACCTTGTGGAATTGAATGAAGCATTTGCAAGCCAGTCCCTCGCCGTAATCCGCAAGCTGGAATTAAATCCGGAAATCGTGAATATCAATGGCGGCGCCATTGCCCTGGGCCATCCGCTGGGTTGTACCGGATGTAAACTCACGGTACAGATAACCCGGGATATGAAAAGGCTGAATAAAAAATACGGTATCGTAACGGCCTGTGTCGGCGGTGGCCAGGGAATTGCGGGTGTGATTGAAAATATTTCATAGGATTAAGGTTTTGATAAATTGGTATGGGCATCCCGGATGTGCAGTCCGCCTGCCTATCTTTGCAGACGCTATTTTTTTGACACAAACATCCATCATACGTAGATTCTCCGCGGCATTCTTTCTGCTGTTATTTTCCTTTTGCGTAACGCCGAAAAGATTCCTGCACGATGTACTGGCCAATCACCGGGATGCCGAACGCACGCCGAATCAGTCGGCTCAGCAGGTTTTTGCAGCGGGTTTTCATTGTCACTGTGATGACCTGGTGGTGGTGGCTCCTTTTCTTGCCGATATTCATCCCATAGAAGCGCCCGTAATTCCTTCAGCGCGGTTTGCCTATGCTGAACAGCTCAATGGCTTTGTTTTCAGATACCTTCCGCATACGGGTGTACGCGGACCCCCTCCTGCGTTCTGTTCTTGAGTTTTATCTCAACAGATTTCGGCATTCCTCTCCGGGATTGTCAGGAACAGCACATCAATAACGTATGAAATCATTTCTATTATTTAATTTTTTTGGACTGGCTTTTGGTTTTTCTTTCGGGCAAACCACTTCCTATTCGCGGCCATTTTCGGGTATCGGAGGCACACTGTCCGGAACGGTACAGGACAGCGCCAGCGGGAAACCCATTTCTGCCGCCACGGTTTATATTGCGGATCTCAAACTGGGTGCCATAGCAGACAACTCGGGACATTATCATTTTTCCAACCTGCCTTCGGGCACCTATCTCGTGGAGGCACATGCCATCGGATATGCATCCGTTACGCGGAATGTATCCATCTCGGGTGCGGTGGATATGGACTTTGAGCTGCTGCAGCAATATTTTGAGGAAAGCCCGGTGGTGATCACGGGTTTGTCCAAAGCTACCCAGATCAGAAGAAGTCCGGTTCCCATTGTTTCGATCAATCACGCGGCCATCGTGGATAATCTGAGCTCCAACATCATTGATGCCATCTCCAAAGTTCCGGGTGTATCTGCGCTCACCACAGGACCGAATGTGTCCAAGCCTTTTATCCGGGGGCTTGGATACAACCGTATACTGACCCTGTACGATGGAGTGCGTCAGGAAGGGCAGCAGTGGGGCGATGAACATGGTGTTGAAGTGGACCAGTATGGAATAGACCGGGTGGAAGTGATTAAGGGCCCCGCGAGTTTGTCCTATGGCTCGGACGCCCTTGCCGGCGTGGTGAATTTAATTCCGACGCCGCCGGCGCCCGATGGAAAGGTGATAGGGGATGTGCAGGCAGAATATCAAACCAACAACGGCATGTTTGGCGGATCGGGCATGGTTGGCGGCACTTCCAAAGGATTCGAATGGATGGGCCGGGTGTCCCACAAACAGGCAACCAATTACCGGAATAAAATTGACGGAAGGATATTTGGAACGGCTTTCAACGAAAACGATGCCACGCTATCCCTGGGCCTTCACCGTGCATTCGGTTATTCGCACCTGAGTCTGTCACTGTTTGATGATCTGCAGGAAATTCCCGATGGCAGCCGGGATTCCGCAACCCGGAAATTTACCCAACAGATCACGGAAGAAGATTTGTATCGCCCGATTGTTTCGGACGCGGAATTAAAGTCCTACGCCATAATCCCTTTGCATCAGCATGTGCAGCACTTCCGGATTTATTCCACCAATAATTTTATTGTGGGTAACGGAAGAATCGGCGTAAACCTGGGATTTCAGCGAAGCATCCGGCGCGAATACAGTCATCCTGAAATGCCGGATATTCCCGGTCTTGACCTGCAGCTTAATTCTTATGTATATGATCTGAAATATTTTTTTCCTTCTTTCAACGGATGGGAAATAACTACGGGGATCAATGGCATGTACCAGCAGAACAAGGTTACTAATGGAACGGAATTCATCATCCCCTCTTACCATCAGTTTGACCTGGGCCCGTTTGCCATGATCAGGAAATCATTTGATAAACTGGATTTTTCGGCCGGGATCCGGTACGACAGCCGTTCGTTCAGTAACCAGGCATTGTATACCGCGGAAAATCCGGTCACCCATTTCGACATGCCGGTTTACGGAGTTGATACCAGCTCGGCCTCCAGGCCTTTTTCAAATTATCATCATGTATACTCCGGTGCGTCGGGCAGCCTGGGCGCCACCTATTCCTTTTCCGGTAAATTATCCGCGAAATTGAATATTTCCAGGGGATACCGGGCGCCGAACATCTCGGAAATTTCCTCCAACGGGGTGCATCCGGGGACGGGCATTTTCCAAATCGGAAACGAAGCATTCAAACCGGAATTCAGTCTCCAGGAAGACGCCGGCATCACGTATACTTCCCGGTATGCGGTGATCAACCTGAGTGCTTTTTATAATGCGATTTCCAATTATATTTTTAATGAAAAATTATTGGGCGCCGATGGGAAGGATTCCATCCTGCAGGGCAATATGGCCTATGCATTTAAACAGGGGAGGGCCGCTTTATATGGCGGGGAATTCAGTCTGGACATACACCCCATTAAACCTTTGCATTTTGAAAACAGCATTTCTCTGGTTTACGGCGATCTGCTGGGTTCCAACGGCATCGTGAAAAATGACAGCAACCGTTATCTTCCTTTTATCATTCCCACCCACGGATTGTCTGAGCTGAAATATGATTTTAAAAACAAACCGCTGCATCTGGTAAATGGTTTTGTAAAAGTGGAAGCCGCCTGGTATGCCGCGCAGAACCGGGTTTTCCTGTCAGGCAATACGGAAACGCCCACCCCCGGTTATACGCTGATCAACGTGGGAGCCGGCGCCGGCATCACCAACAGGAAAAACCGGACCGTGATCAATATTTACCTTATGGCCAATAACCTGTTTGATGTGGCCTACCAGGATCATTTGAGCCGGCTGAAATATATGGAACCCTATCCCGACGATCCGCGGCCATATCATGGGATTTATAATATGGGGAGGAATATTAGTTTGAAGCTGGACTTTCCGTTTTAGGATGGGCTTTCAAAACAACATCATCTCCCCGCCCGGCTTCTTTCCCAGATGTTCATAAGCTTTCGCCGTGGCTTCGCGTCCTCTGGGCGTTCGCATGAGGAATCCTTCCTGGATCAGGAAGGGTTCGTAGACGTCTTCGATGGTACCGGCTTCTTCGCTTACCGCGGTGGAAATGGTGTTGAGACCAACAGGTCCGCCTTTGAATTTTTCTATGATGGTGGCCAGGATTCGGTTATCCATTTCGTCCAGTCCGTGTTCATCCACATGCAAAGCGCGCAAGGCATGTTTGGTAATGTCCATATCGATAATGCCATTGCCCAATACCTGGGCGAAATCGCGCACGCGCCGTAAAAGGCCATTGGCGATGCGCGGGGTGCCGCGGCTGCGACGGGAAATTTCTGCAGAAGCATCGGAAGTGATTTTTGTATTCAGAATGGATGCGGAACGAAGGATTATTTTTTGAAGGGTGCTGTGGTCGTAGTATTCCAGTCTCGATTTTATTCCGAACCGGGAGAGCAGGGGCGCCGTGAGCAGGCCGCTCCGGGTGGTGGCGCCGATCAGGGTAAATGGATTCAGGGTGAGCTGGATGCTTCGGGCATTCGGGCCGGTATCAATCATGATGTCGATGCGATAGTCTTCCATGGCAGCATAGAGGTATTCCTCCACCACGGTGCTGAGCCGGTGAATTTCATCGATGAACAATACGTCATGCGGCTCGAGATTGGTGAGCAGGCCGGCCAGGTCGCCTGGTTTTTCGATAACCGGTCCGGATGTTTCTTTAATTTTCACCCCCAGTTCATTGGCCACAATACGGCTCAGGGTGGTTTTGCCCAGCCCCGGAGGTCCGTGAAAAAGAATATGATCCAGGGCCTCGTTTCGCATTTTGGCTGCCCGGATAAAAATTAGCAGATTTTCAATCAATTGCGGCTGACCCGAAAAATCACGGATAACCGATGGACGGATGCTGTTTTCGAATTCTTTATCGGGCGTTCCGGCAAGCTCTTTATCAGCGTTCAGGTTAGGTTTTGCCATGCGTAAAAGTAAAGAATAAGGTTTGGAACTCTGACGGGTTTGCGATATTTGCGATGGAAAATAACCACTAAAATCTTCTATGCGAAAATCGGAATCATCGGATCCGGCGAAGTGGGCCGTGTTCTGGGTAATGCTTTTTGATGCGGAAGCAAAAAAGCAGGTGACTGCCCGCGCCATCGAGCCGCTTTGCATACTCTGGTGCATTCCGGGATTTCTGCGAAATCAATGGACGCACGCATTCAAATTGCTGAAGCATTGAGCATCCTGTATCCGGGTGAGCGCCTGTTGTTATTCCGACTGAATAAAGTCCGCCATCAGTTTCATCCGGAAGTAGAGATTGCTCATCATGAGCGGGATATTTTTTTTTACCTCTTTTACAGAATCCCGGTTTAACTTCTGTATGTTTTTGAGCCCGACCATTTTTTTATCTATTTTATCCACGGGTTTTTCCCTATCCAGCCGGAATACTTTTTTTCTTTCTTCCTTAACGATGACAGCGCGAATGGTTCCTGTCCGGCGGTCGCGGGAAAGCCAGTGTCTAAATTACTAAATAATTTAGTTTATCCCTGCCGGAACGGGAAATTGAAAAAGATAAAAACGCGAACCATCTGCTATACCCTTCTTTTTCAACGGTTTTGAAAGCAAGGGACTCCGCAGGGAAATCTAAAATGACAAAATAGGTATTAAAGTCTACTTAATTAATAGAGAATGAATATCTTTACAGTCCGCTTTTCAAAGCCCTCATTATTTTTTAATTTTAAAACTGTTTAAAATGAGTTTACGTTTAGGGGACATTGCTCCCAATTTCAAAGCAACGACTACTGCAGGAGACATTGATTTTTATGACTATATTGGAAATGGATGGGGACTTCTTTTCTCCCACCCTGCTGATTATACACCGGTCTGTACTACTGAACTCGGAAAAATGGCCTTTTTGCAGGATGAATTCGCCAAACGTAATGTAAAAATATTAGCCGTGAGTGTTGATTCCCTGGATAAACACAAAGGCTGGGTTAATGACATCAACGAAACGCAGAAAGTAACAGTTGGTTATCCGCTGATTGCAGATCCTGATAAAACGGTTGCCAACCTCTACGGCATGATCCATCCCAATGCTTCCGAAACTTTTACGGTTCGTTCCGTGTTTGTGATCGGGCCCGATAAGAAAGTAAAACTTACGCTTACTTACCCTGCTTCCACCGGAAGGAATTTCTATGAGATCCTGCGTGTGATAGATTCCCTGCAGCTGACATCCAACTTCAGTGTATCCACACCGGCCGATTGGAAAGAAGGCGAAGACGTGATCATTTCCCCCGCTTTTTCTCTGGAAGATGCAGCCAAGAAATTCCCGAAAGGCGTTCGCGTGGTAAAACCGTATCTACGGTACACCCCACAGCCGAATAAATGATTCCTGTTTTTTTTAAAAACGTCTGACTGGATTTTGTGTTCGGTCAGGCGTTTTTTATTTATTAAACAGGTACAGCTTTCTTACTATTTACTTTTTAATTTACGCAGCTGGCTCAGCAGCGCGCGCATATCTTTGGGCATGTCCGTCCCGAAGGAACGCGGGATATTTTCTTCATCGGAGAACGATAGGCTGGCAGCATGAAGGGCCAGCCGGCCCAGGATAGGTTTTTCTTCCTCTTCACTTTTCGACAGATTATACTTTCTTTTGAGGGAAGATACCAGAACGGGTTTGCCATCGCCATACAGATCATCGCAGGCAATGGGATGTCCGGCATTTTTCATGTGCAACCGGATCTGGTGCGTGCGGCCGGTATAGAGATTGAATGTTAACAGGGAATATTTTCCGAAATCGTCCACCACTTCATAGCCCGTGGAAGCCGGCTTGCCTTTCCGATGAATGATCATGCTGCCGTTTTTGGAGGGATGTTCGGCCATGGGTTCATCGATTCGTCCGGATACGCTGGTCATGGATCCCAGCACAATACCGTTATACAGTTTCTGCACCTCGCGGCGTTCGAAAATTCCGGAAAGATAACGGTGTGTATCTGCTGTTTTCGCAAACACGATCACGCCACTGGTTTCCCGGTCCAGCCGGTGAACCGTAAAAATTTGCTGATATCGGGCAATGAGCAGGTCCTTCAGGGAAGGTGCCGACTGTTTCCTGTCGGGCACACTGAGTAATCCAGCCGGTTTATTGATGACGATGAATGCTTCGTTTTCGAAAAGGATCTCCGGAAATTTCATGCGTGAAGGGGTTCAGGATTTCAGGTATTTCAGGATGCGGATTTCCTTGTCGGTGAGCATGCGCCATTTGCCGCGCGGCACATTCTTTTTTGTCAGTCCGGCATATACAACCCTGTCGAGCGTTTTGACATCGTATCCGAGTGCCGCGAAAATCCTTCTCACGATCCTGTTTTTCCCACTGTGGATTTCCATGCCAATTTGGGTTTTATCCTTCGGATCGGCGTAAGCCAATACATCCACTTTGGCGGGGCCATCTTCCAGTTCCAGCCCGTTGATTATTTTTTCAAAGTCCGCTTTCGTGAGGGGTTTGTCCAATCCCGCATGATAAATTTTCTTCACTTCATTTTTCGGGTGCGAAAGTTTCTGCGACAGATCCCCGTCGTTGGTGAACAATAACACGCCGGACGTATTGCGGTCCAGCCGTCCGATGGGATATACCCTTTCTTCTGTTGCGGTTGCGATAAGCTGTTGTACTGTTTTTCTACCCTGGGGATCGCTCGTGGTGGTTAGAAAATCTTTTGGTTTATTTAATAATATATACACAAAATGACTGGAAACCGTCACCTTTTTTCCACTCACTTTCACGGTATCGGTAAGTAATACCTTGGTTCCCGGATCCATAACCGGGTTGCCATTTACGGTTACCTTTCCTTCTTTTACGAGCTGGGCAGCGCTTCGGCGGGAGCTGACCCCCGCATGCGCAATATATTTATTCAGCGGAATGCTACCCGTTGTTTTTGGGGCAGCCGTGATTTTGACATCAGGACCCGCAGCTGTTTTTGGAGTACCGGTAACCAGGGCCTTTTTATTCCGCTTCTCTTCAAAATGACGGTCGACGGCTACCTGACGTTCTTTCTTAACCGCTTTTTTCTCCTGCCTGATCTCTTCTTTTACTGCACTGTTGCGTTTGCGGTTATAGAACTTATTAAAATTATCAGTCTTGCGTTTCATGGAATTTGCGTTCAGGCCATTTAAATCTAAGGTTTTTGCTGTCTTATGGTGAACCCTTTTTTATTTTTAATTTTTATTAGCCAGTTGCCCGCAAGCCGCATCAATATCTTTTCCGCGACTTCTGCGGAGGCGGGCATTCACCTTGTTCTTTTCCAGGTGTTTCATAAAGGCGGTAACGGTTTCTTCTTCCGGTTTGGAAAAAAGGGCATTTTCGATGGGATTGTATTCGATGATATTCACCAGGTCCGCCGGAACCTGACGGAAAATTTTAATGAGTTCGTCTGCGTCCCTGAGGCTGTCGTTAAAATCCCGTAACAGGATGTATTCGAAAGTAATTTCGTTTCCGGTTTGCTTGTAGAAATAATTGAGGGCGTCAACCAGGGAGCGGATATTGTTTGTGTCGTTGATGGGCATGATCTCGTGCCGCTTGCCATCGTTGGCCGCATGCAGGGACAAAGCCAGTTTGAATTTCACTTTATCGTCGCCGAGTTGTTTGATCATTTTGCTCACGCCTGCGGTGGAAACGGTAATTCGGCGCGGGCTCATACCGAGGCCCTCGGCAGAAGTGATTCGTTCTATCGCTTTGAGTACGTTCCGGTAATTCAACAGGGGTTCACCCATGCCCATAAACACAATATTGCTGAGTTTTTTCTCGTGGGTTTTTTCGGACTGCTGGTTTAGCAGAACCACCTGGTCGTAGATTTCATCAAATTCCAGGTTCCTTTCCCTGTCCATATAACCGGTTGCGCAGAATTTACAGCTGAGGGAGCAGCCGATCTGAGAGGAAACGCAGGCCGTGCGCCTTTCCGTGGCGGGAATCAGCACACCCTCCACAAAATGATTGTCAAATGTTTTGAACCGGCTTTTGACGGTACCATCGGCGCTCTGCTGCGTGGTATCGATCCTCAGGGAAGGAAATGAAAAATCGGCTTCCAGTTTGGCCCTCAGCTCCTTGCTGAGGTTGGTCATGTCGCTGAACCCAAAAGCATGTTTCTGCCAGAGCCATTCGTTCACCTGGCCGGCACGGAACTTTGGCTCTCCCAATCCCTCCAGGTATTCCGCAATTTCTGTTTTGGAAAGCGCCCTGATGTTTCTCTTTGCTGTTTTCATGAAGCGGCAAAGATAGTCAGTATTTACGGCCAGTAAGAAGGAATTGGTTGCATTGTGCTCCGTAGCTTCAGCGAATGCTGGGGATATGAACGAATTGGTTGCATAGTCCTCCACAGCTTCAGCGAAGGAGGAACGGTTGACGATGCAAATCACAGATAAAAGAGGAAATTCAATGATATTTGTCCTCATTATATCCTTACATGAAGAAAGTATACATCATTGATGCCGTCAGAACTCCCATTGGGAAATACGGCGGCGGGCTGGCCGCGGTGAGGCCGGATGATCTGCTGGCCTATGTGATCCGGGCAATCCTGAACCGCAATGAATCCATTGATCCTGAGGCTATTGAGGATGTTATTGCCGGAGACGCCAACCAGTCCGGTGAAGATAACCGAAACGTGGCGAGGATGGCTGCTTTGCTGGCAGGGTTACCGGTATCTGTTGCCGGCAATACGGTGAACCGTTTGTGTGCCTCCGGTCTTCAGGCCGTTATGGATGCTTCCCGGGCCATTATGTGCGGAGAAGGAGACCTGTATATTGCGGCGGGTGTGGAAAGCATGAGCCGGGCACCGTTTGTGATGGCAAAACCCGGTCAGGCATACAGCCGTAAGCTCGAAGTGGTGGACACCACCATCGGGTGGCGCTTTCCAAATAAAAGAATGACGGAGGTTTACTACCCGTATTCCATGGGCGAAACCGCAGAGAATGTGGCTCAGCGATGGAAGATATCCCGGATGGCCCAGGATGAATTTGCCCTGGAATCTCAGTTAAAATACTTTGCGGCTCTGGCTGCCGGTAAATGGGACGATGAACTGGTGGCGGTTGAGCTTGAAAAAGACAAACTCATCACCTGGTTCTCCAGAGATGAGCATCCCAGGGAAACATCCCTGGAAAAATTATCCCGGTTAAAACCGGCTTTTGTAAAAGACGGAACCGTAACTGCGGGGAATTCTTCGGGATTGAATGACGGTGCGGCCGCTATGCTGCTGGCCAGCGAAGAAGCTGTGGTGAACTATAACCTGCAACCCCTGGCCAGGGTGGTATCCATGGGTGTTGCGGGTGTGGACCCGGCCATCATGGGCCTCGGTCCGGTCCCCGCATCGCAAAAAGCTATTTACCGCGCGGGACTTACCGTTGAAGATATGGACCTGATTGAACTGAACGAAGCATTTGCTTCCCAGGCCATCGCCTGCATCCATGACCTCAGTCTGGATCTGCAGAAAATAAATGTGAACGGCGGTTCCATTGCCCTCGGCCATCCCCTTGGATGCAGCGGGGTCCGGATCGCCACCACCCTAATTCATGAAATGAGAAGAAGGGGTTCCCGTTACGGACTGGCTTCTATGTGCGTGGGCGTGGGGCAGGGAGCGGCGGTGGTGTTTGAGGGCGCGGATTGATGTTCAACAATTCAATACTCCATCAACGATTCAATCGTTCCGCGTACGCTACCAACCCTTCAAAAGAACATTCTTCCTGCACACCCGTTGCCAGGTTTTTAATTTTGGCCGTACGGGTTTTGAGTTCTTCTGTTCCGATGATGACGATAAAGGGAATCTTTTTCTTTTCGGCGTATTTGAATTGCCTGTCGAATTTGGATTGCTCGGGAAAGAGTTCACAGGGTATACCTGCGGAACGGAGTTGCCCGATGAGTTTAAAACAGGTAGAAACGGCTTCAGGGCCCAGGTTAAAAAAAAGCAATTCGGTGGCATGCTGTACTGCTGCCGGAAACAATTTCAGTTCCTCCATCACGTCATAAATCCTGTCCACTCCAAATGAAATGCCCACGCCAGGGATGTCCGGTACACCAAAAAGGCCGGTGAGGTCATCGTATCTTCCGCCACCGCCAATGCTTCCAATGGATACGTTTTTTGCCCTCACCTCAAAAATAATTCCGGTATAGTAATTCAGTCCGCGGGCCAGGGAAAGATCAATGACAATATTTTTGATGTCGGGGAAAAAACCAAGAACATACTGAATTTCCTTAATGCCGGCAGTAAATGGATTATTCACCGTCAAATCAGCGCTTTCGCCAGAAATCCCCTTGTTGGTTTCTTTATTTTTTTCTTTGAAATGTATCCCATTTGATAATGCTTTAAGTTTCTCCAGTTTTTCCTCATTCGATCCATCAATGCCGAGGTATTGTTGAACGATGGAGATCTGGTTGACGCTGAGATTCTTTTCTGCCAGTTCCATTTTTACCTTATCCAGCCCGATCTTATCCAATTTGTCGATGGCCGTGGTGATGGTAATCAACTGCTCCGGTCCGCCGCAGGCTGCTGCCAGTCCGGCTAAAATTTTCCGGTGGTTGATACGTACTTCCACCTCAATATTCAACAGTCTGAAAACGTTCAGGTAGATCCCGGTCAGCTCCACTTCATTCAACAGGGATCTGCTGCCGACTACATCTGCATCACACTGAAAAAATTCGCGGTAGCGGCCCTTCTGGGGCCGGTCGGCACGCCATACCGGCTGAATCTGATATCGTTTAAAAGGGAAGGCCAGTTCGTTGTGGTGCATGGCCACATAACGGGCAAATGGAATGGTGAGGTCGTACCGGAGTGCGCGTTCGGTGATGTTCTTATTATTCTTTCCGGCAATTACTTTTTCAAATTCGGCCAGGGCCGAGTCTTTTTTTGACGGGTGATCGAGACCGTTGTTGAGAATTTTGAAAAGGAGCTTATCCCCTTCTTCGCCGTATTTGCCCAACAGGGTCTCCAGGTTTTCCATCGCCGGAGTTTCCAGCGGTTCAAAGCCGGATAATTCGAAAATCTTTCGGATGCTTTGGAAAATGTATTGCCGTTTGTGAACGGTTTCTGCTCCGAAGTCCCTGGTTCCCTGTGGTAATCCGGGCTTGTTCATGATAACTGCTTAGGCTGGGTTGAAAGCTCACCGTACTTCTGAATGATCTTGTCGCAGGCTTTTTCGATCATGTCATACACAACATGGTATCCCGGTTCTTCTCCAAACCAGGGATCGGGCACGTTTCTGTTTTCTCCAGGATATAATTCATTCAGCAGGAGATCCGCCTTGGAGGCATTAAATTTTTTTTTTGCAATGGCCTTCATGTCCACCAGAACGTCCGACGACATGGCATAGATCCTGTCGAAACGGTCGAAATCTCCTGCAACAAATGCCCGCGCGCACTGCGCACTGATGTCCAGGGAATGCATTCCGGCCACTTTCTGTGACAGGTGATGCGGCGCTTCTCCGATGTGGTACCCGTTATTGGTGCCGGCACTGTCGACCATCCAGGATAATCCCCTGATTTTTGCTTTCTGCTCCAGGATTCCCTCGGCCAGCGGGCTGCGGCAAATATTGCCCAAACAAACCATTAGAATTTTCATGGTTGCAAAAGTAATACAAAATGCCACGCAGCAAAGAATCCGGCCGTTTATGGATTCTGTGTACTCCGGCATCTCAATATAGCCTGCGCGGGTTCTATTTTCCGATTTGAATTTAGCCATTAAGTGGCGGTTTATTTTAACCTTCCAGTGTATTTTGTGGTACCGGAAGAAAATTAATTTTGGATTTTTTGGGAAGGAGCCCTCCCGATATTTAGGTGTAATTATGTATATTGCTCATTGCTATCTAAATTGTGTTTTCAATGACCGGTGATCAGGATAATCGTTCCAAAGGATATATACTCAGAAGATCCATCATGGACTATGGAATGGGTGCGATTATATTTTGCCTCGGACTGTTTTTTATAATGGCTTCAAAATTCGGTGTCGTTTTCGGTATTGATGATGTGCTCCGTTATTTATTCGGTGGACTTTGCATCCTGTATGGCTTATTCCGCGTGTACAGAGGATACAAAAAGAACTATTTAAATTAAAAATTGACCGGCATGAACATTTGGAAAAGATGTATGCCTTATATACTATTGGTATTTGTGGAACTATTCGTTACCGGATGCGGTCACGGAAACAGGGTGCCGTTGGAGACCCCGACCTCCGGAACCATCCACATCAGCGTGGATGAATCTTTTAAACCGGTCATCGACTCCCAGCTGAAGGTATTTGAAAGTTCTTTTCCTGATTCCAGGATACTGGTGACCTACAAACCGGAGGCGGAATGCTTACGGGACCTGGCCAAAGATAGTACGCGAATGGTGATCATTACCCGACCGCTGAGTTCAAAAGAAGAGGCTTTTTACAAGGATTCCCTGCAACGGCCGGCCTTTTCGGGATTGCTGGCTTATGATGCGGTGGCGCTGATAGTTAGTGCACATTCAAAGGACACCACCATGTCTATGGAAGAGATACGTTCCCTGCTGGAAGATGAAAAACCACAACAGCTTCGGGTGGTGATGGATGGGACCACCGCAACCAGCACGGTCCGTTATGCCATAGATTCCATACTGAAAGGAAAGCCGTTAGGAGCCAATGTAATGGCCGCCAAATCGAGCCCGCAGGTGATTGACTATGTGGCCGGACACGATAAAGCCGTTGGTTTTATCGGGGCGAGCTGGATTGGGGACCAGGAAGATTCCGTTCAGCTGAGCTGGCTTCAGAAAGTAAAAGTGGTGGCCGTGGAATGCGCAACCTGCCCGGAAAAACCGTTTGTTCAGCCATTTCAGGCTAATATTGTATTGAAAAGGTACCCCATGGTACGCGGATTGTATTATACGCTAAAGGAAAATTACAGCGGCGTCGGGAACAACTTTGTCAATTTTCTGCAAAATGAACGCGGACAGTTGATTTTCAGAAGGGCCTATCTTGTGCCTGCCCGAATGACGTTTAATATCCGTGATGTTCAATTGAAGTAATGACTGCTTTTTGGATATATTTTTACACATTAAACTGAGATTACGAATGAGAAAACTAAGCATCAGCCTGTTACTGTCGCTAACCTGCATCGGCGGTACGGTTATGGCTCAAACGGTAGAACAGGGCAAACAGTTTTTATATTATGAGCGATATAAAAGCGCCCAGGATGTATTTGAAAAAATGCTGGCTGCAAATCCAAACAACATTGATGCGGTGTACTGGCTCGGACAAACGATGATCCATCGCAAGGACACCCGGGATACCGCAGGGGCAAAAGCCTTGTACCAGAAAATGCTCGTGTCCAATGGAAATGCGCCTTTGCTGCTGGTGGGTATGGGACATGTGGAACTGCTCTATGGTGAAACCAAGGATTCCCGGCAGCGTTTTGAAACGGCCATCAGTCTCACTAAAGAAAAAGATGTAAATGTTTTGAATGCAGTGGGTTATGCCAATACGGATGCCAAGGCCGGAGACGCTAATTACGCGATACAAAAGCTAACACTGGCCACGAATACCAAGCGTTTTAATAATGCCGAAACCTATGTATTGCTTGGGGATGCCTACCGGAAATTGCTGGACGGCGGAAATGCGGTTCTGAATTATCAGAAGGCATTGAGCCTGGACCCGAAACTGGCGGAAGCCAAGATGAAGATCGGTATCATTTACCTGACCCAGAATAACCGGGATTATTTTCTGCCGGCTTTTCAGGATGCCATAACCATTGACCCGGCTTATGCCCCGGCCTATCAGCAGTTGTTCCTTTACTGGTATACACGGGATGTGAACAAGGCTTCGGCTTATTTGGATAAATATCTTGCTAATTCGGATCCCGGCCCGGAAGCGGAATACTCCAAGGTGGATATGCTCTGGGCCTCCGGCAAATTTGCCGACGCCCGTACCCGAGCTCAGCAGCTTATTGCCCAACTGGACGGAAAAGTAATTCCAAGGATGTACAGAGTGGTTGCCTTTGCTTCTGATACCCTGGGCGACCTGCCCACGGCCAAAGAAGCCATGACCAATTTCTTTGCTAAAGCAGATACCTCATCTTATCGCGGCCAGAATTACAGCATAAATTACAGTATACTGCCCACCGACTACGAAGAATTTGCAAAGATTTATTCCAGGATACCTGATTCTGCTTCGCAGGTACAGGCCTTCCCTTATTATTATAAGGCCATTGCTGAAGACACGCTTGCGGCGAACCGCGAGAAATACGCCAGTGCAGGATTGGAACTTGCTAAAAAATTAAAAGACACGGACGCAACAACCAAATTGTCCGCCGCCGTATACAACTCCATCAAGGATCCATCCAATTCTGACTTGTATAAATATGGCATGGCGAATTATTCTGCCGGGAATTTCAAAAAGGCGGATAGCATTTTCTGTGGCATGTATGAATCCAAATTCCCGAATGAAATTTACGGTTATCTCTGGTGTGCAAAAAGTATGCAGGCCCAGGACGATAGTACGAATTCCCAGGGACTGGCCGTTGATGCTTATGAAAAGCTCGCCCATTTCGCGCGGTCTATTCCTGATTCAGCGAAATATAAAAGCCAGATCATCTCATCCTATTATTACCTGGCCAGTTATTACAACGACATAAAAAAAGATAAACAAAAGGCCATTGGATATATGCAAAAAGTACTGGAAGTGGATCCGGACAATGCCAGTGCCAAAGGCATCATCGCACAGCTTACCGCCCCTCCCAAAAGGGTAGCGGCGCCCGCTCCGAAAGGAAAGAGTTCAGGGGGGAAGAGCCGGCGATAAGGTGACGGTTTTAAAATTTTGTTGACGGTTGACGGTTATCCGTCAACCGTCAACTTTTTGCGGGTTTCCCAGGAACGGCCATCTAAAAACAATCCAATGGAAATCTGCCCATGCTGTATTACTTTTGTTGGGCAATTGAACAATGCCTATTGAACAATTCTTATGAATTCCATTCTGCTGCAGGCGACAAATCTGGTTTCAAAAACAAACAGCTCAAGCGATTATCTTCCCATCGGCATCCAGTTGCTGTTTGCCGGGGCATTTGTATTCCTTGTTCTCGGAGTTACCCATCTATTGGGGCCTAAAAGGAGCACAGATGAAAAACTTCAGAATTTTGAAAGTGGTATTGCAGCCGTCGGTAATGCGCGACAGCCCATGGCCATCAAATATTTCCTGATAGCTATCCTGTTTGTATTATTCGATGTGGAAGTGATTTTCTTCTATCCCTATGCCGTCAATTTCAGGGAGCTGGGCTGGAGCGGTTTTGCGGAGGTATTGTTGTTTGTTGCCTTTTTCCTGATTGGATTTGTTTATATCATTAAAAAAGGGGCCTTGCAATGGGAAGACTGAACCGGCGGTAAAGCGACCGGAAGTGCTGAACGTGTTTTTAAACGATTTTGAAATGTCGAGACCAGTACGATTTAACGTAAATACCAAACCCGCTGATACAAAAAATTCGATTGGCATCGTGGATATGCCCGAGGGGCATGCCGGTGAAGGATTCTTTGCTACCAAACTGAGTGATGTGGTGGGATTGGCGAGGAAGAATTCACTCTGGCCATTGCCCTTTGCCACTTCCTGTTGCGGAATAGAATTCATGGCCACCATGGCCTCGCACTACGATCTGGGCCGCTTTGGTGCAGAAAGGCTGGGATTTTCGCCCCGTCAGTGCGATCTGCTGATGGTGATCGGCACCATCGCAAAAAAAATGGGACCTATTGTTAAACAGGTTTATCTCCAGATGGCCGAACCCCGCTGGGTAATGGCCGTTGGTGCCTGCGCTTCGTCGGGAGGCATCTTTGATTCCTATTCCGTTTTGCAGGGTATTGACCAGATCATTCCCGTTGACGTATATGTTCCGGGATGCCCTCCTCGTCCGGAAGGCATACTCGACGGATTTATGCGGATCCAGGACCTGGTGGCCGGAGAATCGGTGCGGAGAAGAAGCAGTGAGAAATATAAGGAGCTGATGCAGAGTTATGGGATAAAATAAATGTGGAAATGTGCTAATGTGAAAATGTGCTAATGTGGAAATGAAGGGAAGTTTGAATATTTATAGTTTTTTAATAATAATAAATTTCAAAAGATTTGAAGAATGGCTGAATTGAATTCATTTTCACATCAGCACATTTTCACATCTTCAAATTAACCCCATGTTGCTTACGAACGAAACGATACAGAGAAGGCTGGAGAAACAATTCGAGGGGCAACTGGTGCGGTTCGAAGAACGTTACGGGATGCTCAGCTTCGAAGCGCCTAAGGAACTTAACCTGAAAGTAATGCAGTTCCTCTATGACGATGCAACATTGCGTTTTCAGTTTCTGACCGACCTGACCGCGGTTCATTACCCCAACCTGCCGGGCCGGGAACTGGCCGTGGTTTATCACCTGCACAACCTGGTGGATAATGTGCGGATCCGGTTTAAGGTATTCACCGATATTAAGCAGCCGGATGTGTTCACCGTAACCAGGTTGTATGCCGCCGCCAACTGGATGGAAAGGGAAACTTTTGATTTTTTTGGGGTGAATTTTGTCGGTCATCCCAACCTGAAGCGAATCCTCAATGTGGATGAGATGGACTATTTCCCGTTGCGGAAAGAATATCCGCTCGAAGATCAGACCAGGGTGGATAAAGATGATGAGATGTTTGGAAGAGGATGAAGGGGAATGTGGAAATTTGAGAATTTGACAATGCTTTTCTTCTCTGAAAACCAGATATCTTCTATCCACCAAAGCTTAAATGAAGCGGTTAGTGGAATAATGGCGAAGAGGCTGCAAGTTTGGAAATTGGAAATCACTATTCATGAATGGAATTAATTATGATAAGACCCGGCAGATAAGAAAATTGATTGATTTGAATTCATTTTCAGATTTTCAAATCTTCAGATTTTCAAATTAAACGCAAATGGAATCTCCGCATATAAAGCTTCCCGAAGGCAGCATCGAGAAAACAACGACTACCTTAAACCTGGGCCCCACGCATCCGGCAACCCATGGCGTATTTCAAAACATTCTCGAGCTTGACGGAGAACGTATTGTTTCTGCCGAACAAACGATAGGGTATATTCACCGCGCATTTGAAAAAATTGCCGAAAGAAGGCCCCTGTATCAGATCACGCCCCTCACCGACCGGCTGAATTATTGTTCGTCTCCGATCAACAATATGGGCTGGCACCTGACCTGCGAAAAACTGCTGGGGGTGAAAACGCCCAAACGGGTTGATTATTTGCGCGTGATCATCATGGAACTGGCCCGGATTTCCGATCACCTGATCTGTAATTCCGTAGTGGGGGTGGATTCCGGCGCCTTCACCGGATTCCTCTATGTGATGCAATACCGCGAGCTGATCTATGAGATCTATGAAGAGATCTGCGGTTCCCGGCTAACTACCAACATGGGCAGGATCGGGGGGTTTGAACGGAATTTCAGCCAGGCGGCTTTTGAAAAGCTGGACCGGTTCATGAAAGAATATCCCGATGTGCTCCGGGAATTTGAAAACCTGTTCAACCGCAACCGCATATTCATGGATCGCACCATAGGAACCGGGGGTATTGGCGCGGAAAGGGCGCTGAATTACGGATTTACAGGACCCAACCTCCGGGCAGCCGGCGTGGATTATGATGTCCGCGTGCATTCTCCCTATTCCAGCTACGAAGATTTTGATTTTCATATACCGGTTGGAAAAACGGGCGATAACTACGACCGTTTCCTGGTGCGCAACCAGGAGATGTGGGAATCCCTGGGCATTATTGAGCAGGCCTACCGAAAGGTGCAGGCGTTTAAGGGCACTGATGCCGATGTGTATCATGCCGATGTGCCTGAATATTACCTTCCCCCCAAACAAGATGTATATACAAAAATGGAAGCGCTTATCTGGCACTTCAAGATTGTGATGGGGGAAACGGAAATCCCTCCGGGAGAAGTTTACCTGAGCGTGGAAGGCGGCAACGGGGAGCTCGGGTTTTATTTTATCAGTGATGGCGGCCGCTCTCCCTACCGGCTGCATTTCCGCAGACCCTGTTTTATTTATTATCAGGCTTATTCCGAACTGACCAAAGGCTCGATGCTGAGTGATGCCGTGCTCACCATGAGCAGTTTGAATCTGATAGCGGGGGAGATGGATGCGTAATGTATTTAACAATTTGAGAATTTTAAAATTTGAAAATGAAAGCAGGGAAATGCGAAGAATTTATTACGCCAGTTCAGCATCCGGCGTTTTTAATTTTCAAATTTTCAAATCAGCACATTTTCAAATTGTATTAAAACCAGCAACACTTGACCAATATTTTTCCGCCAGAGAAACTGGCCAGAGTAAAAGAACTGATCAGCCACTATCCGGAAGGCAAACAAAAGAGTGCCATCCTTCCGGTATTGCATCTTGCGCAGGATATTTCCGGGGGCTGGCTGAGCACGGAAACCATGGATTATGTGGCGGAACTACTGCATCTTCTGCCGGTGGAAGTGTATGAAGTAGCTACTTTTTATTCTATGTACAACATGAAACCTGTGGGGAAATTCGTTTTTGAAGTTTGCCAAACGGGCCCCTGTATGATCAACGGCAGTGACAGGATCATTCAATATATTCAGGAAACCCTGAACATCAAAGTAGGAGAGACCAGCAGCGATGGGTTGTTTACCCTGAAAACGGTAGAATGCCTGGGAGCATGTGGTTATGCGCCGATGATGCAGATGGGGAAATTTTACAGGGAACACCTGACTGAAGAAAAAGTGGATGCGATTATAGCAGAATGCCGCAAAATTTCAGCGGCGAACAATTGAATGTGAAGCGAATTTTATGAATTACAGGAGAAATTTTAAAACGGTACTGCTCCTGCTGCTGGTTTCTGGCGGCATCCTGGTTCTGTTGGGCCTTTTTACGGAGGGCCAGATGAAACGGATGTCTTTTGGGCTTTCTGCAGGTATGGGGCTCGCTGCGCTGGTTCAGTGTATATTATTTGCTGTTAGTCCCAAATTGTTTAAGGATAAACGCCGTCCATACTAATCTATAGCACATGGGTAGAAAATTATTACTGGAGAAAGCGCATGTAGAGGGGATCCGCGGATATGATGTTTACCGGCGGGAAGGCGGGTACCGCAGCGTGGAGAAGGCGTTTAAGGAAATGAACCCCGACCAGATTACGGACGAGGTTAAAAAGAGTGGATTGCGCGGCCGCGGCGGCGCGGGTTTCCCGGCTGGTATGAAGTGGAGCTTTATTGCCAAACCGGAAGGCGTTCCCCGTCACCTCGTTTGCAACGCCGATGAGAGCGAACCGGGCACCTTCAAAGACAGGTACCTGATGGAATTCCTTCCCCATCTGCTGATTGAAGGGCTGATCGTTTCCTCTTACGCGCTGGGCAGTCATCTTACCTATGTGTATGTACGGGGAGAATATTCGTGGATCATTGATATCCTGGAAACGGCCATCAGCGAAGCAAAAGCCAATGGCTGGCTGGGAGAGAATATTTTAGGAACGGGATTTAATCTTGAAATTTATGTGCACCGTGGTGCCGGGGCCTATATCTGCGGAGAAGAAACGGCCCTGCTGGAAAGCCTGGAAGGCAAACGCGGACTGCCCCGCATCAAACCGCCATTTCCTGCAGTGAAAGGTGTGTGGGACCGGCCCACCGTAGTGAACAACGTGGAAACGCTGGCGGCCGTGGTACCCATCATCCTGATGGGTGGGGAGGAGTATGCGAAGATAGGCGTTGGAAAATCAACCGGAACCAAACTCATTTCCGCCTGTGGCAACATCAATAAGCCGGGCGTTTATGAAATTGACATGACCATTTCTGTAGAGGATTTTATTTATAGTGATGAATACTGCGGTGGCATAGCCAACGGTAAAAAACTGAAAGCCTGTATTCCCGGTGGTTCCTCGGTTCCCATACTGCCCGCCAATCTTTTACTCACTACGGCAAAAGGCGAAAAAAGGCTGATGAATTATGAAAGCCTCTCCGATGGCGGATTTGCCAAAGGCTCTATGATGGGATCAGGTGGGTTCATTGTGCTGGATGAGGACCAGTGCGTAGTAAAACACACGTATACGCTGGCCAGGTTTTATCGTCATGAAAGCTGCGGACAATGTTCTCCCTGCCGGGAAGGAACCGGATGGATGGAGAAAATATTAAAAAACTTCGAGACCGGCAAAGGAAAGATGAGCGATATCGATCTGTTGTGGGATATTCAGCGCAGGATTGAAGGCAATACCATCTGCCCGCTGGGAGATGCCGCTGCCTGGCCGGTGGCGGCCGCGATCCGTCATTTCCGGGATGAGTTCGAATGGCATGTGCTGAATCCGCGAGATAGCCAGGTGAGGAATTACGGACTCGCCCATTATGCGGATCCGATGGAACCTGCAGTGGCCACAGTATAGCACCAGTAAAAAGGAATTATGGCTGAAGAAAAAAGATTATTCAAAGTAACGATCGATAACATCTCGATTGAAGTAGAGCCGGGTACCACCATACTCAATGCCGCCCGCAAAATAGGCGGCGAGGTGGCCCCTCCGGCCATGTGCTATTACAGCACCCTGAAGGGAAGTGGCGGCAAATGCCGGACCTGTCTTGTGGAAGTGGCTTCCGGATCCACCGCGGATCCGAGGCCGATGCCGAAACTGGTGGCGAGTTGCCGGACCAATGTGATGGATGGCATGATCGTAAAAAATATAACCAGCGAAAAAGCACTGGATGCCCGGAGAGGTGTTGTGGAGTTCCTGCTCATCAATCATCCGCTGGATTGTCCCATCTGCGATCAGGCCGGAGAATGTTACCTGCAGGATCTGAGTTACGATCACGGCGAAGAAGGAACACGGTACGAGTTTAAACGACGTGTATTTGAAAAGCACGACATAGGTCCTTACATTCAATTGCACATGACCCGCTGCATACTCTGTTACCGTTGCGTTTATGTGGCCGATCAACTCACCCAAAAACGCGAACACGGCATTCTGGACAGAGGAGATCGTTCTGAAATTGCAACCTATATTCATAAGGCGCTCGAAAACGACTTCATCGGGAACGTGATCGATGTTTGCCCCGTAGGCGCATTGACCGATAAAACTTTCCGTTTTAAAAACAGGGTCTGGTTTCTGAAACCCCAGGACGCACACCGGGATTGTCCGAAATGTTCGGGGAAAGTAACCCTCTGGAATCGCGGCGATGAAGTATACCGGGTTACGGGCCGCAAGGACCAGTGGGGTGAGGTAAAAGAATTTATCTGCAACGAATGCCGGTTCGAAAAGAAGAAGGTGGCAGACTGGGTGATCGAAGGCCCTACGCGCATCAGCCGCCATTCCGTTATTTCCCAGGGGCATTATCTGGATACGGTTGAATCACGGGAAACCTTACCTGCTGTTATGGGCGGAAGAAAGCCGAAATTGCTGATGGACATCCATTCGGTAAGTGAAGTGAACAGACCGGAAATTGATCTTTCGGAAATCCAGGGACCTGCCCATTCGATGGACTTTGACAAGGAAAACGGGGAACCATGATATTATTCAATAAACTGATTTGCTGTTGCCGCACTACTCATCAGTATTTTCAATCACATCGGGCATTATAAAAAAAAACGAAGAAACTTTATCAGGATAACATGCACGCATTATTATTATCTGTCGACTGGCCCCTGATTATAGAGAAAGCAGTGCTCATTTCCATCGTCATTGGCATGTCCCTGTTAATAGCCATGTATGAGACCTATGCGGAAAGAAAGGTGGCTGCCTATATCCAGGACAGGCGCGGGCCGAACCGGGCGGGACCATTTGGCATTTTTCAACCGCTGGCAGATGGCCTTAAATTATTCAGCAAAGAAGAGATCGTTCCGAACCATTCGAATAAATTCCTTTTTATTCTGGGTCCGGGCCTGGCCATGCTTACAGCCATGATGACCAGCGCCGTCGTGCCCTGGGGCGGACACATTCATATTTTCGGACGGGATATTGCCCTCCAGATCGCTGATGTGAACATTGGTATCCTGTATATATTCGGGGTGGTGAGCATGGGCGTTTACGGTTTGATGATCGGAGGATGGGCATCCAACAATAAATTTTCCCTGCTCGCGGCCATCCGCGGTGCGTCCCAGATCATCTCTTACGAACTGGCCATGGGGCTCAGCCTCATCGCCCTGCTGATGTTGACCGGTTCTCTGAGTTTGCATACCATCGTGGAACAACAGCAGACCGGCTGGTATTATGTGGCCTATCAGCCACTCGGATTTCTGATCTTCCTGGTTTGCGCATTTGCAGAATGCAACCGAACGCCCTTCGATCTTTCTGAAGCGGAAAGTGAATTGAATTTCGGCTATCACCAGGAATATTCTTCCATGAAACTCGGGTTTTACCTTTTTGCAGAATACGTGAACATGTTCATCAGCAGTGCGGTGATGGCCACGGTTTTCTGGGGTGGTTACGATATTCCCTTCGTCAATGATGCTGCTTTCGGTGCACATCACGGGGTGAATCTCCTGGCCTTCCTGCAGGTGCTGAGCCTGTTTATAAAAATCGCTTTGTTCATATTCGTTTTTATGTGGGTGCGCTGGACGGTACCACGATTCCGGTACGATCAGCTGATGAAGTTGGGCTGGAAAACGATGATCCCGCTGGCGCTGCTGAATATGCTGGTTACCGGATTTGTGATCCTGCTCAAACAGAATCACTGGCATTTTTAATCGGGGATTCATGGCCGTGAGAATTTAATTGGAGGGTTGACACGATAAAAATATTTTTGCAGCAGGGAAGTGAGCCGGAGCCGGGGATAAAAGAAAAAATATTATGCAGGCATTAACAACAAAGGCAAAGACCGTGGGCAGGAAGCCGATGACATTCTGGGAGAAGTTATACATTCCGGTTATTGCCAAGGGCATGCTGATTACTTTTGGTCATATGTTCAGGAAAAAGGCCACCATCAGTTATCCGGAACAGACCCGGACGTTCAGTCCTGTGTTCCGGGGAGTACAGATATTGAACCGGGACGAGGAGGGAAGGGAATGTTGCACGGCCTGCGGGCTATGCGCCGTGGCCTGCCCAGCGGAGGCCATTACCATGGAAGCCGCGGAGCGTTTACCGGGAGAAGAACATCTGTACAGGGAAGAAAAATATGCTGCGCGGTACGAAATCAACATGCTGCGCTGTATCTTTTGTGGATTGTGTGAAGAAGCCTGTCCCAAGGACGCCGTTTATTTATCCGAAACCCTCGTGCCGGCCAATTTCAACCGGGAATCCTTTGTATACGGAAAGGAAGAAATGCTGATTCCGCATCCTTTGACGGATCCGGAGGGATTTGCAAAAGCAAGAGGAGAGAAGAGGGGTTGATGTGCTGGTGTGAAGATGTGTTGATGTGAAGATGTGTTGATGTGAAGATGTGTTGATGTGAAAATGTGCTGGCTGCCAGCGTCGTGGGTGAAAATGCGAAGATCAGTTTTAATAATTTAAAGATAAACCGTGGTAAGATTTTCCTATTTACGAATTTGCGGAGTAGCCATACCGGGCATCTCTATTTTCACATTTCCACATTTTCAAATTATTAATTAGCCCATGAGCCTGACCCAGATCCTGTTTTGGTTTTTAAGTGCGCTGGCCCTGTTCAGTGCCATTATGGTGGTGATCAGCAAGAATCCTGTGCACAGTGTTTTGTGGCTGATCATTGTATTTTTTACCATCTCCGGCCACTATATTCTGCTCAACGCGCAGTTCCTCGCCATCGTTAATCTCATCGTATATGCAGGCGCCATCATGGTGCTTTTTTTATTTGTGATCATGCTGATGAATCTCAATGCGGAAACGGAGCCTCAGAAAAATAAATGGCTCAAAATTGCCGGTGTCATCGGTGGAGGTGCCCTGTTGCTGGTACTCGTGGCAGCGCTCAAGGATGCCGACACCCGCAACCGGATGGCGCAGACGGGTAGCGGCGATATCGGTCTGATTCACAACCTCGGTCTCGCGTTGTTTCGGGAATATGTGATTCCCTTTGAAATCAGCAGTGTCCTTTTTTTAAGCGCCATGGTCGGCGCGGTGGTGATCGGGAAGAAGGATTAGGGAGATTTTGGGATTACGAAAGGATTTGAAAATTTGAGGATTTGAAGATTTGAAAATGAGGGCAGGGTAAGATGCTGATGCTAAAATGAACCAGCGGGAATTTCAACATATATAAACAAATATAAAATGAAGTGTATTTCCATTTACACATTTTCAAATCTTCAAATTTTCAAATTACCCCCATGCCCATAAACTACTACATCTTTCTCTCCGTGGCGCTTTTTTGCATCGGTGTGGCCGGTGTGCTGACGCGCAGGAATGCAATCATTGTTTTTATGTGTATAGAACTGATGCTGAATGCGGTGAATCTGTTGATGGTGGCGTTTTCAAAGATGCATCATGCCGCGCTGGCCGCATCGGATCCGAATGCGGGCATTAACGGTCAGCTGTTTGTATTTTTTATCATGGTGGTGGCCGCGGCGGAAGTGAGTGTGGGTCTGGCCATCATTGCCATGCTGTACCGGAATACGCATTCCGTGGATATTAATTTTTTGAACAGGTTGAAGCATTAGCGAGGTGGATGGTAGATGGCGCCTTGTGCGGAATCGCGCCTAAAGTCTATTCACCAACAACCATATATCATCCACAAAAAAATTGCCGGGTTAAGCATAAAGTATCATGAGCAAATTCATCTATCTCGTTCCTCTTTTCCCCCTGATCGGTTTTCTGATAAATGGGTTATTCAGGAGACGGATATCAAAATCCTTTTCGGGTCTTATTGCCAGCGCAGCGGTCCTGGCTTCCTTTGTGGTGAGCCTGCTGATATTTTTTGAAGTGAAAGAAGAGAACTTTCAGCCGGTGATCGCAACGCTGTTTGAATTTATTCATGCGGGCAAACTGAGCATTCCGTTTTCCTTTCTGGTAGATCCGCTTTCTGTGTTATTCCTGCTGATCATTACGGGCGTTGGGTTTTTGATACACGTTTATTCCACTTCCTATATGCAGGAAGAAAATGCGCCTGCTTATGCGAAATACTTCTGCTATCTCAACCTCTTTGTGTTCTCTATGTTATTGCTGGTGCTGGGATCCAACTATGTGATCTTGTATATTGGCTGGGAAGGGGTTGGCTTTTGCTCTTATCTCCTCATTGGTTACTGGTTTAAAAATCAGGAGTACAGCAGTGCTGCCAGGAAGGCCTTTGTGATGAACCGTATAGGTGACTTTGCCTTTCTGATTGCGATATTTGCGTTGATCAACCAGTTTGGTACTGCCTCCTTTGGAGAAATTTTTCAGCAGGCACCGAAAGCAACAACAGGACTCATCACGATGGTCACCCTGCTGTTGTTTGCGGGTGCCACGGCAAAGAGCGCCCAGATCCCCCTCTATACCTGGTTACCAGATGCCATGGTGGGTCCGACGCCGGTTTCTGCGCTGATTCATGCCGCCACCATGGTAACAGCGGGAATTTATATGGTTGCCCGCAGCCACGTGTTATACGACCTGGCACCGGTTAGTCAAACAGTAGTGGCCATCACCGGACTGGCAACAGCCATCCTGGCCGCCAGCATTGCCATCAAACAAAATGACATCAAAAAAGTACTGGCTTATTCAACGGTGAGCCAGTTGGGATATATGTTCCTGGGCCTGGGTGTCGGTGCATACACGGGAGCCGTCTTTCATGTCATGACGCATGCCTTTTTCAAAGCATTATTATTTCTCGGTGCAGGTTCGGTAATCCATGCCATGGGCGGAGAACAGGATATCCGGAAGATGGGCGCTCTGAAAAAATACCTGCCCATCACCCATATTACTTTTTTACTGGCCTGTCTGGCCATTGCCGGCGTGCCTCCTTTCTCAGGCTTCTTTTCAAAAGATGAAATACTCGCCGCTGCGTTTGTAAAAAATCCGCTGTACTATATAATAGGTGTTGCCGGAGCTATGATGACGGCGTTTTATATGTTCCGTTTGTACGCAACCACATTCCTTGGAAAGTTCAGGGGAACAGCAGATCAGGAGCATCACCTGCATGAGAGCCCGGCTCCGATCACTTTTCCTTTGATTGTGCTGGCGATACTGGCCGTGCTGGGTGGTTTCCTGGGCATACCGGAAATCTTCGCCAAAAATTCCCATCTGCTGGGGCATTTCCTGCAGCCTGTTTTTGCCGGTCATGAAAACAAGGTAACAGAATCCCCGGTATCGGTTTCCACAGAGTGGATGCTGATGGGTTTATCAGCGGGACTGGCCATTATCATCGTGATTTTTGCCTGGATGCGGTTTAGCCGTAAACCGGAACTCGGTGAGCCTGCAGGATTCGGAAAGTGGCTCGCCAATAAATGGTATGTGGATGAATTGTACCAGGCGGTAATTGTGAAACCCCTGAATGCATTTGCTGATTTCCTGAACAGGGTGGTGGAAAAGAATGTCATTGACGGTATGGTAAACGGCGCGGGCAGGCTGGTTCAGTATGGAAGCCGTCAGATCAGGTATTTACAAAGCGGTCAGGTTGGAGGATATGTATTGCTGATGGTCCTCGGCATTGTTATATTATTCGTCGTGCAATTGTTTCTGAGAAAATAAATCTTATGATTCCTGTTTTACTCATTGTAATTCCTTTGCTGGCGGGGCTTATCAGCTTCTGCCTGAAAGATGCCGCTGCCAAAGGATGGACCCTTTTTGCATCTTTCATAACCCTGGGTGTGTCCCTGATTGCCATTGCCTTACCCGATGAAAGCAAACAGCTTGCCGTGAATGTGGCATGGCTGACAACGCTCAACAGCCGGTTTTCATTAAGCATGGATGGGTTGGCTAAGATCCTTTGTTTACTCACTGCGCTTTCTTTCCCCGTCATATTTATTGGCACCTGGAATGAACCCTATAAAAAAGCAAGAAACTTTTTCGGTCTGATGATGCTGAGCCAGGCCGGACTGATCGGGGTATTCCTGGCTTCCGATGCGCTGCTGTTTTATTTTTTCTGGGAACTGGCGCTGATTCCTGTTTACTTTCTGGCTTCGCAATGGGGAGGGGAAAAAAGGATTCCCGCGACCTTTAAATTTTTTGTGTATACTTTCCTGGGATCCCTGATGATGCTGGTGGCCATAATTTTTATTTCCCTGCATACCCGGGATCATTCATTTTCCATCGCTTCCTTTTATAGTAAAGGAATGATTTCCGCACACGACCAGACCTGGTTATTCTGGCTGATGTTCGTGGCATTTGCAGTTAAGATGCCCATATTTCCATTTCACACCTGGCAGCCGGATACCTATGAACAGTCCACGCCCGCCGTTACCATGGTCCTGAGCGCAATCATGGTAAAAATGGGATTGTACGGCGTATTAAGGTGGCTGGCCCCGGTGCTTCCAATAGGAACCTATTTATGGGGAGATACGATATCTACGATGTGTATTATCGGGATGATCTATGCTTCTCTGACTGCCCTGGTGCAGGACGATCTCAAAAGACTCCTGGCCTATTCTTCCATTGCCCATGTGGGACTCATGTGCCTGGCCATATTCGCTACCACCGAAAGCGGGTTACAGGGGGTGATGATCCAGTTATTCAATCATGGCATCATCATTCTCGGATTGTGGATTGTAGTTTACCTGATTGAAAAGCAATTTAACACGCGTAAGATCAGTGAACTTGACGGACTGGCCCAGAAAGCGCCGGTGCTCACCACCCTCCTGGTTATTTTAGTCCTTGCTAATATTGCGCTTCCGCTCACCAGCGGCTTTATCGGTGAATTCCTGATGTTCAATGGCATTTATGCGTCGCAGTCAACCACCTACAATGTGGTATTTGTGGTTACGGCGGCCACTACCGTTTTCCTGGCAGCAATATATATGCTGAGAATGGTGCAGCGGGTTTTTTACGGGCCCGCCAATGCACTTACGGAAAAAGCCATAGACATCAGGATGAATGAAAAAATAATACTGGCCTTTATTGTGGCGCTGATCGTATTGATCGGGGTATATCCCGAACCTTTGTTCCACCTGACCAGAGGGGCAGTGGAGTCTGTGCTGGCGAAAATGTACGTTAAACCTTAAAAGAAGAATCAAGGAAGCTATGAATGCGATCATAATATCTGCTGTTTTGGGTGTGATCATGATGTTCAGCGGAATTTTCCTGAAAAAGAATTCTTCCATTGCCGCGCTGGCCATTTTTGGCATCATCATTTTACTCGTGGCGACCATCCTGGAAATGAGCGGCTATCATTTTTTTGCGGTGGACACCCATAACATGCTCTTTTTTGACGCCTTCGGCTTACTGTTCAACTGCGTGGCCTTTGCCGGCACCCTGGCCCTTTTCCTGCTGAACGCGAAGGATATTGCGGCCATCGGGAATAATCCGGGAGAATATTTCGCACTCATCTTTTTTGTGCTTTGCGGTATTGCCATCGCCAGTTCCTTCAATACCCTGCTGATGCTTTTTATCGGTATTGAGATCATTTCGATTCCCCTCTACATACTAACGGGCAGCGATAAACGAAATCTGAAAAGTAACGAAGCGGCCTTAAAATATCTATTGCTGGGTGCATTTTCCACCGGTCTCATGCTGCTGGGCATCGCCTTTTTATACGGCGCCAGCGAAAAAGGAAGTTTTTTCCTGGATGAGCTGGCCATAGGCCGGGCGGCTGTTTCCCCGCTGCTGATGGCGGGCCTGCTCCTGATCACCAGTTCCCTGGCTTTCAAAGTATCCGCGGCGCCTTTTCATTTCTGGGCGCCCGATGTGTATGATGGAGCGCCGACGGCGATAACCTCTTTCATGGCCACCATAGTAAAAGGCGGGGCATTCATTGCCTTCATCCGTCTGTTCGGGGATGCATTTGTTGAGCTAAAATCGCAATGGCAGATCTTTATTGCCATCCTGGCGGCAGCCACCCTGCTCATCGGGAACATAACGGCTGTTTTTCAGCAGAGCGTGAAACGGATGCTGGCCTATTCCAGTGTGGCTCATATCGGATTCATGCTGTTTGCCCTGCTCACCCTCAATACCATGGCCCGTGAAGGGATCATTTTATACATTGCAGCATACAGTGCGGCAACCATTGGGCTGTTTGCGATCGTGGTGAAAATGAAAGACTACAGCTTTGAAGGATTCAACGGCCTGGCCAGGCAGCATCCAATGCTGGCACTCGCGGCCACCATCTTCCTCTTGTCCCTGGCAGGGATACCGCTGACCGGCGGATTCCTGGCGAAATACTATATGATCGCATCGGTTATGCAAACCGGACATTTCCTCTGGCTGGTGATTCTGGGCCTTTTCTGTGCCGCCATCAGCATATATTACTATTTCCGCGTGCTCCAGGCCATGTATTTTAAAGAAGGCCAGGGTCAACACCTGGACCTGAGCCCGGGATTCACCGTATGGCTGATGGTTCTGGCCATTATCGTCATTCTCCTGGGGATATTTCCCCAATGGCTGATCGACCGCCTGTATATAATTTATCTCTGATTTCAGATTCGCAGATGGAAGTCCGCAAGAATCTTTAAATTAGCCATTGTATAACTCATGTATGAGGATTGCGGATGTCTTTTCCCTTGCTTTCCGTACGGTCAGGAGCAATAAACTCCGGACGGGCATTACGGTTTCGATCATTGCCTTTGGCATCATGGCCCTGGTGGGCATCAGTACCGCCATTGAGGCCATGAAGCAGAAATTCACAGAGAGCTTTGCCTCCATGGGCGCCACGGGGTTTACCATACATTATAAAGATTATCAGTTCTTTGGGCGGGGTGATGATCAGGTAACCCAGGAAAAGAAAGGGGCAAAAAAAGAAAAGAAATCAAACGCCAATAAGATCATTACCAAGGATGAGGCGGAAATGTTCAAGAGGAACTATCATTTTCCGTCTAAGGTGGCTCTCGCACTGAGGGGCGGAAACAGCAATATCGCCTCCCTGAAGGACAAAAAAACCAACCCGACCGTACAGGTGGTCGGCGGCGATGAGTATTATGCGGAACTCAACGGGTATAACCTGAGTGGGGGCCGTTCGCTGAATGAGCTGGACGTACAGAGCGGACGGAATGTATGTTTGCTGGGCGCCGACCTGGTCAAGAAATTTTTTGGGGATAACCCGGAACGGGCGCTGGAAAAGATCATCAAAATCAATGGAATACCCTACCGGATCATAGGCACCCTGGAATCAAAAGGGGCCAGTATCGGCAGAAGCTTTGATAATATAGCCATCACCTCCTATAATAATGTGCGGCGGTTCTTTCTGAGTACCTCTTCCAATCAATATAATCCCGCCCCATCCTTCAATATACAGGTAAAAGTTGCGGATGTGAACCAGATGGACATGGCCATCGGGGAGGCGGAAGGCGTATTCCGGCCCATCCGGCGGATCACCACTACCGATGCCAGCAATTTTGTGATTGACAAAAGTGACCGGTTTGTGGAGGAGCTCTTAAAGAACCTGGGATTGATTACCCTTAGCGCCCTGATCATCGGATTCATAACGCTGACGGGTGCGGCAGTCGGGCTCATGAACATCATGCTGGTTTCGGTAACGGAACGCACCAAGGAGATCGGACTGATCAAGGCCATCGGCGGCCGGCAGCGAAGTATCCGTTTGCAATTTTTGTATGAGTCGATCATCATCAGCCTGATGGGTGCCGTATTTGGAATCTTTTTGGGCATCCTGGTCGGGAATACATTTTCCCTGGTATTAAATACCGGATTTGTGTTTCCCTGGATGTGGCTGATCTGGGGTGTTCTGATCTGTTCGGTGGTCGGCCTGCTGGCGGGATTATATCCTTCTCTCAAGGCATCCCGTTTAAATCCCATTCAGGCGCTGCGTTACGAATAACCCCGCGGCCATGTTAAGGGAGAATGAATGCAGGCAAGGGTTTTCAGTATATTGAATAAATTTTAAAGAAAAACTATTTTCCATTTGGCATTCCGGAAATTTACTATATTGTGTTCCCTAGGAAAAATCGTTTTAGCCAAATTTCCCATTAAAAAAACATTTATCGGGCAATCCAGGATGCCGGTTAATTCTAAATACTTTTTCAAATTTTTTATAAACACTAAAAACAAACGATCATGGCTGAAACAAGACCGACTGCAACGGTAGCTGCGAAACCCACAGTGGGTGTGCAAACTGCGAAAAAGGGCAATTCCATTTCCTGGCTGGCACCCTTGCTTTGTATTGTGATAGGATACTTAATCTGGAGATTTCTGATTGGCGCAGACAGCAATTTTACAAAACCCGATCCCAATGGTGGGTTCTGGCCTCATCAAGAAGGAGCAAAATCAGGCCTGGCGCGTATGTATCTTGGGGGAATTATTGTTCCGATCCTTATTGGAACACTTCTTACTGTACTGACTTTTACAGTTGAACGTTTTCTCACCATCAGTAAGGCGGTTGGATCCGGAAACAGTAATGAATTTATCCGGAAAGTGCAATATCATCTGGCTAATAAAAATTTGGATTCAGCCATTGCGGAATGCGACAGGCAGAAAGGCAGCGTTGGCAATGTAATGAAGGCCGGACTGCGCAAGTATAAGGAGATGATAACCTTCGGGGAACTGGACACCGAGCAGAAAGTTTTGGCAATTCAAAAAGAAATTGAAGAAGCAACCGCCCTGGAACTGCCCATGCTGGAAAAGAATCTGGTATTCCTTTCAACGATTGCCTCCATAGCTACCCTCCTGGGTTTGCTGGGAACGGTAATTGGCATGATTACGGCCTTTGCCGCTTTGGGAGACAGTGGTGGCGGTGAAGCGGCTCAGCGTTTGTCTCAGGGTATTTCTGAAGCCCTGTACAATACAGCCCTGGGAATTGGCACATCTGCCATAGCCATCATCATGTACAACATCTTTACCACCAGGATTGACGGGATTACCTATGGTATTGATGAAAGCGGATTTACCCTTACACAGAGCTTTGCCTCCCTGTATAAATAATCCGGCTCCTTCCAGAAAAACCCATAGGGATTTTATGGAAAAGGGTCCTTGTTGGATCTTATTGTAAATATTATTTAATTATTACTATGGCAAGAGCAAAATTACCCAGGAAAAGCACGACGGTGGACATGACGGCCATGTGCGACGTGGCCTTTCTGTTGCTGGCCTTCTTTATCCTGGCTACCAAATTCAAGCCTCCCGAAGCACTTAAAGTGGATACCCCGAATTCGGTGTCAACCAAAGTGGTGCTGGATAAGAATGTTGTTCAGGTCACGATCGATAAAAATGGAAAAGTTTATTTCTCCGTTTCGGAATCCAACCCGACACAGAAAGCGGATATTCTGGATGATATCAATACATCCAAGAATCTGGGTCTGACCGCTGCAGAGAAAAAGAACTTTACGAATACGCCAAACGCTTATATCGGTGTTCCCTTTGCCCAGCTGAAGAGTTTTCTGGATAAATCACCCGATGAGCTGAAGAATGTCAACCTGCCCGGGATTCCTGTTCTGGACAGCAATGCCAATGAGATGGTGGACTGGTTCCGCGCTGCGCAGACGGCTTTCCAGGGAGACAAGATGAACATTGTGGTGAAAGGGGATGATGCTTCCAAGTATCCTTCTTTTGGCGGGGTGATCTGGGCCTTAAAAAGAAATGATCTCATGAAGTTCCAGATCGTGACCAACCCGGTTGCAGTTCCGGTTGGTACGGAGTTGTATAAAACCAATATGGCTACAGGCACCAAGGGGTCATCGGAATAAAATTAATTTTATTTAATAAAAATTTGTTGTTATGGCAGAAATGGATACCTCGGGCGGCGGGAAACATAAAAAGGGTCCCGGCGTCAAAAAAGGAAAAAAACTTTCCACCAGGGTGGATCTGACCCCGATGTGCGACCTGGGCTTCCTGCTGATCACCTTCTTCATCTTCACCACCACCATGAGCCAGCCAACCGCCATGCGGATGTTCCTGCCCAAGGATGTGAAGAATCCCGAGGAACAGAATAAGGTGAAAAACTCAGCGGTCATCACCCTGATGCTGGGTAAGGATGACAAAATCTATTATTATGAAGGGGATGACCCCACCAAAATGCTGCAGACCACTTTTAAAAAAGTCCGGGATATTGTGCTGGACAAGAAAAGAAGAACGGATCCCAAGGATTTTGTTGTGGTGTTAAAGCCTACCCAGGATGCCTCTTATAAGAATACGGTGAATATCCTGGACGAAATGACCATTGACGAGGTGAAGCGTTATGCGATGGTGGATATTACACCGGTCGAATACGAGCTGATCCGGAAAACGGAAGCGGCCAATGGCGGTTAGCAGGCTCTGGGAATTCTTCCGGAATTTTAGTAAATTGAGTTTATACAAGAAAAGAATCCATCATGGAAATTAATAAAATATTAACGGCGGATGTGCTTGACATCATCTTCGAGGGAAGAAACAAGATGTACGGGGCTTACGACCTGCGGAAGACCTACAACCGGCGACTGCGGATTGCCATGCTGGTGACTGCATTCGTTGTTCTGCTGCTTACCGTGGGTTTTATCATCAGCAACATTAAAGACAGCGGGAAAACAAAAGCAATGGTGGTTCAGGATGTTCAGCTGGAAGATATTCAGCAAGAGAAGAAAGAACTTCCGCCACCTCCACCGCCACCCAAAGTGGAACCACCCAAAGTGGAAATGGCCAAATTCACCCCACCCAAGATTGTAAAGGATGAGGAAGTGAAGGAAGACGAAAAGCCGCCGGAAGTGGAAAAACTGGAAGATACCAAGATCGGTGTTGTTAACCAGCAAGGGATCAAGGACGACAACATCACCGCTCCCCCGGTAGATCAGGGTAAGGGCGTAGTGGAAGCACCCAAGGATAATACGGATTATGATAAAACCTTTACCAAGGTGGAGATTGAATCCACCTATCCCGGCGGAATGGCTGCCTGGCAGCGTTATCTGCAGAAGAACCTGCAATATCCGGATGATGCAGCGAGCAACGAGATCCAGGGTCAGGTGGTGGTTCAGTTCATCGTGGACAAGGAAGGCGTTGTGAGTAACGTGGAAGCCGTGAGCGGACCGAACGAACTGCGTGATGAAGCGATCAGAGTAATCAAACGGAGTGGCGCCTGGACACCAGCCATCCAAAACGGACGTAAAGTAAAATCTTACAAGAAACAGCCAATCGTATTCCGGCTGGAAGCGCAATAAGCAGACTGATATTTTTTCTAAAGGCTGTTGAGGATGCGAAATCTTTAACAGCCTTTTTTTAATGTGAAAATGTGGAAATAAGTAAAGGTGGAAATGAAGAAATATTATTGGGAATTTACAATTAAAGACTGTCAACGGTCAACACGACTATGCTCGGAAAACTAACAGGCTGGGACGATACCATTGTTGCACCCGCAACAGCACCGGGTGTCGGCGCCATTGCGGTAATCCGGCTAAGCGGGAGCCGGGCTGTGGAGATCGTGAAGGATTTGTTTCCATCGAAGGATTTGTCGGCGCAGCCATCGCATAGCCTGCATGTAGGTTTGTTAAAGGACGGCGACCGGCTGCTGGATGAAGTGGTGATTTCGCTCTACCTGGCGCCGCGGTCGTATACCGGTGAGGACGTGGTGGAGATCAGTTGTCATGGTTCTCCGTATGTGCAGCAACGGATATTGGAAGCCTGTCTTTCCCGCGATGCCCGAATGGCGAGGGCCGGGGAATTCACTCAAAGGTCATTTTTAAAAGGGAAGATGGACCTGACGCAGGCAGAGGCCGTAGCGGATCTTATTGCGAGTCATTCGGAAGCCTCGCGTTTGTCAGCATTACACACCATGCGCGGAGGATTTGCGGAGGAATTGAAATCCCTCCGGGATCAGTTGCTGGGATTTTCGGCGCTGATGGAACTGGAGCTCGATTTTTCCCAGGAAGACGTGGAGTTTGCCGACCGGAGGAAATTCCATGCATTGATAGAAGAAGCACAGCGGGTGACGGACCGGCTGATCGAATCTTTCCGTTTTGGGAACGTGATCCGTAACGGTGTGCAGGTGGCGATCGTTGGCAAGCCGAATGCGGGCAAGTCCACCTTGCTGAATACCTTGTTGAATGAGCAACGCGCCATCGTGAGTGAGATCGCCGGCACCACGCGTGATACGATAGAAGAAGTGGTCATCATCGAAGGCATCCAGTTCCGGCTGATCGACACGGCGGGGATCCGGGCGCATACGGAGGATCAGATAGAGCACATGGGGATGGAAAAAAGCAGGGAAAAAATAGCGCAGGCCGATATTGTACTACAGATCCTGGATTCAACGGATACCATTTTGGAAGAACCCCTGCCGGTGGAAGGGAGAAAATTATTGAGGGTCCTGAATAAAACAGACCTGATTTCCGAAGAGGACATTCAGCAACGATTTCAGGATCGTGAACTAATCTTTATCTCTGCAAAAACTTCTTCCGGGGTAAGTTCTTTAAAACAACGCCTGGTGCAATTTGTACTCGCGGGTAAAACGCAGACCGAAGGTACCATTGTCACCAACATCCGCCACTACGATGCGCTGACCCAGGTGCGCGCCGCGCTGACCGATATCCGGGCCGGCCTGGACTCCGGATTGCCAGGGGATTTACTTTCACCCGACATCCGCCGCAGTTTGCATTACCTCGGCGAGATCACCGGTGAGATCACCAATGAAGAGCAGCTGAGCTGGATATTCGGGAAGTTTTGTATTGGAAAGTAACCACTCCACGATTGATGCACGTTGCCCGCGGTGGTTGCGGTTTCTATTAATAATTTTGTTGCTTTTACTTGCCTTTAGTAGCCTTTTCTTTGATACTAATCTGTTACCAAAAACGGATTCCTAGGATTTCAAGGTTTTAATGGCCAGATTATAGGTACTAATGAGACACAATGATACGGTATGATACCTAATGATACGATTTGATACAGTAAGATATGGTATGACACGACATCATGGGGTAATTTGCAGGGATTCAATGAATCACAAGGTAGGTTAGGAAAACCACGACCAATGAGCCACTCTCACCATAACGATTTAATGCTGATTTCTAATGGCGGACGAGGGATCAACTTTACTGGGTTATCCAACCAGCATGTACATTATGGAAACTCTCCGTTTTTGCATCTCACTTTGACAGTTACGAGCTTAAATGGATAGGAGAAAACGGAAAAAGGTTTATTATATCCCAGGCATAATCAGTTTGATTGTTCTTCCATTTATTTTTATTCATTTCGCAAACAAAGAACTAAAGGCAACGGCACCTATTATATTACCAATTTATCTGGCAGACATTAATCTACCAAAAAAGTTTCCAAAAGTGTTTAAAAGATTTGGCAGACATTTCCCACCAAGTCGAAATTATGTTGACATATATTTTACAGGGGATAATGAACATGACAAAACCAAACTAGCCTTTGCGCAACTAAGAATTAAAGAAATTCTTTCACGAAACGATTCAATAAGGGGTGTACATTTCAAATTTGGTAACAATTCGCAATATTGGACATTTGTAAAAGTTATTAACATTTTAAGATATTAAGGAGTAAAATCATATATGCCTCTGGATAATGATTTATGGTTTTACAATTTTCCGCCTGACACATCTACAAAGACATTGGATTATAAATGCTTGCTTTGTGGCGATATCGTAATTTGTGAATTAAATATTTCTATTTGGACAAAGACTACAGTGCAGGCAAAAAATATCTTGAAGAGTTCCTGGGGAATAATTTTGGGATTTCTAGTCTTTCTTATATCAATCTTCATTTTACCACGAAAGAATAGCGGTAGGTAATTGGAAAAACCACGACCCTTATATTATATCGTCATCATGTGCCGCTCCCATAAGCAACTGAATGTTTCCACGAAAAAGTTTGATTTTTTTTTGTTTCTCAAACAGTTTTAATATTCTCGAAATTACGACCCGTGTTGTACCTAGCTCCCGGCTCAGAAGCTCGTGTGATATGGTTACGATGTCATTGTTATTTTCAAAACACTTTTCCTTTAGGTATTGCATAACACGCACATCAATATGTTCGAAGGCAATTCTTTCCAGTGAATGTATCAGTTCGTCGTACCGACTCCTGAACATACGCATTACATATTTATTCCAGGAGGGATATTGCGATTGCCATTTAGTGATGTAGGATGAAGGAAATACAAGCATTTCCGTGGCCTCAACGGCTACGCCACAAGAAGTGCTTTTGTTATTGAAATATGCCGCGGCAAGTGACATGGTACAGGTCTCCTGCTTGCGAACATAGTAAAGCAGAATTTCGCGGTCGTTTTTTTGTTGAAATACCCTGATCGACCCCTTTAATACAATCGGCAGAAATTTTACATATTGGCCTTCCCGAACGATCACATCACCCTTTTTCATAACAACAAGCTTTCCATTCTCAAAAAGTTCCCGCTCCAACGCCGGATCGGACAAGAAATTCAAATCCTTAGAATATATGTATTGACTTGACATATAGCCAGAGAATAAAAACCCGTTGGCAACTGCTTAATAGTAATCACTAAGTTAGCATTCGTCTTACGGAAATTAAGCAATAAAAGGCAAATCGAAAATTAATTTATTTCAGATACTTTTTCTTCCTCCCTGATCAGAATTTTGAGTTGTGACTCGAGTTGCGGGGTCACGGTTACACCATGAACTTCTTTAGCATGAATGGCCGCCTGTTGCAGCACTTCTGCTTCAGTATTGGCACTAATAACACCTTTACAGTCGAATCCAGCATCGGAACAATGTAATACTTTCATAAAAAAATGTTTTAGCTACAAGGTTAAGTGTAATTGTGGCCATAAAATGGTATCAAAAGATACATTGACGGTTTTTTCTCATTCATAAATGAATCTGCAGGGAGGTAGTGATACCGAATGATATCGCAGAAAACCTAAGGATACCTGGCGTATGAGTAACTTCACCTACGACGAGCACCTCGACTCGGACTTAAAGGAGGCAATCAAAATTTACAGATTGAAGGAGAATATTTATTAGCAACGGAGTAACTCATTTCCAGAGCTGAAGGAAAAGCTATTCTATTTAAAATTAAAACGCAGGGAATACAGTTGTATGGTAGCGTCGGTATTTAGATCCATTTCATATTTTATCCTAATTTTTGGAATTGGTTTCCTTTTTTTTGATCTTTAAAAGCCATTAATGATAATTCAACCAAAACCTGGCAGCCATTTGTATAGACGTGGTTTTCTAGGTTTGATTCCTCTGGTTGGCTTTTTCGTAGGAATAGGCCTAATCCTACTGGGTGTTGTCAAATACCGAAATAGAAATCTAGTTCTTATTGGGATTGCTGCCTTGGTTCCTTCAGTCATAATATACGGATCACTATATCTTTCTAACTTTACGCCTTCAGGAAAAAGTCAATGGACTTCATTTTCTAAGCCTCAAATGGATCAATTGGTAAAAAACATTGAATTCTATAAAAAAGAATATCATGTATACCCCGATAGTTTGGAGCAGTTAACAAAAGACCAACAATTCCTATTTATCAATGACCATTGAAGGTATTAAACGGATGAAGTGCCTTAATATTAAAAACCGTTCTTCTGCCGGCATTAACATTCGATCCATTGCAGCTTTTAATTTTATTTATAGTTGTACACCTAATTCTTTGCCGCATCCAAGCCTATTCATCCTTTAAATATTGCGTTGGGTTAGCAGTATGCGCTTTGTAAATATGCCAGGAAACACTCATGGCCGTCATAGCCGGCAAGCTGATAAAAGCCAGGATAAGCGGCGAAAATGAGACTGTTGATTCAGGTGCCAGGATATTATACAAATTACTGGTCAGCCACCAGGAGAATGGGAATCCCACCAAAAATGCAAATCCAATTGCATATAAAAATTCCTTGTTGATCATGAAAATAATATTGCCTAAACCCGCCCCCAGTACTTTGCGTACACTTATTTCTTTCATCTTTTTGCCCAGTATCAGCAACGCCAAACCGAAAATTCCGGTTACCGAGATAATGATTATCACGATAGATGCGCCGGCTAATACCTGTGCAATCTGTACAAATCCATTAAAATAGCCATCAAATACGGCTTCCTGGTAGTGGTATTCAAAAGGCAGATTGGGGTTCACCTTCTTCCATATCTTTCCGATGCCGGTATGAGCATTTGACAATAAGGCCGGCGTTGTCTTTACATAAACCGTATTGACATCGGCAGGCTTGCAGCCCATCAGCAGTAGTGGTCCGATAGGTGTCTGAAAGTTGTCATAATGAAAGTCATTGACTTCGCCGACTACTGAATAGTTGTGTCCATTATAACTCATAGTTTTTCCTACGGCTGTGGTCCAGTGCATTTGTTTCATAAAAGCCCGGTTAACCAAAACCGCATCGGTTTCATCTGTTTTAAAGGCATCGCTCAGATCCCTGCCATTGGTGATCTTGATGCCAAGCTGTGTGGGAAAGCCTGGCAATGCGCTGATACTTTTTACAGTATGTTTCTGACCATCAATATTTACTACCAGTTGTTTGGTATAATTTCCGAGCGATTCTACGGAACCGGAGACTGCAATGACATTACTTGCGCTTTTTAATTTGTCTTTAAAAACCGAATAATTTGCTGATTTGTCCAATGCCACAGCTACAATGTTAGCAGGATCATACCCCCAGGGCCTCGCTTTAATAAACTTAGTTTCCTGCATAAATGCTAGCGCAGTTGAAATCGCTAAAAACGTCAAAAAGAACTGGAAACCCAGCAGCACTTTCCGGAAACGGTTATTGCTGCCGGTTTTACTATTCCCCTTCATGATATTGATAGGGTTAAAAGCCGATATATAGAACGACGGATAAGCCGCCCCGCTTAGCGCAGAAACAATGATCAAAGTCAGTAAGGCGACCCAGGTACGATTATTGTTAAAAAGGTCCTGGGTCAGATCGACATTGGCTATTTGACTGAATAGCGGCAGGAAGATTAACTTAGCCAGCAGCAAGCCTATCGATATGGCTATCGTGCATAAGATCAAGTTTTCTATAAGAAACTGGATAATGATCTGGTTTCTCCGACTGCCCATGACCTTACGGATACCGATCTCTTTTAACCGGGTTGATGCAGCTGCAATGGCAATGTTCATATAATTAAAGCAAACGAGCAGCAGTGTTGCCAGCCCGATCACTAACAGCATAAGATAGGCGGCTATGTGTGCGGAAATAAATTGATTATTGCGTACTTTATAGGAATGAAAGTTCATGGTTTTTAAGGGCTGAAAATTAAAGCCTGCTATCCGGTTATCCGGATTGGCTGCATTATACAGGTTTAGGTACTTCGCAGCCACCTTTTTTACGGGCGCCAGGGCTGCTTCATTATCAGCTTCTATAAACGTGATATCGGTATGCTGGCCCCAGTTTCCTGGTTTATCTAGGCCTAAAGCAAGCATTTTACTATAAGGAACTATAGCCTGGAAATAAAAGGAGGCTTCTCGGGGTTGCTTGTCAAATACACCTTTAACGGTAAAATTAACTGCTGACTGATTGCCATCTTTATTAAAGATCAGGCTGATCGTTTTGCCCGTCGGATTTTCTTTGCCGAACAGCTTTTCAGATAGTTCCTGGGTCAAAACTATACCATCGTGGTCGGTAAAATCTTCCTTATTACCCCATTTCACCGGAAAATCGAACATCTTGTAAAAATCATTATCGGCAAAGGTCACCTGCTGATTAAAAACATTATCCCCGCGCTTAATGATTACTCCTGTACTACTTAACCTGACCGCATCTTTTATTATTGGGAAATCATTTTTGAGCATTGGGCCCATGGGCGCAGGTGAATCGCCCCACAATTGGTCGTCTCCATTTTGGCTGGAGAGCTTTTCGATAACAAAAAGGTTATTGAGCTTATGATGGAAGCTATCAAAGTGCATCGACCAATCAAAGAATGTAAACACCACCATGCAGCATCCCACGGCAAGCGCAAGACCGAGAATATTGATGGTTGAGGATAACCTGTTTTTTGCAAGGCTGCGGAAACCTAACTTAATGTAATTTTTAATCATTTTCTTGGGTCATTAGTCATTAATTTCAGAGTCATCATTGTTTATTACATTTTAATTATTTTTTACCGTCTGGGTAAAACCTTTAAGTTCTAGTCCTGCAATTTTCGTCGTGATTTTAATATTTTATTAAAGCAATCTCCTGTAAGTAAACGGTATCTCAATAATTTTTGGATATGCTTTTAGGTTAGGGTATTTATTTCTTTATTTCCAACTAAGCTTATGCCAAATTTATATAATGCTGAAAATAAACACATTACTTCATATATGAATAATTGAACATGTACGTGTATGATGCAACAACTGTTCGTTTTTGGTTGACAATGTTGTCCCGACCCCTCGCTTTGCTCGTTTCCGATTTCAAGCGCATTGGCAAATGACAACCGATCTTCCAAATGTTTACCGGGAGATAATCTTTATTTCCAG
>JBEPUT010000007.1:0-135966 GCA_041691395.1 Chitinophagaceae bacterium
ATTTCACTAACCCGGCTTTTGAAGCCAATGACTTTTGCCAGATCCGTCTGGTTGTAACCCAATTGATCCATTCTAAATTTTATTGCTTCAATTGGATCAGGGAAGTCAATCGGATAATGAACGTATTCATATCTTTCAATCAAAATCCCCAATATTTCTAACTCATCACCTTCAGATGTTCCTGGTTTTGCGTCAAAAATATTTTCCAGTCTCGCCATTGCAAGATTATAATCCCTCTTTGTTTTTAAAGGTTTAATTTTCATTTTTAAATGTTATTTGCATCAATTTTATCATACCGCGAATGTGTTCCAATAAAACGAACCCAGATCATTCCATAATCGTAATTAATTCTGACTATGAGTCTATATTTATTACCCTTTATATTAAACACAACCCGGTTATTTTCAAGTATGCTGGCAGATGGATAGTGTTTTGTGATCATTTTAGGCGTTGTCCACTTCGCTTTATCAGCTTCGCGATACCACGATTTCAATTGTTGCTCACAGTCGGAATGCAATAACCAAAAGTCTCTTAGCTGTTTCTTGGCAATAACTCTCAAAACAGGTCGTTTATTTTACAAATATAAATTAAAGTTACCAAAATGGGAACTTTAATTTCCGACCGATTTATAGGAAACAGTCGGTTATAAAGATTCAATGAAATGGAAATCAACGAGATACAAGCTCGAATTGAGGCTACCCGGGGCTACCAATCAGTTGGGCGTACAAAATTTGTATTTTCATCTTTCATTTTAATAGGCCTTATTTCAACTGTTGCAGAGGAAACGTATTCAAATTCCGGATCTAACTAAAAATAGCAGCCATCTTGTCCAAACTCTGTTCCAAACCAAGTTGTGCAAAGTTGCTCGTCTGGCCCATATCAGCGTACTCCGTAACGGTCATTGCTGTTTTACTATTTGCAACTTCTTTGAAAGTTACGACGGTTTTAATATCCTTTGGAAAGTCGGACGGCATACCCAATTTTGTTGGGTCGGTTTTATTGCCGTCTTTGTCAGATAAGCTTTGAATGAACTCAATTGTTTTGAGGGGAATAATTTTTACATACACCCAAATAGAATAAAATTCCTGACCGCCCATTTCTTTTGGGGCTTTCATACTTACTATGGATTTGCCGCCCTCCCGAAAATCGATTTTTGCCATCGGTGATATAAAATGTTTTGGGCCCCACCAACGCTTAACAAGTTCAGGGTCCGTCCAAACTTTCCAAACCATTTCAACAGGGGCATTAAATGTTCTGGTAACTTCAATTTGCTTTGCCATGTTTGATTTAATGATTTAATTCATGCATTTTGCAGCACTTCAATATCGAATTTTCGCATTTTCATAAATGCCTGTACAACACGTTGTCCGTTTTCAGGATTTGACATGAGTTCGCCGAGTATGGTTGGGACTACCTGCCAGGATAATCCGAACTTGTCTTTACACCATCCGCACATACTTTCCTGACCTCCATCAGCAATGAGTTTGTACCAATAATGATCAATTTCTTCCTGGTCTTTACAAGGGATAACAAACGAAACGGCTTCGTTAAATCGAAAGTTGTTACCCCCGTTTAAGCCCATAAATAATTGTCCGTTGAGTTCAAAATTTACAACCATTCCCGAATCATTGATTATTTTTGAATTAGGGAAAATGGTGGAGTAAAAATCTGCTGCTGCCCTGGCCTGACCATCAAACCATAAGCAGGGATACATTTGCTGTTTCATCTGTGTTAATTTTTAATTGTCCGGTAACTATTTTCTTGATTTTGTTTTTTTCGCTTGCATGTCATTTAGTATATCATCAATGGCTGTAAGCCTGCCCGCCCACATTTTGCGATAGGGGTCCAGCCAATCTGCTATTTCTTTCATCTTATTTGGGTTGAAGTGGTAATAAATCTCTCTGCCGGATTGGGTTTGAGTCAGCAAAGCACATTCATTTAAGATTTGGATGTGCTTTGAAATCGTTTGTCTTGATGAGTCAAAGTTTTCGGCAATGGCGCCCGGTGTCATTGCATGCAAAGCCACCAAACCCAAAATGGCTCTACGGGTTGGGTCGGCGATGGCCTGAAATACATCTCTGCGAATTTCCATTTTATGCAGTTATTTGACTGCAAATATAGTGCAGTTATCTGACTGCGCAAATTTTTTTAGGAAACTTAAAATATTAGTTATTTCTTTTTAGTTCTTGCTATCTGCAAATTTTCCTTCACCCTGAATTTTACAATTTTGATTATCAGCGGTAACGGAAGCGGTTGGTCAAGGGGAAACTGAACTGAACCTTTTCCCTGCTTATATTTTGACAGTTCTTTTGCAAATTCTGCGTGACCTGTTGGCATAGCATAAAAACCAATGTGGTTCTTGAATCCGGCAAAATATACCAGTGGTCTGCCATATAATTTATACGCGGGCATCCCGTAGGCAATAGATTCCTCTGCTGCTGGTGCAGATTGCGTTATTATTGTTCGAATTTGTTCCAAAAGGCCTTGGACATCTTTTGGAAAGTCTTTTATATACTCATTTACCCCTGTTAATTCCATTTATATTTGGTTCAGTAAAGTCGGTGAAGTCAATTGGGCAATGCGCTGGTTCCTATTTTTGTATTGGAATTCCAAGTTCACAGCCTTCGGAAGTGCCGGGTTTCTAGCCAAATTTTTTTTCCAGCCCGGATATTGCGAAACCGTATTTCTTTTTTGTTTTCAGCAGTTTCATGGTCACTTTTCAAATTTTGTTTGTGTTGTTAAATTGTTTATCCGAATTTAAGCGATTTAGTGATTAATCCATAATTTTAAAGAATTGCGGAACTCCACACCCGAACCCACAATATGGAGGATCAAATTAGAATTAGGCAGGCTCAAAATAAAGAAGACTTTTTTGCGGCAAAAGAGTTGATAATGGAATATGTGAGATGGCTTGGTATTGATTTATCCTTTCAAAATTTTGACAAAGAAATGGACACGTTGCCGGAAACCTATGGACATCCCGATGGAGGATTATTTATAGCATTAAGAAATGGAAAGGCGATCGGAGTTGCGGGGATAAAAAGGTTTAATGACAGGGAATGTGAAGTTAAGCGGATGTTTGTACAACCCGACAGCAGGGGTTTTGGAATTGGAAAACTATTACTGACTGAATGCATAAAAATCGCAAAAAGATTAAATTACGGGACGATCAAACTGGACACGGCTGACTTTATGAAATCGGCAATAAAGCTTTATACTGACAATGGTTTTGTTGAAATACCGGCTTATCGTCATAACCCGCACGAACAGGCGAGATATTTTGAATTGTGGTTGAAAAAATGATCAATCCCCGGTGTTCACCGGATTTAAATTGGGCCTGCGGGGACTACTCCAGTTCCCTGCTGAAGCCCGAATTTTTTTCTGTCCTGCTGCCGTTCACATCGAGATTCCAGGCAGCCGTGAGTAAATAGGGAACGCCCGTTCCCGCATCTTTATCCAGATAGCTCACGTCAATATTCCTGGTTTCGCCGGGGGCAAGCAATAAATAGTTGTCGTCAAAAACAACCGGCAGGATATCATCGCCGCCCCTAGTTTTGAGTAAACGCAGATGGACAAAGAATGCCACCGACTTGCCGGTATTGGTCACGCGGATATGCTGCGTGGTTTGGGCTTCGGCCTTTTCCGTTGTATAATGAACCTGCACCTGCGTTAACGGCAGATGTTGCAATCCCTGGTAATGAACAAAATCCGTTTGCGGGGTATAAAACCAGGTTGACTTTTTCCAGTCCAGCACATCTTCATTTTTCGACAACCAGTACCAGTTCAGAGAAATTGTTTTTGCGTTTTGGTCCTTCATTTCAAGCCTTAAAAAATAGAGAGAATCCAGTCCGTCAATTTCTGGTATGGTAAAGCATCTTTTAATATTATCCGCTTCAACGGATGTGCTGATGGCATGCTGATATTTCAGGGAGCCGTCCGGATTATACACAGTAGCGTTAACGGTAAGATCTGTCCGGGGTTCCAGCCGGGAATTATTGATGATGACTTCTTTGGATTTATAAGAATACTGGATATGCAGGGGTTCCATGGATTTTTTCATGCCAAAATAGGTGCCCGCCGGATAGAGATAATAATCATACGTGTGCCAGATCAGGCTGGGCCACGGATTGCCCAGCATCCATTGATCCACGCCGGTGGCGGTATGGTATTTATTCAGACCGTAAGCTTCCATCATGGCCCGGTGCCCCTCGTAATTCTGCGCCTGTGCTTTCGCAACAAAATCACGAATGGAAGAAGATGCTCCATATCTTCCTTCCAGTGCGGCATTAAAAATATCCGTTGTCCCGAAATTCATGGTTCCGCAATGGTACAACCATAAGCTGTTGTGGATGGAAAGGGAATCAGCCGGAATGAATTTGAGCAGGCTTTCCATGGGGGGAATGGATGGACCGGGCGATATTTCCGTGGCGAAGCCCCAGGCACCGCCCAGCTTATTGGAATCCGTTTCCCAGTAAATGGGCGGTACCCAGTCGTAAGGGCCATTCATTTTCAAACCGCTGCGGCCGGATATTTTAGATACTTCCGCTGTGGCCGTTGCAAGTATCGGATTCGGCCATTTCAGCTCCCTTTCCGTTTTCAGGTAGTCTGTTTCAATGCTGGTATCTTTTGGCACCAGGTCGCTACCGTTCAGCCAGGCCATGATACAGGCTTTATTCCTCAGCCAGTACATCACGCTTTTATCGGACTCCATGGCCACATTTCTTTTTACACTATCCCAGAGTTCGGGAAACTGCCAGGCACCGCAGCACATCCAGCCGGTCATCACCAGCAGTCCGTACTGATCACAGAGTTCATAGAAATGATCGTCTTCCAGTTTTCCTTCGGAGCGGATGAGGTTTATGTTCATGTCCCGCACCAGCCTGATTTCCTGTTCCTGCCTTTCTGCGGACCGGCGCTGGAAAATATCGGGGGACCAGGCCGCACCCCGGAGCATGATGGGTTTGCCATTCACCAGGAACATCCGGGACGCGGTGTCGATGAGGTCGGATGTTATCTGCCTTATCCCGAATTTTTCAGTCACCGTGCTGCCCGGCTTTCCTTTTCTGATTACCTCGAGTGTGATTTTATTTAATGCCGGTTTTCCGTATTGCCAGGGCCACCAGATGCGCGGATTTTTTACATTCAGCTGCGGGTAATCCCGGGAATCGAAACTCAGGTTCCTGGATTCGCCGGCTTGCAGATGCACTTCCTGCTGAAAGTGGATGGACTCATTTATTTCTCCTTTCAATAAAGCTGTTTCTTCCTGATCAGCATAATTGGTGAGTTCGGCATCCACTTGAAGATGGGCCGTGGCCAGGGACGGCAGGTCGAACACCGTGGTGACCAGGGGATGTTCCACCGCTATTTTATCGCAGTAGCCGATTTCCACGTCATTCACGATCCCGCCATTATAATCTGCCGGGTAATGGATCCAGTCGGCATAGTCAATGGCCAGGTCGCCGCCCCGCCTGTTTGGATTGTAAGGACGGGCCACTTCTATGGCCAGGACGTTGGGACCGTCATATTTTATTTCAGGGGTTACGTCAAATTCAAAGATCCGGAATGGTCCGATCACGTGGCTGGAATCTGCAATCAATTTGCCGTTCAGCCAGATGTTCGCGCGGTAGTTGATCCCCTGCAGGATGAGCCGGGTATTTTTTCCCTTTTCCGCGGACGGAACGCTGAATTCTTTTCTGAACCACCAGGTTTTGTCGAACTCCGGGCCGGCGATCTTTTCCAGGTTCCTGCCATAAAATGGATCAAAATCGTACCGTTTATTCTTGAGGAGACCGGCAATGACGGTGGTCGGCACGCTTACCCCATACCAGGCGGTTGGTTTAAACGCGGGACTGGAAATCTCACTTCCTGAAGCGTTAACGGACAGGGATGACTGCATGTTCCATCCATTGTGCAAAACCGTATTGCCCTTTCTGTTCTGTTGCGCCGTCGCAGACACCATGCCGTACAGGATAAAAAGGACAAACAGGATTCCTTTAAACATAAGTATGCGTTAAGGCTAACTAAGTTACTGCTTTTGACGATCTTGGGTAATCTTGATATATTTATTCGCCGGTCCATAAACCATAAGCCCGATAAAAAAATTATGAAACGCAACTATTACATCGTAAGCCTCATCATGCTTACCTTCTTTGTGATTTCCTTCCTGACCAATGTGATCGGCCCCCTGATACCGGACATGATCAACGGATTTCACCTCAGCCTCACCCTGGTGGCCCTGTTGCCCTTTGCTTTTTTTATCGCATACGGGGTGATGTCCATTCCCTCCGGAATGCTGATTGAGAAATACAAGGAAAAGAAAATCATGATCGCCGGCTTCGCCGTTGCCTTTGCCGGTTCCCTACTGCTGGCGGCCTTCCCCAATTATTTGACGGCTGTCCTTTCCCTTTTCCTGATCGGTTGCGGCATGGCCATGCTGCAGGTGGTGATCAATCCCTTGTTGCGCACTTCCGGGGGAGAGGAACATTATGCGTTTAATTCCGTGCTCGCCCAATTGATTTTCGGACTGGCCTCTTTTATCAGTCCGCTGGTTTATGCTTCCCTGGTAAAAAATCTCAAGGGAGATCAGCACGAGGGTTTTATTTCTATGCTCCGTTCGGTTGTGCCCGCGGATCTGCCGTGGATATCGCTTTACTGGGTATTTACAGTGATCTGCCTTATCATGATCCTCATCATTTTATTTTCCAGGTTCCCAAAAGTTGAACTGAGCCAGGATGAAAAAGCAGGCGCGCTCCAAACCCATATCCTGTTATTTAGAAACCCGGTGGTGGTGCTGTACTTCCTTGCCATTTTTTGTTATGTGGGCACGGAACAGGGCGTGGCGAACTGGATATCGCAATTTTTATCAACGTATCACGGACTTGATCCGCAGACCACAGGGGCGCAGGCCGTGGCCTATTTCTGGGGACTGATGACGGCCGGCGGGGTGGTGGGGCTGCTTCTGCTTAAAGTTATGGACAGCCGCAAAGTACTGATCATTTTCACCTCACTTGCCCTGGTATGCCTGAGCCTGGCGCTTTTTGAAACCGCGCAGATATCCCTGGTTGCTTTTACGCTGGTCGGATTTTTTGCCTCCGTGATGTATCCGATTATTTTTTCCCTGGCCCTGAATTCGGTCAGCGAACACCATGGTTCTTTTTCGGGTATCCTGGTAACGGGTATCATCGGGGGAGCCGTGGTGCCTTTGATCATCGGATGGCTGGGAGACCACCTGGGGCTGCGTTCCGGCATGTTCATCCTCTACCTGACCATGGGATATATCCTCAGCATCGGGTTCTGGGCCAAGCCCATGGTGACCAATAAAACGGTGGATCTTTTTCGAAAAAAAAATCCGGAAGGAAATAAATGAAAAATCCTACAGCTGGAAATGTCATCGGCATGGATCTGGGCGGAACAAACCTGCGTTGTGGTCTGGTGAACCAGCATACGGTTTCGGATATGCACTCCAAACGCATCAACGCGCAGGCGTCGGTGGAAGAAGTGATGGAGGATATTTTCTCCCTGGCCGGACGGCTGATCGATAAATCCGTAAAAGCCATTGGGATCGGAGTCCCCAGCGTAGTGGACCTGGAACAGGGGATCGTTTATGACGTGCAGAATATTCCTTCCTGGAAGGAAGTACCGCTCAAAAAATGGATGGAAGAAAAATATCAGGTACCTGTGATCGTGAATAACGATGCCAATTGTTTTGCGCTGGCTGAGCATTATTACGGCCAGGGGAAAGGGAATCCTTTTATGATCGGGCTGACTATTGGAACGGGCCTGGGCGCGGGCATCATCATAAACCATAAATTATATGCGGGGGTGAATTGCGGCGCCGGAGAATTCGGCGTGGTGGATTACCTGGATAAATATTATGAATATTATGCCTGCGGACAGTTTTTTCAGAATGTATACCAGGTGGATGGCGAGCAGGTTTTTAAAAAAGCCCTGGCCGGTGATGCGGAAGCCATCGGCATGTATGCGGAAATGGGCACGCATCTGGGAAACGCAGTGAAAACGATCCTCTATACTTACGATACTGATCTGATCATTGTGGGCGGTTCGGTTCGCAAGGCATTCCCCTACTATTCTGAAAATATGTGGAAACGGATTCACACCCTCGTATATGCGCGGTCTGCGGAACGGCTGCAGATCAAATTATCTGAGCTGGAACACGCGGGCATTCTTGGCGCAGCCGCTTTGTATTTTGATTCTATTCTCTAAATGCCGGATTATTTTTTCAGGCTGTCATATCTTTCGGGAGTGAGCCAATAGGTTCCCTTTCTCCTTCGGTAAGCGTGGAATCACCGCGCAGCAGGATCTGGGTGAGTTGCCTGATCGGGAGGGCGGTATCTTTTCTGTAATCCAGCAGTCCTGTGATGCCAGGCAGATCTTTATTTAAAGGTATATAGGGCATGGCTGATTGAATTGAATAATAAATATAAATAAAAAAGCCCGGACGATTTCATCCGGGCTTTACCGATAAGAGCCTGCTGTCAGTAACCCGGATTCTGGATTAACAACGGATTTAAATCAAGTTGTGTTTGCGGTATGGGCAGTAATAACTGATAGCCCTGCACATTGTAATTGAGATTATTCCCATTTCCGTCTTTCACGGCATTCATCACTTCCAGCGCTCTTCCTGTTCTCAGCAGATCGAACCAGCGCTGACCTTCAAAGGCCAGTTCAAGTCTTCGTTCTTTTTCTATCGCCAGTGCCATATCAGCCTGACTGGCAGCCGTGGTTGGGGGAAGTCCTACACGGGCACGCACCTCGTTCACCAGGGTGGCTGCATCGGTTATATCTGCGCCGCCGTTGTAGGCTTCTGCACGCAACAACAGGATATCCGCCAGCCGGATCATGTACATATCATTGATCCCGTTGGAAGGATCGTTGTATTTGGTGAGGAAGGGATAATGGGTATAATCGGTCCAGTATGCATCTGTCCACTGCCCGGTTATGTCAACAAAGGTTATGGAATTGTTGAGTCGCACCGTATCGTTTTCAGAAAGGAATGCACTAACGAGATCATTGCTCGGCGTATTGAATTTTTTCCATCCGCCGCCTTCATAATTGTCTGTGGATCCGCCAACCCAGATGGAAGGCGCCCAGTTGCCCACCTGATCGCCGGCGCTGTATCCATCGAAGGGCAATTCCCAGATGGCTTCGCTGTTATTTTTATGATTGTTATCCCAGAGGTAACTGTATTTGGTTACCAAAGAATATAAGGGAATCACTTTATCGCAATAATAAGCGACGGAGTCCCAGTTTGCAGGTGATTTCGTAGCATATACTTTGGCCAGCAGAGCATCCGCAGTGCCTTTGGTTACGGTGAACTTACTGGGATCGGCGCCCACATCGCGCGTATTTTTTTCAGCAAACCAAAGGTCATTTAAAATGGCATCATACACAGTATCCGCGGAAGTCTGCGGAACGATCACCGATTTGATGAGGGCTTCAGAATTGGTCTGGATTGGAGGGACTAATACCAGTGGAACCCTGCCCCAGAGCCTGACGAGATCAAAATAAGTAAAGGCACGCATAAAAAAACTTTCACCCAGGATCTCATTTTTTCGCTGGGCGCTCAGGGCGGGATCCGTACAGTTTGCCACCTGTGCAATGGTCAGATTGGCGTTGGCGATCATGGCGTACGCATCGGCCCAGTCGCGCGAAACATTTCCATTCAGCGCATTGGCCTTGAAGATATCCAGCGTGATGTTATCCGGATTGTCTCCACCGGCATACGCATTGTCGGCGATCACGTCCCCGTTCACTACCCGGTCCAGCACGTTGAATTCAATGCCGTTCGCATATCCTTTGTAGGCTGCGTACACACCGGAGATGAGGTCCTCTGCCTGAGTAGCCGTGATGGAAGTGGAATCTGTTTTTCTTACTATCTGCGTGATGGGTTGTTTGTCCAATAGTTTGGTACAACCGGAAAGCACAAGCATAACCAGCAGGGCCATCAGCACCGGTTGGAGCATTTTATAATTTTTCATAACAACAATATTTTGTGTAACCAATTTTAAAAAGAAATTTTATTTCAGACTCAGGTTTAAACCCACCAGGAACATTTTTGACTGGGGATAGGCACCGTTGTCCAAACCCAGTGAGATATTCCGGTCATCGGTACTGTTTCCGCCATTGAAAGTGCCGTTCGTTGTGTTGTATGTTCCGTTGCCATTATTTCCGTAAGAATTCACTTCGGGGTCAAATCCGGTGTATTTGGTAATGGTGATCAGGTTGTTTCCTGAAATATAAATGGATGCCGCGGCCAGGCCAAGCCGGGAAATGAGCTGATCGCTGAACCGGTAGGTTAACGTGATGGTCTTGAACCGCAGGTAAGATCCGCTTTCCAGAAAGCGCGTAGAAATCAGGGAATTGTTGGTGGTGGCATCTGTACTCACACCGGGGATATCAGTAATATCACCTTTTTGCCTCCACCTGCGCAGCACGGCAGAACTTTGGTTGGCTGCGTTGACCATGGCCTCTGATTCCAGTCTTCCGGCATTGAATATTTTACCTCCCTGTGAACCCTGGATGAATACGGTCAGGTCAATGTTTTTATAGGTGAGGTTATTCGTCATGCCATACACAAAAACAGGCTGTGCACTGCCCAGTAACCGGCGGGAAGACGGAGCGGGATTGTCAGACAGGGTGTCTCCGTTTGTCTGGTAAAGTTCATGTCCTGTTAACGGATCAACGCCTTTAGCAACATAACCAAAAAATTCACCGAGGCCATATCCTTTTACCAGCGCGATGGCATTGCCGCGCGCATAAACATTTCCATATCCGTTTACAAAGCTGATGCCGTTGGGCAGACTGGTTATCTTATTCTGATTAAAAGAAATGCTGAAATCGGTGGACCAGGTGAGATCGTGCTGCACAATATTCTTGCTGGACACCTGGAATTCTTCACCGATGTTCTGCATGCCGGCTCCGTTCACGGGCGCCGTTGAGAATCCTGCCTGGGATGGCAGCTGCACGCGATATAGCACGTTCTTTGTTTTCTTAATATAAAAATCGCCCGAGAATGTTAACCTGGAATTAAAGAAATTGGCATCTACACCGATATTCGTCTGGGTGCTGGTTTCCCAGGTGAGGCTCTGCGGTGCAATGGTTGGACCCGTGGGCAACCCGGTTACCCCATCCAGACTGTAAAGCGACAAGTAATCATAACTTCCGAGGCCTTCCTGGTTACCATTCTGTCCCCAGCCTGCGCGGATCTTCAGGTAATTGACCGGCTTGAGTGCCTTCATGAAATTTTCTTCCGATAAAACCCATCCTGCGGAGAAAGATGGAAATACGGCGCTCCGGTTATTGGGAGCAAATTTAGAGGAATGATCGGAGCGGATATTCGCCTGGAATAAATATCTGCCGTCGAAATCATAGGTGATTCTGCCGAGATAGGAGATCAGTGCCCAATCGTCAATGTATTTGGAGCCGGGTCCTTTTACGGAGTCCCTCAGATAAGACTGATCCCAGGGCAGGGAACGATAAATGGGATTTAAGAAGGACCCATTGATACCGGTCTGATCCGTTTTTGCATCCTGGGCCGTCCATCCCGCCAGTGCCGTGATGTGACTTCTGCCGAACGTGGCATTGTAATTCAGGGTTTGCTCACTTAACCACGTAAAGATATTGTACTTGGTTTGCGATTGTTGTCCGGATGTATTTCTGCCGTTCACGGTAAGAAAGGGATCCAGGAAATAAGTGTTCACATTGTTCTGATAGTCTATGCCAAAGCGTGACTGGAACTCGAGCCCCTTGACTAGTTTTACATTGGCGCCCAGGTTGGACAGGAGACGGTCCTGCATGGTTTTCGAATACGATCCAATGATGGCACTTAACGGATTGTCCCACCCCGTCAGCGGATTCACGCCAATGGTACCGTCGGGATTGAATTTGGGAACGGTGGGCGGCGTTTCCAGCGCCAGCAATACCACGCCGCCCCTGGCCACGGACGCATTGTCCGTCACATCATTCAGATGAGAGCGGCTGATCACGGAACTGGAAGTGATGGTTAGCCAGTTGTTGGCCTTGGTGGTCAGATTCACGCGGCCCGTCAGCCGGTTGAAATTGGCGGGTTTGATGATGCCTTTCTGATTGAGGTAGTTGAAAGAAATATAATGCTGTGATTTTTCTGTTCCTCCGGCAACGGAGAACTGGTAGTTCTGCTGGCTGCCATTCTGAAACACTTCATCCGGCCAGTTGATGTTGTTTGCCTGAACCATCGAATCGGTAATGACGGTGGACATCTTTTGTTCGTTGGCATAATCCTGGTATTGTTTGCCATTTAAAACATCCAGTTTTTTCGTTGCCGAACTGATTCCCGCATACGTACTGAAATTAATTTTTGACTTTCCGGCAGTCCCTTTTTTTGTGGTGATCACCACCACCCCATTGGCTGCGCGGGTTCCGTAAATGGAGGCGGAAGCAGCGTCTTTTAATATGGACATGGATTCAATGTCGTTGGGGTTAAACGCGGAAATATCTGTGGTGGGAATGCCATCCACGATGTACAGCGGGTCATTACCGGCGCTGATGGAAGAAGATCCTCTTACCCGAATGGTAAAACCGGCGCCTGGTTTACCCGAATTGGACGTGACTTCCACCCCCGCGGCCTTTCCCTGCAATGCTTCTGAAGCATCTATAATCGGCCGGTTGGCGATGTCGGCTGCGCTTACGGTAGAGACAGCCCCTGTTAAATCTTTTTTCTTCTGTGATCCGTATCCGATCACCACTACCTGGTCCAGGGCGTTTTGAGCAATCACCAGTTCCACGTTTACTATATTTTGTCCGTTTACCGGCACTTCCTTGTCCTGGTACCCGATATAGGAAAATCTCAGGGTTGCATTTTCGCCTGCGGTTATGGAATACTCACCATCATTTCCGGATGAGGTGCCGGTAGTGCTGCCTTCCACCTGTACGGAAACCCCGCTCAGGGCCACTCCGCCCGTACCGGTCACTTTTCCCGTTACGCGGATGTCCTGCTTTTGCTCACCGGCCGTCATCACCACGATCAGGTTGTTTTCCAGCATTTTATAGGTGAGGTCCGTATTGATAAAAAGCCGGGCCAGCACGTCTTTGATGGAAGACTGTTCAAAATGGATATCAACTTTTTCCTTCAGGGCGGGCAGATCGTAGTTATACAGGAACCGGAATTCGCCGGTTGATTTTTTCTCGATTCTGTTCAGCACCTTTCCAATTTCAGCCTGTTGCATGGTTAGTGTAATGGCGACCTGTGCGTGTACTTTGGCCTGCACTTCCATGATACCCAGCAGGATGAACAGGATAGTTAACTTCATAATAGCAAGTAATTTAAAGAGCAAGCCGAACTCATCCCGTCTGGCAGGGGATTGCAAAAATTTCATACATTTACTTTTAGTGATTAAAAATGGGAAATCCAGCACCGCCTTCCCAGTTGGTAATTGATTTCCGTTTAAATCCGGCGGGGGATGCGCTATCATTCTCCGCCTTTTTTCTGCTAACTCGTATCCATTTTATTCCTTATTCAATACAACGATATTGTCCTTTATAATATAAGTAAAAGCCGCCGTTAACTGAAGTGCATCCAGCGCCTCCTTAACGGTTTCATTATTGAAAACGCCTTTGAAACGGTATTTGAATAACTGGTCGTTTTTGAATGTTATTTTTATATTGTACCAGCGTTCCATTTTTGCTGCCAGTTCTTCAAAGGAGTCCCCGTCAAAAACAAGCTTGTTGTACATCCAGGAGATTTCTGCCTTTTCGCTGTCCGGAATATTCATCGGAACAGGTGTTATCGAAATGTTCGACATGCCTTCTGCCGCGGTATCCGAATGGGCAGCTGCCGGTGATGACGGTCGTACAGGTTCCTGGGTTTTATTGATGACGAGTTTCTCGTTTGGTTTGAGAATCACTTTCGGCGTGGAGGGATCATCCTTGCGGGTGATTTCAATCATACCCCGCAGCAGGGTGGTTTCAATGACCTTGTCTCTGGGATAGGATTTTACGTTGAATGCGGTACCCAGCACTTTCACGTTGATGGCGGAAGTGTGTACGATGAAGGGATGGGAAGCGTCTTTTACCACGTCAAAAAAAGCCTCGCCTTCCAGGTTTACTTCGCGCAGACGCGCGTTGAAATCATTATCATAATGGAGCTTGCTGCCTGAATTCAGCCAGACCTGGGTGCCGTCCGGCAAAACCAGTTTGGTACGCGCGCCGGGCCTGGCAACCACCTCGCTGGTATGGACGATCCCGTTTTTCGGTTGAACCTTTGTTCCGGATGAATGAAGAACGAGTGCTGCGGTCAGACTGACCGCCAGGATGGCGGCCGCATAAGGCAGGTAATTCCTGATCCTGAAAACCCGTTTAATATTTGGGGAATCATTTTCGGGACCAGCTAACCCTTCCGGTGGAGGCTGTTGCCGGTCGGCCAGTATGATGCGCTGGAAACGCTGATTTAAATCCATATCCCCATTTCCAATTTCTGATCCGGAAGAAGGGGCCTTAAAATAAGTGCTGATGACGTCTGCCAGGTATTGCTTATCGGGATTTTGCCTGAGCAGGAGACGTAATTCCTCCGCTTCGGCATCGGAAGCTTCTCCGGAAAGAGTGCGGGCAAGCAAAAACCATAAGCGGTCTTCGTTCATAATGGCAGCAGTTATCTATCAAAGACAACCAAACGCCATTTATCTACTAAAGGAAATAAAAATTAATTTATCTGGCTGTGGGATGTTTGCGGGATATCGGGCCGAAATCGGCTGCCAGCGCGTTTGCTATCCGGGAAACAGCAATGGCCATCTGGGCGTCGATGGTGTTGACGGAGATATTCAGTATCTCGGACACTTCTTTATATTTCAACCCGTCTTCCCTGATGAGCTTAAAGATCATCCTGCAGCGCGGTGGCAATGCTTCCACGGCCTTTCTTATTTTATTAAACATTTCCGAAGTGATCAGGAGTTGTTCCGGATCAGCCCCTTCACTGAATTCAATATGGATGTGGTCAAATGGTTCTGTGATGCTTTCTCTGGCCTTTTTGGAAAGATAATTCAGGGAAGTGTTTTTTACGGCGGTATAGAGGTACACTTTCAGATTCTGAACGGCCCTGATGTTTTCCTTCTGCTGCCATATCCGGATATACACGTCCTCAATAATTTCTTCCGCGGCTTCTTTGGTTTTTACCATGGACCGTGCGAAATGAAACAACCGCATGTAAAAATAACCGTAGAGCTGCCTGAAAGCAGGTTCATTTCCGGTGGCGATCTCCTGCAGCAATCCCGGATAGCGGGAAGGATCTGAAAATGGATTGAAAATTTCCATAAGCCTCGTTTTGATTCTCACTCCTTACGGAACGTAAAATTATTCAAATCTTTTAAGAAATACCGGAAAACATGCGGGAGGATCTTTGCGCTTCCCGGCGTGGGGAATGAATTTTTATTTTTTGGATCCGGAACCGGGCCACAGCAGGGCATTCATAATGAGCCGGTTCCGGATCTCATTTTGGAATGTGAACGACAGTTCTTTCTTGGTATGTGGATATAAATAATGAATACGGTGAACCGGGTTCTAATACAGCGGCGGCCCCGAAATATATTTTAAGTAAATTTACAGATGGGCCAGCTCACTGAAAGGACCATAGACAGATAAGCCGGCGAACGGGAGCCGGGTTTCTGAGTATAATTTAAATACCCTGTATACGGAATGAAAGATATTTTGGTCGAAAGTTTTAAAAAAGCAAAAAGCAAACTGATATTACTGGATTATGACGGAACACTGGTGGATTATCAGCGGGCGCCGGAGGAGGCGGTCCCTACGAAACAATTATTGGATTTTCTGCTTACATTGAATGCCCTGCCGGGCAACAGGGTAGTGATCATTACCGGCAGGGGATTCCATGAAATAGAAGGATTTATCGGGCGCCTGCCGATAGATATCATTGCCGAACACGGGGCCATGGCCAGGGAAAATGGCCAGTGGAAGGAATTGATGGAGGACCTGGGGGAATGGAAAAAAGAAATCATTGGCGGAATGGAATATTTTGTGGATGTCTGCCCGGGTTCATTCACGGAAGAAAAACGGTTTTCCCTGGCCTGGCACTACCGGAATGCCGATCCCGAAACGGGTTTTTCCAGCTCCCGGGAACTGATCGGGTCCATGACGGAAAAATGCCGCATCCTGGGATTGAAAATTACGGATGGCAATAAAGTGGTGGAAATCAAAAAATCCGGTATTGATAAAGGGAAAGGGGCACAATATTTACTAAATAAGGAGGACTATGATTTTATATTGGCGGTGGGCGATGATAAAACAGACGAAGATATGTTCCATGTGCTGGCGAACAATATCCATGCTTTTACCATTAAGGTAGGCGTGGGGGAAACACTGGCGAAGTACAGATTGGAAAATGTGCCAGGCGTGATTTTGTTTTTAAATGAATTGGTATGAAAATAAACCTGGCCCTGATTATTTCGATTATAGCTGCTGTTGGGCTGGTTGCTTTTGGATTCACTGCTTTTCAGATCTCCTCGGAGCGTCAGCAATTGAACAATGAGCTGGAGGCCAAAACCATACAGACAGCTGAAGCTTTTTATAAGTCTCATTTTTCGCACCTCGAGAAAGCGGATAGTCAGCTGTTCAGGAACATTACGGACAGTCTCATCACCCAGTATCGTTTCAGCGGACTCGCCGTGTATTATAACAACGACAGCCTGGTGGCACTCAACAGCCAGGCCGAACCCTTTTTGAAATATTCTACGGACTATATCGCCCAGTCCATTTCTGCCGATTCATCCATGGGTCACCTGCTGAGTATCCATGGTAAAAAAGTGTATGAATACATCCGGCTGATCAAACAGCACGACCTGCCCGAAAGCGCCATTATCTTTTATGCGGATGCGGATTACATCACCAACATTGTCAAAAGCATCTGGCTGAGAAATTTTATCCGCTGGTTCCTGCAGGCCCTGGTTATTTCCATCGTAACGCTGCTCGTGGTGAAGTGGGGAATCCTTTCACCATTGAACCGCGTGGTGGAATGGATCAAGGCTGTCCGTTTCGGAAATGCCGATCAGTTCAAGAAGCGGCCGATGCTCAATTTTCTCGAACCGCTGTATAAGGAAATCTCCGGTATTGCCCAGGCCATGCAGGAAGCCAAGGCCGTTGCACAGGAAGAGGCCCAGCTTCGCACTTCAGGAGAAGCAGTCTGGACGCATGAACGCCTGAATGAAGAAATGAAACAATTGCTGGAAGACAAAATCATGGTGGTGGTGTCGAACCGGGAGCCCTATATGCATGTGCATGCAGGAAAAGAAATAAAATGTATTGTTCCGGCCAGCGGTATGGTAACCGCTATGGAACCCATATTAAAAGCCTGCGGCGGTTTATGGATCGCCTCGGGAAGCGGTGATGCGGATAAGGAAACTGTTGATGCGAACGACAAAGTGCAGGTTCCCCCTTACGAAAATAAATATACGCTCAGAAGAATCTGGCTTTCCAAAGAACAGGAGAATCATTATTATTACGGTTTTTCAAATGAAGGACTATGGCCCTTATGCCATATTGCGCATACAAGACCCATATTCAGAAAAGAAGACTGGGATTATTACCAGGAGGTAAATGAAATTTATGCGAAGGCGGTTCTTGATGAAATAAAAGATCAGGAAGAACCTTTTATCCTGGTGCAGGATTATCACTTTGCTCTTTTGCCGAAGCTAATCAAGGATAAGCGACCAGATGCCAAAGTGGCCATCTTCTGGCATATCCCCTGGCCAAACCCCGAATCGTTTGGTATCTGTCCGTGGCAAAAAGAATTATTAAGAGGCATGCTTGGCGGCGACCTGATCGGGTTTCACACCCAGTATCATTGCAACAACTTTCTGGAAACGGTGAATAATTCCCTGGAGTCCCGAGTAATTTGGGAGAATTTTTCTGTTAAAATCGGGAATCACTTCACCCTGGTAAAACCCTTTCCGATCAGCATTTCCTTCACTTTAAAGGATTATGAGAATGGGAACGGACACAAGGAGGAACCCGTGGAGCTGTTGAAACAACACGGCCTGCAGGCACAATATGTGGGTATTGGGGTGGACCGTATCGATTACACCAAGGGTCTGATTGAGAAATTCCTGGCCATAGAACGCTTTCTGGAGAAATATGCGGAATACCGCGGCAAATTCACTTTCATCCAGATAGGTGCGCCCAGTCGTTCGCTTTTAAAGAGCTATGCGGACATCACCAGTGCGGTGGAAAATGAGGTGAACCGCATCAATTGGAAGTTTAAAGCTAAAAACTGGCAGCCCATCCTTTTTCTGAAACGTCATCACAGTCATGAAGAAATTATTCCTTATTACCGGAGCGCCGACTTTTGCATGGTCACGTCGTTACATGACGGCATGAACCTGGTGGCCAAGGAATTTATCGCCGCAAGGTCCGAAAACGACGGTGTGCTCATTCTCAGCCGTTTTGCGGGCGCATCCCAGGAACTTCATGGCGCCCTGATCATCAATCCCTATGATGTGGAACAAACCGCTGATTCCATCAAGGAGGCGCTGGAAATGCCTAAGCCCCTGCAGGGACAAAAAATGAAACAGATGCGTCGCATGATCATGGGCCACAACGTTTATGCATGGGCCTCCAATATACTCCGGGCCATGGCCTCTATCCAGAATTGATAAATGGCCGGGTGGTTACCCAAAAAAAATATATATTACGGGACTTTTTTTTACCGGGTCAACGGATTCCCTTTGGAATCGGGTTTACACCAACTGACGGATTTATGAAATGCGGATTGTTTACGCTTTTTTTATTGGCTTTGTTTTTTTGTCCGGTACTCTCTTCCGCCCAGCAGGAAAAGGCAGACAGCCTGTTGTATCAGATGGCCTTTGACCATACCCTGGCCGTTTATACCAGTCGCACCGGTGATCAGTCACGGCTCTACAACGGCAGCCATTATACCGGTTATCCATATACTTTTAAAGAAGGAAGTCCTTTTTTCAATGCCCAGAATTTCAGCCAGGGTTCCGTGGTCTATGATGGTATCCTGTATCCGGATGTGCCGTTATTATTCGACGATCTCCGCCAGAAGCTCATCACCAAGGATCAGGGATATGATATGCAACTGATCGATGAACGCATCGGAGGTTTTGATCTGCCGGATCATCATTTCCTGCGTATTCTATCAGATAGCCTGGGCAATTATCCGCTCAGAACAGGGTATTATGAAGTTTTATACCCGGGGAGATCAACAGCCCTGAAAAAATTATATAAAACCATAAAAGAGGATCCGACCATTGCGGAAGGCATCATACGGACCATACTCGAAAGCACCGATTATTTTATAAGGACCGGAGCGGGATATCACAAGGTGAATTCAAAACGGGAACTGCTGAAAGTAATGGGGGATCATAAAAAAGAGGTGCAGCGGTTTATCAGGAAGAATAAACTGAAATTCCGTAAGCATAAAGACGAGGTCATCCCGCAGGTAGCTGCTTATTACGATCAATTAAGGAAGTGATATGAAATCAGGCCGTTTATATGTTCTGCTGTTTTTGTTTCAGGCCGCTGCCTGTCTCCATGCTTCGGCCCAGCGGAACCCGCAGAACCTGATCACCGGGAATTTCCATGATCTGAACATCGAACAGTTTGCGGAAGAACTGGAAAGCCAGACCAGTTACTATTTTTATTATGATATTTCCGTGTTCGACAGTTTGAAAATAAATCTGTATGTTGAAAAAGAACCATTGGGCCGGGTACTGGAACTGGCCTTTGCCAAAACCGATTATCATTTTGCCATCGACCGGCACCAGCAGGTATTCCTTACCCGCGGGGCCACGGTTGAAACGAATTTCAGTCAGGCACTTCCTGATAACGGCACACCCAAACAGCCGGACCCATCCTATGCGGATATGGATAATGGGGAAGGCCGGAATAAGGGGATTCAGCATGCAACGCTGGAAAACAAACTGTATACCATCGGGGAAAACAGCAGGAACAACGGGCAGGCTGGCGCGGTGATCGGGGGGTATATCCGGGATGGAAAAACAGGCGAACCCGTAGTGGGGGCATCGATCTATATAGATAATCCCCGGATAGGGGTATCCTCGGACCAGTATGGTTACTATACCATTTTGCTGCCCCGGGGACGGCATGTGCTCAACATACAAAGTATCGGCATGAAGGATACCCGCCGACATATCCTGCTGGCGGGTGATGGCAAACTGAATATTGATATGCAGGGGCAGGTGATGATGCTGAAAAACGTGATCATCTCCGCCCAGAAATTAAGCAATGTCAAGGGGATGCAGATGGGTGTGCAGAAGCTGGATATCAAAACCATCAGGCAGGTGCCCGTTGTATTCGGCGAGGCGGATCTGTTGCGCGTGGTGCTCACCCTGCCCGGCGTAAAATCGGTGGGAGAAGCCAGCACCGGTTTAAATGTTCGCGGAGGAGCTGCGGATCAGAACCTGATCCTGTTTAATGAGGCGACCATTTTTAATCCCTCTCATTTTTTTGGTCTTTTTTCCGCTTTCAACCCGGAAGTGGTCAAAGACGTGCAGTTATACAAAAGCAGTATCCCTGCCCGTTATGGCGGCCGTTTGTCATCCGTGATCGATATCAGCAGCCGCGAAGGGAATAAAAAGAACATCACCGGCTCGGCGGGGATTGGCCTGCTGACCACCCGGCTCGATGTGGAAGGACCGCTGATCAAGGATAAGTCCTCTTTTATCCTCGGCGGCAGAACCACGTATGCCAACTGGCTGCTTAACCTGCTGCCAGTCCAATACAAAAACAGCAAGGCTTCTTTTTATGACCTCAACCTGAACATCACGCACCAGATCAATAAGAACAACAGTTTATATCTCATGGGGTATACCAGCAGCGATCATTTTAACCTCAACAGCGATACCACCTACAGTTATAGCAATACGAACTTTTCCGTTAAATGGAAACATATTTTCAACGATCAGTTTTATGGTGTTTTCACTACAGGGTATGATCGCTATCAATACAATATTTCCAGTGAGGCCAACCCCATGGATGCCTATAAGCTGATGTTCGACATCAATCAGAAATATCTAAAGGCCCAATTCAGTTATTACCTGAGTGCGTCACACGCCCTGGAGTTCGGACTCAATACCATCAACTACAAACTGGACCCCGGGAGTTATCAGCCCGTGGGTAAACAATCACTGGTAACGCCTGATGTGGTTTCTGCCGAACGGGCGGAGGAAAGCGCATTGTACCTGAGCGACCGGTACAGCATCAGCTCCCGGTTTTCCATCGAAGCCGGTCTGCGTTATTCCCTGTTCAATTATCTTGGTCCGCAAACAGTGAACCAGTATGCGCCCGGTTTACCCAAAACAACCGACAACATCATTGGCACCCAATCCTACGGCAAGGGCGATTTTATAAAGAATTATTCCGGTCCGGAATACCGCGTTTCCATTAAATATGAAATCTCCGACAGCTTTTCCATTAAGGCAGGATTCAACACCCAGCGCCAGTATATTCATGTATTGTCCAACACCGCGGCCATCGCCCCCACCGATATCTGGAAATTAAGTGATCCGAACATCAGACCCCAGGCCGGCGGCCAGGTGTCCCTGGGATTATATAAGAACTTTAAATCCAACACCATCGAAGCGTCCATTGAAGTGTATTATAAAAAAATTCAGGATTACCTGGATTATAAAAGCGGGGCCGTGCTGGTCATGAACCACCATGTGGAAACAGACGTGGTCAATACCCGGGGCAAGGCATACGGCGTGGAACTGCTGATCAAAAAAAATTCCGGCAAACTGAACGGATGGATCAGTTACACCTATTCCCGCACGCTCCTGCAGTTGGATGATCCAACCTCGGGAGAAGTGATCAATGGAGGAAAATACTATCCTGCCAACTACGATCAGCCGCATTCCGCCACCAGCATCGTCAACTACCGGGTCAACCACCGGTTCAGCGTATCCATGAACGCTACCTACAGCACGGGCAGGCCGATCACACTGCCCATCGGACTTTTTTATTATGACAATGCATTCAGAACACTGTATGCGGACCGCAATGCCTACCGCATTCCGGATTATTTCAGAACTGATTTGTCTATGAATATTGAAGGCAATCACCGGGTGCATCAGCTCACGCATAATTCCTGGACTATCGGGGTCTATAATGTAACCGGGAGAAGAAATCCTTATTCAGTGTATTATGTTTCGGAAAACGGCGCAGTAAACGGATACAAGTTGTCTATTTTCGGAAGTGCCATTCCCTATGTCAATTATAATATCCGGTTTTAGCCGGCAATAAAATGGAACGGATGAATGCGATTCACTGGCTGCTGTTGCTGTTGTTGCTGGGTGCCTGCAAAGACAGATACAATGCGCCTGTTCACATACCCGCAACCGGATACCTGGTGGTGGAAGGATTTGTCAATAGCGGAAGCGGATCCACAGACTTTACCCTTTCGCGGGCCACAGGTCTTGATTCGCCCTACGTGATTCCTGAATATAATGCCAGCCTGAGTGTGGAATCTGAAAACGGAGCCAGCTATCCTTTAACCGAGCTGGCCGACGGCCATTATTCGGTGGATCAGATTGCCGCTGATCCGGCCCAGAAATACCGGTTACGCATCAAAACATCGCTGGGTAAGGAATATCTGTCAGACTTTTCATCCGTGCAAAGCACGCCGGACATAGACAGCGTTTCCTGGGCTCCAATTGACGGAGGCATCAAAATTTATGTTTCCACACACGGTAGTCAGACGGATTCGCGCTATTATCAATGGCAGTTTGACGAAACCTGGATTTACCATGCATCCCATGCTTCAACATTTATGTATCAGGATTACGGTCAGCTGGTGATCAGACCGGATCCGTATGAATTCTATACCTGCTGGTCTACGGACCAGTCAACAAATATTTCCATTGCCTCGTCAGCAAAGCTGACTTCGAATGTAATTTCCTCATTTCCATTGACTTTTGTTTCGTATTATGCTTCCGATAAACTGGGATCCCGGTACAGCATTCTGGTCAGGCAGCATTCACTTACGCAGGACTGGTACGAATGGAAACAGAAGATTCAAAAAAATACCGAACAGCTCGGATCCATTTTCGATGCGCAGCCGTCTGAGATAACGGGCAATATCCACTGTACAACGGATCCCAATGAGCCGGTGATCGGGTATATTGGTTGTACTTCCGAAAAGGTAAAAAGAATTTTTATAAACCGCGGGCAGCTTCCTTTTGTAAAGGTGTATGACCCCTATGTAGATTGTTTGAAGCTGGATACCATAAAGAATGATCCCGATTCGATAGCGTATTATTTTGCAGGAGGATACCATATTCCGGTTGATGAAGTGAGACCCGGTCCCGCAGTGACCGGCTATTCGGGCCAGAGCGTCGGATGCATCGATTGCCGGGCTTTTGGCGGCACCACCACCAAGCCGGATTTTTGGCAATAACGGTAACAGAATTTTTGGATTCATGAAGAACAAACCCGTCAGAAAGCTCATTTTGTTTTTTCTCTGCCTGTTCCTTTTGATCCAGGCGCATGCCCAGGCAGTGGAATCTGGTATCCGGGAAACATTTAACCATTACCGGAGCGGTTATGTTCAGGAAAAACTATATGTGCATACAGATAAAAACTTTTACATGCCCGGAGAAATCCTGTGGTTCAGGATCTATGATGTGGACGCAACCTTCCATCGTCCGGTGAACTTCAGTAAACTGGCTTATGTGGAATTGCTTGATAAAAATAACAAGCCGGTGATCCAGCAAAAAATATCGCTGAAGCCCGGAGAGGCCAGCGGATCATTCATTGTTCCCGCCAATATTTTATCAGGCAGCTACCGGTTCAGGGCTTATACCCGCTGGATGAAAAATTCAGGTCCGGATTATTTTTTTGAAAAAACCATCCGGATCGCCAACCCGGATAAGATGATTTCGGACTCCGTGACGGTTCCGGGAACGCGGTTCGATATTCAATTCTTCCCCGAAGGGGGGAACCTGGTTCAAAACCTGGAAAGTAATCTGGGCTTCCGGGTAACCGATGCCTATGGCAGGGGGCAGCATTTCGAGGGACTGCTGCTGGATGATCAGTCGGATACGCTGCTGAGGTTCCGGCCGCTGGCGATGGGCCTTGGACATTTTTCATTTACGCCATCGGCGGATCACCGGTACCGGGCCATCATCCGTTTCCCCGATGGCACACAGGCCGCAGGTGATCTGCCCGTTGCTTATCCGTCTGGCTATGTGATGCGCCTCTCAACGGATGACCATGAGCGGTTAGGCATTACCGTTCGTGTTTCCGGAAACGCCGAAGGAGGCATCGTCTATCTGTTCATCCATACCCGCGGGTCCATGAAAAAACTGGAAGGCAGGCAACTGCAAAGCGGGAGAGCAGATTTTTTAATAGAACCGAAGTTGCTGGATGACGGCATCTCCCAGTTCACGGTTTTTAATAATGCGGGAAAGCCGGTATGCGAACGTTTGTATTTTAAATATCCGGAGAAGGACTTATCGATTAGTGCCACCACGGGAAAATCTGAATATGGTATACGCAATGAAATACAACTGGATCTCTCATCGGCGTCCGGAGATGGACAACCGGTGCCGGCTGATATGTCCCTGGCCGTTTATAAGCTGGATTCGCTGCAACAGGCTGATGCAACGGATATCAGTCATTATCTCTGGCTGACTTCCGATCTGGGTGCCGCCATAGAATCACCGGATTACTATTTTGAAAACGACGGCATTCCGAAAGCAGAAGCCATGGATGACCTGATGCTCACCCATGGATGGAGAAGATTTAGCTGGGATGCGATTACCCGCAATCAGGCAACCCCCATCGAATATGCACCGGAGTGCGGCGGTCATATCCTGGAAGGAAAGCTCGTGGATAACAGAACCGGGGCGCCGGTGTTCCAGCAGGAATCTTACCTCTCCGTTCCGTCAACCAGGACGCAATTCCGGACGAACAGGAGTGACAGCCTGGGACGTGTGAAATTTGAGATGGATAATTTTTATGGCTCGCAGGAAATCATTCTTCAAACGGATCCCACGGAAGACAGCAGCTGCCACTTTGAAATGGAAAGCCCATTCGCGCATACTTTTACATCCGTTCTGCCGGAACCGGATAAACAGAAGATATTCAATATACCTGAACTGACGGACCACAGCGTGCAGGCACAGGTGCAGCATATTTACCATGGGATAAAGCTGCAGCAGTTTCAAATGCCAGTATTGGATACCAGCACGTTTTATGTTGTTCCGGATGAAAAATACCTGTTGGATGATTACACGAGGTTCCAGACCATGGAAGAAGTACTGCGGGAATATGTGCGGTCCGTTAACGTGGTCAGAAAGCGGGATAAGTTCCAGTTGTATGTTTTCAATCCCCCGTTCAAGGAATTCTTTAGCGGGAAGCCATTGATTCTCTTTGATGGGGTTCCTGTATTCGAACCGGATAAGCTGTTCCATCAGGATCCGATGAAGATCCGCCGGCTGGACCTGGTGACTCAAAATTATTTTCTGGGATACAAATCCTTCGATGGCATTGTGAATGTTACCACCTATCGCGGGGACCTGGATGGATTTGACCTGGATCCGCGGGCCACGGTGCTCGACTATCCGGGTATACCGGAACAGCGGGAATTCTTTTCTCCCGTTTATGAAACGGAGCAGGAGGTTAGCAGCCGGATACCCGATTTCAGAACCCTGTTGTATTGGACCCCACAGATAAAAACCGGAATTTTAGGAAAAGAAAAACTGCGTTTTTTTACTTCCGATGTTCCGGGCCGGTATGCCATCGTGATACAGGGCATTACCGCCAGCGGTGAACCGGGGAGCAGGACCATTTATTTTACCGTTAAAAAATAATGAGCGGATACTGTTTTGATTCCGCATCAGCCCGCGGGCACACGGATTTTATTTCTTTTCCCGCCGATATCCGGCAGGAATCCCGTCAGCAATCCGATCAATGGTAAAAAAGCACAAATCTGGTAAACATAAATGATGTTGGTGCGGTCCGCCAGCGCGCCGAGGAACGCAGAACCCAGTCCCCCCATACCAAAAGCAAATCCATAGAACAATCCGGAGATCATGCCGATCTTGCCTGGCAATAATTCCTGCGCGTAAACCAGGATGGCAGGAAAGGCGGAAGACAGGACCACGCCGATGATCACGGTGAGGACGCCCGTCCAGAAGAGATCAACATGCGGCAGAAGCAGGGAGAACGGCGCAACACCCAGGATAGAAAACCAGATCACGTATTTTCTTCCGAAACGATCACCCAGCGGTCCGCCCAGGATGGTACCAGCGGCCACCGAAAGTAAAAAAATAAACAAATAGATCTGGGAATGCTGAACGGTGACGTGGAACTTGCTGATCAGGTAAAAAGTGAAGTAGCTGGTCATGGAAGCCAGGTAAAAATATTTTGAAAAAATGAGCACCAGCAGGATGGTGATCGAAGTAACAATTTTGAACCGGGATAAATGATGTTCCTCGCCGGAAGCATGTTTTGCTTTCCCTTTTATCCGGCTGGTATTTGTTTTGTACCAACGGCCTACCATAATCAATACGGCGATGGCCGAAAGCGGAAGAATGGTGAACCAGCTGATACTCCCCTGGCCGAAAGGCACAATGATCAGCGCTGCGAGCAGGGGACCAAGGGAACTACCCGCATTTCCACCTACCTGAAATATGGACTGCGCCAGCCCGCGTTTGCCACCCGACGCCATATAGGCAACCTTCGAGGCTTCCGGATGGAAAATGGAAGAACCCACACCGATCAGTCCGACGGAAATCAGCAGCACCTCGAAACTACCCGCTTCCGATAAAAGCAGCAGCCCCACCAGCGAGAATCCCATGCCCGTAACCAGCGAAAAAGGTTTTGGCTTCCGGTCCGTATACGTGCCCACCAGCGGCTGCAGCAGCGAAGCCGCCATCTGGAAAGTGAGCGTGATCAGGCCCACCTGCGTGAAGTTAAGATGAAAACTATTTTTTACTACCGGATAAATAGATGGGATGAGGGACTGGATCGTATCATTGAGCAGATGGGAAATGCTGATCATGATCAGGATGGGGTACACCGTGGTCTGGGTTATCTCCTTCAACTTTTCCGGAACCGTTGTTCCCGCGTTGCTCATCGTATAGTTATTTTATTTTACAGGCCGAAACCCGGGAAAGTATTAATTGTTTTTCTTATCCCCATCTGTTCCCTTCCATTTTTCGTTCAGACGCATGAGAAAAGGTTTGGGAAGATTGGGCAATTCAGTGGTCGTTTCAAAGCGGGTATTGGAATGGATGACATTGTAAATATATTGGCCTTCCACCTTTTTTTCAATAAAAGGAATATGATTTTCAATGAAGCGTTCCCGGTTACTGGTAAACGGACGATAAGCGCAATACTCTACCGATATGGTTTGGGACAAAGCTTTCAGCTGGGCCAGTTGATAATTGATGTGAGACGACACCATGATATTGAAAAAGATGCCGCACAGCACCCAGGCCACATTCAACGCCAGGCTCGCATACAGCAGGGTTTTCAGGGGCCTGATGCGGGAAGCCGGCAGTAATTCTGCCATCAGTAAAATGATCACCGGGAACAACCAGAGTTGCGGAACGAACCGCGCCCACCAGGGATCTGGAATAATCAAAACGGTCAATAAAATAATCCCCAGTGCGGCCAGCGTATAGCCGAAAACAGGATGCCTGTAAGAACGGAATGAGGTTGCCAGTAGCAGCAGGATCGAAACCAGCAGGGCACCCCCGAAAAAAGGACCGAAAGCAGCAAATTTCAACTCCGGGTTATTGGCATTTAATAATTCCTTTTTATTGACGGAGAAAGGGATTTTGAGCATTTCTTTTCCAGCAGCTTTGTCTGCCGCATCCTCTTCTGAATGCGTAGCCAGGGAAAGGAATAATTTGTCAAAACGGTTCTTTCCCCTGATCAGCGAAGGCGTAATGTCGTAAATTTCGTTCCGGGTTTCCGGCAGACCATAAAACAGCTGGTTGTTAGCAATGAGATTCGTGACATAAGGATGAAAGCCAATAAAGAGAAGGCCCAGGCTGGCCGATAAGGCGCAGGTATAAAAAGAATTTTTAGTATACGCCCATTTTTTCCTGACCAGTAACAGGAGTAAAAAACCGGTGCAGAAAATAGCCGTATAAACCAGTGACGTGTATTTGATGTTCACACTGATCATAATCAGCAGCCCCAGCAGAAACCGGTAATATTTATTGTTCTCCAGGAAAAGGAAACAAAACAGAAGCAGCTGACACACCAAAAGCGATGCCATCAGGCCATCCACACAATAGCTGCTGAGTTGCGTGATGGTAATGGGATTGAAGCAGACCAGCGTGGCGGTCAGCCATTTTATCCTGGTAGAGAACCGGTCGATTTTATATACCAGGGAAAGACAGAGGAAAAATGATCCGGCCAGAATAATGAGGTTAACCGCTTTCCCGGTTTCAATCCGGTTGGTTAAACGGAAGATGGCAGCTGCCACTATTTCTGCCGCCTTGGGCATGTGATTAATATCCAGGTACATTAAATTGACCGCGGGCGAACCGGCCGTCGAATCATTTTCGGTCCGGTCGGGGCCCGAACACCATACCTCTTTGGTGCCCCCGGAACTTTCAACATCCGGTAAGGGCAAAGTTTTGTAATAAGGATTAAACCCATTTTTTATCTGACTGACCGTTTCCTGGTGGTACCATTGGCCGTCGAACGACAAATCATAGATGGCATTGGCAAAAATCAAAGAAACAAGACAAACAGCCAACACGATGCCGCCTGTTTTAAAAAAAATGTTTTTTGATTTTTTGCCAAACAAATGTTTGCAGGCGAAAAACTGGGAAACCAGCGTGATTAGTATGGCCAGCGGAAATTGCCAGAAGGAAAGAGGATATCCGCGAACAAAACTGAGCGCACAGAGGAGGAGGGTAAAAACAACCAGGCTGACCAGTCCGAAGCCCAGTAAAAAATATTGATGCGAGATGCGGATATTCTTTTCCAAGCCATTTCCTATTTTTGTAAAGATCCTCAAAAATATTTCATCATGCACCGAATACTTTGGCTGGCGTTTATGTTTAGTGGTTTGTATGCCGGCGCACAAAAAACAGACCGGTGCCTGCAGAAACAGCTGCAGGATCTCGTGGCTGGTTTTCATGGCAGCGTGGGTATTTATGTGCATGATCTGAAAAAAAACCGGATCGCTGCTGTAAACGCGGATACCTTATTTCCGACAGCCAGCGTGGTAAAAATCCCCATACTCATCGGTATCATGAGCCGGATACAAAAACAGGAACTGGATTATAACCAGGTGATGGTGTATCAGGATACGATCAATTATGATCCGGGGGAAGACGTGCTGGCCTCCTTCAAACCCGGTGAAAAGATTCTGCTGAGTAAACTGATGTTGCTCTCCATATCCCTGAGCGATAACACGGCCAGCCTGATGCTGCAGGGTATGGCCGGTGGCGGAACACGCATCAACGCATTGATGGATAGTCTCGGATATACCTATACCCGGGTGAACAGCCGTACGCCCGGACGGGAAAAGAACCGGGAGGAATACGGATGGGGCCAAACCACTCCGCGGGAGATAGCGGGCCTGATGGAACAGATTGCTTTGGGAAAAATATTGGATGGGCGAATGAGCGAACGCATGCTGCGTATTCTGGGCCGTCAATACTGGGATGCGGAAGCCATTTCGCAGATACCCCCGAATGTTTTTGTTGCTGCCAAAAGCGGCGCCGTGGATGAGAGCCGTAATGAAGTACTGTATGTAAATGCGCCGCACCCTTATGTGTTCAGCATCTTCACTAAAAACAACACGGATAAAAGCTGGGAATACAATAATGAAGCCTGGGTGATGACCAGAAAATTATCTGCACTGCTTTGGAAATATTTTAATCCCGGGTCGGACTGGACGGGCGAGCCGGTGGAGAAGTGAACTGTAAATAATATATGATAGTCGCCGCTAAAGGGGTAACATAAGAATAGCTGCGCTTATTTATTATTTCTTTAACTTTCCCGTTGCAGCCGTCACCGGACAAATTTTGCCTTTGCCTTTATGAAACCCTGCAACCTCGGCTACCTGCTTATTCTGTTGTTGGTGAGTTCCTGTATCACACCGATGGCCTATATCATGAGTCCTGTGGATATCAATACAAATCCTTACCAGTCCATTCCCAACACCGCCGATTCCCAAAAATCGGCAACCTATTTGAGTCTTGCAATTAATGGCGGCGGATCGAATCAAACGTTGAAAGACCAGGTTATTGGTGGTCGGGCGAGCCTCAGCCGCAGTTACCGGTTCGGACACTTCCAGGCGTATTACGGCGGCGGTATCAGCCTCGGGAATTATGGTTTGAAGGATGCTTATCATTACAACAATTACTATTATTCCAATTCGAACAACGATACCACTTTTCATTACAAAAGCGCTAATTATTTTTTTGGAATCTATGGGTTCAGCGGAGGTATTAACCTGGTGATTCCTTTCGGAAACGGAAGGGGTGAATGGCGGGTGATTGGTTTGGAAACGTCTTATCAGAAAGAATTCGGAGATTATGTTCACTACCGTAAACAGTTGTCCGATTCAGTTACTGATATCCTGGCTACGTACGGACAGGTTTTCAAGTTTGGCGGTACCACGGAGCTGGTGGGGATAAGCCGGCATGGTACAGAAATCGGTTATAAAGTGGCCGTGGGTACGGTTCAGATGCCGAAGGGAAGTTATGAGGGAATCAGCAGCAGTTTCAGGCCTTACTATATGTCCCATTCGTTACATGTAACCAAACAGCAAGTCACCGGCTTTGTTCAGTTCAATATCGGTGCTCATGCGGCGAGCTTTCAGTTTGGGGTGAATTATAATCTGAGTAAAAGAAAAAAATGAAATTCCGGTCAATGAAAAAATCATTTCTTCCCTTCCTGTTGCTATTGTTGGTTACGGCAGCCAGCGCCCAGCCTTCCTTTAACGACAGCCTGGCGCAATCCAGAAACCGTATCACCCAAAATGCCATGCTCACGCTGGGCGCCTGGGCCACGGCTAATATTGCCAGCGGTTTTATTATTGCCTCCCAAACGCAAGGCGAGGCCAGATACGCGTGGCGGATGAATGCTTACTGGAACGTCATCAACCTCGGACTCGCGGGTATGGGGTATCTCAACGCACGAAGAGCCCTGTCAAAAAAATATGGGCTGGCGGATAATCTTTCTGCCCAGCAGGCCATTGAAAAATTATATGTTTTTAATCTCGGCCTGGACCTGGTTTATATCACCGGCGGTTTTTATTTGCGGGAAAGGGGCAATTCGGAAACCAAACCGGATGGGCGCGATCAGTTTAAAGGCTATGGTACAAGCATCGCCGTTCAGGGTGGATTCCTGTTGCTGATGGATGGCGTCATGCTCATGCTGCATCATAAAAACAGCCTTCGATTAAACAACAAAGTACGCCGCTGGGAACTGAATGCCGGACCCGGTGGCCTGGGTGTTGCCTGCCATTTTTAAATACTGATCATCCGTTGCCGTGCAATTACTTTCCATGTTTCCTGCCAATGGCGCTTTTCAATCACCATGGCCTTGTCGTACAGGGCTACGGAAGGACAAACATGCCAGGGAACGCCATAGAGTGCCTGTCCGACCTTATAATTACGTGTGTCCGGGACCGTTAGCATAAGGTGTTCTTCACTTTGACCAACGGGAATGGCTTCGGGGGCATTCAGGAAAAAAACACGGGGCTGGGGATTTTCCGCCGCAACGGCCTTATGGCCCAGGTCCACACACAGTAAATGCGAAGAGGATATGGATATCACCCGGCATAAAAGCAGCGCGGCAATTTGAAAGGGCTGTTCGCTTAATTTTTCCGAATAACTTTTATCCCAGAATATGAAAGTGCCCGGGCTGCATTCCCGGTCTTCCTGCGAAGCATGGATTAGGAACGTGGGTGATCCGCCGGCAATAAGTATGAGCGAACGGCCGGCCTTTAATTCAAGTTGTTTTTTTAATTCGGGAATCCCTGTAAACGCTTCCAGGCACCGCTTCCGGCGAAGCTCCGGATCGGTATCCTGGATATGTCCGTCGTAAGCATGCAGTCCCGCTACCCGGATTCCTTTCAGCAAATGAATGGCTTCATACAATGTCAGGGCCCCTGCAGGTAAAATGCCGGTCCGGTTCATGCCCACGTTCAGATCTATATACACATCGCCCCTGAGCTGCTCCGCAATAAAGTTTTCAGAAAGGGAACCAGCGGCTACTGCGGAATCCACCAGGGAGGAGAAAACCGTGTCCGGATATTTTTTCATCAGCCGGATTAGCCGGCCGGTTTTTGGGCTCACTACAGGATATGCCAGCAGCACATCTTTGGCCCCTGCCATGCCGAGCATTTCGGCTTCCGCAATGGTTGCACATTTAAATTTGCCAATACCGGCATCCATCATCATGCGGGAAATCTCCAGCATCTTATGAGTCTTTACATGCGGTCGCAGCCGCTGCGCCGGTACGGTCCGGAGCAGCAGACGTATATTCTCCGCAACACGTTCCTTATAGATGCATAAGGCGGGGGAATCAATTTTGTCTTCCTCATCTATCACAAACCAGTCCTGATTTTTCATACGCGAAGTTTATGCTAATTCAAACAAAGCCTCGATTTCCACCGGGATATTATCCGGCAGCGATCCCATGCCCACGGCGCTTCTTACGCCGATGCCGTTTTCCCTTCCCCATACCTGCGCAAACAATTCACTGCAACCGTTTACGACAAAAGGATGTTTGTCGAAAGCCGGGTCGGCATTCACCATGCCCAGCACCTTGATCACGCGTTTGACTTTATCGAGGCTGCCGAGATGAGATCTTAAGGTGGCCAGGATGGTTAACCCCACCTGTCTTGCGGCCAGCTTGCCGTCTTCCATACTCATGCCCGCGCCGATTCTGCCACTGATCATTTTTTTATCCGGAAGAACCGGACCATGCCCGGAAACATAACAATGTTTACCATCTATCAGCAGTGGTATGTAAACGCCCATAGGCGTTGGTGCAGGAGGCAGTTCGAGGCCGAGGCTTTTGAAATTTTCTTCAGGCGACATAAAAATTTATTTAATGACTGATAAAAAAATTAATTACGAAAACCATGAGCAGCCCCACAACGGACACGATGGTTTCCATCAGACTCCAGGTTTTAAGGGTATCCTTAATGCTGAGATTAAAATATTCCTTAAACATCCAGAAGCCTCCGTCGTTTACATGCGAGAACATTAAACTTCCCGCACCCGTGGCTAACACGATCAGGCTGGGATTAACCGAGCTGCCAACCAGCATGGGCGCCACAATACCGGCAGCGGTGAGTCCCGCGACCGTAGCAGATCCCAGGCACACGCGGATGAAGGCGGCAATGCCCCAGGCGGCCAGGATGGGATGCATGCTGAAACTATGCAGGGACGAGGCGATCTGATCGCCCATGCCGCTATCCATCAATACCTGTTTCAGGGCTCCGGCGCCGGCGATGATCAGCAATATCATCGCAATGTCCTTCACGGCCTCCGTCAGGGAGATCATGCAGGGTTCCAGCTTTTTTCCTTTCTTCAATACCAGCGCGTATAACGCGTAAGCGAGGGTGAGCAACAGGGCCACGATCGGATCGCCAAACACGACAATGGTTTTGGTAAGGACGTTTTCATCAACCCCCGATAATCTGACGACCGTGGCGGCGCCAATCAGGATCACCGGCAGCAGCGCGGTGATCAGGCTGTCGGCCAGTCCGGGCAGGTCCTTCTCCTCCATGGGTATTCCGGCGAAAGTGATCAAAGGCTTTTGCGTATATTTTTTCAGGGTCATGGCAAACAGGGGACCCGCAACAATAATCGTGGGCACGGCGGCAATGAATCCATACAGTAATGTGAGGCCGAGGTCCGCATGATACTGCCTCACCAGCGCCACGGGCGACGGGTGCGGAGGCAGGTAACCGTGAGTAACCGATAAAGAGGCCAGCATGGGAAGACCGATGTAAACGGCCGGAATATCATACTTGTAGGAAAGTGTGATCACCAGGGGGACCAGCAGTACAAAACCGATACCGTAAAACAGCGGTATGCCGACCAGGAAAGCGGTGATCACGAGCGCCCATACAATGTATTTTCTTCCGAAACGCTGCATGAGGGAACCGACAATACGCTGTGCTGCGCCATTGTCGGCAATCAGCTTTCCCAGCATGGCGCCAATGACCAGGATCACCACCAGGGATCCCAGCAGATCGCCCATGCCCTTCTGAACGGAATCGGTAATGGCCGTGACCGACATGCCCTTCGCAAATCCGATACCCAGGGAAACGACCAGGAAAGCCAGGAATGCATTCAGCTTGAACCAGGTGATTAAGAGTATGAGCAGGAGAATGCCCGAGAACAAAATGATAAAGGTCATGCGTTTTCCAAATGAAAATTGAAAGATCAAATTAAGCCATTTCGGGTGTAATTTGCAGTTATGTTTATTATAGACGCCCACCTGGACCTCGCCATGAATGTGATGGAATGGAACAGAAACCTGAAACTGCCGGTTCGTGAAATCCGGGAACGGGAAGCCGGTCTGAGCGATAAACCGGACCGCGGGAAAAACATGGTTTCTCTGCCGGCCCTGCGGGAAGGAAAGATCGGATTGGTGGTCGCCACACAAATTGCCCGGTTCGTAAGGAAGGGAAGTGCCCTGCCGGGCTGGCATTCGCCCGAACAGGCCTGGTCGCAAACGCAGGCCCAGCTTGCCTGGTACAGGACGATGACCGAAGAAGGGGAAATGGTGCAGATCAGGGACGCCGATGGTTTGGAAGCGCATATGAAAGTTTGGGAAGATGAAACGGTACCTGATCAGCAGAAGCCCGTGGGATTTATACTGAGTCTCGAAGGCGCCGATTCCCTCGTGGACCTTTCCTATCTGGACAAGGCGCATGCCTATGGCCTGCGTGCCCTGGGACCCGCCCATTATGGTGAGGGCCGTTATGCCGGCGGCACCGGAACGGAAGACGGATTCAGTACCGAAGGAAAATCGCTGCTGAAAAAAATGGAATCGCTGAACATCATCCTGGATATAACGCATCTTACAGACAAAGGATTCAACGAGGCCATGGATATTTTTAGCGGAAATATCTGGGCCAGTCATCACAACTGCCGCGCCCTTGTAAAAAATCAACGGCAGCTGACCGATGAACAAATCAAAATACTGGTTGAAAAAGGAGCCGTTATCGGTGGTGTGCTGGATGCCTGGATGCTTACCGATGGCTGGTTGCGCGGCGTTTCCCTTCCAAAGGCAACAGGAACTGACCTGAACCGGCTAATCGATCACTATGATCACATCTGCCAGATAGCGGGTAACAGTAATCATGTGGCCATCGGCAGTGATCTGGATGGAATGTTTGGAACAGAACAGTCGCCTTACGATATGAATACGATTGCCGATCTTCAAAAACTGCCGGCCTTATTAAAGGCCCGCGGATATTCCGAAGCCGATACGGGAAATATATTACATGGCAACTGGCTGCGTTTTTTGCGGAATGCGTTGAAAAAATAAGTTTATTCTATTTCTAAAAAAACTCCTCCTCCCTTTCGGGAGAATCTGCCCGCCCTAGGGATCCCGTCTGCCGTATTGCAGAAAGTACAAGTATCCGATCGGTTTGAAAAGAACGGGTTTCCGGCACCCGCAGAATGATTCGCCGCAGCCACAGATAAACGCAAAATTGCCAGATAAATCAGTCCTATCGCATTGCTACCTTTCCGTGTATTTTAAAATTCTCAATAGCGTTTTTATATTTTAGAATCATTGCTCCGGTATATAAGAAATTACTGTTATCGAATGTGCCTGCTTCAGTCATGTTTATGGTTATATTATAACCCTGTCCTGCAAAATAGTCCTTAAATTGATTGGCCCTTACGACCGTTCTTCTCACTTTTTTTAAAAGAATAAATTTTCCGGCAGTACTTATAAATCCAACATTTCTTGCGCCGACGATAAATATATAGCTATTCCGATCCAGAGCGGTCGTATCATAAGTATAGAAACTGCAACCGCCATCAATTTTAATTGGATAATCTTTTATAAAATCAATTTTTGGCGGGGTAGAAACCTGTCCAAATCCCTGATTCAGACGCATAGATGCTAAACAAAACGAAATGAAGTAATATTTCATGTTTTTCACAATATTTAATTTAGTATCTATAAGCCGACGGGCGGCCTCCAAAAATATCCTTTTTCCGGCATATTGTTTAGAATCAGGCGGTGCAATAAGAATGCCTTATTTATTCACAACCGGACGTTTGCGCTGGAAATCAGTATGGTTCCCCGATCCAAACCGATTCCGGATATTATACCTCCTTCGATAAAACCAAAATCTGGTATGAAGTGCAGGGTTCCGGCCTGCCGGTCCTCCTGCTTCACGGATTCGTCGTAAACAGTTCTTCCTGGAAACACAGCGACCTGTACAGGCAATTGCTCGATCAGGGATATCGGGTAATACTGATTGATCTGAGAGGTAATTGAAAATCGGATCATCCGCATACAGAAGATGCCTATGCTCATGACGCCGAATCCAGGGACATCACCGGGCTCCTTGATTTTCTGAAAATAAAAAGCTACGACCTGGTGGGCTATTCGCGTGGTTCCATCATCGCTGCGCGCGTATTGCACAATGATCCGCGGGTACACAAGACGGTGATCGGCGGCATGGGCGATGCCTTTACGGATACCTCCTGGAAGCTGCCGAAAGTCTTATATAAATCCCTCATTCACGCACCGGCGCCTGAATTTGAAGGACTAAAAAATTATGTGCGCGGCCAGCATCTGGACTCTGTGTCCCTGGCCTAAATGCAGAGGCAACAGCCGTTTACTTCCACGGCGGATCTCGGAAAAATAAAACAGCCTGTGTTGCTGATCCGCGGCGACCGGGACAGCACCAATGGCTCCGCAAAGGCGTTTCAGATCCTGATCCCGCATTCCGTTTATGTCAACGTGCCCGGCGATCACAACGCTGCGTCTTCCACAAAAGCATTCGCTGATCGCGTGATGGCTTTTCTGAAATCCTGACCGCTTACATATTTTTATTTCCGTTCACCCGTAATTTTTCCGCGTTTTATCAAACATCCTTACTTTTGCTAACGGTGTTAGATAAATACGGTGTATGGGTATTGCCGAGCGAAAATTGCGCCAGAAAGAAGAGCTGAGGATGATGATCCTGGATGCGGCCTGGCAAATGGTAAAACAGGAAGGCTGGCACGCGCTGTCGCTGCGCAGGATTTCCGAAGCCATTGAGTACAGCGTGCCGGTGATCTATGATCATTTTGAAAATAAGGAGGCGATACTGCTGGAATTTTCCCGGCAGGGGTTCTCCTTATTGTCAAAAAAATTAATACGGGCAAAAGAAAAAAATGCAGATCCGGCATCCCAGTTGCATGCCATTGCCGGCGCTTACTGGGATTTTGCCTTCCACAACATAGAATATTATCAGCTGATGTTTGGATTGGGGATGCCCTGTTGTGACCTGGATAAATGCGGTCCGGAAAAAGGCATGTTCCGGAGCCTGGTGATGGAACCCATTGAACTGATGATCAGAGCCCATGGTAAAAAAACGGCCGATGCCTGTTTGAAATACCATACGTTCTGGTCCGTGTTGCACGGTCTCGTTTCCATTAAGATGCTGAACAATTCGGATGGCCGGGATACGCTCAACAAACTGGTGTTGGAAGATGCCGTTGCCGGGTTCGTAAAAAATCTGGAAGAATAATCCCTGATGATTTATAGGAGAAAGGATTAAAACGATTTGTTGAATAACCGGGAGAGAGACTCCCGCCAAAATTAAATTATGAGAAAATACCTGTCAGCAGGCTCCCTGATTTTATTGGTCATGATGATATTGGAATCCTGTCATGGCCCCCAAACCAATGCTGGTTATGCTCCGCAGCCGGCCAACCTGCCCGTCATCACGTTGTCTAACAGGCCCTTTATCAGCTACCAGGAATACAGTGCTTCCCTGGAAGGAAGCAAGGACATTGAGATTCGTCCACAGGTGAATGGTTACCTCGATAAAATATATGTGGATGAAGGCACCCACGTGAAAAAGGGTCAGCCCTTATTCCATGTGAATGATCTTCCGTACCGGGAAGCACTCAACAATGCGAAAGCTGCGCTGGCTGCCGCGCAGGCCAACCTGGCCAGCGCGGAAATCAATGTAGCCAAGCTGGCTCCACTGGTTCAGAACAATGTGGTTTCCCCCGTGCAATTGAAATCGGCGCAGGCCGTATATGATGCCGCTGCCGCCAGTGTTGCCCAGGCGAAGGCGCAGGTGGGCAATGCGCAGATCAACATCGGGTACAGCCTGATCACGGCCCCGGTGGACGGGTATATCGGAAGGATACATTTTAAAACGGGAAGTCTGGTCGGGGTTTCCATGGCCGACCCGCTCACCATACTGTCTGAAGTAAAGGACATCAGGGCCTATTTTTCATTCAGCGAAACCGATTTCCTGCGATTTAAAAATCAGTATCCGGGAAAAACGATCGCTGAAAAAGTAAAGGAAATGCCACCTGTGGAACTGATCCTGGCCGATAATTCCGTCTATCCGGAAAAGGGGAAAGTGGAAGTGGTGTCGGGACAGTTTGCCAGCGGTACGGGATCCATTCCATTCCGCGCCAGTTTTCCAAATGTAAACGGCGGACTCCGGTCGGGCAATACGGGCAAAATCCGCATTTCCACGATGGTTCCTTCCGGCCTGGTGATCCCGCAGGAAGCCACTTTCGATTTGCAGGAGAAAGTATTTGTTTTCCTCCTGGGAGACAGTAACAAAGTCAGCAGCGTTCCCATAGATATTGCCGGAAGAACGGGAAATTATTATCTGGTGAACAAGGGCGTGAAGCCGGGGGATAAGATCGTATATGCAGGAGTGGACAGGCTCCGCGATGGTGCCGTGATTATTCCGCAGACCATGTCCCTGGACAGCCTGGTTAAGGCGAGACCCCTTTAAGAGCAACCCGGAGCCCATTTCATTCATTACCGACAAACTGTATTCAGATGTTTAAAAGATTTATTGAAAGACCGGTATTATCTACCGTGATCTCCATCATACTCACGCTGCTGGGACTGATCTCGATGTTTTCCCTGCCCATCACCCAGTTTCCGGATATCGCCCCGCCAACCGTGAATGTATCGGCCGTTTATCCCGGAGCCAATGCGGAAGTGGTGGCCCGCGCGGTGGCTACGCCCATTGAAGAAGCCATCAACGGGGTGGAAAACATGACTTATATGACCTCCACGTCTGGCAACGATGGCAGCATGTCGCTCAACGTGTATTTCCAGCTCGGCACCAACCCCGACCTGGCGGCGGTAAATGTTCAGAATCGGGTATCCAAGGCCGTTAGTCAGATCCCACAAGAAGTGGTGCAGGCCGGTATCTCCACCCAAAAGCAGCAGAACAGCATGATCATGGTGCCGCTTCTGTACAGTACAGACAGTGCCTATGATGAAAAATTCCTGGAGAATTACACCAAAATAAATATCATCCCGGAAATCCAGCGCGTGCCGGGTGTGGGCCAGGCCCAGGTATTCGGAGCCAAGGATTACTCGATGCGGATATGGCTGAAACCCGACCGCCTCACTGCCAACAACCTCGGCGTACAGGATGTGCTGAATGCTATTCACGACCAGAACGTAGAAGCTGCTCCCGGGCGGTTTGGCGAAGGCAGCACCGCATCGTTTGAGTACGTGCTGAAATACAAAGGCAAGCTGTCTCAGAAAAAAGATTATGAAGACATCGTGATCAAGGCGGCGGCAGACGGGTCCACGATCAGACTGAAAGACGTTGCCCGTGTGGAATTCGGATCCTTCTCCTACAGTTCCAGTTCGTTGATCCAGGGAAGGCCGGGCACCGGCATGGGTATTTTTCAAACGGCAGGTTCCAATGCCAACGATATCCTGATCGCGGTGGACAAGGTGATGAAAAATGCGGAGGCCAATTTTCCCAAGGGCATCCATTATTTTACCATGTTCAGCGCAAAGGACTTTCTCGATGCCTCTATTCACCAGGTGGAGGAAACACTGCTGGAGGCATTCATCCTGGTGTTCATTGTCGTTTTTATTTTTCTGCAGGATTTCCGGTCAACCCTCATTCCGGCCATTGCCGTACCCGTGGCCATCATCGGCACTTTCTTTTTCATGCATTTGTTTGGGTTCACCATCAACCTGCTCACCCTGTTTGCTCTGGTGCTGGCCATCGGCATCGTTGTGGATGATGCCATCGTGGTAGTGGAAGCCGTGCATTCCAAGATGGAACGGACGGGTCTGCCGGCCAGGGAGGCGACCATCAGTTCCATGAATGAAATTTCCGGCGTGATCATTTCCATCACGCTGGTGATGGCGGCGGTATTCGTTCCGGTGGGGTTCATGCAGGGCCCCGCGGGCGTTTTCTACCGCCAGTTTGCATTTACCCTCGCCACCGCCATCCTCATATCCGCACTCAACGCATTGACTCTGAGTCCGGCGCTTTGCGCGCTGTTTCTGAAAAATGATCACCATACTGCCGATGGAAAAAAACGGGGATTTGCAAGAAGGTTTGGAGATGCCTTCAATGCCGGATTCAAATCCACCACACTCCGGTATTCGCATGCCGTGGGTTTTCTTATTCGCCGCAAATGGATCGGCCTGCTGGGTTTGCTGCTGGTGATCCTGGCGATGGTATGGATGATGAAGACCACGCCATCAGGATTCATACCAACAGAAGATCAGAGTTTTGTGCTGATGTCGCTGAATCTGCCGCCGGGCGCTTCATTGGATAGGACGCAGGCCGTGACCAAGAAAGTAGATAGCCTGCTCAGCCAGGTGCAGGCCATAGACCGCCGCGGCATTGTGAATGGTTTGAATATCGTGGCAGGCGCCAACAGCTCGGCCTATGCCGTTGGATTCATAAAATTGAAACCGCTCCGCCAGCGGACGGGGGAAATGAGCATTACCCAGGTGATGGCGGCCATCAACCAGAAACTTTCCGTGATCAAAGAAGCCAGCATTTTTGTATTCACCGTGCCCACGGTTCAGGGATTCGGCAATACCAGTGGTTTCGAAGTGATCATACAGGACCGCACCGGCGGATCCCTGCAGAAGCTCGGCAGTGTGGCCAACGGGTTTATCGGGGACCTGATGAAGCGGAAGGAAATCGCGTACGCGTTTACCACCTTCAACACAGCCAACCCGCAATATATGCTCAACGTGGATGATGCCAAGGCAAAGCAGCTGGGCGTGTCCGTTAGTGATATCCTGAACACTATGCAGGTGTATTACGGAAGCAGTTTTGCCTCTGATTTTAACCGATTTGGAAAATATTACCGCGTAATTGTACAGGCCGACGCACCCTATCGCAGTGACCCGGCTTCCATGGATGGCATTTTCGTGAAGAACGATCAGGGAAAGATGGTTCCCATCAGTACGCTCGTACAATTGCAAAGAGTGTATGGCTCTGAAACGGTAAACCGTACCAACCTGTTCAATTCCGTTTCCATTACTGGAACAGTAAAACCGGGATTTAGTTCTGGTGATGCCATCACGGCCATCCAGGAAACCGCCAGGGACTATCTTCCGCGTGGTTATTCTTATGAATGGTCTGGCATGACGCGCGAAGAGAAAGGCGCTACCAGTCAAACCAGCCTGATCTTTATTCTGAGCGTGGTGTTTGTGTATTTTTTATTGTCGGCCCAGTATGAAAGCTATATTTTGCCCTTTGCGGTATTGCTGTCCATTCCAACGGGTATCATGGGCGTGTTCCTCTTTATCAATCTCGAAGGCATAGAAAATAATATTTATGTACAGGTGGGCCTGATCATGCTTATCGGGTTGCTGGCGAAGAACGCCATCCTGATTGTGGAATACGCCGTACAACGGCGAAGGTCCGGCATGGGCCTAACGGCATCCGCACTGGAAGCGGCCAGGCTTCGTCTGCGCCCGATCCTGATGACTTCATTTGCCTTTGTGGTGGGCCTGCTTCCCTTAACCTGGGCCACCGGCGGATCGGCGCTGGGCAACCGGTCTATCGGTACCGGCGCCGTGGGTGGTATGCTAACCGGGGTATTTCTCGGCGTGTTCATCATACCGGTGCTCTTTGTGATCTTCCAGTATGTCCAGGAAAAGGTTGTCGGCGTACCGAAGCCGTTACGGGAAAAATATGAGCTTAAATCGGAATAAAATAAAAAGACGACGGATGAAAAAAAATGTTTTATCCAGATACGCCCTGCTGTATATGGTGTTGCTGCTGGTTATTTCCTGCAGAACGGGGAAAAACTATCAGCGGCCGGATGTGGTGCTGCCGGACCGGTTCAGCCATCAGCAAAGTTATTCCGATACCAGCAGCATGGCGGATATCAACTGGAATAATTTCTTTACGGATCCGGAGCTCCGGCAATTCATTGACAGCGGCATCCGTCGCAATTATGACCTGCTGCTGGCCCTGAACAGGATCGATGCTGCACAACAACAGGTGAAACAGTCGAAATTATTGTGGTATCCGCAACTGGATCTGCAGGTGAACGCACAGATCAACCGCCCTTCGGAAAATAGCCTGAACGGGATCAGCGCCAATAGTTTTCTGGGTAAAAGTTATATTGAGGACTACATCACCTCTCTCAACCTGACCTGGGAAATAGATATCTGGGGAAAGATCAGCCGTCAGAAAGAATCTGCCCTGGCGCAGTACCTGCAATCTTACGAAGCGGCGAAAGCCGTTCAGACGCGGCTGGTAGCCGATATTGCACAAGGTTATTTTAACATGCTGATGCTGGATCAGCAGCTGGGAGTTACCCGGCAAACGCTGATGCTGAACGACCGTTTTGTGCGGATCACACAGCTTCTGTATGATGCGGGGGAAGTTACCCGGCTCGCGGTGCAACAGGCCGAGTCGCAAAAACAATCCACCGCCCTGATGATACCCCAGCTGGAGCAAAGCATCTCCCTTCAGGAAAATGCCATTCAATTGCTTACCGGGAATCTTCCGGACACCATCCGCCGCCAGGGACTGCTGGACGATATTCAGTTTCCTGATTCCTTATCTGCGGGACTGCCCGTGGCCATGCTCAGCCGCCGTCCTGATGTGCGCGCAAACGAAATGGCGCTGGTATATGCCAATGCGCAGGTGGGTGTTGCACAGGCCAACATGTATCCGGCAATCAGTCTTACGGCCGGAACGGGGCTTGAATCTTTCAAAGCCAGCAACTGGTTTAATATTCCGAACTCGCTGTTCGGGCTGGCCACCGGCACGCTGCTTCAACCCATCTTCAGAAGAAGGGATCTGAAAACCCGTTTCGAAATTGCGAAGCTGGACAGGGAACAGGCCGTGATTCAGTTCCGGCAATCGGTCCTGACGGCCACCACGGAAGTGACCAATGCCCTCGTGCAGATACAAAAACTAAAGGAACAGGAGACGATCGTGCGGGAGCAGACCGACACGTTGAAATCTGCCGTTGCCAACGCAGAATATTTATTCAAGGCAGACATGGCCAATTATCTCGAAGTGATTACGGCCCAGCAAAACGCCCTGCAGGCACAACTGAACCTGGCCTCCATTCAGCGTCAGGAACTGGATGCGAAGGTGGAATTGTACAGGGCTTTGGGAGGAGGGTGGAAGTAGGATGACGGGTTTCCGTTGCCAGGCGGACTGCCGGAGCCTTTTCTGCTAAACGGAGAAGGCCTGCCGGTATTTAGCCTAATTTTATTTAAACATCACCCAATGGACAGGAGAAAATTTTTACGTACCGGTTCATTGACCGGCATTGGCCTTACGGCTGCCGGTATGGGTTCATTAAAAGCATCTTCGGATTTTCTTCAGGAACAAACCATCCCCACAAATATCCGGGCCCTTGACCTGGAAGAAATTTCCATTTCGGAATTGCAAAAGAAAATGCAGCGCGGCGAAGCAAGTGCTGTTTCCATTACAAAAGAATACCTCGACAGGATTCAAAAAATAGACAAGGCGGGGCCAATGCTGAATGCGGTGATAGAAATAAATCCTGATGCCATCTCCATCGCGGAAGGTCTGGACAGGGAAAGAAAACAGGGAAAGATCAGAGGACCATTGCACGGCATTCCCATCCTGGTAAAAGACAACATCAATACGGGGGATCGGATGATGACCACGGCAGGCTCACTTGCCCTGGTTGGTAATCGCGTAAAAGAAGATGCGTTTATTGTTCAGCAGCTTCGGAAGGCCGGTGTGGTTTTATTGGGAAAAACCAACCTTAGCGAATGGGCTAATTTCCGTTCTTCCCATTCCACCAGCGCATGGAGCAGCCGCGGGGGACAAACAAAATGTCCTTATATCCTGGACCGGAATCCATCCGGGTCGAGTGCCGGTTCCGGCTCTGCCACTGCCGCGAGTTTGTGTGCGGTGAGCGTAGGAACAGAAACAGATGGTTCTATTGTTTCGCCCTCATCGGTGAACGGTCTGGTGGGCATCAAGCCAACGGTGGGTTTGTGGAGCCGTTCCGGAATCATTCCCATTTCTGCCACACAGGATACGGCCGGCCCCATGGCAAGGACGGTAACGGATGCCGCGATTTTATTGGGTGCAGGAACGGGCGTTGATCCCGCAGATCACATAACGCAGGAAAGCAACGGCAAAGCCCTTACGGATTATACATCATTTTTAAATTCGGGGGGATTGAAAGGTAAAAGGATTGGTATCGAGAAATCCCATCTGGAGGGAAATCCTGATCTCATCGCCCTGTTGCGTCAGGCAGTAAAAGTTTTGGAATCGGAGGGCGCCACGGTGATTGAAGTGGACCTGATGGGTCCGCTGAAAGCATTGGATCATGCAGAATTCCAGGTGCTGCTCTATGAATTTAAGGATGGGCTTAACCGTTACCTGGCTTCATCCCAATCTCCGGTCAAATCCCTGAAAGATCTTATCGCCTACAACCTGGCCAATGAGTCCAGGGCCATGCCATTTTTCAAACAGGAAACACTGATTGAAAGTGAAGGCAAAGGAAACCTGGAAAGCAAAGAATATCTGGACGCGCTGGCTAAAACCCTGGGTTTTCGCAAAGTCATCACAGACCTGATGAGTACAAATAAACTGGATGCTTTATCGGGCATCACCAACGGACCTGCCTGCTGTATAGATTTGGTGAATGGTGATTATGATAATGGTCCCGGCATGTCAACACCGGCAGCCATTACGGGGCTTCCCCATATCACCGTGCCCATGGGATTGGTTCATGGATTGCCCGTGGGTATTTCTTTTTTTAGCGACGCATACACAGAACCTGCATTGATTTCGATGGCGTATGCCTACGAACAGGCTTCTCTTCAGCGGCGCAAACCGGCTTACCAAAAAGATCTGTTGAGTTAGATTTTTGTAAAGTTAAAATCCATTCCGGCGCGGTTTTATTTAATTAAATTACGGGGATGTTCAAAATGTACCTGGCTGTTTTATTCCGGCATATAAAGAAGGATATTCAATATGCATTCCTGCCTGTTTTATCTTTGAGCATTGGCTTATCGATCGCCTTATTGACGGTACTCTATCTTTCTCACGAGCACAGCTTCGATAAATTTCATTCGAATTATCAACGGATCTACTCCATTCATACAAAGAACATATTTGCCGGCCAGGAATACGATCAAAACTCCGTGTCCTATGCAACAGGCAGCCGGATCGCCAGACCAGGGGGACAGGTAGAAAGTTTTGTCAGGATACAGCAACCCTGGCAGGAGTTCATTTTAAGCAATCCTCAGTTTCCCGATGTTCGGTATAAGGAACGAAAAATTTATTTTACCGATCCCAATTTTTTCAGCTTCTTTACTTTTACCCTTCGTGAAGGATCTCCGGCGCAGGTTCTGTCCAGGCCTTTCAGCATGGTCATTTCTTCCGCAATGGCCTGGAAATATTTTGGGCACGCTGATCCCGTGGGAAAGACGCTGGTATATAACGGGAAATATCATTTTCAGATCACCGGGGTCTTTGATCCGGTTCCTTCCAATTCATCTTTGGATTTTGATTTCGTTTGTCCGGCTTCTGCCTTATCGGAGATTAGTCAATTTCAAGGCACGCTGAATATGAATGCCGAGGTCGGGGGAGGAGAATTTACTACCTTCCTCCTGCTGAATAAAAATGCGCGGCCCGTTGATGTGAGCAGACGATTGCGGGCGATGTCTGTTCATAACCAGATCCTTAAGGATTCTACCATCAGATTTTCCTTAAGCCCATTGGCGAGTGCCCATGCAGACATGGCCTATTCTCCTTCGGCGAGTGCCACTTATGCGGGTGTCGTTGCCTGGGTGGCCATCGGTATTCTTTGCCTGGCCATCATCAATTATATCGGACTGATCACATCAAAGGGAGTCAGCCGATCCAAAGAAATCGGACTCAGGAAAGTGCTTGGAGCCGAAAAGTCTCAGATTGCCGGACAGTTTTTTCTGGAATCTATGGTGCTGGTTGTGATTTCTTTTTTTTGCGGATTGTTTTTATTTATTATCCTCAGGAAATATTTTCTGCGGATACTCAACCTGAATATTGACCTGGCGTTCCTCGCCAATCCGGTATTTATTCTTTCGGCAGTATCCATGCTCATTTTAATTACTCTTTTATCCGGCATTTATCCGTCTGTGCTGGTATCCCGGTTTAATCCCCTGCTCATCATCAGTGGCAGATGGGGTAAATCTGGCGGAAGTGCAAAAGTAAAAACCGCGTTTGCCTTGTTTCAGTTCCTGGTCTCTTTTGTATGCATCATATTCAGCATCACGCTCATTCGTCAAATGGGTTATGTTAAACACCGTGAAACAGGTTTGAACAGGGACCAGGTTCTTTTGATTCCCTTCAGGACCACTTTGGGCGATCATTTTGCAAGTCTTAAGAATGATATTTCAAATATGCCGGGTGTCGCCGGTGTTGCAGCCTCCCGCAATTCGGTGTACGGCGGAGCCCATGATGTGTGGAACGTGAAGAATTATAGCGGGAAAGATGCCTCACTGCCCGTCATGTTAGTAGACAAAAACTTTTTTCAGGTGCTGGGAATCGGGTTTGTTGAACCGCCGCTGGATTCTTTTCAGTTAACGCAGCCCCGATCGCTGGTGATCAATGAAGCGGCGGTTCAGAACCTGGGTCTTCCCGGTAACCCGCGGAATCAAAAGATAGATATTTCCGGCGGAGGTTATTTTAATGTGAAAGCGGTAATGACAAATTTCAATTATCAATCGCTGCAAAATAAAATAACCAGCCTGGGATTATTGATCCATACCGATTCATCGGACAAATGGGGACAGGATCTCGACGGGTTTTTAATCGTCAAGCTGGATAAGATAACGGATCCGCAGCATTTTTTAAGCAGAACTAAAACGATATATGACCGGTATGACCAGCAAACGCCCTTTTCCTACCAGTTCCTGAACGATACCTATAATGCCTTGTACAGCCAGGAAGATCATTTGGCAGAAGGGGTCACATTTATTACGGGTACAGCCATCCTGCTGGCCTGTCTCGGATTATACAGCCTGCTGGCGTTTCAAATACGATCAAAAATGAAAGCCATCAATATAAAAAAAGTACTTGGGGCAACCAGGATGAATATTTTTGTGTTTATTACCAGGGAGATCTTGACGACAGTCCTGATTGCCTTTGTTATTGCCATTCCGGTATCCTTTTATTTTATATCCGGATGGCTCAACAATTTTGCTTATCACATCAACCTGGGTTGGTTCCTGTTTTTTGGCGCTCTGATTTTATTATTGACCATTTCATTACTGACCATCAGTTTTCAGACCCTGCACATCGTGAGGCAAAATCCGGTGATCGGATTAAAGGATAATTAGGGCGCTTCAGATAAAGCAAATCAGCGCAATAGCCGCGGCGGTCATAAAGACCAGCGTAATGGTTCCAAGGATATTCGATAGCCGGTTATTGGTATGATCCTTCATGATCTTTTTATTGTTGCAGATGTGAAGGACCACGGCGATCATCACCGGCGCGGTGATTCCGTACAAAATAGCCGTATAGAACAGCGCTTTCATGGCGCTCATGCCGGAAAAATTGATCAGCAGTCCAACGGCCAGAGAGGAAATGATGGCGATGTAAAATCCTTTGGCCTCGTGGAATTTTTTATCCAGGCCCTGCTGCCATCCAAAAGTTTCCGCCAGCATATAGGAAAGCGAACCGGCCAGCACCGGAATGGCCAGGAATCCCGTACCGATCACGCCCACGGCAAAACACAGATAAGATAGTTTTCCCGCCAGCGGGGCGAGGGCGCCCGCGGCCTGATCAACGGTATCAATCTGTGTCATGCCCTGGCCATGCAATACAACGCCCGTGGTCAGGATGATAAACAACATCACCAGGTTCGAGGCAAACATACCCGTATTCACATCCGCGGCCATATCCCCCAGCACGCGCTTGTCCACGATCACTTTAAGCTTGTGATTCACATCTTCTGCTTCCATGGTGGCCTGCCAGAAAAAAAGATAGGGTGAGATGGTGGTACCGAGCAGGGCGACGATCATCTCCAGAAAATTCTTATTGAAATGAACGGTCGGTATAAACGTGTTCAGGAGCACTTCTTTCCAATTCACTTTTACGAGAAAAGGAACCACCAGGTACAGCAACATGGCGAGACAAAGCCATTTCAGAATGCCGGCGAGTTTCTGATAGGGGAAAAGAACAATGCACAGCATCAGGATGCCGGTAAATAAAATACTGAATACGGCTGCGGGCACTTTGGGTATAAGCATATTACTAACCGCGCCCATGCCGGCAATATCGGATCCGATGTTTAAAATAATGGCCGGAATACTGAAGATCAGCATCAGGTAAAGAATGAGCGGATGATAAAATTTCTTCAGCGTACGGGTGAGCCCATGAGTGGTAACGATTCCGATCCGCGCGCACATGCCCTGTATCGAGGCCATCAGCGGGAAAGTAAGTGGAGCCATCCACAAAAGCTGGAGGCCGAATGCAGCGCCGGCCTGGGAATAGGTCGCAATGCCGGACGGGTCATCGTCGCTCGCTCCGGTAATCAGTCCGGGCCCCAGTATTTTCAAATAGCGACGGAACCTGCCTTTTAATTTCATGAAGGGATGTTAGCCTGTTTTTATTCATGAAAGATAAATTAAAATAGGTACAGATGGCATCATGGTCGGTAATCGTCGGGATGAGACATGTTATCCCACAGAAAAAGGCGTGCGGGAAGAAAGATCCTGCTCGCGGATAAAATCCCGGATGATGGCCGAGATCGCTTCGTATTCCAGCAGGAAACCGTCATGGCCATATACCGAATGGATCGAATGAAATGTAGCGCCCGGAATATGCTCTGCAAGGAAAGTCTGTTCGTTCTGCGGGAACAAAAGATCGGATTTCAGACTGATCACATGGGTTCTTGCCCGGATTTGTTTCAGGGCCTGCAGCACGCTTCCGCGCCCTCTTCCCACATGATGGGAGTCCATACTTTGAGACAGCCGGTAATAACTGAATGCATTAAACCGGCGGGCCAGTTTTTCTCCCTGGTATACCTGGTAGGATTCACTTCTGTAGGGTCCCAGGGCGTTGATGTCCGGATCATTCTGATACAGATCATACGTCTCGGGATGCCGGTAGGAAAGCAGGGCCACGCCGCGCGCCACTTTCATTCCGCCCATGCCAGCCTGAGCATGACGTTGCAGCCAGGTTGGATCGAGTTCAATACAGAGTCGCTGACTGGCGTTGAATGCTTTTCCCCAGGAAGAGTGAAAAGCGTTGGTGCCAATAGGCACGATGTGTTCAAACAGGTCTGGTTCTTCAATGGCCCATTCCAGCAATTGCTGGCCGCCCATGGAACCCCCAATGCCTATTTTTATTTTTTGAATGCCCAGTAATTCGCGGAACGGCTGATAGGCCCGGATCATATCCCGGGTGGTAAAAAACGGGAAGTCGTGATAGTAGGGCTGGCCCGTAACCGGATCATTCTCCAGCGGGCCGGTACTGCCATAACAACTTCCCGGCATGTTCACGCAAACCAGGAAATATTTTTCCGGATCCAGCAGGTTCCCAGGGCCAACCAGGCCCGGCCACCAGTCCACCGGATTGCTGTTTGCCGTTAACGCATGGAATATCCAAACCACATTCGATTTCTCCGCATTCAGTTTTCCGAATACATGATAGCCTAATTGATAACCGGACAGTTCAATGCCCGACTCCAGGGTGAAAGGGGACCGATGGGAATATACCGATGCTGTCAATAGGTTATGATTTGATTAAGCAGTTGCTTTCTCTTTTGAAAAAACCTTATCAAAAGCCTGCTGAAAATCCGCTTTGATATCATCAATATGTTCAATGCCAACGCTCACCCGCACCTGGTTCGGTTTAACGCCTGCAGCCATTTGCTCTGACTCACTGAGTTGTTCGTGGGTAGTGGAAGCAGGATGGATCACGAGCGTTTTGGCATCTCCCATATTGGCCAGATGGCTGGCGAGCTTAAGATTGTCAATCATCTTGCTGGCATTTTCCTTTCCTCCTTTCAGACCGAAATTGAGTATGCCGCCCGATCCTTTCTTAAAATATTTTTTGGCCAGTTTATTATAAGGGCTGGAAGGCAGATCGGGATAGTCGACAAATTCAACCTGCGGATGTTTTTCCAGCCACTGGGCCAGGGCCAGGGTATTTTCCACGTGTCTTTGCATGCGAAGCGACAGCGTTTCCACGCCCTGCAATAAGAGAAATGAATTGAACGGACTCTGGCAGCTGCCGTAGTCACGCAGCCCTTCCACGCGGGCGCGGATCGCAAAGGCAATATTGGGCAAACCCATTGCATTTCCTTCTCCAAATACTTCCCAGAATTTCATTCCGTGGTATCCTTCGGAAGGTTCTGTGAAAGCGGGGAATTTTCCATTGCCCCAATTGTAATTTCCGCCATCCACTACGATTCCGCCTATGCTGTTTCCATGTCCCCCGATCCATTTGGTAGTGGCGGCCACAATCACATTCGCTCCATGTTCAAAGGGTCTGAAAAGGTATCCTGCGGCACCGAAAGTATTGTCCACGATCAGCGGCAGATCATATTCTTTGGCTATGGCGGCGAGTTTATCAAAGTCGGCCACATTCAGTTTGGGATTACCCACGGTCTCCAGGTAAAGCGCCTTGGTATTCTTATCAATATGCGGAATAAAACTTTCCGGATCATCCGCATTGGCAAAACGGGCGTCAATGCCTAATTTTTTAAAGGTGACCTTAAACTGATTGTAGGTGCCTCCGTAAAGAAATGAGGAGGTAACGAAATTGTCTCCCGATTGCATGATGTTGCTGAGCGCCAGAAACTGCGCCGCCTGTCCGGAACTGGTGGCCACGGCGCCCACTCCGCCTTCCAGGGCGGCGATTCGTTGTTCGAATACATCCGTGGTCGGATTCATGATCCTGGTATAGATATTTCCAAACTGGCGGAGACCGAACAGATTGGCCGCATGTTCTGCATTATCAAAAACAAAAGAAGTGGTCTGGTAAATCGGAACGGCCCTCGATTTGGTTGTGGGATCGGGCTGCTGGCCGGCATGCAATTGCAGTGTTTCGAATTGGAGGGGAGAACTCATAATTATGAATTTTATTAATTAAATAATATCGAACAGAATCGAATGGGAAAGGAGGGAACGATGAATTAGTCCTTACAACAACATCGCCACTGGCGGCAAAAATCAACATGGAGAGCTGGTGCGCAAGGTTTCATGAGTTCTACAAAAGTAATAGAGTACACCGTATCACCCAAATATTAAAAGGGCCAGTTAAAAAACGGTTTTAAAGAAGGTTTTCATGTCGTTCCACGAGGCGGAATCGGCTGCCGCATTATAGGCAATGGGCAGATTGAATTTCTTTCCGAGTGCTGTGGCTTCGGGATTGCTGAAAGCGTGCTTAGCCGCCGGATAACTGATAAAAGTATACCGGGCACCCACGGAATCCATGGATTTTTTAAACGCAGTCCGGGCTATTTGCGGAACAAAAGAATCATCCGCTCCCTGGCAGATCAGGATTTCTCCTTTAATAGCCCCTTTCTGCGGGGCGACTCCGCTCAGATCGCCATGAAAGGTCACCGTTCCCTGCACCGGTGCCCCGAGTTTGGCCGCATTCAAAACCACAAAGCCTCCAAAACAATAACCAATGGTGGCCACCCGGGAACTGTCTGCCTGGGGGAATGTTTTTGCCTTGGCGATCACGGCTTCTATCCTGGACGCGGTGATGGCCGGATGGGTATAATAGGGTTTGGTGAACGCCATGGCTTCGGCAGGAGTGGATGCCGTTTTTCCGTTTCCAAACATATCGGCATCAATGGCAAAATAGCCCAGTTCAGCCAATTGCCTGGCGCGGGATTTTACGTAATCCGTGAGCCCCCACCATTCATGAACCACCACCACGATCGGCATTTTCCCCACGTGATTCTCGTCATAGGCTACAAAACCACGGCACTGCAGACTATCCGCAGTATACAGCACCTCGGCTGTTTTTATGGAAGGCGTCTTTGTACTGCTATCCCGGGCGGTGCTGTCGCTGCCTGCCGGAGCCGCGGGGGATCCGCAGGAGAAAAATACCAGGGAGGAAATGCCGAGGAAGATCCATTTTATGAGAGCCTGTCGCATAAGATCTGTTTTAATTTTAAGGCAGATTAACCGGGAGCAAAGATAATGGCTTTCCCATTTTACCGGTCAGGATTTGTCCAGCAGTTCCACCACGCCCTCCCTTTTCAGGATCAGGTAACCAATCCGGTCGTTGCTGATGCCATCCCTGAGCCGGTAGTTGAACTCCAGTTGGTTGTCTTTTACATTTGTTTCAAAAAATTTAAACGAAATATTGGGGTAGGCTTTTAATTCCTGTGCAATTTCATATAAATGGGTGGAGAGAATAAAGAGGGAGGATTTGATTCGCAGGAGTCCCTGAATGACCGCGGAAGAGCATTTCATGGCGTCTTCCACATTGGTTCCTTTGAATAATTCGTCAATCAGAACCAGCCATTTTTTCTTGTCACTGATCTGTATGAGGGTGTTTTTTATCCGCTTCACTTCGTTATAAAAATAACTTTCTCCCTTCGTGAGGTTGTCCACCACATTGATATTGCTGAGTATGCCGTCAAACAGACTGAGCTTCATGTGGGTGGCCGGAACGCCCATGCCCAGGTGGGCGAGGTAAAGGCAGCAGCCAACGGCTTTGATGAACGTGCTTTTGCCCGCCATATTAGCCCCGGTCATAAAAATGAAATTGCTGCCCGGATCCATTTTAACATCGTAAGAAACCGGCGAGGTCAGCAGCAGGTGATACAGGCTGGAAATTTCAATATATGGTTCATCCTGCTGGATAAATTCCGGCATCAGCAGCTGATGTTGTTTGCAGGCCAGGGCCATCGAATACCAGGCATCCAGCTTCCCGTAAATGGCAATCAGGTCGAGTGCGGCGGATTTAAACCGGTTGCGGATATAGAATCCGAATTTAACCACTTCCGGGGGAGAATATTTTTGGCCGGGTTTTTTGTCCATCAGGGTTTGCAGGATCTCCTGATTCAGTATACGGCTCACCCGTTGAAGAAGGCCTAAGAGCAGGGGCGGACAGTTCTCCCGATCCGCCAGCGAAGCCATGGATTGCATGCCCCGGAGGAAATCAGCGAAATGACCGATGGAATACCGGATGATGGAATAATCCGGGGTATGGAACAGTTTATATAAGGCGGCATTCACCGGATCATACCCGGCGGGAATGGTATCCAGGGCCGCTTCATAAAATTTTTCCATCACCATCACCGTTCCATTGGAAATGGAAGTGCCCCACGCTTCTTCATTTCGTAAAATGATGGCCAGGATCTGCTGGGTTTCGCGGATCTTTTCCAGGTTGCTGAAAGGCTGATTAAAAAACTGGTAAAGTTGCAGCCTGCCCCCGATCGTTCTGGTCTGGTCCAGTTTATTGAAAAGGGAAAAATCATTTCCTGATTCAAAAACGGACAGGTCGTCATACGTCGTCTGGTCTATTTGCATAGTTGAAGAATGATCCGGAAATCTATTGCCGTTGAAAGGTTAATCGTTTTCCTTTTTGGGATTCATCAAACCGTCCGTTTCCATAAACCAGGTGCCCGTTTACGAAAGTATTTTTAATGGAAGCCGGGAAATGCGTGCCTTCCAGGGGACTCCAGCCGCATTTATACAAAATATCACCGGCATGGATATCCGAAGATCCCTGGAGATCCACCATCACCAGGTCAGCAAAGTAGCCTTCCCGGATATACCCGCGTTCTTTTATCTGAAAGCAATCGGCCACGGCATGACTCATTTTTTCAACCAGCTTCTCCAGGGATATTTTCCCCTGTTTTACATAGTACAGCATCAGCAGCAGGGAATGCTGAACCAGGGGCAGACCGGCATGGGCATTCAGATAAGCGCCTGCTTCGCCGGCCAGTTTTTCCAGTTGCCCGGAACCATTTCGGAAATAGCCTTTTTCAGAGAGGGTGTGTGGCGCATGGTCCGTGGCAATCAAGTCCAGCCGGTCATCCAGCAGGGCTGCCCACAGGGCATCGCGGTTATTTGGGGCCTTGATGGCCGGATTGCATTTGATCAGGTTGCCCAGCCGCGGATAATCGTCTGCCGTAAAATGCAGATGGTGCACGCATACCTCGGTCGTAATGCGTTTTTCAGAAAGCGGAATCCGGTTGGTAAACAACTGCATTTCTTTTTCTGTTGAAAGATGGAATACATGCAGCCTCGTTCCATATTTACGGGCCAGTTCCACCGCGGCGAGAGAAGATGCAAAACAGGCGTCCTCATTGCGGATCAGGGGATGATCGGCGGCAGTGAGTTCCCTGCCGGACGATTTAAATTGTTCCAGGTTATGCCGGATGATCTGTTCATCTTCGCAATGCGTGGCAATCAATACTTCACTTTCGGCAAACAATCTGTTGAGTGTTCCGTAGTCATCCACGAGCAGATTGCCCGTAGAGGAGCCCATAAATATTTTAAGTCCACAAACGGCCTGCTTCTTTTCATTGGTCCGGAGCGCCTCTTCCGCATTGGAATTGGAAGTGCCCATATAAAATGAATAATTGGCCAGCGCCGTTTTTGCGCCGATGACATATTTCTCTTCCAGTAGTTCCTGGGTGAATGCCGGGGGCAGTGTATTGGGCATTTCCATGAAAGAGGTTACCCCGCCCGCCACAGCGGCCCGGGATTCGGTATGGATATCGGCTTTATAGGTCATGCCGGGTTCCCGGAAATGCACCTGGTCATCTATGCAGCCCGGCAGCAGATGAAGTCCTTCCCCGTTGATCTCGGTTATTCCTGCAGCGGTCGAAATGGAGCTGGCGATCTTTTCCATGCGGCCGTTTTTGATAAGCAGGTCGCTGTGGAAAGTCCGTCCTTCATTGACGATGGAAATATTCTTTATCAGGTAATTTTGCATATCTTGGATCGAAATCGTAAACAGCTTACATGGTGCAATTTATTAAAACCGTTGCAAGGCATGTGATATTTCTGATGCTGCCCGCGGTCGGTTTCGCTCAATCCACTTACCTTCCGGAAGGATCCCAATACGAACATTTTCTGGACCGCCTCGGCATCCTTCTTCAGAATAATCCTGACCTGAATATAACTACGGCCAAGCCGATGAGCCGCAAAACTGCTGTGGAAGCGGCAGAAATGGCGGACTCTCTCGGAAAAGCTTTTCCATACGACGATTATTATCACTTATCCAAGACGGATCAGGATAACCTGCAAAGCCTTTTGATGAATAACAGCGAATGGGTAAGCGGGAACAAAGCTTCTTTTAAGAGCAATCATCCCCTCTTTAATACGTTTTATAAAACGAAGGGGAATTTTGTGGAAGTGAATGAAAAAGATTTTTTCCTCGCCATCAATCCCGTGATCCAGCAACAGCAATCCACCGAATCCGGAAACCCCGAACACGTTTTTTTGAATTCCAAGGGTTTGACCGCACGCGGGCTTATTGCCAATCACCTGGGGTTCTCTACGTACATTACGGACAATCAGGAGCGGGGACCAACGTTTTTTCAGGACCGCGTAACTGCCAGCGGTTTTCCGGCTGTGCCCGGCGAAGGTTATTTTAAACCATTCAAACGCACTGCCTTCGATTATTTTGACGTGCGGGGATCTATCAACGTGGATTTCTGGAAATATTTCAGCGCACAGTTCGGGTACGACAAAAATTTTATCGGCAACGGATACCGAAGTCTTTTCCTCAGCGATTACGCGGCACCCTACCTGTTCCTGAAACTCAATACCCGCATTTGGAAAATAAACTATCAGACCATTTTCATGGAGCTGATCAGCCAGCATCAGACCGGCGATTATCAGTATCCGAATAAATATGCGGTGGTGCATCACCTGAGTGTGAATGCGGCGAAATGGCTGAATATCGGCTTGTATGATAATGTGGTGTTCAGCCGCGCCGATTATTTTGACTTCTCTTACCTCAATCCGGTTATTTTTCTGGTGGCCGCCCAGCAGGAGAATGGCAGTCCGGATAAAACTACGGTGGGGCTCGATTTTAAAGCAAACATCGGACATACCACGCAGATTTATGGCCAGTTGCTGATCAATGAATTTGTGCTGCATGAAGTGCTGCATTATTCCCACGGATGGTGGGGGAACAAGCAGGGCCTGCAACTGGGCATTAAATACATCGATGCGTTTACGATAAAGAACCTTGACCTCCAGTTTGAAACCAACCTGGTGCGTCCGTACACGTATTCACACAACGACACCGTATCCAACTATTCCCATTATAACCAACCCCTGGGCCATCCCCTCGGATCCAATTTTATTGAATTCATCGGCATCGCGCGGTATCAGCCCGCCTACAAATGGAATGTGGAACTGAAATGTATTTATTATCGTCAGGGACTGGATACCGGGGGTGTTAACTATGGCGGGAATATTTTTCTGAATTATAACACGCGCCCCGCAGAATACGGCTTCGGCCTGCCTTCCGGGGTTCCCGCAAATTGCCTGAATGCTTCGGCCTATGTTTCCTACCAGGCCAAAGAAAATCTTTTCCTGGAAGGCACGGTGATGTACCGGTCTTACTCCAGACAGGATTTGGCAGCTGCCAAGACCAGCTCCACCACGTTTACCCTGGGGTTGCGGATGAATATGTTCCGGAGAATGTATGATTACTGATCCTTATCCCTCAAAGATCAGGGAGAAAATGATCATGCGCGAACGCAGCTTGTCGATGCTGCTGGAGTAAATGAGGTTCGGATCCCGGGAATGCGAATTCATGATGCCGTTGCTGATCTTAATTTCCGGTGAAAGAATAAATACGGGGAAGAAAAACTGAAAGCCGATCCCCGCTTCAATGCTGAAGTCGTAAGGCTTGAGTTTTACCAGGTCATCCGCCTTCCTGGAAGTGGCATTCGATGCCAGGTCATACTGGTAGTTGACTCCGCCCAGCATATACACCCGGAAATTATCAATGCGGTCAGATAGAAATTTAACCTGAATCGGAAATCCCAAAAGGATGGACTCCACTCTTTTCGTAGCCACCGCCTGCTCCCCTGGTGCCGGATATTTAATATTATACGTGAGATTTTTATAAGAAAACATCAATTGGGGAAATACGATCCGGAACTCGAGGTGTTTGGTGAATTTAAAGGTATGCATCCCGGCCAGTCCGAATCCGCCTGTATTTTCCGGATTAACGGACAATACACTGTCGCTTTGTAAAAAAGAAGGATGGGATTCTACCTGGAAATGGGAAGTATTGTAAATAAGGGCAATACCCAGATGATAGAACTTATTGTCGTTGTCCGGTAAATTGATATGATCCCTGAGCTGTGCGCGGCTCACCATGGAAAACATCAGGATGCATAGGACGGACAGGATCAGCTTATTTTTGTTCCGCAATAAATCGTGCATATACCTAAACTGAGCTTTTTGCTGTATGCGTTAATAAATCCGGCTTTTTTCAGTATTTCCGTAAAAACATCTCCTTCCGGAAAAGCATATACAGAATCATTAAGATATTGGTATGCATCCGGATTTCCGGAAAGCATTTTTCCGATACGGGGGGTTATGAACCGGAGATAAAAGGAATACAGCAAAAAAAACGGTCCTTTTCGGGGCTTCGAAAACTCCAGGATAACCAGTTTGCCTCCCGGTTTCAGCACCCTGCCCATTTCCTGGAGGCCTTTCTCCAGATTCTGGAAATTCCGCACCCCGAAAGCCACGGTTACGGCATCAAACGAAGCCCCGGGAAAATTTATTGCCTCACTGTCACCCTCCTGGAGGGTTATCAGGGGCTTTAACCTCAGTTTAGCAATTTTCTGGTTTCCAAGCGCGAGCATGCTGGCGGAGATATCAATACCTACGATCTTTTCCGGCTTCAGTTGTTTGGCCATCTGTATGGCGAGGTCGCCGGTGCCGGTGGCCACATCCAGAATGGTGCCGGAATGGAAGGGTTCCAGTTCGCGGATGGCTCTTTTTCGCCAATGCTTATCCACACCCCCACTGAGGAAATGGTTGAGGAAATCGTAACGGGATGCAATTTTATTGAACATCTCCGCCACCTGCTGCTTTTTACTCCCTGAAGAATCTTTGAACGGTACAATACTGTCGTGCTGGTAAGACGCCATGAAGTGCAAAAATAATGCACTTATTCCTACTTATCCCACCACACCCTTCCGTTCAGATCATCTTTTCCGTTAAAGCCGGGTTGCGCCGCGATGGCGTTTTTGTAATTCGCAGGATTGATGTTGGGCTCGGAAGAAGGATAACCTTCTCTTCTGGGGATGGCCAGCCCGCCATTGTCGGGTGCGGGGCTTAGCACAGGATACCCTGTTCTCCTCCATTCTGCCCAGGCTTCATATCCATTCATGTACAGATGAACCCAGCGCTGGTAGCCGATCTGCATCAGGGCATTGGCCGGATCATACACCACCCCGGTTTGTGCGAGATAGGCTGGCAGCGCGGACACGTCATCCTGATTCCATTGACGGACCGAGGCTTCAATGGCGGCATCATAATCCATTTTTGCATCCGTATCTCCGCCGGGGATCCAGCCCAGTTTTGCGGCTTCCGCTTCGGCAAATAATATTTCCGCATAGGTGAGTACGTAAGAAGATGCGTCCTGCGTGCGGATCTGCTGACCGAGGAAAGAAACGTCCGAACCTTGGATATCTCCGGCTGCATTGCCATCCACGCCATAGGGCATGCCCACATAGTCTCCAGAAGAAGTAGCCGGATCGGCGAATACCGGAAGACGTGGGTCATTCCATGGCTTCATATAAGACACCAGTGGCTCACTGATGCAATACCACTGCCTGTTGAGCACGTCAAAAACATTGTACCAGTAATTTTCATTCGCTGTTTCGGCAATGTGCCGGTAAACTGCATTCTGACTGTTATCCGTAAATACGCCGGCTGCGAGGGCATCGGCAAACTCGGTTTTTCCCTTGTCCGGATCAATCTTTGATAAGCGCAACGCCATCAGTATGCGCATGGAATTGGCGAGTCGCCGCCAGTTGTCCATATCCCCGTTGTACAGGATATCGCCGGCAACCGGGTTTCCATTGTCAATCTGGGCGGCAGCTTCTTTGAGTTCATTCTGCAGCCCGTTGTAGATGTCCTGCTGCGCATCGTATTTCGGCGTGAAATTGTCCTTTCCCTTTAATGCTTCCGAATAAGGCGCATCGCCCCAGCGGTCGGTGATGTGCCAGAAATAATAGGCTTTCAGTATGCGTGCCACGGCTTCCTGATTATTCTGCGATCCGTCGTTGATATTGAAATTTTTAGTATTCAGGATGGTCTGCAGATTCATGAGCGGCCCGGAATAGATCCAGTCCCAGTCAAAATTAATGGTCGTATACCGCGACGCATCCGTATAGATTTTTTCCGATAACTGCTGGGTGAACAATATCGCGAAGGGAGATTCAATGGTATACTGTATCTGCGTGATGGCATAGGTGAGCAGTTGTGCATTAGATGCCTTGGTGGGCAGGTTGGGATTTATGTTGATGTCCTTATCGAATTTCTTACACCCTGCTGTCAGCACCAGCAAAGCGAATATGATATGAGCGGATTTTTTCATGATGTCATTTTTAGAAGGTAATATTCAGATTAACTCCATAAGAACGGGTGGTGGCGAGCTGACCGGTTTCGAGCCAGTTGAGGGACGAGGAGCCGGTAGACAATTCCGCAGGATTGAGTCCCTTAGGTGCTTTCTGCCAGACCATGAATGGATTTCTGGAGATGAATGCCAGGTTCAGAGCGGCAAATGGTAGTTTGGCGAAGTTGGCTTTGGTAAACGTATAACCCAGCCGCACTTCCCGCATTTTAACGTAGGATGCATCAATCAGCCATTCTTCATAAATTTTGGTGCCCAGGGTGTTGCGATAATACGAACGTGCATTCACATAAGCAGTCACTTCTTTCCCCGTGGATGCCGAGATGCCATTTACCTTCACGCCGCCCCCGTCTGCCAGGTCGTCCCGGATATTATGACCCTTGTCATTCCTGGCTGCGGTAATGGCTGCTTGTCCGGATTTCACGCTCAGCATGTCCGTCCAGCTGAAAAATTTACCTCCGCTTTGAAAGTCAATCATCACCCCCAGATCGAAACCCTTCCAGATGAATGTATTCTGCCAGCCACCAGTGAATTTGGGAAGTACGGATCCGAAATTGTGATTCGTTTCCGCCATCGGCAGGTTGGCATCGCTCAGCAGCACCTTGCCCGTTGCCGGATCACGCTGATACGCATTGCCGACCAGCGTTCCGAATGGTTCATTCACATTGGCATTGAGATACATGGTCACTTTCGAATAGGTATTTTCATCCAGCTCCAGCGTATTAATGCCGGGATACAGCGCCTTGATCTTACTCTTGTTGTGGCTGAAATTAAATGCGGACACCCAGCTGAAATACCTGGTCTTTAACGGTGTGCCGGTGAGCGTTAGTTCAATGCCCTGATTCTGGATATTCCCGGCGTTGATGGTGGTGCTGGTATATCCGCTGGCGCCGGGAACATTGAGATCAAAAACGGCCTTTTTATTTTCCTGTGTGTAATAGGTAACATTAATACCCAGACGGTCCCTGAAAAAGCGCATTTCAATACCTGCTTCATAAGCGGTACTCAGGGAGGGTTCCAGGTTGGGATTGTTCAGGGCATCGGGCACATATACCGGGAAACTGCCATTGTAAGGACTGCCTATATTATAACTATTGCTGGTCTGGTAAGCATCAATGTCTGATCCCGCCTGTGCAAAACTCACACGCAGCTTACCATAAGAAAGCGGTTCCCATTTCAACAATTCACTGAACACCAAACTCGCAGAAAGCGAAGGATAGAGATAGGAATTATTACTCAGCGGCAGGGTGGAAGAGATGTCGTTCCGCAGGGTCGCCTCCAGATAATACGTGTTGATATATCCCAGCGTGACCGATCCATAAGCGCTTCGAATCTCTTTTTTGCGTAGGTAATTACTCACATCCGGTCTTTCCAGGGAATTGGAAATATTGAAAAAGCCGGGCGTAACAAATCCGCCGACCGTTGCCTCTTTCAGAAAAGTGAAATTCTGTGTCAGGATGTTGCCGCCGAGGCTCACATTCAGCGAGATCTTTCCAAACTCTTTGTTGTACTGGGCCATGAATTCATAATTCATCTCCTTCGACTGATACTTGGCCGTTGTGTAATCCGGTGTGAACCGGCCGCCCTCTGCATCGCGTGTATCAAGGTTTTGGGTATACAGGTCGCTGCGTACAAAACCGCTCACCTGTAGTCCGGGTAATATCGTATAAGTCATTCCAACGTTCCCGAATAACCGGTCGCGGTTATCATGGGCCGGATTTTCATAAGCCTCAAAATAGGGATTGTTCCAGTCGATGGGCTTCTGGTCTTCCTGTATGCCCTGATCATCGGGATCATTGATGTTCCATTGCAGGAAAGTGCCGTCCGGATATTTATACTGTTTTAATTTTTTCATATCCAGTGAGCGTTCAAACCACTGATAAAAATTCCGTGATCCGTTGTAATATCCCTGCAAGGGTCGTTGTGCGCTGTTCTGCGCATAGTTCAGGTTGGTGGATACCACCAGCTTCGGCGTGATGTTCAAAGATCCTGTGAATGTCAGATTATTTCTTTTTAGAAAAGTGTTTGGTTCAATGCCTGTGACTGACGTGTTGTTATACGACAGGCGGAAAGAAGTATTCTGTCCCCCGCCTGCAAAAGAAATATTGTTGTTCAGGGTATGGCCCGTTACAAACCAGTCCTTCACATTATCGGGATGCGGTAAAAAAGGCGTTGCTTTTCCAAAGTCAGGGTCGGCCGGGTAGAAACTGTAATACTGGCGCACCAGTGATCCATCCATCTTGGGCCCCCAGCTTTCATCCCAGCTGCCGTCGACATATTTTGTGTCGACGCCGTTGATTTCGATGGTTTCAAAATTCAGGCTCGACCCTGCGCCATACAGATTTTGCAATGGCAGGAAATTACCCGCTTTTTCCATGGAATAAGCGGAGCTGAAATTCACGGTAGGCTTCTTTGCATTCCGGCTTCCTTTTTTTGTAGTGATCATAATAACACCAAACTGTCCGCGGAGTCCATACAGTGCGGAAGCGGCAGGTCCCTTCAGGACGTTGACGGATTCAATATCATCAGGATTGATGTCCTGCGCCAGGTTTCCGTAATCCGGTCCGTTCACATTGGCAAAATTATTATTGGATACGGGCGTATTGTCAACCACGATCAATGGTTCACCGGCCCCGGTAACGGAATTGACGCCGCGGATCTGGATTTTTTCCGTACCACCCATACTGGCCCCGGAAGATCCGGATACCTGAACGCCGGCTATTTTTCCGGCCAGGGATCCAAGCACATTCTGTTCTTTGGTCATGGTGAGGTTGTCTCCTTTCACTGACTGTGTGGAATAACCCAGTGATCTCTCCTTGCGTGTTATGCCCAGGGCCGTGACCACCACTTCATCCAGGTCGCTTTTCCCTTCTTTCAGCTCAAAATCCAATTCGGTCTGCTCCTGATCCGTAACGGTTGTCTCCTTAACCTGTGTCTGAAAACCAACGGCGGAAACCTGGATGCGGTATTTGCCTGGCCTCAGCGCGGCGAGTGTGAATTCTCCGCTGCTGTTGGCTGCTGTGCCTATATTTAACTCGATTACGGCAACGGAAGCCCCAACCACCGGCTCTCCTTTTTCGTTGCTGATCACACCGTGTATGCCGCCCAGGTATACGCCATGATCGGCCGGAAGGGCGCCCGGGGCAGAGAGCAGTTTTTGTTTTTTCTTGATGATGATGTTATTATCCATCTGTTCATACTGCAGATCTGTGCCCCGAAGCAGGTCGTTCAGCAGGCGGGCCACATCCACACCCGGAGAGCTATAGTTGATGTTGTCGTATTCGCCGACATCTTTTGTTTTATAGGTAAAAGACAGTTTGGTCTCGGATTCAATGATATGGAATGCCTTTTTTAAAGTTGCATTCTTCAGCTGGATAGGGATGATGATCTTATCCAGATCCTGCGTGTTGTTGATTGCCGCCAGCAGGAAACCGCTGAAGAACATACCCATCAATAAAAAATAAAGTTTCCTGAGTAGCTGTGTGAATGGTTTCTTCATAATCCGGTCATTAAAGATTACTGAATGATGTAGGTGCTGTCTTTTTGGAGCAATTGGGTATCGGTGAGCCTGCATAATATCTCCAGGGCCTCGCTGATCCCCTCTTCCCTGCGGAAACGGGTGGATATTTTCAGTTGTCGGATGTTGTTGTTTGAAATCTGGATCCTGGCGCTGTACACCCGCTGCAGGTCGGCAATGATATCCTGGAGGGGTTCATCATCATATACCAGGTGTCCCTGCTGCCAGCCGGCAACCGTACCCCCCGCGATATTCTTCTGGACCACCATGCTATCCTGATCATCTACTTTTACTTCCTGTCCCTTAATCAGGGTGGCCACAATGCTGTTTCCGCGGGAGACGCGCACTTTACCGCGACTAACCGATACCGTTATAGTGGCCCGGTCAGGATAGGCATTGATGTTGAAAGCCGTTCCGAGCACCGTGGTCAGGATTTTACCGGTATGAATCAGAAAAGGATGTTCCGCCGCGTGCTTTATATCAAAATAGGCTTCGCCGGAAAGAAAAACTTCCCGGGAAGTTTCGCCGAAATGATCCGGGTATTCCAGAGAACTGCCGGCATTTAGCCATACCTGGGAACTGTCTGGCAGCAACAGGTATTTGTATTCCGAACTTTCCGTCACACTTTTTTTCAGGGCCTGGTGCTGAATGGCGTAAACCCGTGGGTTGGCGGCCTTGCGGACGTATAGAAAACTGAGAAAGACAACGGTAGCCATGCAAGCGGCCAACAGCACGGCGCGTATTTTTCTGGTGTTCCTTTTGAATTCCGGAAGGGGAGCGATGTTTTTCTCATCCCCTGCCGGCACCACCAGTTCGCCCGTATGGTCCACATAGGAATCGGATGCATTGCGGATGGCCTCATAGGTTTCCCGGATCACGTTCCGGATTGGATCATCATCTTTTGATTTACGGATGCATTGAAAGAATTCATTCAATTCTTCTTCCGTGCAATCATTCAACAGGAATTTCCTAAATAGTTCGGCCATTCTTTTTTCCATATACAAGGGATAGTCCGGGTAATGACGTACCAGAGGAAAAAAGTTCCTATCTGATGGGGAGAAATAAATGAAGTTCAGAACATCCGGATGCCTTTCAGACAGGAGCGGAGATATTGCAGGGCGCTGGACAACTGGTTTTTTACGGTATGCCGGGAGATGTTGAGTTCTTTGGCAATCTGCTGGTGGCTGAGTTGCTGTTCCCGGTTCAGGCGGAATATGATCTGGCGTTGCCTGGGTAGATTTTCGATAGCCCGGGCAATAAACTTTCTGGATTCACGGGCCGCCAGCAATTGTTCGGTTTCATTATGGATTTCCCCGATCCGGTCCAGGGTAAATTCTTTCATCCTTTTATCTAACGCTGTTTTCCGCAAATGATCGATCAGTTTGTTTTCGGTAACCCGGTAAAGCCAGGCTTCCTTATTCTCTATGGTGTGAAACCGGTTGCGCTGTTCCCATAATTTTAAAAAAACCTCCTGCACCACATCTTTGGCCAGTTGATCACATTTGGTGATGCGCAAGGCCAGGGCGTGGAGGTTGGGTGCATTTTCCCTGACGATCCTCAAAAATTCAGCCTCCAATCCCTCTTTTCCGGTGAGAAATCCCATTGGACAGTAGTTTAGGCTTTACCAAATTAGGTAAATTGTATGGATGCCGCGTCATATTTTTTTTTCATTCGGCCGGAACGGGGCCCTTTTACCGGAACCGCAGCGTCTTAAATATTAACTTGCAGCATGGAGATCAGATCAGCCACCTATGTAATCAGCAGCCCCGATATTCAGAGTTGTCCCGCGGCAGACCTGCCCGAATATGCCTTCATCGGCAGGAGCAATGTGGGCAAATCATCACTCATCAATATGCTGGTAGACATTGATAAGCTGGCCAAGACTTCCTCGGCGCCGGGGAAGACGCAGCTCATCAATCATTTCGCCATTGAAAGCATCAGTGCTTCAAGGGTGGTTTCGACATGGTGGCTGGTGGATCTGCCGGGTTATGGTTTTGCCAAAGTATCGCTGGCACAGCGTAAGAAGTGGGAGCGCATGATTGAAGATTACCTGAGAAAACGCGAAACCCTGGCGCATGTCTTTATCCTGATCGACAGCCGGCACACCCCCCAAAAGCTCGACCTGGATTTTGTGAACAGCCTCGGCAAATGGGAAATTCCGTTTTCCCTCGTATTCACGAAATCGGATAAGGAAAATCAAAAGACCGTTCAGGCCAATGTAAAAGCTTTTTTAAATAAGATGCTGGAAAGCTGGCAGTTTCTCCCGCAGCATTTCATCACCAGTGCGACAAAAAAAACGGGCAGGGAACCCTTACTCCGGTTGATCGAATCGATGAATGCGGAACTGAAGGAAGCAAGAAAAACCTAGCTACACGGAAAATATTGCCGTTCCGTCAATTCACCACTTTATTTGCACAACTGCTGCTGGCAAAGGCTTCGGGCTTGGCCTTGAACGCAAAGCCCATGCCCAGGATATAGCCCATCGCCTCTTTCAGTGCATCGTTGCTTTTGAAATTCGGATTGGTGTTGATGTCTGCATGCACTTCCATGTCCACATTGTATTTGGTGAACAGCGGGCAAAGTTCATAAGCGATCTCAATGCTCCGTGCCACTTCCACCAGCATGCGTTCCTTGATGCTGTAACGCGTTTTTGTTTTTTCATTGTGGATGAACATGAAGCCGCCATGACCTTCGCGAAGGAATACGATCACGGTGGCAAATTCTGTTTCTGCTCCCTTCACCTGGGAGTCGGTTCCGATACAAACTTTTAAATGAAATCCATTCTGTGTTTCCCTGCGGATGGCATTCTCCACCTCGCGGGCAATGGGTAATTCGATGAGGTCTCCGTTAAATTTTCGCCATAGCATATGGTAATGGGTTTTTCGAATTTACCGAAAAATCAGTTCTTCAAAAAAAATAGTTACTGTTTAGCGAAGAATTTTCTGCGATCCGGAGCCGGTTTCGCCATACCATTGGAGTACCAGCACCGCATTTGCTGCCGAACCGGCCTGGATCTGATTCCATCCTTTTTTGATGTTTCCCTGCGTGAGTAAGCGCCCGCTGATGTCGAAAAGACGATAGGTGTAATCACTGGTGCTGTTCAATTCAATGGGACCGGACGGCTGGGTTTCAATTTTTACACCCGGATCAGGCAGGTTGATTTCAGTTTCAACGCGCCCTGATTTTTTGCGGTATCCGATTTCATTCGGCTCGCCGGCAATCAGCGCTGTATCGCTTTGAATATTGTACGGACCGGTGGATGATGTGCCGTTGGTCCAGCTGGCCTGCTTATAAAAAGGGATTCCCATCAGCGGGGCCTCATTGGTAAAGATATTGTTCTCCCCTCCGCTGAGTTCGGAGATCATGATGCCGTAAGGATCATAGAGACTTTGATGCTGCAGCCCAAGCGTATGCCCGATCTCGTGTGTTGCCGCGGCGGCAATAAACAAGGGATTGTTGGATAAGGGATCGGTAAAAACCCAGGCCGGTGTATCGTCGCCCCAAACAAAGGAGCCAACGGCCGAAACACCCGGAGCCGGTCCGTACCAGTTGCCGTTGGGTGTAATGATGATGCGCGTTCGCTGATGGATGGGCGCACGATCATAAACTGCCGGATCCGTGGTGATGTTCAGATTGAACAATATAAAGTGTTCGGCAATTTTTTTATGGATATACGTAATCGTGGCTGGTGAAAATCCGGCCGGTTCGGCAACAATTTTTCCCTTTTCGTTCCACAGGGTTCCTTCCACCGTGGCCCCGTCAAATACCAGGTACACCGTTGCCTGCGCCGGCGCATAACTGTTGAGCACCGGAACCTGAGCCATCGCGCCGCCCTCGGTCAGCAACAGGAAAGACAGGATATGGAACAGATGTTTTTTCATTCTGCTACCAGGAATTTTTGTTCGGTTCGGATGAAATAGTATTGTCCGTCTTTTTCCACCAGCAACATGCCATCTGGCTCATGCAGTTTCAGCAGATGACCGGTATAGAGCCAGGAACCATCGGAACGCAATGAGCGCGATAAACTCAGCATGGCCCCCTGCATATTTTCTGTTTTGATTAATAAGCTGGCTACTGAATGGCTTTGCCCGGTCCGGTTCTGCACCGTCCCCGTTAATGTCAGTGCAGGGGTAAGCTGCAGCGTACAGGTAGCAGTGGCGTGAAATAATTTTTCCAGGGATGCTGTACTGATTTCCATTTTGGTGTTAAACGGAATATTCTGTGGAAATGATTTTTCCTGGGCAGAAAGCAGCAGAACGGACAGCAAACCGCATCCGCAAAAGATTGTTTTCAGGGTGTTCATCGGATCAGGAACCCGGCTCTGTTGGGAGCAGGAACCTGAGTATTAAAACGTGGAAATGGGGGGTTAATTGCGGGAGGCGACGTGAAAATGTGGAAATGTGCTGATGTCTAAATGATGGAATTTGTTGATTATCAAATAATTATTCTAAATCTGATAAGTAGTTGATTTGTTCTTATTCTGTTGCCGGCATTTACACCCGCCTTCGCTAAAGCTTCGGCGGGCAAGCATTTACACATTTTCACATTTTCACATTTACACATTTTCACATCCCTCAGTACTGTCCCGTTCCCAGCAACACCAGCGTGCAGGCTTTCTGGGTTTTGATATGATTGGCGCTGGCTAGTTTTTCGAGCTCGGGATTTTCCGCTCCGGGATTGAAGATGATCCTTTTGGGATGCAGGGAGAGGATATAATCGTAATAGGCTTTTTGATTGCCGGGGTTCAGATAAAGTGTTACGGTGTCAACGTCCTGAACGGGGGAAGCTGTCTGCTGAACCGGCACACCGTCAACTACAGATCGTCTTTTTCCGATGGCCACAACTTCATGGCCGTGAGCCCGCAGTTTCTTAATGGCCATGTTGCTGTATCGTTCAGGATTGTCCGATGCGCCAAACACCACGGTTTTCTTGTTTGCAGGGATCATATATCAAAAACAATTGAATGTGAGAATGGTTCAGACCGGCTATTTGGACACTTCCAGTCGAAAAACGATTGGTTGTGTTTTATAGGAAATAACATTTCTGCCATTTTCTGAAGCAGGTTCCCATTTGCCGGAATTCATAATGATGCGAAGAGATTCTCTATCCAGAGAATATTCGACAGACCTGGAAACAATGGGATCCAGCACATTCCCCTGTTCATCAATTATAAAATAGGTTCTTACTTCTCCCTGGATTTCCTGAGTGGCGGCGCGATCCGGATATTGCAGATTATGTTGTAAATAATGCTGCCATTGATACATACCCCCTGGAAATTTGGATTCTTTCTCATTGGCGCTGTCTTTGTGATTCCGAATAGCTGCAGAATCTTTGCCCGGGTTAAGTGTATTCAGGAGACTGTCATTTGAATACGTATAAATCATAGTTTCTCTCAGGGTATCATGAGGTAAAAAAGCATATTTGTAAAATTTCCCGTCTTTTTTCCCATCCTTGTAATGACCCACAGAGTCCAGGTTGCCTGTGGTATAGTAATAACAGCTCAAACCATTTAATATAGTTCCGTCATGATCCTGATAAGTCTGCAGCTTGATCATCGGACCCCACATATGATAATAACTGTATTCCCAGTTTCCGGCCGAATCCAGATGGATCCATAAAAGATATTTGGCCGATTTTTCATCGGTTTGCTTCCACTGTTTATCCAGTGCATAAAAAGATTCTTTGAATTGGGCTATGGTGATCAGACTGCCGAAGCAGAAGCAGATAGTCAGGATCAGTTTCATGGAACCAATATAATAAATTTTTATCTCCGGTCTGGTTCCTATTCACGAAAACAGAACCCGGCAGGCAGGTAATTTCCCCCATTTGCATTCCTTTTCATTCCTTATATTGCCGCATGCCGGAAACAGACCTTTCCAATGCGGATTTTCAACTGGCGCTGCAGTTTGTGAACCAGACCGCCCAGCATATTTTTCTCACCGGGAAAGCGGGAACCGGCAAAACCACTTTCCTGAAATACATCCGGGATCACTGCAATAAGAAAATGGCCATCGTGGCGCCCACTGGTGTCGCGGCCATCAATGCCGGTGGCGTCACCATGCATTCTTTCTTTCAGCTGCCCTTTAATCCCTTTGTGCCCGGCCATGGGAATTATTGGGATCAGTCGGAAATGGCGACCAATGAACAGGGACTGCTGAAAAAGATTCGTTTTTCCTCCTCCAAAAAAGATTTGCTGCAGGAGCTCGATCTGCTGGTGATTGATGAAGTGAGCATGCTGCGGGCCGATACACTGGATGCCATGGATGCCATTCTGCGGTTTTACCGCAAAAGATCACTGCCCTTCGGCGGCATACAGGTCCTTTTTATCGGTGACCTTCACCAACTGCCGCCCGTAGTGCATAAAACAGAATGGGAAATCCTCAAAAAGCATTATGCCAGTCCTTTCTTTTTCGATGCGCAGGCTTTAAAGCAATGTGCTCTCGTAAATATTACCTTAAAGAAAATATACAGGCAAAAAGACGCTGTTTTCATCGGCCTGCTGAATGCCATCCGGAACAATCATATCACGGAAAATGAGCTGGCCATGCTGCATAGCCGTCATGATCCCCATTTTGAACCGGGGTATGGCGAACAGTATATTACGCTCACTACCCACAATGCACGGGCCGATGCCATCAACAAACAGGAACTTGAAAAATTATCCGGTTCGTCCTATTCCTATAAGGCAGAAATGACCGGGGATTTTGATCCCAGAACGGTTATTGCAGAAAGCCAGTTGTTTCTGAAAAAGGGAGCCCAGGTAATGTTTGTCAAGAATGACAAAGGGGAGAACCGCAGATATTTTAATGGAAAGATCGCTGTGATCGGCAGCATCAGCCAGGAAGAGATCCGGGTGCGCTTTCCAGGAGAAAGCGGGGAGTTGATAATAGAAAAGGAAACCTGGAAGAATATCCGTTATCAGTACAACCGCGAAAAAGAAACGGTGGAGGAAGAGACCCTCGGCAGTTTCACGCAATACCCCGTACGGCTGGCATGGGCCATAACCATTCATAAAAGTCAGGGACTCACCTTTGAAAAAGCCATCATTGATGCGGGCGCTTCTTTTGCTCCGGGCCAGGTGTATGTTGCACTGAGTCGCCTCACTTCCCTGGATGGATTGGTTCTCCATTCCCGCATTCACCAGGGAAGCATCCTCACCGACCCGCAGGTGGCCGCATTCTCGCGGCCTGAGCCCGATGCCGGCTTTTTACAGGAACGTCTGCACGATGAACAGGGCTGCTACGTGCTGCGACTGATTGAAGAAGCCTTTCAATGGAACAAACTGGAAGCTGCTTTCAGGAAGCATCATGATCTGCGTGGAACTGTTTTTCTTTCTGTAAAAGATGAAGCGACCGAGTGGTCAAAACACATCCTGGGTAAAGTGGAGGAAGAAGGATTGGTCTGCGCCAGGTTTGGTAAGCAACTCACTTCCCTGCTGGCCACCGCCAGGGAAGATAACTATCAATCCCTTCAGCCCCGCATTGAAGCGGCCTGCCGGTATTTCCTCAGCGTGACGGACCTGCTGATGAATGCGGTCGTTGCGCGCAAAACCAAAACGAAAAACGGATCCAAATCCAAAAAATATGCTAAGGAACTCGCGGCCCTGGAAAGAGCCCTCCTGTCAAAAAAGGAACAGCTGAACCAGGCCCTGCGCATGGGCGAGGGATTGGTAAAAGGGCTGGATATAAATGCATTGTTCGAGATAACGAAACCGGCCCGGCCCGCTGCGGTTGAAAATAAAACCGCAGAAAAGGGTTCTAAACAAAAAAAAGGCGAAACCCGCAGGATCAGCCTGGCGCTGTTTAAAGAAAATAAAAGTGTCGCTGAAATTGCCAGACTTCGTTCCCTTTCTCCAGTGACCGTAGAAAATCACCTGATTTCCTTTATTGGCACGGGTGAAATGGGTATTCAGGAACTGGTGCCGGAAGAAAAAGTGTCACCCATCCTGGAAGCCATCCGGGCTGCGGCCAATGATTTCATCGGACCGGTAAAGGAAAAACTGGGGGACTCCTATTCTTATCTTGAGATCAAGGCCGTAATGCATTACCGGGAAAGAATACCGTTGACGGCTGCTGATGCACTGGCCAAAACGGAGTAAGCCGTTAAAATTTTTCTCCGTGGGTTTTGCGGATCAGGCTGCGGATCAACCCGGGAAAGGGCTTCAGCAGCAGGAGGAGAAGAGTGGACCAGAAAGGCCTTCCAAAAAAATCCTGGAGGAACCGGCCTGTTTTTAAACGTGCTGCAAATTTTTTTTGCCATGCCTGCTGATATTCCGTTTCCAGCTGATGCCGGTCACAGGTTTTCGCCAAAAACCGGTCCAGGCAAACAGCGGCTATTTTAGATGCGTGCAGTGCCATGCTCATGCCGTTGCCGCACAAGGGTGTGATCATACCCGCAGCATCACCGATGCAGAGCATATGATTTTCCACCTGTGTCTTTTTGGCGAAGCTGATCTGTGATATGGTCAGCGGATACTGATACAGATGTTCCACATGGTCTAACACCTCACGGAGTTCTGGGTTTTTCCTGAGGATGCGGTTTTCCATTTCGGTAATGGATTGTCCGCTTTTTTTTAAATTTCCGCTCACCGTAAGATAGCACAGGCAATACCGGTCATCTTCAATTTTCGAAATCCCGCAGTAACCGCCGCGAAAATTATGCAGGCCGATCTGATGGGCGGGAAATGTGCCACGGACATGATATTTCACCCCCACATAATTCTTATTTCGTGTTGACCTCAAAAAGGAGCGTTTCCATTTTACATCGAGGTTACTTCTTTTTCCATAACCCGCGCAGGCCGTTTGGGCCCTGAACATTCCCGCGGAGCTGATGATGCTGAAAATACCGTTGTTGTAGGTGATGTCGGTTACTTTGGTATTTTCCAAAACAGTCGTCCCGCTTTTTTTTGCCATCGCTGCCAACGCCGCATCAAGTTTAAAGCGGCTGATGCCAAATCCACCCAGTGGCAGGGTTTCCGTAATGGACAGACCATTGGGCGCGCTGATTTTTACCTGACTGATCCGGGGAAGGTTCCATTCATCCAGAGGAAGGCCAAGTTGCAGCAGGAAGTCCCAGCTTTCCATGCTGATGTATTCGCCGCAGACTTTATGAAAAGGATATGTTTCTTTCTCCATCAGCAATACGTGATGACCCTGACGCGAAAGCTGGATAGCGAGCGACAAACCCGCCAGGCCTCCACCAACAATGGCAGTATCATATAGCGTGGGTGGATTGGTCATGACGGAACTATTATCAGCCACCGGAATGCCCACTGCCAGCGGATACTATAATGCCTGATGCCGGCTTTATCCAGGATTGCCACTAAATCATTTTTTCTAAAACCCCTCAGTACGGAGAGGGGGGCATCATTTTTCACCAGATAGGACCTTGAAAATAGCGCCGTCAGTATCCGGATGGCATAATAAGCCAGGGGATGCCGGTGCAGATCATTAATGAAAAACCCGGTCCGCGTCTGCGATTTCATCCAGCGGAACATGTCAACGAGCTGTTCTTCGGTAAAATGATGGCAAAACAAAGAGGAAAAAACAATATCCGGTTTTTCTTCAAATACAACCGCCCGGTAATCGCTCAAAATAAATTGCGGAAATTTATTCCAGGACGCGGACTGTGCTACCCGGATGCAGTCCGGGTTCATATCAATACCGGTGCAGTTCAGGATAATTTTTTCTCCGGCAGTCTTTTGGATGGCCAGCAGGTTATCGCCCCCTCCGCATCCCAGCTCACACAGACTGATCTTTGAAAGACCGGAGGCCAGCAGTCGGAATCCTTTCCGGGTGATGGCATGACCCCCGAGCCAGCGGTTGATTAGTTGAAGCTCATAGAGATTCCGGGATATGTCCGCCGCCGGAATATCAGGCTGGTCAAGCAGTTCTGGCTTATGGCTGCGCAGGGAAAAATCCATGATCCGGTGTAAAAAAGTTCAACAGGTCAGTTACCTGCAATAAAGGTTTCCATGGTCAATCCGGGTCCGAACGCCGCCCCGAATACCGTATGCGGCTCACCGTTAGTAAAACTTTTAAAGAGTTTGTCGAGTACAAACAGGATGGTGGGAGACGACATGTTTCCGAAATCTTTCAACACCCCATATCCGGCGGCCAGTTTTTCCCTGGGCAATCCGAGGCTTTTTTCAATGGCCTCCAGAATTTTCCTGCCACCGGGATGTATGCACCAGTCGGAAACGCGATCCCGGGAAATCCGGTTTTTTTCAAGGGCATTATCCACCAGGTTTTTGAAGTCCTCTTCAATCAGGCCGGGTACATAACTACGCAGCGTCATGGCGAAACCTGTGGAAGATAATGCCCAGCTCATATCCTGTTTTCCTTTGGGGATCACTTCCGAATAAAATCCATGCAGGTGGAACCCCCGTGTTTTATCCTTCTTCCCGGTGACCAAAACCGCCGCCGAGCCGTCTCCGAACAACAGACTGGCAGTGATATTATCTATGGATGGCTCTTGCTGAAAATGCAGGGTGCAAAGCTCCGTACACACGATCATCACCCTGGCTGATGGTTCCGCGATACAAATCGAATCGGCCAGTTTAAGCGCATGAATGGCCGCATAACATCCCATAAAATTAACGGACGTGCGGAAGATATTTTTCGGAAGATCCATCAGTTCCATCACATAAAGGTCTAGTCCCGGCGCACTCAATCCCGTACAGGTAACCGTAATGAGGTGGGTGATTTCCATTGCCGGTAATTTGTTTTGCAGGCAGTTCCGGATCGCTTCCACGGATAATGCGGGCGCGTACCGGTTAAATGCTTTCATCCTTTTTTCCAGGGATGGAAAGGGTTCCAGGTTTTCCGTGGGCGGATAAAACGTCCATTCCTCCGGGCTTTTGCTGTAATCGGATAATACGGAGTAGCGGTTGGAAATGCCAGCCTTTGCATAGAGGTATTTCAGTTTCCGGCGATCCTTTTCGTTGAAAGCATAGATCCGGCTCATAAAATTCAGAATCTCCTGCTGGTCGTGCTTACAGCGGGGAACGGCCGTACCGATAGATATGATCTTGCTCAACAGAAAAGATTTAAGGTTATCCTTTAATGGAAGTCATGGTAATGCATCAGAAATACAACAATAAAGCCAAGGTTGGTGCAGCAGGAAGCGATCACATTCATCCGCATCGTATGCCTAAAATCTGCCCGGGCCGCATTCCGCCACACAGCCGCTGCCCAATACGTAAAATATACGATAACGGGTATCATACAGGTTGCAAAAACCAGAAATTCTTTTATTTCCAGGGAAAGTTGGAATACCATGAACAGCTGGGCAAAAGCCATGCAATACACAACGGCGGAGAAACAGAAAGTGCCCCGGTACCCCAAAACGGCACTCAGGGTGCGCACGCCATCCCGGGCGTCGGCCTCATGCTGATAGATCTGGGTTAGCGGATAAAATCCGCCAATCAATAAGGTGGCTGCAATCATTCCCGGCAACGGGATCTGTAAACTCAAATACTGACCCGCACCGTGATACACCATAAAGAAAACCAGGGACCCCTGGAAAATGACCACGGTCAAATAACCCCAAACAGGATATTTTTTCAGGCGAATGCGCCTGGAACTGTAGGCCCGGGAGGCCAGTATATACAATACGGCGCCCATCAGGAAGTACGGACTGATGAGTATGCTCAGCAGTATGGCCAGCAGGTCCATGAATACCGTAATATAGAATAACTGACGCGTTGGCGGTGGCGGGGATTTCAGTCCGCCTATGCTCCCTTCATCCCTGTCCATATAACTGTTGTATCCGTTGCTGGAAGGATAAAGCAAAAAATGCAGGATAAAGAAGATCAGCAGGGCACGCGTAAAATCCGGATGCAACAACTGGCTGAGCGCAAACCAGTAAACGGGCATCAGGAAAAGAGAAAAAGAGAATCTCAGCAATTGAAAGGTGGACCGGTAGATGATCATAAACAGGCAAACTGTAATTTAAAATTCTTTAAGGGTAATACGGCCGGACAAATGCCTTCGCGCTGCCTTTTTTCTCCGACAACTGGAAACACTTCCCGCTAAGAGACTTCATGGCTATCATATAGATTTGATTATCATATACTTACCTAATGGTATGGATTTCGTCTTTAGGTGTATGGCTTTAAATTCCTTTTTATGAAAAACAAGATGTGTAACAGAATTTGCGGACTGACCTTAACCGGAATCGTAATTCCCTTCCTGATGCAGGCACAGGTTGCCCAATGGAACTTCAACAATACGCTTAAGGGAATCAACTCATCGACGAAAGTAACTACCACGAATGCTGTTTTGGGAAGTGCCATAACAAGGGGGGATTATAATGGCGGTACGGTATATTTTGGGGAAGGCGGATGGCCCGCAGGTGCACTTGATCCGAATGCCTATCTGGAGTTTTCTGTAGAGCCGACAACTGCTTATAGCCTCACCGTTTCTTCCATGCAGCTGTCTATCCGCAAAAGCACAACCGGAACATCAGGTTCGGGGCCGAATGACTGGGCCCTGCGTTCCAGCCTGGATGGATTTGCTTCCGATATTTCACATGGTACTTTATCCACCAGCGTGGTTGCCATACCGGTTACTTTCACCGCGTCTTTTGCCAACCTGTCGTCTGCCGTTACTTTCCGTTTATATGGTTACAATGCAACGGTTTCTTCCGGTGGCCTGAACAGATTTGTTTATGATAATATTTCGATCTCGGGTTCCACGATTCTGCCGGTTGTTTTTGATTCTTTCAGGGCCGGCGTGAATAACAATGCTGCGGATTTAACCTGGACACTGGGTGGTGAGGGAGATGTATCCGTGATGCTCGTGGAACGTTCTTCCAATGGTATTGATTTTGAAACCATCGCTCAGGTAAAGCCCGGTGAGCAGAACACGACCGGTACGTATACTTATTCAGACAAAATCGATCATGCAGCCGGAACCTATAGCTACCGGATCGGGCTGGTTTCCATCGATGGAAAAGCAGTGTATTCCCCAGTTCAGCAGGTTTCATTTAATGCATCCGTTTCTTTTACACTGGAAACCATTAATTCCGGTGCCGGAAATGATATCCGGTTTCGCATCAGTGCGGAACAGGCCGGTGTATACCAGTTTAATTTGTATGACATGAATGGGGTAAAGCTGGGCGTAAAGCAGATTAACTTATCTACAGGTACTCAGGTACTGAATATGGATAATGCCCGCAACAAGTCAGGCATTTATATCCTCACAGCCGAACACGCCGGTCAGCAGCGCGTGACCAAAGTGGCTGTGTTATAAACCTAATTTTAGGACGGTTTAAATAAGCATTCGTAAGGGCTCCTCCAGGAGTCCTTTCAGTGTTTGGAGAAAGGCCGCACCGGTGGCCCCATCCACCACACGGTGGTCGCAACTCAGGGTGAGCCGCATGACATTTCCCGGAATCACGGATCCGTTTTTTACCACGGGAAGCTGCTGTATGGCGCCGATGGCCAGTATGCAGGCATCAGGCGGATTGATGATGGCGGTAAAATCATCGATGCCAAACATGCCCAGATTGGATATGGTGAATGTGCTTCCTTCCCAGTCGGCCGGTTGCAGTTTTTTTGTTTTCGCACGCTGCGCAAAATCTTTTACTTCTGTAGCGATTTGCGACAAAGATTTACCATCGGCGAATCGCACAACGGGCACCAGCAACCCATCTTCCACGGCCACGGCCACACCGATGTTCACGTGGTGGTTGATCCGGATCTTGTCGCCAAGCCAGCTGCTATTGACGGCGGGATGCTTTTTCAGGGCAACGGCCACCGCTTTAAGCACCATATCATTGAAAGATATTTTCACCGGCGACACGTCGTTCAGTTTGGCCCTGCTGTCTACAGCTTTGTCCATATCGACGGACATATTCAGGTAAAAATGTGGCGCTGAAAATTTACTTTCTGCGAGGCGTTTGGCAATGATCCTGCGCATCTGGGAAACTGGTACTTCGTCGAAACTTACCTGACCCGCAGGAGCACCGGTAACGACAGCGGAAGATTTTTCGGATTCGGCTACCGGCATTTCAGAGGGATGATATTCGGACACATCTTTTTTTACAATGCGGCCATGGTCGCCACTGCCGTGCAGCCTGGTCAGGTCAATGCCTTTTTCGGAAGCCAGTTTTTTCGCCAGCGGGGACGCCTTGATCCGGCCATCTCCATTCTGGGAAGGCGGCTGTGTTTCCGCCGGGGCGGTTCCTGTATTTTCCGCCGCTGGTTTTTCTGCTTTCGGAGAAACAGAAGCCACGTTCCCTTTATTTTTAGACGCCTCCACAATTTGCTGCACATTCACTTTCCCCTCTTCGCCGATGATGGCCAGCAGGTCGTTCACCGCAATTTTCTGACCTTTCTCCGCTCCGGTATATAATAATTTACCTTCCTTATAACTTTCGAGCTCCATGGTTGCCTTATCGGTTTCTATATCCGCGAGAATATCCCCTTTCTTTACGTTGTCGCCAACTTTTTTGTGCCAGTCGGCAATAACACCTTCCGTCATCGTATCGCTCAAACGCGGCATCAGGATCACTTCCTGAATGGTGCTCAGGTCTTTTGTGGCTGCCCCGGGATCAGGAACTGGTGAAGATTTCTCCTCCGTTGCGCCAGTGGTCGCAGCCGGTTTGGTTTCTGCAGCCGGCGCTGCCGCATTTGCAGCAGGCGCGGGTTTGTCGGAACCGCCTTTCTTAACAAGAGAACTGATGTCTTCTCCGGGCTTCCCAATGATGGCCAGCAGTTCATTCACCTGCACTTTTCCTCCTTTATCCGTACCGGTAAAAAGAAGGGTGCCGTCTTTGTAACTCTCCAGATCCATAGTGGCTTTATCTGTTTCCACTTCTGCCAGCAAGTCTCCTTTTTTTACCGTATCACCCACTTTTTTATGCCAGGCGGCAATCACGCCTTCCGTCATGGTATCACTGAGCCGGGGCATTAAAATAACTTCAGCCATATAACTGGATAATTTAAGATTAAGGAAGCCCGAAATTAATGCAAAAAGGTTAATCATTAGACAATTGACCATTGACAGGGACATGTATCCAGGGTCAGTGGTCAACCCTCAAATGAATATCTTTCACATTACCTGTGCGTTTCAAAACGCCCCAGTTTTGCAGTTCCCCTTTAATGGCCCTGCGGAACGATTTAAAGAGTACATACCACATCAGCCAGCGCCAGGCCAGTCTTTGCGGGATCAGCCAAAGCAGTTTGGCAATGTTTTCCTTTTCAAAGCTGAAGGCCATTATCGCCACTGCCACGTCTACCAGCATGAAGATCAGGTAATAGGTACCGATGCGTGCGGCATTTCCGGTAAGCAAACCCACCAGCATTAAAAAATCCGCTAGAGGGATGACCGCCGGGATGATGTATTGAAAGATGAGCATGTTCGGCAAGGCAATCCAGCCCAGGGAGGGGTTGACCGTGCTGAAAAGCATATCCCGGTTTTTCCAGAATGTCTGCAATACACCGAAACTCCAGCGGAACCTTTGCTTGATGAACATTTTCAGCGTTTCCGGTGATTCGGTCAGGGCAACAGCTTGGCTTTCATTCTGCACCAGATAATTGCAGCGCAGCAGCCGGATGGTCAGGTCACAATCCTCGGCAAGTGTATCTGTGGTAAATCCGCCGGCTTCTTCAATAGCCGATTTGCGGAAAGCCCCGATGGCTCCAGGAACCACGGTGATCGCGTTCACATAGGCAAAAGCCTTACGGTCAAAATTCTGGCTGCTGATGTATTCGATGGACTGCCAGCGGGTGAGGAGGTTCACTTTATTACCTACCTTAACATTGCCGGCCACGGCACCTACTTTTTTCCCATGCGGATAATTCACCGGACCAAAATGCATGATTAGTTTGGACACGGCGTCGGGAAGCAGTTTCGTATCCGCATCGATGCATATCAGAAATTCCGCTTCAGATTGCATCATACCATAATTTAATGCAGATGCCTTGCCGCCGTTGGGTTTGTTGAAAACGCGCACGCGGGGATGCTGGCGGAATTCGTTGATCACCCGGTGGTAAGTATCGTCTTTGCTGCCATCGTCCACAAAAATAATTTCAAAATTCGGATAGTCGGCCATCAGCAGATTCTGCACCGAACTCACGGCATTTATTTCCTCATTAAAAGCAGGAACAACGATGCTGACCAGGGGGGCGTCGTGGCCATCCGCCGACCAGAATGGTCTCAGCGCAAAATCCTTTTCCCAGCGATGCTGTTTGGTAGCGATCACGGCCATGAATAAAATACGCAGCAGGGACAGCATGATGAACAGGATAAAAATCGAGGCGAGCAAATGACTGCCCAGGTATGCCGTCACAGCCACCAGATAATTGAGCTGGAGCAGGTAATAACCGCTGCCTCTGGGTACCGGGGGCATCAGGTCATCCTTTTTCTTTCCGAGCAGATCGGCGATGGTGGTGAATGTATATCCGCGTTCTTTAAAATAGTGAATGATCTGTGGAAGGGCCTCTACGGTGGCGGCCCTTCCTTCACCGCCCGCATCGTGGAGCAGTATGATGTTCCCGCTCAGATTCTGATCCGTCATCTCCTGCTTCCGTCGGATTACCCGTGCAACGATAGAATCCGCCGGGGTGCCCGGCACCCAGTCCAGCGGATCAATAGATTCCCCGATGTCCAGGTAATTTTTCTGGCGCGCTATGGCCACGGGAATCAGCTCCTCTGCTTTTTGCGGTTCAAAATCGGCGTTATAGGGGGCCCGGAACAATATAGTGGAATGTCCCGTAATGCATTCGATCAGCAACCGGGTGGCGTCCATTTCAATAACGGCGCGCTTGCGGCTTACTTTAGCAATATTCGGATGGGTGAAGGTGTGATTGCCGATCTCGTGCCCTTCATTATAAATCCTTTTTACCAGGGGGATGTTATTTTCTGCGTTGATGCCGACCAGGAAAAAAGCTGCAGGCACTTTTTCGCGACTAAGGATATCCAGTATCTGCGGCGTGTATATCGGATCCGGCCCGTCGTCGAAGGTCAGCACCAGTTTCTTCTTGTCTTTCGTGCCGTATTTTCTGGCCACCCATTTGGAAGGCAGGCTGTCGTATTTTTCTTCACTGATCAGCAGTTCGCTGGTGTCGAGTTCCGGCCGGATCTTTCCGCTGGTGGGCCCCCCAATCACATCGAGCACTTCACCTTCTCCGGAATAAGCGGGGGTTTCATCGGTGCTGAACGACCTAACGGTGGTGAACAAATGGAAATCAAAATTTTTCAGGCTGTCCTTGCTCATATCGTGGTCATAAAAATCCCACATGCGCGGATCCTCACTGCCCAGGCGCCAGAGAGCCACGCCGCTGAGTCCGGATTCCACGGCAAAACGCATGGAATTAAACGTAGTGGCCGCATCCGTAAAATGCACCTGGTGCTGAACCCCGTTATCGTCGTCGTAACTGAAATGCAGGTTGTAGGAATCATTATCAAAAATGATCTTCCCGTCAAAACTCAGGGCCAGCGTGAGGGCGTCCTGGTAGCTGATCGGCTCCGCAGAAACAGCCCTGTTGTCGTCGTTCATTTTCCAGTTATATCCAAAACCAGCCAGGGCAAGGATTATTTTGGTACTGGGTATTTTTCTGACTACATCGTCAATGGCGCCTTCAATCCATTTCTGATGGCAGATGGGTCCGGGCTGGGTGGCATCCGAATGCTGGTCGTAGGCCATCACTACCACATAATCGTTGTACTTCGCCAGTTCCGTAAAATTGTAATCATTGTTAAAAGGCATCACATCCTGGGTAACGAGTAAGCCGCGGGCATGCATTTTTTCGTACAGCTCTTTTTGAAAATTCACCAGCACCTCATTCTTTTTTTCCTGCAGCTCCTCGAAATCAATATTGATCCCGTCGAGTTTGAGGCTGTCCACCGTACGGAGAATATCCCGGATAAGATTTTCGCGTTTTTCCGGATCATTCAGGATGCGGTGCACCACGTCGCCGCGAAAGACGGTATTGATATTGTTCGATAGCATGGGAATAATCTTCACCCCGGCCTTGTTCATGATGTCTAGCGCTTTCTTATCGATGTCGATGGAAAGCTTATCCGTATTGGGATTGATAAAGAACCATTCCGGAAACACTACGTTCAGGCGGGAAATATTCTGTTCCAGAGAAGTATAGGACGTAGGCGCCCAGTTTACATAAAAAGCCGCGCGTATGCCGGCGGAGAATTTCTTAAAGGAATAAAAGCTTGAGTCGGCCTGAACGATGATTCCGTTCTTTTTCCTGAATTTTTTCGGAATCGGATAGCCCCCTGCCTTGTACGCTTCCTTTTCATTGATGTATTTCCGGAAACCGCCGTATTGTCTGCCTATTTTGCTCTTGTTGAATAACCAGCCCGAACTGTCCAGCAGTACTTCTTTTTCTTTTGCCCCAAGCATATTGGGTAATGAAGGGGTATATACCCGGGTTAGCGTAATCGCGATGATGATGATACCCAAAACGAGGAAAAGGGCCAGCAGACGGCTGCTCCATTTAAACCTTGACCAACGCGAGGATGAACTGGTTTGAAATACCTGGGTCGTAGAATTTCCGGCCATAAGAAGAAGGTAAAGTTCCTGTAAACCGGAAGGACTGCCAAATCCGGCGGATCAAATTATATGATTTTTAGCAAATGCCACCGATTGGTTTTCCAACCATCGGCCAAGGATCACCGTTTGTTCATCAATAATCCAATTCCAGTTTCAGCCTATCCTTTAATTCTTTCAGCAGCGGGTATTGCTCAGCCATTTGCTGAAATTGCTCTCTTTTGCTGAGGGTTTTTTCCAGGTGGATGTGCTCGTTTGCGTTTTCCCGGATGGAGACGGAGAAAGAAAGATTTTTGTTGTTGAATACCCTTTGCAGCAGATCCGACAGGTTCCGTTTTTCCTGTTCTATGAACCGTTGTTCCAGGTTGTTGTTGGTGATGATCTCAAAGGTTTGATCGTCCAGGATTTTCAGGATGGCGCCGTTAAAACTCTGGGCAGATGAATTTTTGTTTTCTTTCAACTCCGCAGTGAAGCGGTTCCAGGTTTCCTGCAGCAACTGATGTTCCAGCGGTTTGGCCAGGTTGGCCGATTCCGAATGGTTCCGGCTGAGCACCTGCTGGCGGATTTTGGACAGGGCGCCGAGACTGGTTGCCGATGCCATGGGAGCAATTGTTTTTGCGGCTGGGGCGGCGGCAGTTTGTTTTGGCGTCTGCTGTTCCGCTGGTTCTTCCACCAGGAGCCTGGCGCCGGAAGGAATGAATGCCGTGGGTTCCATTAGCATACCGGTTGATTTTGGATTTCCTTTGGGCAGTCCCGGTTTTTTTTCTTTTATTTCCAAAGGTTGTAGTAGGCGGTAGGCAACGGGTTTTACCTGCTCAGTCCCCTTTTTTTTATCTCCTGGTCCTGCATCCTGCAGGTGCAATGCCTGGCCGAGATAAGAAAGTTTGATCAGGGCAAGCTCCACATGTAGTCTTTTGTTCCGGGCCGCTTTATAATGGAGTTCCGATTCACTCAGCAGATTCAGCGCGCTGATCAGAAAACCGGCTCCGGTTTCCTGCGCGGTGGAATGGTACCTTCCTTTGAATTCGGCAACCGTTTCCAGCAGGCCGGCAGCTTTTTCGTCCTTGCAGATGAGCAGGTTCCGGATGAACTCCGTAAATCCGTCCAGCAGCAGGTCACCTTCAAAACCCTTCCGGTTGATCTCATCGTATAGCAGCAGCGCCTCCGATAAATTTTGCTGACGAATGGCTTCGAGTAATTTAAAATAATAACCTGCATCTAAGATGTTCAGGTGTTCCAGGGTATCCGTGTACGTGAGTTTCCCGTTTGAAAAACTCACCATTTTATCCATGATGCTGAGGGCATCGCGCATACAGCCTTCGCTTTTTTGAGCAATGATTTCAATGGCAGACTGATCGGCGATGATGTTTTCCTTTACACAGATCCCTTCCAGGTGCTGGATGATGTCCTGGTTGGATATGCGTTTGAAATCGAACACCTGGCAGCGGCTGATGATAGTCGGCAGGATCTTGTGTTTTTCCGTGGTAGCCAGAATGAAGATCACAAAGGGCGGTGGTTCTTCCAGTGTTTTCAAAAACGCATTGAAAGCTGCCGAAGAGAGCATATGCACTTCATCTATGATGTACACTTTGTACTTCCCGGCCTGGGGGGCAAAACGGACCTGTTCCACCAGCGTACGGATGTCGTCCACCGAATTGTTGCTGGCCGCATCGAGTTCGTGAATATTCAGGGAGCTGCCTTCATTAAAGGAAATGCAGGAATGGCATTCGTTGCAGGCCTCGCCGTCGGCTGCGGGATGTTCGCAGTTGATGGCCTTGGCGAGGATGCGTGCACAGGTGGTTTTCCCCACCCCGCGCGGTCCGCAAAATAAAAAGGCATGCGCCAGCTGATGATTGCGAATGGCATTTTTCAGGGTGGTGGTGACGTGCGACTGGCCCACCATCGTTGAAAAATCCTGCGGTCTGTATTTTCTGGCGGAAACAATAAACTTATTCATAATCCGGCTGCCTCCCGATACCTTTTCGTATCTGCAATAATAATAAAGTTTTATAAAATGGGGTGTCTTTTAAATTCCCGGGTTCGGTCAAAAATATAGCGGTAGGTGGTGAGCTGCCTGCTCTGGAAGTTCTCGCCCAGGGCCCGTACCATATTGACCATTTTCGGATTGAAATCGCCTATCCATTGCATTTCATATTCGGTGTAATGGGTGGTGAGAACAAATCTTCCGGTTTCCACAATGATAAAAGCATCCACGCCCATTCCCTGAAATTCCGGCACGATGCCAAAAGCAATGCCGGCAAACTTTTTATTGGGTTTGGTTTTTTTTACCCACAGGAACTTTAGTTTACCCACCAGTCCGAATTTTCCGTTGAGGTATTTGAACCATTGGTTCACATCGGGGATATTCACGAACATGGCAATCGGGGTTTCCTGATGGTATACGAACCAGATCAGGCGCGGGTCGATAACCGCTTTCATCTCCCGGAACATGTGGTTTACCTGTTCGAAACGGAGCTGTTTCATGCCGCCGTGCCCCGCCCAGGCCTTGTTGTAGATTTCGGTGAAATCGCGGGCATATTTTGACAGGTTTTTCAGCTCTATGTGGCGGGCCCGGAAGGCAGGATCTTCTGCCAGCCTGTTGTGGCGCTGAACCACTTTCCCCGTCAGATCCTTTTGCGGATCCATGCCGAAACAAAGCTGCTGGAAAAAAACGCGGAACCCATAGTTCTCGAAAAGGCTGGCATAATAAGGCGGGTTGAAATTCATGCGATACATCGGCTCATGAAATCCTTCCGTTACCAGTCCCCACCAGGTATCGCGTTCGCCGAAATTGATGGGGCCATCCATGGCCTCCATGCCCCGTTGCATCAGCCAGTGCCGGGCCACATCGAAAAGCATATCTGCCGCTGCCGTGTTGTTGATACAGTCGAAAAACCCGATCCCGCCAACCGGAAATTCATCCCCCCGCGTCTTGTATTTTTTATTGACGAAAGCGGCTATCCGTCCTATTTTCCGACCATCTTCATCCAGCAGGATCCAGCGGGAGCATTCTCCGTGCCGGAAAGTCTTGTTCCTGGCGGGATCGAAAACGGTTTGGATGTCCTTATCGAGCGGCCGGATATAACCCGGAAAATCTCCGAGGAGTTCCACATTCACGGAAATAAAATCCCGGGCTTGTGCAGCATGCTGAACGGGTATCAATTGCATCATCGGGGCATTAAACGCGGCAAAAATAGTTTAAATGGGAGGAGCCTGCCCGGAGAATGTTTTACCGGATCAGTTTATTTTGATTTTAAGCCTTTTTCGTTGCGGAATTCTGCTGCATTCACTTACCTTTGCAGCCGATTTTAAAGCACCACATTTAAATAATTCCTTATGCCAAATGCCGGCAAGATCAAGCAAATCATCGGAGCGGTTGTAGACGTGCAGTTTAACGGAAAATTACCTGAAATTTACAATGCCCTGGAGCTGAAAAAACCCGGGGGTGATACTCTGGTGCTTGAAGTTCAGCAGCATCTGGGAGAAGACAGCGTCCGTTGTATTGCCATGGATGGTACCGAAGGGTTGATCCGCGGCCTGGAAGTACTGGATACCGGCCTGGCCATCACCATGCCCGTGGGAGAAGCCATCAGGGGCAGATTATTCAACGTAACCGGCGACCCGATCGACGGCCTCCCGGCTGTTTCCAAAGTGGGTGGCCGTCCTATCCACAACAAGCCTCCGGCTTTTGAAAATCTGAGTGTGAGCACGGAGATCCTGTTTACCGGTATCAAGGTCATTGACCTGATCGAACCTTATGCCAAAGGCGGTAAGATCGGGCTTTTTGGCGGCGCCGGTGTGGGTAAAACGGTATTGATCCAGGAATTGATTAATAATATCGCGAAATCTTATGCCGGTGTATCCGTTTTTGCCGGCGTGGGTGAACGTACCCGGGAAGGAAATGACCTAATGCGCGAAATGATTGATGCCGGTATCATGAAATATGGCGACAATTTCAAACGCAGCATGGAAAATGGCGGATGGGATCTGTCGAAAGTGGATATGAAGGAATTGTCTGAATCCAAGGCAACATTTGTATTCGGACAAATGAATGAACCTCCCGGCGCCCGTGCCCGTGTGGCTTTGAGCGGATTGACCGTTGCGGAATATTACCGGGACGGAGACGGTAAGGGACAGGGAAGGGATATCCTGTTCTTTGTGGATAACATTTTCCGTTTTACGCAGGCCGGATCAGAAGTCTCCGCCCTGCTTGGCCGTATGCCTTCGGCGGTGGGATACCAGCCTACCCTGGCAACGGAAATGGGATTGATGCAGGAAAGGATCACCTCCACTAAAAACGGCTCCATTACCTCTGTGCAGGCGGTATATGTGCCGGCGGATGACTTAACCGATCCGGCGCCTGCAACCACCTTCGCGCATCTGGATGCCACGACTGTACTGGATCGTAAGATTGCCGATCTGGGTATCTATCCGGCAGTAAACCCATTGGATTCCACTTCCCGGATCCTGAGCCCAAAGATCGTCGGCGATGCGCATTACGATTGTGCCAACCGTGTCAAACTTACTTTACAGCGGTATAAAGAATTACAGGATATCATTGCGATCCTCGGTTTGGATGAACTGAGCGATGAAGATCAGTTAACCGTAAAACGGGCTCGTAAAGTGCAGCGTTTCCTCTCCCAGCCCTTCCATGTGGCGGAAGCCTTTACTGGTCTGAAAGGCGTGCTGGTGCCAATTGAAGAAACCATCCGGGGATTCAACATGATCATGGATGGTGAAGTGGATGATTATCCGGAAGCCGCCTTCAACCTGGTCGGAAACATTGACGATGCTATTGAGAAGGGAAAGAAGCTGATGGCACAGGCGCAGGGGTAACTTCAGATGCAATATCCATTAAATCATAATTTGAAAATTTGAGAATTTGAAAATGCATAAATGAATGACCGTTCATTAGAATTTTCAAATTTTCAAATTTTCAAATTTTCAAATTTCTCTTCATGAATCTCGAAATCCTCACGCCCGAACATAAATTTTTCAGCGACGCGGTTTACGGTGTGCAGTTGCCCGGCGTTACCGGTTCTTTTGAGGTACTGGATAAACATGCGCCCCTGGTGAGTGCGTTGAAAAGCGGTCGCATCAAGGTGCTGAACGACCGGAACCATGCCATTTATTTTGATGTTCAAAGCGGGTTTGTAGAGGTATTGCAGAACCATGTAACCGTTCTGGTGGAAGGAGCCAAACAGGTTTAATTCAGTTGCGGATCCGTCGGGAAATTGATCATCATAAGATAATTGCCGCCGAGATGTTTGATGGCCTCTTTCCAGATCTCGTCCGTTTTTTTATGAAAGATCAGCTGTTGGCTGGCCTTTACCGAAAGCCAGGATTTTTCTTTCAGCTCATCGTCCAGCTGTCCCCGGGCCCAACCCGAATAGCCAATATAAAACCGGATCTTTCCGGGTTTGATTTCTCCGGAACGGATCAGGGCGATCGCCTTTTCAAAATCACCTCCCCAGTAAATGCCGTCGATCACTTCATAACCCCCACGAATGAGGTTGGGATACTGATGGAGGAAATGAATGGTATCCGTTTGCACCGGGCCACCAAAAAAAACCGGTATTTCCAGGTCTTCGGCATTATGAACCAGGTCTTTCAGGGTATATTCGTATGTTTTATTCAACAGAAAGCCAAAACTTCCTTCGCTTTGATGTTCGCAAAGGAAAATGACCGACCTTTTAAAATTAGGATCTTTAAGAAAAGGGTCAGCGATCAGCAGTATGCCGGCGGCGGGACTGTCCATATACGTAAATTAACTAATCCAAAGGATATAGTTTAATAAATTTGTGATCTGATCAGCATACCCGGATCCATTGCTTTTTCGGCGTATAAACAAAAGTCTACGTGAAAAAAAACTTCTCCATTATTTTTATCCTGATCAGTATTTCACTGATCGGTATCATCTACATCCAATGGAACTGGATCACCACCATGGTGGAGAACAAGGAGGAGGAACTGAATCATAAACTGGTGGATGTAACCGCCGATGTGGCACAGGATTTCATTGAATATAAACAGACGGCGCTTTCCGGTTCGCAGCTGCTGCGGTCAAAACCCGGATTTAACTGGAGACCCTCGGACCAGTTCATCCAGGAGCTGATGCGACCCCCGCTGATCTCCCAGAAATTCAGTTATGAAGATATCCGGGATAAGCTCCGGCGGGCTTTTAACTACAGGGGACTAAGGGGCACTCCCTTTGAATTCTGCGTTTTCTCGGAAGTGGGCATCAATACGACCATGGGGTCCACTACCTACGAATTGAAATCGCCCAGTTATTTTGAGGCGATGAAAGACACCGTTCACAACAAACAAACTTTCCTGCCGCTGGTGGCCAGCAGTAGTGAACTCGCTGGCGCCGAGCCGTTCGAAACATTATCCATTATTATTCCGGATTATAAATCCGTGGTGATGAAACAAATGCGGATGATGATTTTTGGAATGGTTTTTTTTACGCTGATCATCGTCACCGCGTTTTATGTAACGGTACATACCCTTTTACGACAAAAGAAACTCAGCGAAATCAAAAATGATTTCATCAACAATATGACGCACGAGTTCAAGACGCCCCTGGCCACGATCTCTTTGGCCGTGGATGCCATGCGCAATGAAAAGGTGGTACATGACCGGGGGAAATCGGAATACTTCAGCAGCATCATCAAGGAAGAAAACAAGCGGATGAACAAGCAGGTGGAAACGATCCTGCAAGCCGCGCTGATCGACCGTCAGGAATTGCAGCTGAACCTACAGCCCATCCATGCCCATGAAGTTATCCGCCGCGTGATGGATAATTTTGCCCTGCAGTTTCAGGAGAAGCAGGCAACCATCAACCTGGACCTGAATGCCCGGTATGACCTGGCAGAAGCGGATGAAGTGCATTTCACCAACCTCATTGCCAACCTCATTGATAACGCCATTAAATATTCACGCGATAAACTCAGTATCCGCATCTCCACCCACAGTACTGTGAAATATCTGGTGATCCGGATCGATGACAATGGTATCGGCATGAATAAGGAAACACAACGTCGCATTTTTGAAAAATTCTACCGCGCCCATACCGGCAATGTGCACAATGTAAAGGGATTCGGCCTCGGATTGAGTTACGTGAAATCCGTGGTAGACGCCCATCACGGCCGCATCAAAGTGGAGAGTTCGGTTGGCAGGGGTACTTCATTCATTGTCGAGATCCCCCTCGTGCGGCAGAAACAGGCATCCGTCCCCGTAGCTTAAAAAGCGGTAATCGTTTTCCAGCGCAAACTGATAAATCTTTTTCCATGCTTTACCGGTCAATGCCGCCACGAGCAAAAGCAGGGTGGACTGCGGCTGATGAAAATTGCTGATAAGACCCCGGATGATTTTAAACCGGTATCCCGGAACAATGAATAATTGTGTGCTGGTGATAAATCTTTTTTCCGGTAGCTGCCGTATCCATGCAGCGAGCGCGCCGAGGGATTCTTTTGCCGTCAACACATCCTCCGTTCGGTAGGGATCCCATTGACTCAGGCTGAGTTCGGCAGGCGCAATATTTTTATTTGCGGCCACTTTCAATCCAAGCCAGTACAGGCTTTCCGCAGTTCTTAAGGAAGTGGTTCCCACTGCCAGGACGGGATCCGGCAGTTTGCCGGCAAGTGCTTCCACCGTGTCACCGCTTATTTCCATGAACTCACTGTGCATCCGGTGATCGGCGATCAGGGTCGATTTCACCGGCATGAACGTACCGGCTCCAACATGCAGGGTGATGAAAAGGGATTGTATGTTTTTTTGTTTCAGGGACTGGAAAATGCGGTCCGTGAAGTGGAGACCGGCCGTGGGCGCTGCCACAGAACCTTCTACTGCAGCGTAAATGGTCTGGTATCTTTCTTTATCCGTATCCTCCGCCTTTCTTTTCAAATAAGGGGGGAGCGGAATGGAACCCAATGCATGCAGCACTTCAGCAAAAGTCAGGTCTGCCGGCGACCAGGAGAATTCCACCACAAAATAATCTGTTTTTTTCTCTGCAAATTTTGCCCGCAGGGTAAGCAGATCCGTTTTTTTTTCCATCACCATTCCGCTTTTCCATTTGGAGGCGCCACCGATTAAACATTTCCATTGTCCCTTTTCCGTCTGCATCATGGCCTGATGGATGCCCGTGGCCGAATGCACCGGTTCCAGGCAAAAAATTTCTATTTCCCCTCCGGTGGGCTTGGTGAAGATCAGTCGCGCCGCCATCACTTTACTGTCATTAAACAACAATAATGAATTTGCGGGAAGAAAATCCACCAGGTGAATGTATCGGGTTTCCCGGATCCTGGCGGGTTGCCACACCAGGAGTTTGGATTCATCCCTCTCGGCCAGAGGGTATCTCGCAATTTTTTCTTCCGGCAAAGTATATTGAAAATCCCGGATGGAGAGGTTCGCCGGAAATCGTTCGGGTATGGCCATTTTCTTTCGTTTTAGATTATCCACCCTAAATAACGGCAATTCACATCTTATTCACAGGCAAAACGGTAAACTCTAAGCTTCATTCAGGGTATACCCTTATCTAATATGGGTTTGAGAGAAAAATAAAGCTGTGGACAAATTAAAACCTTTCAAATTAGTTTGTAAAGTGGGAAAAAGTGTTATTTTGTGTGAATTATTAAAAACATTGTTTCAAGTCTTTATAAATGAATGGTTTTCTTGGAGAATACGAGGTAACGCTCGATGCAAAAGGGCGGTTTCTCCTGCCGGCGTCGCTCAAAAAGCAGACCGGGGAGGAGGGCAGCCAGTTTGTGATCAACCGCGGATTTGAAAAATGTCTGGGCTTGTATCCCATGAAAACCTGGGAGCCCATTTTTGAAGAGATCAGCAAGTTGAATGATTTTGATCCGAAGGTAAGGTCATTCCGGCGATATTTTTTGAACGGGGCCACCATGATGGAACTGGATTCAGCGGGCAGGTTGCTCATTCCGCAGAGCTTGAAGGAATATGCGGGTCTGGAAAAAGACATCGTACTGGTTACGGCGGTGAACAAAATAGAAGTCTGGGATAAACGTAACTACCAACAGTTCTTTGAAACCTTTTCACCGGATGATTTCAGTGGCCTGGCCAATGAAGTGATGAATGGTAAACCTGATAAATGAACTATATGACGGGCTCATCTCCCGCATATCATATACCCGTATTGCTTTCAGAAGCGATGGACGGTTTGAATGTCAGGGCGAATGGGATCTACGTGGATTGCACCTTTGGCGGAGGCGGCCATTCTGCGGAGATCCTGTCGCACCTGAATACAGAAGGCCGGCTGTACGCCTTCGATCAGGATGCGGATGCCAAAAAGAATGCCCTGCCCGACGAACGATTTCATTTCATCCCGCACAATTTCAGGCACCTGCAGCGCTTTCTGCGTCTGAATAACATCAGCTCCGTGGACGGCATTCTGGCTGATCTCGGCGTAAGCAGTCACCAGTTCGATGAAGCGGACCGTGGTTTTTCCATCAGGATGGAGGCGGATCTGGATATGCGCATGGACAAACGGCAAACGCTGAAGGCAGCGGACATCCTCCACAGCTACGGGGAGAAGGACCTGCACAGGATCTTTGAACAATATGGAGAAGTGACCAATTCCAAAACGCTGGCCAGATCCATTGTTGCGCTGAGACAACATACGGCTTTCAGCACCGTCAACGGATTCAGACAGGCCATCGCTCATCTGGTAAAAGGCAATCCCAATAAATACTTTGCGCAGGTTTTTCAGGCACTGCGCATCGAAGTGAATGATGAGATCCGGGCGCTCCGGGAAATGCTGGAACAGATTCCGGCGCTGCTCAAACCAGGCGGCCGTGCCGCAATAATCAGTTTTCATTCCCTGGAAGACAGGATGGTGAAACAATTTTTCAGGAACGGAACTTTCGACGAACAGGATAATCACGACCCCTACGGAGCCACAACAGTTAAAACATTGCGGATGGTCACCAAAAAACCCGTCACCCCTTCGGCGGCGGAGTTACAGAAGAACCCCCGCGCAAGAAGTGCCAAACTACGGATAGCCGAAAAAATATAAACGAACTAAAATCCATAACTACGAATCTTCAGTTTGATAATCTGGTACCCTTTAATTCTTATTCTGCATACTGAAAAAAATGGCTGGCTTACATGATCAAAAGAAAAAGGTAAAACGCATCCTCCGCTATCAATGGATGATCCGCAACCTGCCTTTTTTCCTGTTCCTGGCTTTTTTAGCAGTACTCTACATATATAATGGCCACTACGCGGATCGCGTGGTGCGGGACATTGGAAAAACAGGCAGGGAACTGAATGAACTGAAATACGAATACAAAAGTCTGAAGAGCGATGTGATGTTCCGCAGCAAACAAAGCGAACTGGCCAAAGCGGTGGAACCCATCGGATTGAAAGAATTGTCTTTGCCACCGGCCCTGATTGCCGACAGCAGCGAAGGCGGAGCGAAATAATTTTTTATCAACCACATCCCCGATACCCGGTGGAATTGAGAAGAGACATATTATGGAGGGTTTACCTGTGTTTCCTGGGTATCGTCATCGTTTGTATAGCTGTACTGGGACGTGTTTTTTACATACAGCAGGTGCAGGGAAATTACTGGCGGGGACTGAGTGACAGTCTGCATCAGAAATACGTTGATCTCAGTGCGGAAAGGGGAACGATCTACAGTGAGCACGGTGATATGCTGAGCACGTCGATTCCTTATTTTAATATCTACATAGACTTCGCAGCAGACGGACTCCGCGAAAAGAACGGAAAGCGGTTTAAAGAAAATCTGGACTCCCTGTCCGGTTGCCTTGCTGCTCTTTTCAAGGACCAGTCGGCCGCGGCCTATAAAAAGGAACTGCAACAGGGCTTTAAAAAAGAGGACCGGTATTATTCACTGCACAGGAATCTCACGTTCGATCAATATAAACAACTGAGGGCTTTTCCATTGGTAAGACAAGGCAGAAATAAAAGCGGATTTATCACGGAAACAACCAGCAAGCGGTTGAATCCCTTTGGCCTGCTTGCCAACAGGACCATTGGCCTCTCCCGGAACAATGCCCAGAATGTTGGTCTCGAGAGAACCTATGATTCCCTGCTCAAAGGGGAAAACGGAAGAAGGCTGATGCGTTACATGGCTGCAGGAACCTACATCCCCGTGGAAGGTTATGAAATTGATCCAGAGAACGGTCGCGACATCATCACCACCATCGATGTAAATACCCAGGATATTGCGGAAAATGCTTTGCTGAGAATGATGCAGCAGAATGACTGCGAACACGGTACCTGTATTGTGATGGAAGTGGCCACCGGGAAGATCAGGGCTATGGCCAACCTCGGTAAACAACCGGACGGAACGTACTGGGAAGATCTGAACTATGCCATCCGTGCGTCCGAGCCGGGATCCACGTTTAAACTCGCCACCTTACTGTCCCTGCTGGAGGATCATGACCTGACCCTCAGCAACAAAGTGGACCTGGAAGGTGGCAAATGGAAATTTGGCCGGCGCACAGTGTATGATTCAGAAAGGCATCCGGCAGGCGAGTTTACGGTAAAGCAGGCTTTTGAACTGAGTTCGAATGTGGGTATGGCCAAACTGGCTGTGGCGCATTACAGCAACCACCCGGAACAATTTGTTAATCACCTGAAGAAATTAAAACTCAACCAGATTACCGGCATTGACCTGGCCGGAGAAACCCAACCCATCATAAAGAACCCGAAGTCGCGCACCTGGAGCGCCACCACACTGCCCTGGATGGCATTCGGATATGAAGTGCTGGTCAGTCCCCTGCAAACACTCAACCTGTACAATGCCGTCGCTAACGGGGGTAAAATGATGAAACCTTATCTGGTGAATGCCATCCAGGATGCCGGGGGAATGGAGAAACAAAATCAGCCCGTGGTGATGATCAACAAAATCTGCAGTGAGCGCACCCTTGCCGAACTGAAAACATGCCTCGAGGGTGTTTGCCTGGAGGGAACGGCCAAAGCGATTTTTATGAATTCCTTTTATCCCGTGGCCGGCAAAACCGGCACGGCCCTCGTCGCCAACGGAAACCGGGGATATGCCGATCATATTTACCAGTCTTCATTTGTAGGATATTTTCCGGCAAACCATCCGAAATATTCCTGCATCGTGGTAATCAAAAACAAGCCCTTTGCCAGGATATATTATGGTGGCGCCGTAGCGGGCCCCGTGTTTAAGGAAGTGGCCGATAAACTCATGAGCGTTGAAACGGACAATCCGGACAACAGCAGGTTCACCATCTTCAAGTCGCAGCTAAGTAAAGACAGCTCCCCATATAATTATGCCGGCAATACCCGTGAAATGAGGTCCGTGCTGCAGGATCTGAACATCCCGTTTGCCGATTCTTCCAATAATAAAAAATGGGGGAACCTGTATCCGGTCAATAACCTGCCGGTGATTGCCACTTCAGTCAGGATCCAGGACGGCAAAAAAGTGCCCGACGTAAAGGGCATGGGTTTAAAGGATGCGCTCTACCTGCTGGAATCGCGGGATATCCAGGTAATGGTGCGCGGTGCCGGAAAAGTGAATCAGCAGAGCATTGCGCCGGGAACGGCCATTGAAAGGAATCAAAAACTAACCATTGAACTGAACTGATGATTTTGCAGGAAATATTATATAAGGTAGCCATCCGGTCCGTTCACGGTAAACTGCATGTTCCGGTGAATGGCCTGCACCTCGATTCCCGCAAGGTGCAGAAAGGTTCTGCCTTTATTGCCGTAAAGGGGACGCATGTGGACGGACACCAGTTCATTCCTGCTGTCACCGAAAAAAAACCGGCTGCCATCATCTGCGAAAAAATGCCGGACCAGCTGGCCGATGGCATCACTTACATTCAGGTGGAGAACAGTGCGGCGGCCGCAGGCCTGCTCGCCCATAATTTTTTCGGACAGCCCTCGGAGAAAATGAAACTCGTGGGCATTACCGGCACCAATGGTAAAACCACCATCGCCACCCTGCTCTATAAACTCTTCAGTTCCCTGGGATATACCTGCGGACTGCTGAGCACCGTGGAAAATCATATCGGCGATCGGGTGGTTCCGGCCACGCATACCACGCCGGATCCCATTTCCCTGAATGCGTTGCTGCGGGATATGGTTACGGCAAACTGCACCCATGTTTTTATGGAAGTCAGTTCCCATGCCATCGACCAGCATCGGATACAGGGATTGATATTTTCGGGCGGTATATTCAGCAACATCACGCACGATCACCTGGATTACCACAAAACCTTTGACGAATACATCCGGGTAAAGAAATCTTTTTTTGACGGACTGCCCGCCAAAGCATTTGCCCTGTCCAATGCCGATGACCGGCGCGGCGCCGTTATGCTGCAAAACACGGCGGCTTCAAAACATTATTACAGTCTTAGAACTACAGCGGCATTCAAAGGAAAAATACTGGAAGACAATCTCACCGGCCTCGTGATGACCATCAACGACCGGGAAGCGCATTTCAGGCTGATTGGCGAATTCAATGCCTATAACCTGCTGGCAGTTTATGGTGCCGCAACCTGTTTGGGAGAAGATAAAGAAGGCATACTCAGGAACCTGAGCGCCCTCACCGGTGCGGAAGGTCGCTTCGACTACATACTTTCTTCCAAAGAAAAGATTGTGGGCATTGTGGATTATGCGCATACGCCGGATGCCCTGGAAAATGTGCTGAGCACCCTGCGCAAGCTCCGGAAAAATGATGAACGCATTATTACGGTGGTGGGCTGCGGTGGTGACCGGGACAAAACCAAAAGGCCCATTATGGGTGAAGTGGCGTGCCAGCTCAGTGACCAGGTGGTGTTCACCTCCGATAATCCGAGGAGTGAGGAAGCGGACGTTATCATAAAGGATATGGAAACCGGATTGAATACGGCGGCCAGAAGAAAATTCATTTCGGTTGCGGACCGCCGGGAAGCCATTAAAACGGCGGTGAGCCTGTCGAAGCCAGCAGACATTTTGCTGGTAGCGGGAAAAGGACATGAGAAGTATCAGGAGATCAAGGGAGTGAAATATCCCTTCGACGACAAAGCGGTATTGAGGGAAATATTTGAGACGCTCGATAAATAACCATCATGCTGTATCATTTATTCGACTGGTTGAGGCAGGCAGGTATTAAAATTCCGGGGGGAACCCTGTTTCAATTCATTACATTCCGGGTATTGCTGGCCGTTATCTTATCGCTGGTCATCACCATGCTCTATGGCAGAAAACTGATTGACTACCTGAGGAAGCTGCAGGTGGGGGAAAGTGTTCGCGAACTGGGACTGGCCGGTGAGCAGCAGAAAAAAGGAACACCCACGATGGGGGGCATCATCATCATCCTGGCCATACTGATTCCGACCCTGTTGCTCGCGAATCTGAATAAGGCCTATATCCGGCTCATGATCTTCAGCACGCTGTGGATGGGAATGATCGGATTCATTGATGATTTTCTCAAGCTGCGGTCCAAACAAATGGCGCAGCGGCAGGGGGTAACTTATAAGAAGGGCGATAAAGACGGATTGGCCGGATGGTTTAAAATCCTGGGTCAGGTGGTATTGGGATTTGTGGTGGCAACAACGCTTTTTTTCAACAGCAATACCAAGGTATGGCGGGAATTTATCGGCGATGCAAAACCCGTAGATACCACGGGGATTAAAAAAGTGGTGCTTGACGGAAAGGAAAAATTATTCGTGGAAGTCAGTGAGCCGATCACCACCATTCCCTTTGTAAAAAACCACGAGTTCCGCTATTCACGGCTATTACCATCGGCGATGCATGGGGCCACCTGGATATTGTACATCGTGATCGTAATATTCATTATTACAGCCGTGTCCAACGGTGCCAACATTACAGACGGCGTGGATGGGCTGGCCACCGGTGTGAGTGCGATCATAGGAACCTGTCTCGGTGTGTTTTCCTATGCCAGTGGAAACCTCCGGTTTGCCGAGTACCTGAACATCATGTACATACCCAACCTGGGTGAATTGTCCATATTCATCGGCGCCCTGATCGGGGCCTGTCTCGGATTTCTCTGGTACAATTCCTATCCGGCAACGGTATTTATGGGAGATACCGGCAGCCTGATGCTCGGCGGGGTAATTGCTGCGCTGGCATTCATCGTAAGAAAAGAATTGCTGATACCGATATTCTGCGGGGTATTCCTGGTTGAGAATATCAGCGTGGTACTGCAGGTGGCTTATTTCAAATATACGCGGAAGAAATATGGGGACGGGAAAAGGATATTTCTCATGAGCCCGTTGCACCATCATTATCAGAAGCTGGGTTATAATGAGAGCAAGATCGTAACGAGATTCTGGATCGTGACCATACTCTGTGTGGTGTTTGCGATCGTAACACTGAAGATCAGGTGAGCAACTGATGAAACAGGAAGGCATGCCGAAAAGATTGATCATACTGGGTGCGGGAGAAAGTGGTGTGGGGGCGGCCATCCTGGCAAGACAAAAAGGGTATGACGTGTTTGTTTCGGACGGCGGGAAAATATCGGAACAACATAAGCAAACACTGGAGGAGAAAAACATTCAATACGAAGAAGGAACGCACAGTGAAGCACGGATATTGAAAGGAGAGGAAGTGATGAAGAGCCCCGGGATACCGGAAAAAAATGCGCTGGTAAAACAGATCAGGGCAAAAGGCATTCCGGTGATCAGTGAAATTGAACTGGCCTATCGATACAGGGGAAACGGACGCATAGTGGGCATTACGGGTAGTAACGGGAAAACCACCACCACGGCGCTGACCCATCACATTTGTAGGCATGGGGGACTGGATTGTGCGCTCGTGGGCAATATCGGCATTTCGATGGCTAGACAGGTGGCGGAGGATCCGAAATCCTGGTACATCACGGAGATCAGCAGTTTTCAGTTGGATGACATTAAAACGTTCAGGCCGGACATCGCGATACTGACCAACATCACGGAGGATCACCTGGACAGATACGATTACCGGTTTGAAAATTACATCAGGAGCAAATTCAGTATAGTAAAAAATCAGATTCCGTCGGACCATTTTATTTATAATGAAGATGACGGGGTAATAAAAAAATATTTAAGTCAGTACAGATTTCAATCTAACCCATTACCAATTACCATGCAACAGGAACCAAATCAGGGCGGCTTTATCAGGAACGGTCAGATGACCTTAAGAACGGGGAGTGAAACGGTTCAAATGAGCATTTATGATTTTGCTTTGAAGGGGATACACAATCAATACAATACTCTGGCTGCGGGACTTGCCGCAGTCACCATCGGCATCAGGAAAGAAAAGATCCGGGAAGCGGTGCAGAGTTTTCAATCGCTTGAACACCGGATGGAGTTTGTGGGTACGGTGAGGGGTGTGGAATTCATCAACGACAGTAAAGCGACGAATGTGAACTCCACCTGGTACGCCCTCGAATCCATGCAGAAGCCGGTGATTCTGATTCTCGGCGGTCTGGATAAAGGGAACGACTATTCGCTGATCCGGGAGCTGGTGAGGGAAAAAGTAAAAGCGATCGTTTGCCTGGGCGTGGATAACCGAAAGATTCACGAAGCCTTTCAAAATGATGTAGGCGTTATGGTCAACACCGAAAGTGCCCTGGAAGCGGTAAAAAGCAGCTTTCACCTGGCAGACAAGGGAGACGTGGTTTTGCTGAGCCCGGCCTGTGCGAGTTTTGATTTATTTAAAAATTATGAGGACAGGGGGAAGCAATTTAAAGAAGCGGTTCGGGATTTGTGAGGGGAGTTGGCTATGCGAAATATTTATATAAATGCTATACCTGAAAAACCATTTTTCTTTTACCGGTAAAAAATAAACAAAATTTTGTCTGGGAACATTTCCATTGAAAGACGTGCCTTTAAGCACCTGGGATCAAGAACCAGGGGTGATAAAGTGATCTGGGCCGTAGTGATGCTGTTGGCCCTGGTGTCCCTGTTATCCGTATACAGTTCCACAGGTTTGCTGGCGTATAAAATGTATAAAGGCAATACGGAGATCTATCTATTTAAGCAATTTGCTTTTATCATCGCGGGCGTGCTGATCATTTATTTTGCCCACCAGGTGAACTACATCATTTATTCCAAAGTGGCAAAGATCCTTTTTCTGGTATCCATACCGCTGCTGCTGTATACTTTATTTTTCGGAGTCAGGCTAAATGAGGGCAGTCGCTGGATCAGACTGCCCATCATCAACCTCACTTTTCAGACTTCCGACCTGGCCAAGCTGGCGCTGATCATGTATATCAGCCGCTTACTGAGCCGGAAACAGGAAGTGATCAAAGATTTCCGTCAGGGCTTTTTACCGGTGATCATTCCGGTGGCCGTTGTATGCTTGTTGATCGCACCCGCTAATCTTTCCACCGCCCTGCTGATTGGAGCTACCTGTATGATGCTGATGTTTATCGGCAGGGTGAGTGGAAAACATTTATTGCTTACCATCGGCATCACCCTCATTCCGGTACTCATCCTGGTGCTGACGGCCGTGGTCCGGCATAAATCCGGAGATGCTGTTGTGTCAAAGCCGAAAGCAGACGCGCATGGTCATTTATTTGCGCGGGTGGATACCTGGATCAATCGGGTGGAGAATTTTATATATGGAAATGAAGCGTCAAAAGAAGATGATAATTACCAGGTGAACCAGGCAAAAATTGCGGTGGCCAATGGCGGCTGGATCGGCCTGGGCCCGGGCAACAGCAGGCAGCGCAATTTTCTTCCCCATCCCTACTCGGATTTTATTTATGCCATCATCATAGAGGAATACGGACTGATCGGCGGTGCCATCATCATGTTTATTTACCTGGTGTTCCTGTTCCGGAGTATCCGGATTTTTAAGAAATGTCCCTTTGCTTTCGGGGCGTTCCTGGCGCTGGGTCTGAGTTTTACCCTGATGATACAGGCCATTGCGAATATGGCCGTGAACGTAAACCTGTTTCCGGTCACCGGGGTAACCCTGCCGCTGATCAGCATGGGGGGCAGCTCGTTTTTATTTACCTGCCTGGCCATCGGGATCATACTGAGTGTGGCCAGAAACGCGGAGCGGATTGAGGGGGAAGAGGTGGAGGAGGAAAATGTGTAAATGTGTAAATGTGAAAATATGGAAATGGTTATAAACAATATTTGCGGTAAGATGGAGCGGATCGCTGACTCTCATTTACACATTAACACATTTACACATTAACACATTGTCTAACCGGATCATCATAGCAGGCGGCGGAACAGGCGGCCATATTTTTCCCGCGGTGGCGATTGCCAACGCGCTGAGAAAAAAGGAACCGGATATTGACATCCTGTTTGTGGGCGCGAAGGGAAAAATGGAAATGCAGAGAGTGCCGGAAGCAGGGTACAAAATAGAAGGGATCGACATCGCCGGGTTCAACAGAAGTTCTTTGATAAAAAACATCGGGTTGCCGTACAAACTGATCAAAAGTTTTTTTCAGGTGAAAAAGATTTTTCAGTCGTTCCGGCCTGATGCAGCCATCGGGGTGGGCGGTTACTCCACTTTTCCCGTATTGCGGTATGCGCAGGCAAAAGGAATTCCAACTTTCATTCACGAGTCTAATTCTTTTGCCGGCAAATCGAATATGCTGCTGGGTAAAAAGGCCACACGCATTTTTGCTGCGAGTGACGGAATGGAAAAATTTTTTCCGGCAAACCGGCTGATGTACACGGGCAACCCGGTACGCACCCAGATTGTCGGGAGCAACATTTCGAGAGCCGAAGGGCTTGCTTTTTTTGGATTGGATGCTGCGCATACCTCCGTGCTGGTTACCGGCGGGAGTCTGGGCGCCAAAAGCATCAACGAGGCGATAGATGCCGGCATTCCGCTGCTCATTAAAAACAAGATCCAGTTGATCTGGCAGACGGGGAAAACCTTCGCGGCCAAAGCAGCGGAGCATGCCGCCGAAAGCAGGCTGATCTGGTCCAACCAGTTCATTTCGAAAATGGAGTATGCTTACGCAGCGGCGGACATCGTGGTTTCCAGGTCGGGCAGTGCGCTATATGAATTGTGCGTGGTGAAGAAACCGGTGATTTTTGTTCCTTACCCGCATGCCACGGAAGATCATCAGACAGTCAATGCGCTGAATCTGGTGAACAAACAGGCGGCCCTGATGATCCCGGACGGAAAAGTGAAAGAAGAACTGGTGCCCACCCTGATCGGTCTGGCCCATAACCCGGCGGAACAGGAAGTGTTGAGGAATAACATCGGGCGGCTGGCCATTACGGATGCGGACGGGAAGATAGCGGCGGAAATTCTTAAAGTGATCCATGGCTGATTTTAAAAATATAAAAGCGGTTTATTTCATAGGAGTCGGGGGAATCGGAATGAGTGCACTGGCGAGGTATTTCAGGAGTCAGGGAAAACGGGTGCAGGGATATGATAAAACGGAAACGACACTGACGAAACAACTGGTTGAAGAAGGCATCGGCGTGGATTATGTGGATGATCCCGAGAGGCTGCCAAAAGATGTGCAGTTGGTGGTATTTACTCCGGCGATACCGAAGGATCACAGGGGTTTGCAATATTACCGGGACCATGGGTATGAACTGTTGAAGCGGAGTGATGTGCTGGGATTAGTCACCGCAGGTTCTTTGAATGTTTGTGTAGCGGGTACTCACGGAAAAACAACGATCAGCACCCTGATTGCGCACATCCTGCGCGACAGCGGATTCGGCTGCAACGCATTCCTGGGAGGGATCTCGGCCAACTATAACACGAATTTCTGGAGCAACAAAAGGAAGGTATGTGTGGTGGAGGCCGATGAATACGACCGCAGTTTTCTGAAACTGCATCCCGATATCGCCGTGATCAGCTCCATGGATGCCGATCACCTGGATATTTACGGAACGGGCGCGGCAGTGGAAGAAGCCTTTGTTGAATTCAGCCGTAAAATCAAAAACGGCGGTACCCTGATCAGCAAAATGGGCCTCCCTTTACCGCAGCCGGAGAAAAATATACGGCAGACGCGGTATAGCCTGGCAGATCCTGATGCGGATGTCCACGCAGAAAATATCCGCATGGCCAATGGGAATTATGTATTTGATGTGGCGGGTAAGGACTGGGTGATAAAAGAAGTGAAGCTGAATATCGGGGGCTGGCACAATATAGAAAATACGCTGGCCGCCATCGCTGTTTCGAAAAACCTGGGATTGCGGGATGAACAGATCCTGCATGCGGTAGAACGGTTCAAGGGCGTAAAGAGGAGATTTGAATATCATGTGCTGCATGAATCGGTGGTATACCTAGATGACTACGCCCATCATCCGAAAGAACTGGCTGCACTCATCGGCAGCGCAAAGGAATTGTTCCCGGGAAGAAAATGCGTGATCATCTTTCAGCCGCATTTGTTTTCGAGAACACGCGATTTCGCCGATGCTTTTGCTGCCAGTCTCGATATGGCCGACGAAGTGATTCTTTTACCGCTCTATCCGGCCAGGGAACTGCCCATGGAAGGAGTCAGCAGCGCAACGATACTGGACAGAATGACCATTGCCGACAAACAGATACTGGATAAAAAACAGGTATTGGAAAAGGTTAATGAAATAAGGGGAAAAGAGAAATTATTGCTCATCACGGCGGGCGCCGGCGATATTGATACGCTGGTGAAACCGCTGACAGACTTAGTCAACGCATAAATGGATATCCGGGGACCATTAAAAAAAATACTTGCTGTTGCGCTCTGGTGCATCCTCGGAGGGGGCGCGCTTGCCCTGCTCGTGGCGGCCATCAATAAAAAAAACAGCAGCGTGTGCAAAGGGGTGGAAGTGCAGATCAATGCAGACGGAAAAGAAGTTTTTGTGAGTAAAAGAGAGGTGCTCCGTATACTGGAAAAAGAAGGGGTAAAAGACATGGATGAAAAGCGGATGAAAAACTTCAACCTGCAGAAACTGGAAGATGCCCTCCGGAAGAATGCATGGATAAAAGACGCCCAGTTGTATTTTGATAACAACCAGGTATTGAAGGTGCGCGTTACCGAACGGGAACCGGTTGCCCGCATCTTTATGGTTTCGGGTGGCAGTTTTTATATGGACAGCAGCGGTAAACAGTTGCCGCTGGCAGGAACGGTTGCCCTGAGACTGCCCGTTTTTACCGGGTATCCGTCAGATAAGCCGGGTTCGCGGGCAGACAGCGCACTGGATCGTCAGGTGAAAGATCTGGGCCTTTATTTGAAACGCGATTCGTTCTGGAGCCAGGCCATTGAACAGGTGAACATCACCCCTTCGAAAACATTTGAGATGACCCCGCTCATCGGAGATCAGGTGATTGAGTTCGGAGATGGGAATAACTTTGTGGATAAATTCCACCGGCTGATGATATTTTATAAAAAAGTGATGTCCGTAACAGGATTTGAAAAATATACCAGAATTAATGTGCAATATGCAGGGCAGATTGTCGGCACACGGCGCGGCGGACCTGTTTCCCGAACGGATTCCCTGCAGGCATTACGGAATGTAATGGATATGATCCGGATGGCGCGCAAGATGGAAATGGATACGGCAACGGTCAGGGATGTGAAACCGCTTGAAAAAAATGTGATCACGGAACAGAACCTGAAAAGTTTCGATTTTCCGGAAGACAAAAATGAGGCGACGGAACAAAAAAAGTAAACAGGTAAAAACAACTATAAATTAAACCAGACCATGAACCAGGAACAACCCATTATTGTAGGACTCGATATAGGTACGACGAAAATTGCCGCCATTGCGGGCCGTAAGAACGAGTTTGGAAAACTCGAAATACTTGGATTTGGCCGGGCTAACTCCAATGGGGTTAAACATGGCCAGGTATTGAATATTGATGAGACCATCAAGGCCATCCGTATGGCGCTGGACAACTGTTACGCATCCAACCCCAACCTGAGCATTTCAGAAGTGTACGTGGGCATTGCGGGACATCATATTAAAAGCCTGCAGACACGTGGCGATATTGTCCGGCAGAATACGGAAAATGAAATTACCCAGCGGGAAATTGACCAACTGGTGGCCGACCAGTATAAAACGTATATTCCCGCAGGCGATCAGATCATCGATGTGATTCCGCAGGAATATGCAGTCGATAACTTCCAGAACATCATCAGCCCCATAGGTTATGGCGGCGTGAAAGTCGGCGCGAACTTTCACATCATCACCGGGGACAAAAACGCCATTAAAAACATCAGCCGTGCGGTGGAGAAAAGCGGATTGCACACCAAGGACCTGGTATTGCAACCCCTGGCTTCCGCTGCTGCGGTGATGGGTCAGGAAGACCTGGAAGCCGGCGTGGCCATTGTGGACATTGGCGGTGGCACCACGGATCTCGCGGTATTTTATGAAGGCATCCTGAAACACACCGCGGTGATCCCTTTTGGCGGTGAAAACATTACCAACGATATTAAAACCGGGCTGGGTGTTTTGAAAACACAGGCGGAACAAATGAAAGTGCAGTTCGGTTCCGCACTGTCCAACGAAGCTAAGGGAAATGCATTCATCACCATTCCGGGATTACGTGGCATGCCGGCGAAAGAGATCAGTGTTAAGAATCTGGCCAACATCATCCAGGCCCGGATGAGTGAGATCATGGATTTTGTGTCGTACCATCTGAAACAGGTCGGCCTCGATAACAAAATGCTGAATGGCGGCGTGGTGCTCACCGGCGGAGGCGCTCAGTTGAAACATTTGATCCAGCTCACGGAATATGTAACAGGACTTAACGCGCGGATCGGCTTCCCGACAGAACATCTGGCTTCGGGACAAATTGAAGAACTCGCCAAGCCCACGTATTCCACCTGTATCGGTTTGATTTTAAAAGGATACAGCGATTATGAACACAACCGGAAACAATTTGAACAGTCGCATGTAAAAATGGAAGTGCCGCGGGGATTGAAAAAACCGGAGCCAGCCGGGATGGGGATGGAAGAAGAAGATATACAAAGAACCCGGGTGAAGAATCGCAAAGGAATCAAGGATTTCTGGGGGAAATTCAAAGACGGCATTATTGATTTATTTAAGGAAGAAGAAGATCACGCACTATAAAATATTTGTCCACTAACCATTAACCATTCAATTATGATCCAGTTTGATTTGCCCAAAGAAAGATCATCCATCATCAAAGTCATAGGCGTTGGTGGTGGCGGAAGCAATGCCGTCAACCACATGTACAGCCAGCATATCGAAGGTTGCGATTTCATTATCTGCAATACAGATGCGCAGGCGCTTGCCCAGAGCCACGTTCCGAACAAGATTCAGCTCGGGCCCCTCCTCACGCAGGGTCTTGGGGCCGGTGCCAATCCGGATATAGGAAGGCAGGCCACGGAAGAAAGTCTCGAGGAGATCAAAAGCCTGCTCGAAGTCAACACCAAAATGGCCTTTATTACCGCCGGCATGGGTGGTGGAACGGGCACTGGCGGTGCACCAATCCTTTCCAAGATATGCAAGGACCTGGGTATCCTGACCGTGGGTATTGTTACTACCCCGTTTTCCTATGAAGGAAAGAAAAGGCAATTGCAGGCGGAAGAAGGCATTATGCTGCTGAAAGATTATGTGGACACGCTACTCGTGATCAGCAACGACAAACTGCGTCACCAGTTTGGTAACCTGAAAATGAAAGAAGCCTTTTCAAAGGCTGACAATGTGCTGGCGACCGCGGCAAAATGTATAACGGACGTGATCAACAGCACGGGCCAGATCAATGTGGATTTTGCAGATGTGTGCACGGTGATGCGCAATGGCGGAGTCGCCATCCTCGGCAGTTCCTCAGCATCCGGAAATAACCGGGCACAGCAGGCCATTGAGGAAGCCCTGAATTCACCATTACTGAATGACAACGACATCCGCGGAGCCAAATGGATCCTGATCAACATCAATTCATCGGAAGGGGAACATGAATTCACCATGGATGAAGTGGAAATCATTCAGCAACACCTGATCGGGCAGGCGGGTCCTGATACCGACGTGATCCTGGGACTGGGATACGACAACAATTTAAAAGACAAGATCGGCATTACGATCATTGCCACCGGATTTGAATACAAGGATCCATTCCCCCGGGAACAAAAGCCGGTGGTGAAGAAAGAAGAAGAAAAGATTGTGATCCCCTTGCAGATGCCATCGGCTGAAACCGTGACGGTAAAGGAGAAGCCCATGGTGGAGGTGCAGGAAAAAACCAAGACCATTTTCAGTATCAATGGTCTGGCGCCGGAATTGCAGCCGAAACTGGGCGAAGCCAGACCGGCTGAAAAGGCCAAATCCATGGGAACGGTTGTGCTGTTTCCCAGCCAGCCGGTAAACCGGATGCCGATGGAAAATCCGGTGGAAAAAAATATCCGTCAGGAGCCGATAGAATGGATACTTTCGCAGGAGACGATTCCCACGCTGCCTGAACTGCCCGCGGATAACCGGCCGGTGAATGATCCTGTAGTTGCTGTTTCCGGCGGATACCTCAGCAGGCCTTCCAATATTTATGCGGAAGAACAGACTTCGGAAAATGGATTTTTACCCGATGCTGTTCCTGTGAAGGATGAGAAGAATTTATCACCGGTTGCAAATCATCCGGTTCCGGAAGAAAAGCTTTCGGGGGACATGCAATTGGTATTTAAAGAAGACATTCCAGCGGCGGATGCGTCTCGGGCCCATCCAACTCAACCCGAATCCCTGGCGGTACAGCCTGCAGAGGAGCCTGCTTTGCAGGACGAAGCAGAAGGTCTTAAACGCCGTGCAGCAGAAAGGATCAATAAGTTGCGCAACTTATCGTTCAACATGAATGCTGCAGATCCGAACAATGAGTTTGAAACTGTGCCGGCTTACATCCGCCGAAATCTGGAACTGTACAACACGGTGAACAATGTAGAGACCTTTTACAGCCAGTACGAAGTTAGGGCCGATAAAAATAATCTCGGGGAAATAAGTACCATCAACAGTTTTCTGGATGGGAAGAAACCGGATTAAAAGACATTTTTGATATCGTTTGTTTTTAGTTGTTTATTTCCCTCCGGTTTTTCCGGAGGGATTTTTTACGACATCATCCGAACCACATAATAAACGGCACATGGCTTCAGTTATCATTACCGGAGGAACCGGACTGATCGGAACGGCGCTCTCCAAATTATTGGTATTGCAAGGGCATTCCGTCGTTATCCTTTCCAGGGATCCGGCTTCGCACAGGAGGTCCTCGCCCTCCATTTCCTATGCGGCCTGGAACATTGATGATCAGTCCATCAATGAAGATGCCGTCAGCAAAGCAAAATACATCATCCACCTGGCGGGTGCCGGCGTAGCGGATAAAAGGTGGACCGATAAAAGAAAAAGAGAAATTCAGGAAAGCCGTATCAAAAGCAGCGACCTGCTCGTGAAGGCGCTGACGCAAATCCCCAACCACGTAGAAGTCGTGATCAGCGCTTCAGCCATCGGATGGTACCGAGAAAGCAGCGGCGTTCAAAGTATAGAAACCGATCCGCCGGATCCGGGGTTCCTGGGTGAGACCTGCCGTTTATGGGAAGAGCATATTCAGCCGGTCACAGCCCTTGGTAAGCGATTGGTCATTCTCCGGTCTGGCATTGTACTGAGTAATGATGGCGGCGCATTTCCTGAATTCAGGAAGCCGGTCAGACTGGGCATTGCTGCCATCCTCGGTAATGGCAGGCAGATCATCAGCTGGATACACCTGGATGATATTTGTCGGATTTACCTGGAAGCCATGATCAACCCGAAATGGACAGGAGTTTACAATGCCGTTGCGCCACAGCCTGTCACCAACAAAACCTTTATGATCGAGCTTGGGAACAGGATGAAAAAGAACTTTTATATTCCCTTTCCGGTCCCTGGATTTCTACTTAAAGCCCTGCTGGGGGAGAAAAGCGTTGAAGTGCTCAAAAGCAGCAACGTCAGTTGCGATAAAATAAAAAAACAGGGCTTCCAATTTATTTACCCTACGCTGGACGCGGCGTTTAAGGATCTGCTGCATAGGTAAGGCAACAGGAGAGTACTTTTATATTTATGCCTCATCCCCGGCGCTTTAATTTTTATTATCCTTCCTCAATTTCGAATCCGGTATTTTATTCCCCGACATACCGATGTACAATGCAGGATTCACTTTGGTGGTATCTCCCTGATAAACCCAGGTGATGTGATTGACATATTTATTAAATACCCGGTTCACATCTGCCAAACTCACTTTTTTCAAATCCTCATTGATCGTAAGCGACCGTCTCCAGTTATTATGTTGTATTTCATTCGATGCAAGGGAAGCCGCCTGCGCAGCATTGGTTTCCATGGTGTAATAAAACCGGGTTACATAAACGTTCTTTCCATTCTTCACTTCGTCGGCGGTAAAGCCTTCCTTTTTTATTTTATCCACGACCTGGTCAAAAACAGCTATGTATTTATCCGGATTGGTTGTTGATACGATCACACTGGTGGAAGGCGACAGGCCGCCGTCAAAGCGAATGATGGGCGCATAGGACAGTCCGTTGTTGGTGCGCACTTCCAGGAAATGCCGGTCGTAGAAGATCCGGATGGCCAGCGTATACGCATTGTAATCGGGAGATCCCGGCTGGGGACCGCCCGTTATACCTTCTATGTAATTGGTGGCCACTTCTTTTTTCTCCGACCGGAATGTATTTTTCGTTGGCGTATAGCTGTACCGGGTCAGCTTGATCTTTTTCCCTTCCGGGATATTGGCCGTCAGTTGCTTCAGCATTTTTTCCAGCAGGCTGCGGTCCAGATCAGCAACCACAACGATCAGCATCCGGGAGCGGGTGAGCAGGGAAGTATAGTAGGCTTTTGTATCTGCAGCGCTGAGCTTGGTTACACTTTCTTCTGTACCCGCCGGATCTTTGGCATAATCTCTCCCGGCAAAAGCGGTTTCCTTAGCCAGTTTGTTTATGGCATTATCCGGCCGCGAGGCCTGCGATTTAAGGGTATTGATGGCATCCTGCCGGATGCGGTCAAATTCCATGCTGTCAAAACGCGGTGTGGTCAGTGCATCCACATACAGGGGCCAGACTGCATCCAGATCGCTTTTAATACAATTCAGTCGCAGATCCGCATAGTCCATACCAGCGTTTCCGCTGATTTCTGCACTCACTTTATCCAGCTTGTCTTTAAAACTGTTCTTATCATCCCTGGCTGTTCCGCATTCCGACAAAGCATTCATCGCCAGGCTTTCTATGCCTGCTTTTTCTGCGGGATAATTCTGAACCCCAGCTTTCAGGATGGTTCGGATTTCTACAATTTCATTGCCGCTGGGCTGAACGATCACCTTAATGCCGTTCACTGTCATTTCGTAGGGGTTTCCGGTTTGCGCAGGCGACTCCAGGGTCAGGGCCAGGAAAAACAGGCTGCTGAAAAATATTTGTATCATCGGTTGCATACGCATGATTGATGTATTAGAAATTATAATGCGGGTTTGAAATCCGCAGCGGCATTAAATTTTTTATTCATAGCGGGGCTGATGATCATTCCGGACACATACGGTTTCCCCGAGATGTACCGGTTGACAAACCGCTTGATATCATCGCGGGTTATTTTCTGGCAGTTATCATCGTAATCGGTGAAATAATCCAGCGACGTACTGCACCAGGAGCTGGTAAGCGCATCAGGCAGCCGGGATGGTTTTTCCTTTTGCCGGATGGATGTGCGCCGCAGGATCTGTTTGGCATCTTCCAACTGGGCGTCCGTAAAATAATCGTCGTTTCCCCATTGTTTAACCTGGTTCAGCACCTCATCGTTGAGGGCTTTCAGTTTATGGGGATTGGGCATCAGGTATAAGAAAACCGGGCCGACATATTTACTGGTCAGGTATTGCGCCGACGCAATGCTGGCCAGCCCCTTATCCACCAGGGCCTGCTGCCATTTGGAGGAGTTCATGCCCAGTATCGTAAAAAAAACATCGGCAGCCACCGTTGATGCGGAATCGTGCCGGGAGTCCGGGCCCTGCCACCAGTACATTTCCAGGGGCGTTTGGGCTATCGCAGATTCATTCACAAAATAATCTGTGGAAGAAAGAGGCGTGAATTCCGGGATCGGAAATTTAACCTGGGGGTCAAATCCGCTGGATTCCCAGCTGCCAAAAATGTTTTGTGTCATCACAAAGGCCGCTTCGTGTTTTACATCTCCGCATATTACCAGAATGGAATTGTTGGGGAAATAGTATTTATTCTTGATGATCATCATTTTTTCCGGTGTGGCGCTGTTGATCACCTCGTGTATGCCGATGGGGTTTTTCCGGGTCACCAGGTCGCCCCAGAGTTTTTTCTGGCAGGCCAGAAATAACTGGGACGTCGGATCGCTTTCAAACCGTTGGAATTCGCCGTCCACAACGGGCCTTTCTTTTTGCATGTCCTCCACCCGGTAGATCGGAAAACGGATGGCGGCATTCATGAAGCGCAGGCCGGCATCCAGGCTGTCCTTGTCAAACGTAAAAAAATAATTCACCCGCTCCGTTCCCGTGGAGCCGTTCCAGATGGCGCCGAGTTCCTGTGTACGTTTCAGGAACCTGGCCTGGTCGGGATAATCTTTATTGGCTTTAAAAAACATATGTTCAAACAGATGCGAAAGCCCGCTGTATTCCGGCCCCTCTGTGTAGGCGCCGTTTTTAACCGCAATCTGGATGGTGGCGAGTGGAACTTTATTGTTCTCAATCACGACCACCTCGAGGCCGTTGGGCATCTTTTCCCAATAGTAATGTTCGGGAAGCCGGGGCTGGGCAAAACATGTGGCGGATACTAACCCCAATGCCCATGCGAAGATCAATTTGTTCATGAAAGGAGATTTAATTTTACGGATTAAGCAGAAAAATCACAGATCATTCCTGCGAAATCTCCAGCTGACATATAAAATATACAGGATCAGATAAATCAGGGAAACCATAATATACCCCGGAAGATGATGTTCCCAAATAGCGGTATGGTCACCGGCTATCATGCGTGGCTTAAAGGGTTGGGGGATCAGATTGTCGGTCACTTCTTCCGGCAGATAATTTATCCAGTCCACCTTGTATTTATTCCTTCCCAGCACCACCACAAACTGTTCCACGATCATATACAGGAAAAAAATGCCCATGGCCAGCCCCGCCCGGCGGATCGACATCGCTATGATCACGGCGATCATGGAATAGGAAAGCATTTCAATAAAAAAGAAAACGATAAAGCGGAATTGTGGCCACGCCGGACTGGCTGCAGCGGACTTCTCCGTTTGGAAACCAAAATACAGGCAGGTAAAGAGTACGACTACGGTAACAAACAGGGAGAGCAGAACCGTTTCAATGATTTTGACGGAGATAAATCTTCCCCTGCTCCATCCGTCAATGATGTTCTGCCGGTGGGTTTTGTAGCTGAATTCGTTGGTGAGCAGGGTGATGATCAGGATGGCGGGAATGAACAACATCAGGCCGGCATTGAACGGAACTGTTTTCCACACATTCGGAAAGGAAAATGGACTGCCCAGTATATTCTGACCGTTTATTTTTGGAAAAGTATTGTTGGTCACATCGTATACCACATAATTAAAAGCTGGTATGCACACAGCAATTATGCCCGTCAGGATCCAGAAACTCCGGTAGTTCTTCACCTTCAGCCATTCAATTCGCAGCGTATGGAATAATCCATTCATGGGCTAATTGCTTACATTGTTGGTGAGCTTGATAAATTCGGCTTCCAGACTTTTTTTGCGAAGCTGCAGATGATTCAGCACCATGCCCTGTTCGAAACAAAACTGATTTACTGCAGCGGCATCCGGGGCTGCGTCAAAAAATACCAGCAGGTCATTGCCGGACGCTTCCATTTTCTTAATCCCCGGAAATGGGCGCAATAGTTCTTTCAGTCTGGCCGGGTCAGCCGAACCCAGTTCCAGCCATTCTTCGTTGCTGAGCACGGAACGCACATTTCCTGATGTAATGAGCGTTCCCTGCTGGAGAATCGCCACATGCGTGCAAACTTTCTCCACTTCCGCCAGCAGATGACTGGCCAGGATGATGGTTTTCCCCTCTTTGGAAAGTTCGATGATCAGTTCCCTGATCTCCGCGATACCCGATGGATCCAGCCCATTGGTGGGCTCGTCAAACACGAGTACCGCCGGATTGCCCAACAGGCAGGAAGCGATGGCCAGCCGCTGCTTCATGCCCAGGGAATAGGTTTGAAATTTGGAATGCCTTCTTTCAAAAAGCCTGACCAGTTTCACTACCCGCTCAATATCCTCCCGCGGTTTTTCCTTGATGCCAGCAGCGATCTGCAGGTTGCGTTCACCGGACAGGTAGTGATAAAAATTTGGTGTTTCAAGCAAGCTGCCGATCTTTCTTCTTTGCAGATCAGAGGGTTCCTCTCCGAACCAGCGGAAATTGCCGCCACCCGGTTTAAGCACATCCATCACCACGCCAAGCAAAGTGGTTTTGCCGCTTCCGTTGGGACCGAGGATCCCAAACACCGAGCCGGGCGGAACGTCAAAAGACACGCCCTTCAATGCCTGTATCCTGCCGTATGATTTGGAGATGTTATGTAAGGAAAGAATTGGAACCATGGGAAATGGTTCACTAAAGTAAGGAATAAAACCACGTGAACCAGATCTAATGAGGAGCATCCTGTTTCCTGTGATGGACGCCGGAAATATCTCCGGGAACGGTAATATAAGTGCAGAAATGCCAACCAGGAAAGGAAGATCATTTTTGCGTATTTCCTGGCGGGGCCTTGCAGGCGTAACATAAAATGAATATCATAAATATTATTGCGGCGGCCCGTGTTTCGCATGGTAGATACTGGAAAAGCCCCCAATAACGGCCATTCCGCGATCGTTCCAGCTTAGCCTGCGCAGTTGCAGCTGATCGATATCCTGCTGCGATACTTTTCGCGTGAATGGGTTTATGGTGCCCCCTGCCTGCAGGGGTTCCGCCAGCGGATCATATTGAAATTGCGGATCGCACACCGTTCCCCGGGGATACATAATGCCCGGTTGCCCCTTTCCCCGGATGTCCAGTTTACGGGGATGTTCCAAGCCAATCGTATGCCCGTATTCATGCGCCGCCGTCGTGGAATTATTCAGGAGATTGTCGAGCTTGAAATATCCCGTGTTACACCCAATGCCGTCCACAAAAGATACGTGGGCCAGAGAAAACTCTTCCATGCGGAAATAATTATTTTTTGGATCGGTATTGTACCATACCGTTTCCGGTTTGATATCCGGTGTATAAAATCCATTGATTACGAATTCCACCTGCATTTCGCTTCGGTGGATCCTGACCGTTCCGCTGGCTTCGTTCCAGTGGCTGGCAATGTCTTTCGCAGTGGCCAAGGACATTTCTGCTGAAGCCGCATCTCCATAGAAATAAAAGTCAGAACGGATGATCAGTCTTTTGAAGTCGGTATCCAGTGTGGCTTCTCCCATAAAAAAATGTTTGGGATAAGTACTCCGAAGAATAATCAGGGCAGCACTTCCTGTAATTTTTTCATTAGATTTTCACCGCGCAGATCTTTACCGATGATCTTCCCGTCTTTATCCAGCAAAAAATTCATGGGAATTCCCTGAATGCCATAGAGGGAGACCGCATCGGTTTCCGAGCCCTTCAGATCGGATATCTGCGTCCAGTCCAGCTTGTCATCTTTTACCGCCTTTTCCCATTCCTCTTTGGATTCATCCAGCGATACGCCCAGGATATCAAATCCTTTGGCGTGAAATTGCCGATACGCTTTTACCAGGGCCGGGCTTTCCCTTCGGCAGGGCCCGCACCAGCTGGCCCAGAAATCCACCAGCACAATCCTGCCCTTGAAAGAAGAAACGCTGAAGGATTTACCCAGGGCATCCGGAGCCGAAAAATCAGGGGCAGCTTGCCCGATGGCCGTAACCCTGGCCTTCTTTAATAATTCGTGAACGGCACGTCCATAAAAACCCAATTGAATGGAGTCATTAAGCATTCCATACAAATTCTCCACCTGGCCGGCGTCGGGATTGTACCGGAAGTTCTCATTGATCTCATAGGCCGAAACGGTGGATGCAGGATGTGTTCTGGTATAATCTGTAATTATTTTTTTCTGTTCCTTGTCCAGGTCATCAAATATTTTGTCCAGACTGTCCATGCTTTTTTTATCCTTCCTGTCCCTGGCCGAATAATATAATTTAGCCGTGGCGGCCATGCGATCGTTGTAGGATTTTTCTGTAACGGTTTCAAACAGATGATATTCGTCCTGTGTGGGCGTGCCCGTAATCAGTGCATCCTGGAGGGAATCTTTTTTGATCAGCATGGAGAGTTTTCCGTTTTCCAGAAAAAATCCCTTTAAGTTATTGGGGTCGCCTTGTTTATAGATATACAGGTTGCAGAATTCAACCGTATCGGATTTACCTTTAAAAGTGAAATATCCATGATCGAGCCGGGCAGAGTCATGAACGCGAGTACGGGAATGATATATAAAAATCGTTCCGGTATCCTGTCCCGTGATCTTGCCAATGATCGCATAGGAGGAATCTGTTGGAGTGTGTAGATCCTTTGCCGATTCAGAAGAATGGCAGGCGCCAAAAAGGAAAGCGAAAACGAGCGCAGCAACAAAAGATCTTTTCATTTGACAGGTTTAATTTCTGACCGGCTTGCCGGTCTTTAGTACACTTTGTAAACGCTCGAGGGTTTTCTTTTCACCGCACAGCGATAAAAAGGCTTCCCTTTCCAGGTCAAGCAGGTATTGTTCCGTAACCATTGTTGGCTCGCTCAGGTCACCCCCGCACATCACGAAGGCGAGTTTCCGGGCCACGACCACATCGTGATCCGTGGCATAGTTGCCACGCCACATGCCATGAATACCTGCGTACAGTGCACCCAGTGCGGATCTGCCCAATACCCGGATGTCCTTGCGCAAGGTGGGTGCCAGGTAGCCATCTTCGTACAATTCCTGTGCGGCCGTTTTTGCATCGGCGATCCTGCGGTCCGGGTTTATCGAAACCAGGTCACGGTCCCTTTTCAGAATGCCGAGATCAAATGCTTCAAAAGCGGAAGTGGACACTTTTGCCGTGGCGATGGTAAAGAAACGGTTCTTCAAAGTAATGGTCTCCGGTTCATCATGATGCAGTTCATCTGAGGCACGCAAGGCAAATTCTTTGGATCCGCCACCTCCGGGAATGAGGCCAACCCCTGCTTCAACCAATCCGATATAGGATTCTGCCGAAGGGATTACTTTGTCTGCATGCAGACTCAGTTCGCAGGCGCCGCCGAGGCTGAGACCATTCGGCGCCACCACTACCGGTATGGAAGAATACCGGGCGCGCATCATGGTATTCTGAAATAAACGCACGGCCATATCCAGTTCATCAAATTCCTGTTCTACGGCCAGCATGAAGATCATGCCTATGTTGGCTCCGGCAGAAAAGTTGGGTCCTTCATTGGCTATTACCAGGCCTTTGTATTTTTCCTCAGCGATACCAATGGAGCGCTGGAGACCTTCCAGTACTTCACCACCGATGGTTCCGAGTTTGGTATACCATTGCAGTCCGAGTATCTCATCTCCGAGATGATAGAGCCGGGCGGCGCTGTTGTTCCAGACCGTCTGGTTTTCAAAATTTTTCATCACGATGAAGGCGCTGCCGTCACCCGAAATGGTGGAAACGTATTTTTTCTGTCGGGGGGAATAACAAAATTTTTGCCCGTTCTCCACGGTATAGAATTGTTTGATGTCTTTGGCCAGCATCTCCGTAACCCAGGGCGCTACGGTATAACCGGCAGCCTGCATCAGCTTCAGGGTTTCCTCCACACCAAACAGATCCCAGGTTTCAAAAGCGCCGATCTCCCAGCCAAACCCGGCTTTCATGGCATCATCCACGCGATAAACCTCATCACTGATCTCCGGAATGCGATGAGAGACGTAGGAAAAAAGCGCGTAATGGAAATCGCGGTAGAAATCGCCGGCCTTATCTTTACCGCGGATGAGTATTTTTAATCTTTCTCCCGGATCTTCAACCGGCTTAGCTGCTTCCAGTGTAGCGAAGGCAGCCCTGGTCCTTGGTTTATACTCAAAACTGCCCAGGTCAAGGGTCCAAATTTCTTTCTCTCCCTGCTCATTTTTTCGTTTGGAAAAAAAGCCCTGTCCGGTCTTATCGCCGAGTCTGTTTTCTGCAATCATTTTTTCCAGCCATGCAGGAATGATGAATGTGTTGCGAGCTTCGTCGTCAGGGCAGTTTTCATAAACGCCTTTGGCCACTTTCACCAGCGTGTCGATGCCCACCACATCGGCTGTACGGAACGTAGCGGATTTGGGGCGGCCGATAACGGGTCCTGTAAGCGCTTCTACCTGATCGATGGTCAACCCGAGTTTATCCATCAGGCCGAAGATGGCCATGATGCTGAATACACCCACGCGGTTAGCGATGAAAGCGGGTGTGTCTTTACACAGTACGGTTGTTTTACCGAGATAAAGGTCGCCATAATGCAGCAGGAATTGCACCACTGCAGGATCCGTGTCCGCGGTGGGAATAATTTCCAGCAGTCGGAGGTAGCGTGGTGGATTAAAAAAATGCGTTCCGCAGAAATGTTTTTTAAAATCATCGGATCTGCCGGCTGTCATCAGGTGAATGGGAATGCCGGAGGTATTGGAAGTGATCAGGGTGCCGGGTTTGCGGAATTTCTCGACTTCCGCAAAGATCGCGGTTTTAATATCCAGCCTTTCCACCACCACTTCGATGATCCAGTCATAACCTCCGAGGTCCTTCAGCTGATCTTCGAAATTGCCGGTGCTGATCCTTTTGATCACGTCCGTGGTATAAACGGGGGAGGGATTCGATTTTACGGCGCCGGCCAATGCATCATTCACGATCCGGTTCCTGACGGAAGGATGATCCAGAGAAAGATTTTTTGCTTTTTCCGCTGCGGTCAGTTCCGTTGGCGTTCTGTCTAACAGCAATACCTGCACGCCAACGCCTGCAAAATGACAGGCAATGCGTGAACCCATAACGCCACTTCCCAGCACGGCCACTTTTTTAATGATCCTTTTCATACGATCCGATTAGTTTGTTAAACCAGCCTTCCTGCCCGAAGGTAATGCGAAAAAAACTGTGCTGCACAGTCCGGGGGCGTCCATCCAGGTCATATATTGGCGGGTAGAGATTTTTTCTTTAACTGATCGTGGATCCTGCATCGATCTTGTGTTCCGGTTGAACAAAATACAGTTTTCCGCTATTATCTTCTGCCATAAGGATCATGCCGTTGCTTTCAATGCCCTTCATTTTACGCGGAGCGAGGTTGGCCACCACCACAACCTGTTTCCCGATAATATCCGCCGGATTAAAATGCAGGGCTATTCCGGATACGATGGTTCGTTTCTCCGATCCAAGATCTATTTCCAGCCTGATCAGTTTATCCGCTTTGGGCACTTTTTCCGCAGCCGTGATGGTGCCGGTCTTCAGCTCCAGCTTCGCAAAATCTTCATACTGGATTTCTGGTTTTTTTTCCTCGATAACAATAGGCTGCGATTCCGCTGAACTGTCTGGTTTCACCGAATTCCGGTGCAGCTTTTCCGTTTGAGCCACCATCTCTTCATTTTCGATTTTCCGGAAGAGGAGTTCGGGCGCCCGGAGACTGTATCCTACTTTCAGCAGATCCGTTTTTCCGGCATGTTCCCAATCCAGCATCTTTGCCACGACCTTCATCATGTGCAGCATTTTTTTTGCCGTGATGGGAAGAAAGGGATTGATCAGTATGGCGAGATTGGCCGTCAGCTGCAGGCATAGATGAATGCAATTGTCAATCAGCTGCTGGTTGGCGGGTGTGGTGGTTTCCTTTCCTGTTTTTTTCCAGGGTTCCTTATCCTGCAAATATTTATTTCCTTTCCTGGCCAGGTCAATGATGCTGAATAATGCATCGCGGAATTTATACTGGTCCAGGTCACTTTCCACAGCGGTTTTTGTTTCCCTGATCTGGCGTGTGAGTTCCGTATCGGTTTCATCGCGAATGGCTTCGTGCCATACCGGAACTTTTCCGCCGCAGAGTTTATGCATCAGCACAAAAGTCCTGTTCACAAAATTCCCGAAGATGGCAACCAGTTCGCTGTTATTCCGGTCCTGAAAATCTTTCCAGGTAAAATCATTGTCCTTTGTTTCCGGCGCATTGGCGCAAAGCACATAGCGCAACACATCCTCACAGCCGGGAAAATCCTGCAGGTATTCGTGCACCCAAACGGCCCAGTTGCGGCTGGTGGATACTTTTTCGCCTTCGATATTTAAAAACTCATTGGCGGGTACATTGTCCGGCAGTACAAAACGTCCGTGCGCCTTCAGCATAGCCGGAAAAATGATGCAATGAAAAACAATATTGTCTTTCCCTATAAAATGAACCAGTTTGGTGTCGTTCTGGTACCAGTAATCGGCCCAGTTGGGCGTCAGTTCCCTGGTGGCGGATATATAGCCAATGGGTGCGTCGAACCAAACGTATAATACTTTTCCGTCGGCGTCGGGCAGTGGTACCGGTATTCCCCAGTTGCTGTCCCGCGTCATCGCGCGGCTCTGCAAGCCCTTATCCAGCCAGCTTTTGCACTGCCCGTATACATTGGGTTTCCATTCTTTGTGGCCGTTCAGGATCCATTCTTTCAGGAACTCCTCGTATTTCTGTAAGGGAAAATACCAGTGTTTGGTTTTTCTTTTCACAGGAACCGCATCGCTCAGGGTACTGTGCGGGTTGATGAGCTGTTCCGGGCTCAGGGAAGAACCACAGCGTTCGCACTGGTCGCCGAAGGCATTCGGGTTTCCGCAGATGGGACAGGTGCCCGTGATGTAGCGGTCGGCTAAAAATATTTTCGCCTTTTCATCATAGAACTGTTCCGTTTCTTTTTCTTCAAAAAGATTTTCGTCATACAGGACTTTGAAAAAATCTGAAGCGGTTTTATGGTGAACGGGACTGGTAGTGCGGGAATAGATATCAAAGGAGATCTGCATCTGACCAAAACTTTCTTTGATCAGGGCATGGTACTTATCCACCACCTGCTGCGGCGTTATGCCTTCTTTCATTGCGCGGATGGTAATGGGCACGCCGTGTTCATCACTACCTCCGACAAACAGGACGTCCTTTTTCCGGGCGCGTTCATAACGCACGTAGATGTCCGCCGGAATATAACAACCGGCGAGATGGCCAATGTGGATGGGTCCATTGGCATAGGGAAGAGCGGCAGTAACGAGTATTCTGTTAAATTCTTTCATGGTTCAGGATGGCCATACCAAACAGGTACGGCTACAGCCTGCAAAAATACCAATTCAAATCCATTGTCCCGTTTTCCGTGCCCCGGAATCGGCTGGACCTGCCTGGCGGACAGGTCCGGTTCTTGGCAATTGGGAACCATCCGTTAACTTTAAATGATGAAGCGCAAACATTTTCTTTCTTCCCTGCTGGCCGGGCCGTTGGTGCCGGCCATTCCATTTCGTTCCCGCTTCGGCAGTGCCGGTTTTGGTTGGATGGCGGAAGCCCCATTTACGATCCCGCCTTATCTGAAACCTGGCGATACCATTGGAATTACCTGTCCTGCGGGTCATATGAATGCCGGAGAGCTGCAGCCCGCCCTGAATACGCTGCAAAGCTGGGGGTTCAGACTGCGTTTAGGCAGCACCGTGGGGGAAAAAGATTTTACTTTCGGCGGCACGGATGAGGAGCGTGCCAATGATCTCCAGCAGATGCTGGATGATCCCTCCCTGCGGGCCATCCTCTGCGGCCGCGGCGGCTATGGATGTATCCGGATCATTGACCGGCTGGATTTCAGAAAATTTGTGGCCGCACCCAAATGGATCATCGGATTCAGTGATATTACGGTGATTCACGCCCATCTCAACCACAACTACCGGATTGCATCGATCCATTCCAAGATGTGCAACAGCTTTCCCGACCGGCTGGAGGATGCGGAGCCCGCCCAGCTCACCAGCATCCTGAGTATCCGCACGGCCATTACCGGCAACAGGGTGGAATATCCACTCGTTTCGGATCCGGGTAATAAAACCGGGACGGCCACCGGGCCGCTTGCGGGCGGAAACCTGAAGACCATTGAATCCCTGGCGGGGTCGGCCTCCGACCTGCGCACAGAGGGCATGATTTTGTTCGTGGAAGACGTGGGGGAATACCTGTATAGCATCGACCGGATGTTTTACGGCCTGAAAAGGACCGGCAAGCTGGAAGGGCTGGCCGGACTGCTGATCGGTGGATTCAGGGTAAAAGCAGATGATCCTGGGGACGAATTCGGAAGAAGCATATATAATATAGTGCAGGACCATACAAAAGCTTACCATTACCCAATTTGTTTTAATTTTCCGGTTGGCCACCAGAAGGTCAACTATGCATTGAAGTGCGGGGTGAAACACCAACTGATTGTCGGCGACCACGAAGTCATTTTTAAAGAAGTCTGATATGGTCCATATTCCTCCTTATCTGAAAGCCGGCGATGTGATAGGCTTGGTATGCCCCGCCGGATATATGTCTGACGCAAACATCGTTCAGTGTAAAGCCAGCCTTGAACGATGGGGCTTTATCGTGAAAACGGGTAAAACGATCGGGGGGCGTTCCGTTAATTATTTTTCGGGTACTGATGAAGAACGGCTCGCGGATCTTCAAACGATGCTCGATGATGAAGCGGTGAAGGCTATTTTATTCGGACGGGGCGGATATGGGACGAGCAGGATCATAGAGCAGATCAGTTTTAAGCGGTTTCGAAAATCACCCAAATGGATCATCGGATACAGCGATATAACGTTGCTGCATACCCACATTTACGCCAATTTCGATATTGCCACGGCGCATGGCCCCATGGCGGGCGCTTTTAATAGTCAACTCCTGCCCAATCCCTATACCTGGTCGATCCATGAACTGATCACGGGCAAAAAAACGGCCTACACCTGCGGAGCGCATGAGTTTAACCGGAAAGGAGAAGCCACGGGGATTTTGATCGGTGGCAACCTGACCTTGCTCGCCCATGCTATCGGAACTTCTTCTGATTTTAAAACCAGGGGTTGTCTTTTATTCATCGAAGACATCGGGGAATATCTCTATAATATTGACCGTATGCTGTATCAGTTGAAGCGGTCGGGGAAATTGCATAAACCGGAAGCGATCATCGTAGGCAGTTTTTCCGATTGCAAGGATACCGAACGTCCCTTTGGAGAAAATGCCTACGAGATCATCCGGGATATCCTGATCGAATATGATTTTCCGGTTTGTTTTGGATTTCCCGTTGGCCATGAAACAGAAAATTATGCCTTGAAATGCGGCGTGGAATACCGGCTGAAGGTCGCGGGCAGTAAGGTGTCACTGGTGGAAGTGGACAGTTGACAGGGGACATTGTCCCTTGCAACTGTCCCTTGTCAACAGTCAACTACACGGAAGCCTCCACCCCGTTATGCTCCTTCGGCATGGCCAGCTCGGGATTGATGCCGAGCGTCTGGGCGATGGCCATCCCCAGGCCGATATCCGCTCGGAAAAAATGACATAACTGGCGGTTCGTGATTTCGTCTTTTTTGGGTCCGCTGATCTGGCCCATGGAACCTGCTATATTCTTCACGAGTTCCTTCTTATCATAATCACTGAGCACCTCCCTGTAAAAAATACCGGGTTGTGAATAATGATCGTCTTCTCCCTTTCCGTTGCGGTCGAACCAGCCCAGGGTGGTGGAATCCACTTCCAGGGGAATGCCCTTGTATTTTTCATCCGCTTTGATGTTGTCAAAACTATTCGGGTAATAATTCGGGCTTCCGCCGCCATTTCCGTCCACGCGCATGGCTCCGTCGCGTTCATAATTGTTTACGGCATACGGGCATCTGTTCACCGGGATCTGTTCGTAATTGGGTCCGAGGCGATGGCGGTTTGCATCAGGATAGGAGAGGATACGCCCCTGCAGCATTTTGTCAGGAGAATAATCAATGCCGGGAATAACATGGGCGGGTGCGAAGGCAGACTGTTCCACCTCGGCAAAATAATTCTTCGGGTTTTCGTTCAGTTCCAGAATACCCACATCGATGAGTGGATATTCTTTGTGCGGCCACACCTTGGTGAGATCAAAAGGATTAAAAGCATGATGTTTTGCCTGTTCCAGCGTCATCAGCTGGATCTTCAGGTTCCACCTCGGGTATTCTTTCCGGTCGATGGCTTCCAGCAGGTCGCGCTGGGCAAAATCGGCGTCCTGGGCTTTCATTTTGAAGGCTTCTTCGTTGGTGAAGTTTTTAATCCCCTGGGCAGTCTTAAAATGAAATTTCACCCATATCCGTTCATTATTGCTGTTGATGAGGCTGAACGTGTGACTTCCATACCCGTTCATGTGGCGGAATCCATAGGGCGTGCCCCGGTCCGACATCAGGAACATGACCTGGTGCAGGCTCTCGGGATTGTGGCTCCAGAAATCCCACATCATGGTCGGACTCTTACAGTTGGTGTAGGGATCGCGTTTTTGGGTGTGTATGAAGTCGCTGAATTTCTTTGGATCCTTGATAAAGAAAATGGGTGTGTTGTTGCCCACCAGGTCCCAGTTTCCTTCTTCCGTATAGAACTTAAGGGCGAACCCGCGGGGATCCCTTTCTGTGTCGGCCGATCCTTTCTCTCCGCCCACGGTTGAACAACGCAGGAGCACCCTGGTTTTTTTACCGATCTGATTAAAAACATTCGCACGCGTATACTTTGTAATATCATGCGTTACGGTAAATGTTCCGTAAGCCGCGCTTCCTTTGGCATGGACTACCCTCTCGGGAATACGTTCCCGGTTGAAATGCGCCATCTTCTCATGGAGGATAAAATCCTGCAGCAGGAGCGGCCCACGCGGACCTGCGCTCTGGGTGTCCTCATGATGATAATAGGGAATGCCCGCAGCGGTGGTCAGTTTTTTTTCGTCACTCATAAAAAATGGTTTAAGACATTATTGGAAAGCTATCCTTTTTAAACGCCCCAAATATCCCTATTTTTTATTGATTGAAATAATTGATTAAATTTATATAATGATAGATAAAAGTGATATGATATGACGTTTACCCAGCTTGAATACATTCTCGCCATAGACGCCCACCGACATTTTGCCCAGGCGGCCGAAGCCTGTTTCGTTACGCAGCCCACGCTCAGCATGCAGGTGCAGAAACTGGAGAAGACCCTGGGGGTTAAAATCTTTGACCGCAAGCATTCGCCGGTGGTGCCCACCGAAGGGGGTAAAGAAATTCTGAAGCAGGCCAGGAAAGTGCTCCAGGAGAAGGACCGGATCAGGGAAATCATTTCACATAGAAAGGGTTTGCTGGAAGGTGAACTGCGCATCGGGATCATTCCCACCCTGGCGCCCTACCTGCTTCCGCTTTTTGTACAGTCCTTCACCCGGAAATATCCCCGGGTGAAACTCGTGGTATTTGAAAAAACGACAGAGGCCCTCGTGCAATGGCTGGGCAATGCTTCGCTGGATGTAGGCATCCTCGTTACCCCCCTCAATGAAAAGGGAATCTGGGAGGAGGTATTGTTTTATGAAGAATTGCTGGCCTATGTCTCGGAGAATAACGGATTATATCGCAAGACTTATGTATTGGCAAAAGACATTGATCCGAATAAACTGTGGTTGCTGGAAGAAGGCCATTGTTTCAGGTCTCAGATGATTCATCTCTGCGAGTTGTTCAAGGCAACCCGCCAGGGAAGTCATTTCGATTATGAAGCGGGTAGTTTTGAAACCCTTCGCCGGATGGTGGAGATGAATGACGGCATTACCGTTTTACCCGAACTGGCCACCCTGGATTTCAGCAAACGGCAACAGGGACTGATCCGGCATTTCAGGAAGCCTGCTCCAATGAGGGAAGTGAGCCTGGTGGTCACACGCGATTTTGTTAAAGAGCGGCTCGTGCGCATTTTGAAGGAAGAGATCCTGACCTGTATTCCTGACAAAATCAAAAGAAATAAAGACACCCATGTTGTACCTTTGTAAGCTATTTTTAACCATTTAACGGTCACCCGGGTTTCCGCCTTTGCCAAATCTCCGGTGGTTGAAAAAAGCTCCAATTGAACGGCGAAGCATTTTCAAATATCAAATCTTGAAATTACCCATGCGTCTTGTCAGAAAATTCCTGCTCTCCATCCTGGGTGAAAAGCGATATCTCCGGCTGCTCGCCACTTCTTTTCAGAAGCTGTATAAAACGGGCCGGCTCGGTGTGGATTACCAGGATATTTATTTTTTAAAGCACCTGATCCATCCGGGTGACCAGTGCATTGATATCGGTGCGCACCTTGGCTATTTTACCCTGGAACTGAGCCGCCTGGCCGGAAATAACGGTCATGTATATGCGATTGAGCCCATGTCTAAATTTTACCAAACCCTGCAGGCCCTGCTGAAAAAGCGGAAAACGAAAAATGTTACCCTGGAGCAATACGCCATGGGCGCGTCCGAGGAGTTTGTGGAAATGGGTATTCCCCGGGTGAACAATGTTAAAAAATTTGCCTACGCCCGGGCGGTCCGGTACAGTACTTTTCTGGAGTATGTCGAATCCGAAAAGGTGAGGAACCTCCTAGGGGATGAACACTTCGGGCATCTGCAACGGGTTGATTTCATCAAGTGCGACGTGGAAGGGTTAGAACTGGCCGTTTTTCAGTCGTTCCGGGAAATTATCCGGAAACACATGCCGATCATTTTATGTGAACTGGGCGATCCGCAGGAACGTGCCCGCCTGCTGGAATTGCTTCAGGGAAGCGGCTATGGTATTTATTATCTTGAGCATAAAAGATTGAAGCCAATGGATCCGGACAGCGCGGTCAAAACGGTTTCACATAATCATTATTTTATACCGGATGCGCGGATTGATGCTTTGCAGTTGGCAATGAACAATTGACAATGAAAGGCAATTACAGTACGGAACTGCCAACTGTCCCTTGTCCATTTATTCAACTCTCTCCGACCCTTCTTAAATTCAGATCCGGCAAAGGGGAAACAATGAGGGGAAATTTTTCAATGGTTACATTAGAGGGATCTAGGCCAAAGCCCCGTTCTTCCGAGAGGCTCACTTCCTTGAGCCAGAAATACAGTTTCATAATGATCCTTTCCAGAAAAGGCAATTCATTGTCCTGACTCAGGTATTTTTCCATTACGATGATCTGAAAGTCGCCCACCACATTGTTTCTTTCCAGGGACTCGTACCGGCTGGTTATGTTGACTTCCTTATTTTTCACCAGGTCCTCCACCACTTTGCGGAACATCAGATTGATCTTGGGCTCAATCCGGAACCCGAGCCGGAATTCCACCCGGATGATGTCGTTGGGAATGATATGGTCCACAGAATATTCTGCGGTATAGGGATCGTCGAGCGTATCGATGTGAACGAACCAGTAGATGTCGGCACGTTTGGGTTTTTTATTGAGGATGGAATAAATGATTTTATGTTCGATTTCTTTGGGATTGTTGGCACTGGTCATGTACATCAGGTGGGTGGAGAACTTGGGTACGGTGCGGTCGTTGCTCAGTTCCTGGATCTGCGGGATGTAATTTTCCATACGGACGAACTCCACGTAACGGTTCTTGATCTTTCGGGAGCGAAACCATACATACATGACGGCATTGAGGCACCCGCCAACGATCAGGGTAACGAAACCGCCATGCGGAAATTTTTCCAGGTTGGCAAAAAGGAAACTGAATTCGATGATCAGGTAAACGGCCAGGTAGAGGTAAATGAACCCCGAGGGAGCCCTGCGCGAGATGAGGTAGTTGGCGAATAGAATAGAAGTGGCCAGCATACAGAGAGTAATGGCCAGCCCGTAAGCCGCTTCCATATGGGAAGAAGACCGGAAATACAGAGTAATTCCAGAACAGCCGACGAAAAGCATAAAGTTGATCGCAGGAATATAGAGCTGTCCCTTTTGCTCTGTGGGATAACTGATCCGGAGTTTCGGCCACAGGTTCAGCCGCATGCTTTCACTGATCAGGGTAAAGGATCCGCTGATCAGCGCCTGGCTGGCGATGGTGGCGGCGGCAGTGGCAATCAGGATTCCGGGGATCAGGAACCAGGATGGCATGATGCTGTAGAAAACATTGTTGTTTCCGGTATCAAAAACCTGTCCCATGTGACTGTGCAGGAGCCAGGCCCCCTGGCCCAGGTAATTCAGGATCAGACAGGTTTTTACATAGATCCACGAAATCCGGATATTGCTTTTTCCGCAATGGCCAAGGTCAGAATACAGGGCTTCGGCCCCCGTGGTACACAGGAAAACAGCGCCCAGCAGCCAGAATCCCTTCGGATAAATGGTCAGCAATTCAATGGCATAAACGGGGCTTAATGCCTTGAAGATCCCTAGGTCGTCGACCAGGTGACTGCCACCCAGCACGGCCATCATGGTGAACCAGATGAACATGATCGGTCCGAACAATTTTCCAATGGACTGCGTTCCAAATTGTTGCAGGAAGAAAAGAACAACCATGATACCCAGTACAATATAAACGATCGTATCCTGGGGAATATAATTGAGGTTCGGCAGCTGACGCAACCCTTCAATAGCGGAAGTGACCGAAATGGGCGGTGTAATCATGCCATCGGCCAACAGCGCGGCCCCGCCGATCATGGCAGGAATAACAAGCCAGCGTTTTTGCCGCCGGACAAGGGCATACAGGGAAAAAATTCCCCCTTCCCCCTTGTTATCGGCCTTTAAGGTAAGCCATACATATTTGATGGTGGTCTGCAGCGTAAGCGTCCAGATGATGCAGGACAGGCTTCCCAGAATCAGCAGTTCGGAAATCACCCGGCCGTTGACAATGGCATTCAGCACATATAGGGGTGAAGTTCCTATGTCTCCGTAAATAATACCTAACGCGATAACCAGGGTGGCGATCGTTACCTTATCATTTTGTTTGCTCACGGAGTGTAAGTTGAGTGGCTGTTTTTATAATAGGACGAATTTTTAAATGGCAAACAATGTGCTCCTGAAGGGCGGCACAAAGATATAGGGAATAGGATGAAATTAACAGATTCTGAACGGAGTTTTGAGTAACTTACTCCTTGTACCAATCTCTTCAGTAAGCGCATATTTATGAAATTAAGATTCCTTGGCCTGCTGCTGCTCCTGCCCGTGCTGATGCAGGCACAACGCATCCAATACACCGATCCGGAACAGGACGACAGCCGCAGGACAAATTTTGATATTATAGGCCGTGTTGCCGGGAATATCCTGGTTTTTAAGAACAATCACAACAGCAATTCGATTTCCGTTTATGATGATCAGATGAAGCTGATCCAGCGGGTTCCCCTGGATTACCTGCCTGAAAAGTATACCAATATTGATTTTATACAATATCCCGGGTTCTGTTACATGCTGTATGAATACCAGAAGAAAAATATTGTCCATTATACCATGGTCAAACTGGACGGACAGGGTAAAAGGATCAGCGATCCCATGGACCTGGACACGACCCAGGTGAAATTCTCCAACAGCACCAAGATCTATACCAGCGTGCAGAGTGAGGACAAGCAAAACCTGATGATCCTGAAAATCAACAGTAAGAATCAGAAAAATTATGTCTTTTCCACATTTCTTTTTAACAAGAACCTGGAATTGCGGGACCGGCACCGCATCAGCCTACGGGTGGACGAACGTAATACGATGTTCACCAATTTTGAGCTGGACAACGAAGGCCAGCTGATTTTTGCCAAATACGTCAGCGGCAGCAACGGCGAATACGTCAGCAAAGTTTCTCTGGTGACAAAATCCGCGCTCTCCGACACTTTTTCCATCAAGGATCTGGGTGTGGGTGACCGGGTGCTGGATGAATTCAAGATCAAGGTGGACAACAATAACAAGCGTTACCTGATCTCAGCTTTTTACTACAAGCAGCGCCGGGGGAATATTGAAGGGCTTTATTCGGTGATCTGGGATAAATCCAGCGATAGCCGGCTGAAAGAAAATCTGATTATTTTCAATGATGAATTGCGGGCCCAGGCAAAAAGTTCTGAATCCAGCCAGAAAATGGCCTTCAATGATTTCTTCATAAAAAACATTGTGGCCAGGAAGGATGGCGGGTACCTGGTTATCAGCGAATCGGAATACACCACTTCCCGCGGCAATGCCTTTAACCGCTGGGATTATATTTACGGATCCCCTTATATGGGACCGATGGATTATTATTCGCCCTTTTACAATCCGTATTCTCCCTGGAACCGGTATGGCGGTAATAATATTAACCGCTACAATGCGGAGAATATCATGATCCTTTCCTTCGACAGGAACAGCAACATGGAGTGGAGCAACGTAATCCCGAAAAGTCAGTTTGATGACGACGGCAATAACCTGATCTCTTACCAGCTGATGAATACCGGCGGGGCACTTCATTTTCTGTATAATACCTACGAAGGAAGAACCCTGCTGTTGTCGGACCAGAGCATTTCCGCCGATGGCAAGCTCACCAGGTATCCTACCCTGCGAAACCTGGACAAAGGATATTCCTTTATGACGCGATACGGAAAACAGATCAGCAGTAATCAAATTGTAATACCTTGCCTTTTCAGGAATTATCTTTGTTTCGCAAAAATAGATTTTTAAAACAACCTGCCGGTGATCGGTATTTTTAAACAAAAGGCACCCACCAACGCCTTACTGCTGTTCGTTTATGCCCTGGTGCTGAAGTTTCCTGTTTTTCTTCATCCGTTTTCGCCTGTGCTGCATCCGGAGGATAATTATCTGTACCGGTTCATCCTCACAGGCCTGGATTCCCTGTTTGGTCATGCCGCCCTTCCATTTGCCATCCTCAGTTTCATTCTGCTGTTTTCGCAGGCAACCCTGCTGAACAGCATCTGCAATTTTCACAAGATCCTGCCGAAAGCCAATTATTTACCCGGCATGTCTTACATCCTGGTCACCTCTTTGTTGCCGGACTGGGGCCATTTTTCTGCACCATTGCTCATCAATTCCATCATCATCTGGTGCTGGTACCGGATGATTGCCCTGTACAACAGCCATTCACCGGTATCTGATATCTTTAATATCGGATTGTTCCTTGGGCTTGCGACGCTGCTGTACATGCCGGCCATCGCTTTTTTATTGCTGTTGTTCTTCGCCCTGCTGATCATGCGGCCCTTCCGCGTTCAGGAATGGTTCGTCGGTTTTGTCGGATTTACTTCTCCCTATTATTTCCTGATCCTGATACTGTATTTTATTCATCAGCTGCACTGGAAAAACCTCGTGCCGTATATTCATTTTGCGCTCCCCCCCATTCCGGGTTCCATCTGGATAACGGCAGGCATTAGTTTTCTGATCATACCCTTTGTGGTGGGAGGTATTTTTGTTCAGAACAACCTGAATAAAATGCTGATCCACGTAAGAAAAAGCTGGAGCCTGTTGCTGGTATTTCTGATTGCGGCGGTTTTGGTGGTCCTGATCTATAAAGCAGGCTCTTATGAAAACTGGATTGTTATGGCCATGCCCTTTGCTGTGTTCCATGCGGCGGCTTATTTTTATCCCGCTAAAAAATGGCCCCCGCTGCTGTTGCACTGGATCTGCTTTTCTGTGGCCATCGTGGTGAACTATCTTCTGTAATTCCCCTTTTGACTGGAATGAATTACCTTTATAGCGTAAATAGTCAACATGAAATTCGGGGTTGTTGTATTTCCGGGATCCAATTGCGACAGAGACATTCAATTCTCCCTGCAGGAGGACCTGGGCCATGAAGTGATCATGCTCTGGCACAAGGATACGGACCTGAGCATGTTTTCTGAGGAAGACTGCCTGGTACTGCCCGGTGGTTTTTCTTACGGGGATTATCTCCGTTGCGGGGCCATTGCCCGCTTCAGTCCCCTGATGCAGCCGCTGATCGAGTTCGCGGACCGCGGGGGCATGGTGCTCGGGATTTGCAATGGTTTTCAGATCCTCTGTGAATCCCATTTGCTTCCCGGTGTTTTACTGCGTAATGCCAACCAGCAGTTCATCAGCAAAAATGTACATCTTACCCAGCCCGGCGGCCGCCCGCTGAAGATTCCGATTGCCCATGGGGAAGGACGCTATTATGCAGATGATAAAATGCTCGACGAACTGGAATCCAATGGTCAGGTTCTGTGGAAATATTGTGATGAACAGGGCGTCGTAACAGCAGGTTCCAATTTTAACGGAAGCACCCGTAACATCGCCGGTATTTGTAATCAGAACAGGAATGTATTTGGCCTCATGCCCCATCCGGAAAGAGCCACTTCCGAATATCTGGGAAATACTGACGGGCGCCTGCTTTTTCAACAGTTACTGCAGATCAGGAAAATGCAGACCGCAACCCCGCATCCGGAATTTGCGAATATTTAGACCCACCTCTATGCCAAAAAGGTCCGGTGTTTTTCTTCTTTTGTGTTTGTTTTTTGTACAGCTTCAGGCACAGGACAGTTCGGCGGTTGATTGGCAGGTTTCTTCGGTTAAAAACGGAACGCAGTATCAACTTATTTTTAAAGCAACCATTAAACCGGGATGGCAATTGTACGGACCGGACCAGGACATTAGCGGAACGCCATCCATGGAGCTGCATTTTGCAGACTCTTCCATTAAGGCAAAAAAGCCCCTCTCCTCAGAAAGCAAATCGGTTAAGCGCAACATCAGCTTGTTTGACAACGCGATTTTTAATTTGTATGAAACCGCCGTATCATTTGCAGTTCCGATAAATTTGAATGGAACGGTACCGGCCCACTTGCTGGGAACACTGAATTTTTTTTACGGCAAACAGGATGAATTTTATTCCGGTAGTTATCCTTTTACGGCGGAGTTGGCGGGCGGGATCAGTTCCGGCGCGCGCATACGAATTCCTACCATTGATTTAAAACATCCGGTCAGCCCCTGCGGCGATGTGGGAACGGAAGGGATGGGGCTGCTGAGTATTTTTCTGTTGGGTTTGGCTGGTGGTTTCATTGCCTTGCTGACACCCTGTGTATTTCCGCTGATTCCGCTCACGGTTTCTTTTTTTACCAAGAAAGCGGGTAACCGGCGTAAAGGCCCGGGGCATGCCCTCCTGTACGGGTTTTTTATTTTTCTTATTTATATTTTACTGAGCCTTCCCTTCCATTTGCTCGATCATACCGATCCCGAAGTGCTGAATAATATTTCCACCAATGTATGGCTCAACCTGGCTTTTTTTGTGATTTTTGTTGTTTTTGCGATTTCATTTTTTGGTTATTTCGAAATTAATCTGCCGGGCAGTGTAGCCAATTCGGTGAACAGCAAATCCGGTGGGAGCACCCTGGCCGGCATTTTCTTTATGGCTCTTACCCTGGCGATCGTTTCGTTTTCCTGTACCGGTCCGATTCTGGGGACGCTGCTTGCCGGAGCCCTCTCCAACAATGGCGGCGCCACCCAACTCAGTTTCGGAATGGGTGGATTTGGACTGGGCCTGGCTTTGCCTTTTGCCCTTTTTGCCTTGTTTCCGGGTTGGCTGACCTCACTGCCCAAATCCGGCGGATGGCTTACTTCTGTAAAAGTGGTACTTGGTTTTCTCGAGCTTGCCATGGCGGTGAAATTTCTTTCAAATGCAGACCTGGTTCAACAATGGGGATTGGTGAAAAGGGAAACTTTTATCGGATTCTGGGTCCTGATCGGATTGCTGCTGACTTTATATCTCCTGGGTAAGATCCGTTTTCCGCACGATGGCCCGGTGAAAAAATTTGGTCCGGTCCGGATCGGATTCATCGTTCTCTTTGCTGCGGCAACAATTTATCTTATTCCGGGCATAACCAATACGGCAGGAGCTAATTTGTCCCTGATCAGTGGATTTCCCCCGCCTTTATGTTATTCCATTTATAAAAACCCGGTAAACTGCGAAAAAGCGGTTGAACCCCTGAGGAATTACGAGCAGGCATTGACCAGGGCGAAAAAAGAACATAAACCCCTGCTGATCGACTTCACCGGCTGGGCCTGTGTAAACTGCCGTCGGATGGAAGAAAATGTATGGACCGAAAATGAAGTAAAAATGCTGATGCGGGATTCTTTTGTGGTGGTGTCTTTATATGTAGATGAGCGAAAACTTTTACCTGCCACGGAGCAAATGGTTTATACGACGAAAGATCACGCCAATAAAAGCATCATTACGGTTGGGGATAAGTGGGCAACCTTCCAATCTGAAAATTTCAATTCTGTCCAGCAACCCCAGTATGCGATCATCAGCCCCGAAGAAAAAACACTCACTTATACCAAGGGATATACACGTAAACCGGCTGAATTTGCCGGTTGGCTGAACTGCGGATTGAAAGCTTTTAATAAATTGACAAGGGATAAGGGACAATTGACAAGAGACAATTGACTGTGGACAATGGATGAACATATTGTCCAGTAAAAAAAAATTCCGGCGTAAAAATTGCTTCTTTTATTGAAGCGTTTTTTACACCGGAAGAGTAGTAAATAATTTCTGGAAAAAAGAATGTAAAATTTAACCTATAGGGCAATTCTTTTTTCTGTCATCATTTTACGCAGGTTGATCAGTCCGTACCGCATACGCCCCAGGGCCGTATTGATACTGCAGCTTGTTAATGAAGCGATCTCTTTAAAACTGAGGTCAGCATAATGACGCAGAATGATCACTTCACGCTGATCTTCAGGAAGAAGGTCCAGCATCCGTCGTACACGGTCGTGGCTTTGCCTTTTCATGATTTTAACGTCAGCGCCGTCTTCTGTGAAATTGATGACTTCGAAAATGTCCCGGTCATCACTGGTCTTGATGGTGGGGGTTCTTTTCACCTTGCGGAAATGATCCACGCAAAGGTTGTGTGCAATGCGCATTGCCCAGGGAAGGAACTTGCCTTCTTCTGTATACCGGCCGCCACGGATGGTGTCGATAATTTTAATCAGAACGTCCTGGAAAATGTCCTCGGCCAGGTACTTGTCCTTGACCAGGAAGAGAATGGATGTGTACAGCTTGTCCTTGTGGCGGATTACGAGAGCCTCTAAGGCCTGTAAGTCGCCGTCGCGAAACGAATGGATTAATTCATGATCGGTTTTCGTACGTAGCGAATTCATAAACTTCTACGGTTTTTAAAGGTGATAGGATATATGTTGGATTTTAGAACGCTTGGCTTTTCGGTGTAGAAGTGCTTACTCGATAATTATTATTTTATTGTGGTAAAAAGATGAACCAGGAATTAAAGATATACAATTTTTGGAAAAAACAACATTTTGGGAAAATTATTTGTTCTTAATAGTTCCCCGCGTTGTTTCCTGAATTGGGAAACCGCTTTCTAATGGTATCAGTTCCAATATATTTGTTGCTCTCATTTATGGCAGTATCTACCAAGTCGAAAAAAATCCCGGACGCGCCGGCGAGGGTCCGGGCCCTCGATTCCATCCAAATTAAGGGCGCCAGGGTGCATAACCTGAAGAATATCTCCGTTAATTTCCCACGCAATAAGTTTATTGTGGTCACCGGCGTATCAGGATCGGGCAAGTCTTCGTTGACGATCGACACCCTCTTTGCAGAGGGTCAGCGACGCTATGCAGAGAGCCTGAGCGCCTATGCCAGGCAGTTTATGGCCCGAATGGATAAACCCGATGTGGATTATATCAAAGGGCTCTGCCCTGCCATTGCCATTGAACAGAAGGTAACCACCCGCACACCGAGATCGACCGTGGGCAGCATGACCGAAATGTATGATTATCTCCGGCTTCTTTTTGCCCGGGCGGGAACTACTTTTTCCCCCGTTTCCGGAAGGGAAGTAAAGAAAAATGATGTCCAGGACGTTATCCGGAACATTCAGGCCCTGAAACCGGGTGAGAAAGTGCTGATGCTGGTCCCATTCAAGCAACACCCCAACCGGAACACCACCGAAGAACTCAATATCCTTCTTCAGAAAGGTTTTGCGAGGTTATATGTCAATAAGGAAACAGTGCGCATCGAAGACCTGATTTCAACGGAAGCAGACCCTTTGGGAAAAGCCTCCAAACCCGCGCGGTCCAAATTGCCCAAAAACAGTTCTTTTTTGCTGGTGGACCGGATTATCGTTAAAGACTTTGATGAAGATGACCTCCACCGGCTGGCAGATTCCATCGGCACCGCCTTTTATGAAGGGGAGGGGGAAATGCTGCTGGAAATTGACGGGGAAAAGCAATTGCCTTTCAGCAACCGGTTTGAAATGGATGGTATCCGGTTCGAGGAACCCATGCCCAATCTTTTCTCCTTTAATAACCCCTATGGGGCCTGTTCGACGTGTGAAGGGTTCGGACAGGTTCTTGGGATAGACGCTGACCTGGTGATTCCGGATAAGCGCCTGAGCGTGTATGAAAGCGCCGTGGCGCCGTGGAGAGGAGAGAAGCTAAGCGCCTGGAAGGATCATTTTATCAAAACATCCCGCAAATACGATTTTCCCATTCATAAACCCATCATGGACCTGACAAAAGAGCAGTATGCCTTTTTATGGTCGGGAAACAAGGAAGTAAGCGGAATCAATGATTTCTTTGCCGAAGTGGAGAAGAATCTGTACAAGGTTCAGTATCGCGTTTTGCTTTCGCGATACCGGGGACGAACAGATTGTCCCGATTGCAAAGGATACCGCTTGCGCCCGGAAGCGCTGTATGTGAAAATCAGTGGGCTGCATATCGGGGAGCTTTGCGAAATGCCCGTTAGCAAACTATCGGAATGGTTCCGCCAGATTGTTTTCTCGGAATTCCAGCAACAGGTTTCCCGGAGGATCCTCATCGAGATCCATAACCGCCTGAGGACCCTGCTGGATGTGGGATTGGGTTATCTTACCCTGAGCCGGCTGGCCAACTCATTAAGCGGAGGCGAAAGCCAGCGCATCCAGCTCACGCGCTCCCTGGGTAGCAATCTGACCAATTCTCTCTATATATTGGATGAACCATCCATCGGGCTCCATTCCCGGGATACAGAAAGACTGATCGTGGTATTGAAGCAGCTGCGCGACCTGGGCAATACGGTAGTGGTGGTGGAACATGATGAAATGATGATGCGCGAAGCCGATCACATCATTGATATGGGACCCCTGGCCAGTCATCTGGGCGGGGAAGTGGTTGCCCAGGGTGATTATGATGCGATCATTCAAAATGAAAACAGCCTCACGGGTAAATACCTGCGTGGCGACCTCCGCATTGATCCCCCCAAAAAAGTGCGGGAATGGAAACAATCCATTACAGTCAATGGAGCCAGACAGCATAACCTGAAAGATATCAGCGTGGAGTTTCCCCTCAACGTATTGTGTGTGGTGAGCGGAGTCAGTGGCAGTGGCAAAACCACGCTGGTTAAACAAATCCTGTATCCCGGATTGCAGAAGATCAAAGGGGAATTTGCCGATAAGGTGGGTATGCATAAATCCATCAGCGGTGATCTGGATTCGATCAGCCAGATTGAACTGGTGGACCAGAATCCCATAGGCAAATCTTCGCGCAGCAATCCGGTAACCTATATTAAGGCTTACGATGAGATCAGGGATCTGTACTCCAGACAACCACTGAGTAAACTTCGGGGTTTCCAGCCGAAGCATTTTTCCTTTAATGTGGATGGTGGCAGATGCGACACCTGCAAGGGCGAAGGGGAACAGGTGGTTGAAATGCAGTTCCTGGCAGATGTTCACCTGACCTGCGAAGTATGCAACGGTAAACGGTTTAAGGAAGAAGTGCTGGAGGTGCATTACCGTACCAGGAGCATTTATGATGTACTGGATATGAGTGTGGATGATGCGTTGGAATTTTTCCGGGATGAAAAAGAGATCATTCAAAAAATCAAACCGCTGAGTGATGTGGGACTGGGTTATGTTAAACTCGGACAGTCTTCCGATACCCTCTCCGGCGGCGAGGCCCAGCGCGTTAAACTCGCTTCCTTCCTGGGCAAAGGCAGGAGCCTGGGGCATATCCTTTTCATCTTTGACGAGCCAACCACAGGACTTCATTTTCATGATATCAAGAAACTGCTGACTTCTTTCCGGGCCCTGATCGATCAGGGGCATTCCGTGTTGGTAGTAGAACACAATACCGATGTGATCCGGTCGGCCGACTGGGTAATTGACCTGGGACCCGAAGCTGGTGATGGCGGTGGAAATTTAGTATATGAAGG